>NZ_JAMPLV010000006.1:0-394505 GCF_028477785.1 Providencia sp. PROV269 | reverse complement strand
AGCTGCAAAGAGGATGGGGAGTTAAGAGGGAAGAATTAAATCAACGCGTTGCACTCTGAGTATTCAGGGGGGAATGCGATTGAGGGGATAAGGTAGTGAGTAATAGCTCACTTATTATAGGATTAAAAATATATCGGGTAAAAGAAGGAATAAAATATAGTGAATAAGGCCGCAGTAAGTTTTAAGTGATTACTTACTATAGAAATATACCAGTAAAGTTTATTAATAATGTAATTATATTCAATGAATAAATAATAATGACAATATTTAGTATTGAAAATAATTCAATGGAAAAGATTAGTTAGCCTACGTTGAGAATTGAGATTAAACTAGCACTATTTATTTATATGAAACTGATAATTAAATTATTTTCTCATCTATAATATATCTTTATGATATGTAATATTATATAAATTTTTTTATGATTTGAATGGTGTCTTAAAAATTAAAATATTACAAACTCATTTATTTAAAATATTTAATAAAGGAAATTCTTCCAATATTTTTTTAAACCATGGTGTAAATATTTCAGGCGTAAGAACGATCTCTTGTTTTAATTGAGGAAGACTTACCCACCGTATAGATGAAACTTCATCCCTATTTGGTTGAATATATTGGTTGTAATAACCAATAAAAATATGGTCATATTCATGTTCAATTAAGCCTCCCTGAACATCAGCTTTATAAATTAAGGAACCCACATATGTTAATGGGGTGACAAAGCCTAGCTCCTCTTGAAGCCTACGTTCAGCAGCTTTCTGAGTATCCTCATTAGGTTTAGGGTGACTACAGCAAGAATTTGCCCATTGCCCTGCTGAATGATATTTATGAAGTGCCCGTTGTTGAATTAATAGCTCATTTTGCTCATTAAAGATAAATACTGAAAATGCTCGATGTAGATAACCGAGTTGATGTGCCAATAATTTTGACATAACACCAACAGGTTCATCATGTTCATTAACTAAAATTAATTCATCTTCCATTTATACTATTTTCCATCATAAAAATTATTACACTAGTTTAGTATAATTAAAAATATAAGTTTGCATATTAGAGCTGTTTATTAGTTAACATGATTTTTTCAAAGCTCACAGCTATCATAAGCTTATATAGCTGTGAGATTAAAAATTATTTTTGTTGTAACACCCAAACAGCGGCTTCAACCCTTGATTTTAAATTGAGCTTTTTAAGTAAATGTTTAACATGTACTTTTACTGTGCTTTCTGCGATATCTAGTTTACGAGCTATCATTTTATTTGATAAGCCTTGTGATATCAGCTCTAGAATATCGGCTTCCCTTGGTGTTAATGAAGTTATATTATTATCATCCTGTGTGGTATTGTCTCTGAGTGATTCAGCAAGTACAGATGCTAATGTTGGGCTAACAACTAACTTACCGCTAGCGGCTTCTTTTAGGGCGACTATAAGCTCTTCAGGCTCCATATCTTTAAGCAAATAGCCATCAGCACCTCTTTTTAGTGCATTGACTAAATCATCACTATAATTAGAAACAGTAAAAAGAATAATCCTACCGGATAGTTCTCGCTTTCTAAGTTCATCAAGAGTTTCAAAACCATTCATTCCAGGCATGTTGAGATCCAGTAAAATAAGATCAGGATCTTGCTCTTCAGCGATCTGTATACCTGTTTTACCATCTCCTGCTTCACCGATAACTTGTAATGAAGATTCCAAACTAATCAATTGTTTGACTCCATTTCTTAGCATCGGATGATCATCAATAAGTAGAATGGTTGATTTTTCGTTTACTATATTTGTATTTTCCATAGATGATTTTCCGGTATGTTAAGCGTCAGATAAAGGAAAGGTAACTTTTACCTCTGTTCCACCTTGAGGCCTAGGTGTAATACAACAATTACCATTAAGGCTTAATGCTCTTTCTCTCATAATAATAAGCCCATAATGATTAAGTTTATCAGTGTTTGACGTGATCCCTGCACCATCGTCGATAATGGTAATAGTAACAATACCATCATACTGGTTTAATGAAACCTCAGCCGATGTTGCATTAGCATGTTTTAGAATATTAGTTAATGCTTCTCGGACGATTTGTATAATATGAATAGATTGGTGTGGTGAAATACTCTTTGCGGGTAGGTCGTAGTTTAAGGTTACTGTATACCCCATACGTTCGCTAAATTCATTAATGGTACTTTCTAATGAGGGAAGTAGGCCAGGTTCCATTAATTTAAGCCTAAATGTGGTTAATAGCTCTCTCAGTTGGCTATATGCGGTATTAATTTCGCTGCGCATTTCTGTTAAAAGCTGTTGAGGTTTTTCTGGTAATGGCTCAGGCTGTAATTGCAGATAGCTAATTTGCATTTTCAAACAAGATAAAGACTGAGCGATAGAGTCATGAAGTTCGCGTGCAATTGCAGAACGTTCATCCATGATAAGCAACTGTTGTTGTTGTTCTATTTGGTGCTCCATCGCGAGCATACCAGAGATTTGTTTTGCTAGAACAGAAACGAGGTTGTTTTGTTCGTCTGAAAGTATTTGATTATCTTCAATCTCACCAATAATAACGCCATAACGATGCATATTGTCTGATAAATCCCATTGTAAGCTGAGAGGTTTATCGATTGAAATTTGTTGTTTTAGCTTCGTTGTCTTTTCTTCAGATAATCCGGTTGAACGGCAACATATTTCATGAAAATAGGCTTCATTACTTTCTTCATACAACCGTAAACTTAGATTTTTGAGTATGGTAATGTTTTCTAGTTCAATAAGGACTTTTTGTAATCGCAAATAGAGGGGATCTGATGAATGAAGAATTTGGTTTGATTGATATAAATAAGATAACACTTTATTTTTTGTGATTAAATCTGCAGTTTTTTCTGCAACTCTTTCTTCAAGTTGATGATAGCTTAGCGCTAATTCATCTGACATTTGATTCAGCGTTTCTCCTAATGCGTTTAACTCATCTTGCCTATTATTTTTAGGGTAGCGTTGGCTAAAATCTTTTCGCCCAATCGCATTGACCATTGATAATAATTTAACCCATGGGTAATAAATTTTTCTTCTTAAGTGCCAGATGGTTCCCATAAGTAATAAGAATACTAAGCTAATAAAAATCAGTTGTGTCATAGCTACATAAGCAATCTTTCTTTCTGTTTTCTCATCAATATTATGAACCAATTCATCAAGTTTACTTACAAATGATATAACTTCGTACCTTGCATCGTTAGGCGTATTTGCTTCCATTAATGAAGGTCGTAAGATATGTAACCAGTAATTATAGAGCTCATCAAATTGAGGCGTTAAGCTTTCAATTTTTACAACTTGAGTCAGTTCTGGGCTAATGAGGTCAGATTCTAATGCGTCGAGATAACGCTGATTTTGAGTATTCAGAGGGACGAGAGAAAGCAACCTGTAGCTCTGCATTCGTAGTGAACCTGATTTATTTATTGCGTGAGCATTACCTTGTACACTTATAATCATTCGATTAGAAATCGTCATCCCAATAATTCCTAAGATCGCAATAAGTAGCATAAGGCCGATCACTTGGTTAATAATTGAAAATCGACGATACAGTGTGGGCATGTGTCACTTCCTTAAAGAGTCGCGCTAGCGAACTTAAAATGCATAGTTCTAGTATTGTTCATAAAGGGGCGAACATTAAATATACTACTTTGGTAGTAATTTTCTGGTGTTATAACAAAATAGAAAATAGAAAATAAAATTTCTCTTTAAGTTTTGTACTTTTATTTATTGATATATAAGATTAAATTTGGTTTAGTCTGGAATGGGGATACGTATTATAGCTTAAATTAAAGATGAATTTCCTTTGATTTAGATCAGTTTAAATATCGATGAAAATCAATGTGTAAAATAATATACACCGAAAAATGTTACTGAAAAACTATCGAATGGCAGGAAGAAAGATAGCTCTAATCGATAGAGCTATCTTTTTGTTTTAGGCTTTTTTAAATTTTTTGAATAGTGAGATTATCGAGACAAGGATTAGGCCGGTTACTAGCCCAAAACATAAATTAATTATAGTCGGTAAGACAAACTGCATAGTACTACCAATGATAGGTGTTAAGGTTGCGGTAAATGATATTTCGGTAATCCATTCTGAAATATAGCTGATACCGTGCGTTAGGATACCTCCACCGACCATAAACATCGCAGCTGTTCCTACAATAGATAATGTTTTCATGAGATAAGGAGTCGCATAAATTAAGGCATTACCACATTTTTTTAATAAAGAAGAGGTTTTCTTCTGTAAATAAAAGCCTAAGTCATCTAATTTCACAATACCTGCAACTAAGCCATACACACCGACAGTCATCACGATAGCAATGATAGAGAGTACGGCTACTTGGTTGATAAAAGAGGTAGTGGAAACAATGCCGAGTGTGATGGCAATAATTTCAGCTGATAAAACAAAATCGGTACGAATAGCTCCTTTGATTTTTTTACTTTCAAATTCCTTAAGTTCTTCTGCTGATAATTGCAATTGGTGTTGGGGAGTAGAATCTTTTGCATTAGAATGCAATAGCTTATGAGTGATTTTTTCTGCTCCTTCAAAACAAAGATAGGCTCCACCAATCATGAGTAGAGGTGTGATAGCCCAAGGGATAAACGCACTGATTAACAACGCTAAAGGAACAAGTATTAATTTATTAACAAATGACCCTTTAGCGACGGCCCAAACAACAGGAATTTCCCTCTCTGCACGAACGCCTGTGACTTGCTGGGCGTTTAGTGCGAGGTCATCACCTAAAACTCCGGATGTTTTTTTGGCAGCCATTTTTGTCATGACGGAAACATCGTCTAGTACAGCGGCAATATCATCAAGTAATGTGAGTAAGCTACTTCCAGCCACAAGAATATCCTCAATATTTTTTAAGGTGTCATTAATGTTTATTAGGTCAATTAATGGATAATTAGTTCATTACAATATAAATCATACTTACAAATAAGATAATTCCATTGCAGATTGATAAATCTGAATTTTAAATTATTAAATTTTTATGACAATGGAACCAATGTGATTTTTTCTTTTCTAACTTATTAATTTTAGTGAAGTAACATGAAGTGACATATTGCTATCTGCTACTTTGCTTTATATTTGGTTTAATTATTTAGCTTATGAATAATTTTTAATAGATTGGTATAGGGTTAATACATGTCTTCTCAGCCAGTTTTGAGTATTGTCGTTGCTGTATATAATGGTGAAAAATTTCTACCTCAGTTTTTTGATAGCTTAATCGCGCAAAAGTTAGAAAATTGGGAGTTGATCGTTGTTAATGATGGTTCTAAAGATAAAAGTGAAGACATCATTAAGTCTTACGCAGATAAATTTGTACATTTAAAAGTGCTTTATCAAGAGAACCAAGGCGTATCAGTTGCCCGTAATACGGGGATGGTAGAGGCTACGGGAAAATATATTACATTCCCTGATATTGACGATGAAATTAGCCCTCAAATGTATGGGCGTTTATTAGAAATAGCATTATCAAATGACCTCGATGTTGCAACCTGTAATGGAACTTATGTTTATACTAATGGTGATGCACCAAAGGCAATTTTCCCACCGAATAAAGTCCCGTCAACTGGGGTAATTTCAGGCCCTGAATGGCTTGAAATTGGCTTAAGTTCACGCAAGTTTCTGCATGTAACTTGGCTGAATTTATATCGTTTGGACATGTTGCGCCAACACAAATTTTTCTTTGAGCCTAAGTTACATCATCAAGACATTCCTTGGACGACGGAAGTCTTACTCGTGGCGAAGCGCGTGCAATTTATTAATGAACAATACTACCGATATTTAATCCATAACCAATCTGTTTCGCATTCATTAAGTGGTGATGAACGCTCTGTCCGCAAGATAAAAACGTATTTGAAGATTATTGATATGCTGCTAAATATTTACCAGCGTTATCCTGAACAAGTTAAACAGGCACCAGCTTGCTTATGGCAGGTAGGAAAGGAAGGTTTGGGGGTGATTCAAGCGCTATTAGCCATTAAATCACCCGATGTACAGAAGGAAATGGTACAACTATTTTTTGATAAGGGTTATTGGCAAATAGTGTGGGCGCATGCAACAACAGTAAAATTAAAATGGCGATTAATTAGACGCTACACTAAGTTAAAAGAAATTATCAAATCATAATCTTCTGAAAAGGTAGCTGTTTTTATAGGCTACCTTTTTGTTTTTATTTTTCTAGTTGCTTTAGAGAAGCAATAAACATATCCCATAACTGAGGGTTATTTAATGTTGTGGCGACTTGTGTGTGGCAATCTGCTTTAGCTGGATGGCGAAAGTCAGTCACTGTCATACCTGTTGTTAGAGCGCCTTGTAGCTCGATATCAATTGGAGCCTTAATCGTTTCCATTATGGATGGGTCGATAACATAAGCAACAGCGCATAGGTCGTGAACCGGGGCGTGGTCAGTATAGCCATTACGTCTACGGTAACCTGCCGTGTAGTAATTTAGAGATTCAACAACAAAGTCACTTACAGGTGTATTTAACGCTGCAATTGCTTCCATTATTTGGTCGTCTGGCCTTGCTTGGTGTGTAAGGTCTAACCCAATCATAGTGATAGGCCAAGTTTCATTAAACACGATATGAGCAGCTTCAGGGTCTATAAGGATATTGAATTCGGCGACTGCAGTACGGTTGCCCGTATGGTAGCCTCCTCCCATTAAAACAACTTCTTTTACTAATTCTACAATTTCAGGTGCTTTCCTCACGGCTAAAGCAATATTTGTGAGTCCTCCGATAGGTACGAGAGTAACCGTTTTAGAGGGATGTGACTTCAGCGTATCAATAATTAAGTCCACAGCGTGTCGTTGGTCAATAGGTAATTTGGGTTCAGGGAGGTGAGTGCCGTCCAGTCCTGTTGTTCCATGAACTTCTGGGGCAGTCTGTATTGTTCTCACTAATGGCCTAGAGCAACCAGCAGCGATAGGGATATCATTTGCACTAACGAATTCCATAATTGCGCGTGCATTATAAGTAACTTTGTCTAAAGTTTGGTTTCCGACAACCGTCGTTACCGCAAGTAACTCTACATTTGAATTGCCTAATGCTAAGAAAATTGCCATTGCATCATCATGGCCAGGGTCACAATCGATAATAATTTTATTGCTAGACATTATTTCTCCTTTTATTAGGTTATTTACTTTTAATTAACATAATATATGGATAAATTTATTTTTATGTGATGTAAGTTCTATTTTTATGAATACTAATGTAATGAAATTATTCATTAGGGTTACTAATATAGAGTGATGTGATTAACATATTAATAACAATCGTGTTGAGTTTATAAAGATAATGTGTTCTTTATGAAGTTTTAAGCAATATAAATGAAGCCGCCTAGAGGGGGTTTATTAATTAGTTAATAATTGTGGAGGCAGAATGGAGAACTATCTGGAAAAATTACCTGATGTCATTGATTCTGTTGCAACTAACCAGTTTTATCCTAATTTATTATCATGGTTATCTTCACTTATTGCATTCGATAATGCGATTGTTTACTCCTTTGAAAAAGGAGCTCCACCCCGATTTCTTTCCAAAGTAGAGCGCCGTAATAGCGATAGTATTAACAGAATCTATCAACGAGGTGCTTATTTAATGGATCCATTCTACCAAGAAATCCAAAAGGGAGGCGCTTCCAAAGTATTAACACTAAAAGAACTCGCACCTAAAGGATTTTATCATACAGATTATTATCTCAATTTTTATCGTAAGACAGGGTGGTGTGATGAAGCTGGGTTGTTATTAGATATTTCAACTGACAGGCAATTAGGCATTTTTTTTGGTAATGAAGATAGGCCTTTTTTCTCGGGAAAATATACGCAAGCGCCCCTTAAAGACGCCTTCGATATCATTCGTAGTATGGTGAAACTTCATAAAGATGTTTCTCCTTCTTCGGTGTCGAACCACCATCAAAATACTGATATGCAAACACGATTTGGGCTGACACCAAGAGAGTGTGAAGTTGTCGAATTAATCTTAGCAGGTAAAGGTTCACCACAAATTGCACAGATGCTTTTCATTAGTTTAGGAACAGTGAAAAATCATCGTAAAAATATCTATCAAAAACTAAATATTAATTCACAGGTTGAATTATTTAACTTATTAATGAATAGGTTAAGCTAAGTATAATGTGTTTTTATATTTATTTTAACCTAATGATTTAATAGCATTTTATAGCTTGTTATCTTTTTTATTGCTGCATTATTTTTTTTATTTTTGTCTAGATGATTTGTATGAACTAAAATTAAATTAATAATCATTATTATTAATATGAGAATGGTTTATTAATTATTTGATTTTTAGATTGTTTTTTTATTTTTTTAAAATTTTATTATTATTTAAATATTCTACTTGCGTCACAATTGTTAACTTTATGTTTCGAATGTCCCTAAAGGGCTATGTAATTGTTAATGTAAGGTTAAGATAATCGAGTTATCGAAAGATACTAAATAGGGTATCCATAATGAATAACCAAGTAGAATCATTGACTTACTATGCAGCAACTAAAAAGTATGACTTACGTTTTCCTACGCTAAAGGAAGATCTTGATGTTGATGTGGTGATTATTGGTGGTGGTTTTTCTGGGATCCATACTGCGCTTGAGCTGTGTGAGAAAGGGATTACCAATATCGCTATTTTGGAAGGACGGCACCTTGGCTACGGTGGTTCAGGGCGTAATGGCGGGCAAGTAATGGCGGGCATTGGCCATGATATCGATGCAATCAAAAAATATGTCGGGCCAGAGGGTTTAGAAACGATTTTTAAACTCAGTAATATGGGCGCAGGGATCATGCGTGATCGTATCGCTAAATATGATATTGATGCAGATTTTTGCCGTGGTTACGCATACTTAGGTAGTAATAAGCGCCAAGAAAAAACCTTACGCAGTTGGCTAAAAGATTTTAAGTCAGTTGATCCTGATGAAGAAATTGAGTTTTACAGTGGCTCAGAACTAAAACAGATTATTGGTTCTGATGCTTATACCTGTGGGATCAAACACATGGGTGGCGGTCATGTTCATTCATTGAATTTATTATTGGGTGAAGCGAAAGCGATTAGTGAAATATATGGCGCTAAAATATTTGAAAATAGCCAAGTATTAAATGTGGAATATGGTAATACCATCAAAGTCAGAACTGCGATGGGAACAGTTAAAGCACAGAAAATGCTGTGGGCTTGCGATTCATTTTTAAATGGCCTTGAGCCGACGATTTACCCTAAAACTATTAATACTTACGCATATCAATTAATGACGGAAGAGCTACCTGATGAATTAATCGAGCGAATTAGCCCAATTCGTGGTGCTTATAGTGATATTCGTCCTGTAATAGATTACTACCGGGTGACGAATGAGAATCGCCTATTATTTGGCAGTTCCACTCATTTTCTTGAATATATTCCGTCTGATCTTAAAGCATGGAATCGTAATTTAATGCTAAAAGTCTTTCCTTACCTCAAAGACGTCAAAATTGAATTAGCTTGGGGTGGACCAATGGCATGTAGTGCAAATTTATTTCCACAAATTGGTTCATTACCACAACACAAAAATGTGTTTTATGCACAGGGCTATTCAGGTTTTGGTGTTACGCCAAGCCAGATTGTGTGCAAAGTTCTTGCTGAAGGGATGGTGGAAGGTTCTCATCGTTATGACTTAATGAGTTCTATCCCGCACGCCAATATTATTGGTAAAGATAGTCTGCGTAATGTGATTGTTTCGTTGGCAAAAATAATGCATCAGACATCCGGTTATTGGCAAGGTCGTCGCTAATTCGTTATCCACCTAACTAGTTTATTAAAATCGATTAAAGGTAAAAATTATGATTAGTCCATTACTGTTAAACAAACCACTACCTGAGTTATTGAATGTTGGTAGCGTGACAAATTTAGGCTCTGTGGTTGTTGAAGGCGATCCTCAAGCGAGTGTTGCAATGATCCACGGTGAACCAACGGATAACCTGACCTGCGGTATTTTTGCTTGTACTAAAGGCAAGTTCAAAATGGTATATCCATTTGATGAAATGGCGACAGTCCACGAAGGTTCGGTGAAGTTAACGGATGTGAAAACCGGTGTGACGGTTGAATACCATAAAGGCGATACCTGGTTTGCCGCGAAAGGTACCGAAGTTTTATGGGAAATTGATACACCACGCTTCGTAAAACATTACTTAGCTTGTGTAAATGCCTAATTAATTTCTATTGAGTGGAGTGATAACAATGAGCGAGTTAACCCTATTACCAGAAGTCAGTGAGTTTTTGAAGCGTCAGCACGGTCATTTTATCAACGGGTTACCGGTTTCTGGCAAAGGCGATACTTTTTTTGATGTTGTTAACCCAGCCACTGAACAGGTTATTGCTAAAGTAAAAGAAGGAACTTTAGCGGAAGTTGATGCCGCAATGGATGCGGCTCATGCTGCATTTAAAGGAGTTTGGGCAAACACGACACCAATGGAAAGAGGGAATTGCTTAAACCGCCTTGCTGACTTGCTTGAAAAGCACCTTGAAGAATTAGCCCAGTTAGAGACGTTATGCTCAGGTAAAACCATTCAATTATCTCGTTTTCTTGAAGTGGGGTCATCTGCGCAGTTTTTGCGTTATTTTGCCGGTTGGGCGACTAAAATCAGCGGGGAAACATTGAATGTTTCATTGCCTTCTTTTAATGGTGAGAAATATTCTGCATTTACCCAGCGTGAACCTGTTGGTGTTGTGGCTGGTATTATTCCTTGGAACTTTTCTATTATGATTTCCATTTGGAAATTAGCGGCTGCTTTAACATGTGGCTGTACGATTGTGTTGAAACCAAGTGAATTTACTCCACTAACTATGCTAAGAGTGGTGGAATTGGCAAAAGAGGCGGGAATTCCTGACGGAGTAATTAATATCGTAAATGGTGGTGGTCGTGAAGTTGGGCCGGCACTGATTCATCATCCACTTTGTTCTAAAGTGACATTTACGGGGTCTGTACCGACTGGGCTGGCGGTAGGGCGTTCAGCAATGGAAGGTAAACTAACCCGAGTAACACTGGAGCTTGGTGGGAAAAATGGTGCTGCATTCTTAGCTGACCTTCCGGTTGAAAAAATTGTTAATGGGATTATTGAAGCGGGGTATCTAAATCAAGGGCAAATTTGCGCGGCTGCTGAGCGGTTCTATATTCCATCTAAATTGATGGATGAAGTATTAGCGCAACTAAAAACGCGTTTGTCTGCGATGAAAGTCGGTTCTCCATTGGATGAAACAACCGAGATGGGGCCGCTGGCCAATAAAGCGCATTACGAAAAAATCTTAGGTTTGTTTGAAAAAGCTCGCCAAGAGGGTAGTGAAATTATTTATGGTGGCCAACCCGTTGCAGGCGCTGGGTACTTTGTGCCTCCAACCATTATTCGTGCTAATAGCCCAGATGATGTATTGATGAAAGAGGAAACATTTGGGCCAATAGGGACTTTCTTGAGTTACGATGACGAAGAAGAACTTATTGAGATGATGAATAGCACTCCGTTTGGTTTAGCTGCGAGTTTATGGACAAATGATCTTAGTAAAGCAATGCGTATGATTTCACGCATTGAAGCGGGAACGGTATGGGTGAATATGCATACCTTCCTTGACCCCGCAGTGCCATTTGGTGGCATTAAGTCATCAGGTATTGGTCGTGAATTTGGTAGTGCCTTTATTGAGTATTACACAGAGTTAAAGTCTGTCATGGTGCGTTATTAGTGTTCAATTTATATTTAATTAATCAACATTTCCCGGCCATCGTGCCGGGTTTTTTATATTTGATAGATACTATGGCTTATTAATCAATTCAAAGACAAAGCTATTGTGGATGTTCATCCACGGCGGGTGGTCGTTAGATTTACTGTCATTTTTCTTGGTGAATGATAAACCCGGATGAAACAAGCTCGGTTCGGTTAGTCACATTTGCTTTAGTGAAGATATTGCGTAAGTGAGTCTTCACTGTTGATAGCGAAACCCCCAGTAATAATGCAATTCGCTTATTGCTCGCGCCTTCTCGTACTAAATGGATAATTTCTTGTTCTTTGGGGGTATAAGCCACTAAGGAATCAGGTAGTACATCAAATGTCATCAGCTCAGCGACAGGTAAAATAGTATTTAATCGCATGATTTCTTGTTGGCTAAATGGGCTGTCTCGCAGCACCGAAATCCCCGCAATAATTTTATTTTTACGACGAATAAATATTTCCGCCATATCAGTCATGTTATTTGGCTGCATAAAATCATGGAAAAAAGCTTGATTCTGCTGGCGTATTTCAGAATCCATTCTCACTAAGCGTAAATCATCGCTGCGAAAATGGTCAGGGTGTAAAGGATCTAATTGGTGAAAATAAGCGAGATACTCTTCATGCATTTTTGCCGGTATCCCGTGAAGAACGTAGTTATCTGGTTGGCAATGATCATTCACGAGGTAATACACCAATGCAGAAACCGGAATAATATGCGCAATGGTATTTAGGCAGCAATCAATCAATGTTTGTTGATGAGGCTCGAATAATGGTGAATTCATCATATTCCCTTGTGTACTAATCGAATTATTATCATGCCTCTTAATGAATTTAACATAAAATAAACATATTAATAACGTGAAGTTGATAGCAGTATTTAAAACTCATGAAAACCTCATGAATATTGATTTGCTGCTTTTTGGTATCTTTAGAAAGATATTTATTAATATATTAACAAGTGGTTTGTTTGTTACATATTGATATTACTTTAATTATTTTTTTTGTTTTTAAAAATATGGGTACTTTTCGCGAGCTATACTTTATTTCCCCTCTCTCTGGGTATCGTCCTTTAGAACGATAGCAGTGGATTTAAGCTTATTTCTATAGTGGATATGAAACCACTTTATTTTTACAAAAAATTCACATTAATAGCTAGGTAGAGAGTGAGAGGGAAGCAAGATGAATTTATCCTCAAAATTGTCGACACATTTAGAAAAAGGGAAAGTTGGCTTTCCGACCACCTTGGCGAGTTCTGCTGGTTTGATTATGGCCAGTCCTGTTATTTTAACCGTCACGAGTGGATTCGGCATCGGTGGCGATACGTTTGCCTTAGCGGTGCTACTCAGTTTCATCATGATGCAAGCTCAGTTAACTACATTTTCGGAGGCTGCGGCCATTCTACCAACGTCAGGCTCAGTATATGACTATATCTCTTGTGGGATGGGACGCTTTTGGGCGATAACAGGTGCGCTTTCGGCTTACTTGATTGTGCATGTGTTTGCAGGAACTGCCGAAACTATTCTGTCAGGGATTATGGCTCTCGTTAATTTTGAGCATCTCAACACGGTCTTAGAGACCAGTAACTCATCTTGGATGGTTGGTGTTGGGTTGGTTGTCACGTTTGGTATCTTAAATGCATTTGGTATTGAAGCCTTTGGTAAGGTCGAGGTTGTACTGACATTTGCCATGTGGTCCACGTTAGTAATTTTTAGTGTGAGTGGTTTGTTGTTGCCATTTCATGTGGATATGGACGGCTGGTTTGGTCAGCCACTCAATACGGACCCAACACTAATACTGAGCTTTGTTGGTATGGCAATGTTCATGTTTGTTGGTTGTGAGCTAGTAACCCCAATGGCTCCTGAAATTAAAAATTCCGCGAAAGTGATTCCCCGTGCGATGACAACAGGTTTATTTTGTGTCGCACTCTGTATGGTGTTATTCGGTGCAGCGCTAGCGAACCAAGTGGAAAATGTGGTCGTTGACCCGCTGACAGGTACGCGTTTACTTGAAACACCGATGGCAATCCCTGCATTCGCCGAAATTGTTATGGGTGAGTTTGGTAAATACTGGATAGGTATCGCGTTATTACTGGCTGGTGGAGCGACCATCAATACGTTAATGGCAGCGGTTCCTCGCATTCTTTATGGAATGGCTCTTGATGGGGCATTACCACGCATCTTTGCTTATTTGCACCCTCGTTTTAAAACTCCAGTATTCGGTATTTTAGTAGCTGTGATGATCCCATGTTTGCACGCTTTTGCTATTCAAGGCGACCTTGATCGTATCATTCCATTGGTACTGGCGGCGGTGTGTTCTTGGGGTACGGCTTACTTGCTGGTAACGATTTCAGTAGTGTTATTGCGTATTCGTCGACCTGACTTACATCGAGCCTATCGTTCGCCTTTTTTCCCTATACCGCAAATTATTTCGAGTGTCGGGATTATTTTAGCGATTGTGTATATCACTCCACCAGGCATGAATAAATCGGATATCTATATTCCTTTTGCCATTATGTTAGGTTTAACAGCCGGATATGCATTAATTTGGACCGTTTTTGTACAGAAAGTGAACCCATTTAAACCTGTGGATGTTGAATACGTTTTATCTAATTCCTTCGCTGATGAAGAAATGGAAGGAGGCCAACTTGAGCCATTACGTAACCTCGCCTAAACCGTCTTTGTGGAAGAAAATCGGTAAGTTTACCCAGCAACGTTTGCCTGCCGGATATCAAACAGGATTGACTCTTAACCGTGTTGAGAAGGACATGGCGCCTTATCCATGTGAGTGGGGGGCACCCGGAGTGCTTCATGTGCAGCCTCAACCCGAATTAACGATTGAGGTGACTGAACGGCCAAGAAAATTGTTTCTCGCTTTTATTGTGTATAGCCGTTTTGCGGTATCTGGCCAATGTACAGATAGTATCAATGCAAAAATTGAAGTAAAAACCCGTGGGACTATAAAGAAGAAGCATATCCATTTTGTTTCGAAGCAGATGGATGGGCAGAAAGTTATTGAATGGCTGAATGAGTACCCAATTATTAGGCAAACATTAGAAGAGCTGGAATTTAATCATTGCGAGATAGAGTTTAGCCGAGGTCGTTGGCGTTGTGAAATTGAGCCTTACACGGCATCAGAAATGGTGAGCCGCATTCCCGCGACTCGCCGTTATTTGAGATTAATAAAAAAACAACGCTATTATTTATTGAGTGCGCTGCAGTTAATTAACCAACTGGTGGAAAAACGTGCTGTGAGCCATTGAGTTTAAAAGAGTTTTTTGATAGTAATAATTATTATCAATTGACTCACTGGAATTTGATGTGAAATCTTTGCCTCTTTTAGGTTGTATGTTGTTTTCTTCTGCGGTGATGGCAACACACGCTGACTGTATACGTTTATCTGAGCTTTCCTTTGCTGAAGGGGTACATGATAGCGAAGGTCATAGCTGCTTATCTTTTGAAGTATCGCAGCAAGATTTTATAAAACAACGCGGTGAAGGTCTTTCCAAGGTTCTATTATTGGATTCCAATAAACAGCCAGTGCGTGCATTGCATGAGTACGGTTCAGTACAAGAACCTCATAATGCGGATTATTTAGTATCAAAAAATGGGGTTTATTATTTAGCGTTGAATGGTGAGCCGGGTAAACCTTGGCAATTAAAGTTTGATGTCACCCAGTACCAGCCTTTAGCCATTAAAAAGGATAATGAACCGGTTACTCCTAAGCTGCAAAGTTTATTGGATGAATATTATCAAAATGGTGATACAAGCGCATTTTGGCAAGCCGTTGCCGCGCAAGGAACGCCACTGGTTGAAGATTTTTCAAATAGACAAAAACGGGTGACATTCCTTTGGCGTGGCGCGAAAGCAAACGCCTATATTTTAGGTGCGCCGTCAGGTAATCACGAAAGAATGGCCCATTTGGCGGGAACGGATATTTGGTATCGTTCTTTTATCATCCCTAATGATACGTTATCGCAATATAAAATTGCACCAGATATCCCTTCTGTACCGGAAGGCGGTTTTGCTCAACGTAAAGCAATTCTAGTCACCGCGCAGTCTGACCCATATAATTCTCACGTTATTCCTTCCCTAAATGTCGATAAATATAACCGTTTTTCGTTGTTATCATTGGCACCGAACATACGCCAGTGTCACTTTCCTGATGTAGAAAATCGGCAGATTAAAGGCCGTTTAGAGACTTTTACGTTGGTGAGTCAAATATTAAAAAACGAAAGAAAAATAACGGTTTATCAGCCTAATGTACCAATGGAATCACCGGCGTTATTGTTGCTATTGGATGGGCAAATTTACCTGCAAAACTATCAAATGGAGAAATTCTTTGATAAGTGGATGAATCAGGGGAGTTTTCCAGCTATGAATATTATATTTGTTGATAGCATAAATTCAGAGCGTCGTGGGGATGAGCTTCCCCCAAATGATGCCTTTCCTAAGTTGCTGGCAGATGAGCTTATGCCTCAATTAGCACAAATGGGAATTCAAGCGCCTGCAAGCCATACGATTATTGCGGGTTCCAGTTATGGTGGGATTGGCGCGACATGGAATGCATTACAACATCCTGAAATCTTCGGTAATGTTATCAGTATGTCAGGATCTTATTGGTGGGCTCCAAAAGATAAAGACCCTGAGTGGTTAATTCGTGAAATCGAAATTATACCAACGCAACCTATCCGTTTTTTCCTTGAGGCCGGCTTATTCGAACAACGCGGTAGTTGGGGGGGAATTATTCAGAACCACTACCGATTACTGGATGTTCTAAAACACAAAGGTTATCAAGTTGATGCTATTGAGTTACCTAGCGGGCACGACTATGTTTCTTGGTGTGAAACGCTTTATGAGGGAACAAATCAACTTGTGTCACAATGGTAAATAGCCATAACACTGATTCACAACAAGCAGCTTATATTTAGCTGCTTTTTCACATTTATGACAAACGTCTTCATTTCGCCATAAAAGCGTCATTCAACTGTCATCTAGCTCCTTTAGCATGCCTGTCATTATTTGAAATACACATTTTCTCTTTTTATTATTGATTGGCAAGGAAACAGTTATGACTGGTAATTTTATGAAATCCCTTTTAGCTGTCACGGTAAGTACTTTAATTTTAGGAAGTGCAGTCCCTGCCTACGCGGCTGATAAAAATGATGCGGTGTCAGAAAACCGTGCGGCACAAGGTGATATCACAAAATTTGGTGGTGCGCGTCGTTTAGCGACAGAGCAAACTGATATCATGAAAGCGGCACTTCACAATGGCCAAGCCAAAAATGTGATTCTGTTTATTGGTGATGGTATGGGTGACTCAGAGATAACCGTTGCCCGTAACTATGCAGAAGGTGCTTCAGGGTTCTTTAAAGGAATCGATGCCTTGCCAATTACAGGCCAATATACCCATTATGCGTTAGATAAGAAAACCCAAAAACCAGACTATGTGACTGACTCTGCAGCGTCTGCCACGGCGTGGTCTTCTGGTGTAAAAACCTACAATGGCGCATTAGGGATTGATGTATTTGGCAACGATCATGAGACATTAATTGAGATAGCTAAACGTAATGGTAAAGCGACGGGTAACGTCACAACCTCTGAGATTCAAGACGCTACGCCAGCTGCACAGTTTTCGCATGTGAGTGCGCGTAAATGTTATGGCCCTGAGGAAACAGCAGAAAAATGTGCGGCTAACGCGCTAGAAAATGGCGGTCGAGGTTCAATTTCAGAGCAACTGTTGGTAACTCGCCCAGATGTCACCCTTGGTGGTGGAGCTAAGAGCTTCAAGCAAGAAGCAAAGGCGGGTGACTACAAAGGTAAAACGTTGGAGCAACAGGCGATTGAGCGTGGGTATAATATTGTGCGTGACGCTAAGTCATTAGACAGCATTACTGTTGCAAATCAAGATAAACCTGTTCTGGGCTTATTCCATGATGGCAACATGACTGTTGCATGGGAAGGCCCGAAAGCAGTTCATTACGGTAATATCAACAATGCGCCGTTAGAATGTAAACCGAATGCTAAGTTAGACCCGAATGCACCAACATTGGCTCAAATGACGAAAAAAGCGATTGAGCTGTTAGAAGTCAACCCAAATGGTTTCTTCTTGCAGGTTGAAAGTGCTTCTATCGATAAGCAAGACCATAAAGCAAACCCATGTGGTCAAATTGGTGAAACTGTCGCTCTCGACCAAGCTGTACAAGTCGGCTTAGATTTCGCTAAAAAACATGGTGATACATTAGTTATCGTGACCGCTGACCATTCACATTCAAGCCAAATTATTCCTGAAGGCACTAAGTCAACGGGTTTAACGCAGGCGTTGATTACTAAAGACGGTTCTGTGATGGTGGTAAATTACGGTAACTCTGAAGAAGATGATTCTCAAGAGCACACGGGTGCTCAGTTACGTGTGGCGGCTTATGGTCCACATGCGGCAAACGTAATGGGTCTGACTGACCAAACTGATTTGTTCTTTACCATGCGCGATGCAATGGGATTGAAGCAATAAACCAACCCTGTAGTAAAAATTCTCCGCAATAGGATGTTGCGGGGAGTTTTTTTATTTCTAGCCCTTTTTTTTCTTATTTTTCAACCATGCCTCAATGAACGTACTAAACATTTGCACTTCTTTCTTTATTCATTATCTTGATAAATTGATTTATTAAATAACAATAAATGTGCTTATTCATAGGCACGAATAATGAGAATGACATTATGAGAGAAGTTCGCGAACTGCAACGAGAGGAAATCCCATCTGTTTGGTCTATCGACCGCACTGAATTAATTGAAAACCTTTATCTATATCGAAATGGTGAGTTGGTGCTATCCAAGCAGCGGTTTGATATGAAAGGTTGGCCAGAAGGCGAACCTGAAGCTTATACCCCTCATTTGTTGGAAAGTTATGACCAAGGAGCGGTATTTCTTGGTATTTTTGAGCAGGGCAAGCTAATTGCTGCCGCAAGTTTAGATAATGTGTGGCGCGGCGAACAAAAAAATTTACTGCAATTGTCTTTCCTGCATGTGAGCCACTCACATCGTGGTAAAGGTTTAGCAGGGATGTTATTCCAACAATGCGCTGAAATGGCGATACAAAAAGGTGCAAAAGGCTTATATATTTCTGCGACACCTTCAGAAAATACGGTGCACTTTTATCAACATCTCGGTTGTTCCTTAATTGCCCAGCCTGACCCTGAATTATTTGCATTGGAGCCCGAAGATATTCATTTTATTTATCTATTTTCGTAAGTTTGTATTTTGTAAAATAAGTGTTAATTTATAGCGTGGTGAAATAAAAAAGCATTGAAATTTACTAGAAACTAGATATGATTGATAATCATTATCATTTAAGGGTGTTGAGGTCACTATGCCAACTAGCATATCAAAAACCACAGGTTTAAGGCGAATAGGTGCTGGCCTTTGGGGTGTTTTTGCTGTGATATTGCTGAGCATTGCTTATATACTCAATAATATGGGCTTAGATAATCTAAAAATCATTATGATTACCATGATGGTAGCAACCGCTGGGATGCTATTTAATCGCGGTTCTCGTCGTTTATTGATTGTCCCCGCAGTTATTTCACTCGCATGTTTTATGATGGCCTTTGTTCTACAAAGTTAGTTCTATAATCAGTAAGTAACAGAACAAAATAGAGAATTAGGGCAGCGCTAGTCGTACAAGGAAGGTCAAAATGGGCAGGGTGTTATAAACAATGACTGACCAGTGGTGCGAAAGGGGGGACTTGAACCCCCACGTCCGAAGGACACTAACACCTGAAGCTAGCGCGTCTACCAATTCCGCCACCCTCGCAATACTGTCTCGTCAATACTAAATTATTGTGGTTTATACAAAGTTAGTGGTGCGAAAGGGGGGACTTGAACCCCCACGTCCATAGGACACTAACACCTGAAGCTAGCGCGTCTACCAATTCCGCCACCCTCGCAATACCTAACTAAACTTTGATTCATCAATGCTTCTAACCAGCAATAATGTGGTGCGGATTTTAGGCTAATTTCGACGAACGTCAATAATTTTTTTATGAAGTATTTTTCGATTGATGAAAAAATGGCCGGTAAAGGATCACCAGCCAATGAGTAGTATGATAAATTGTGCTTTAGTTAAATTATTAGCGATTAAATTAACGCTTAACTGCTTGGTAAACTTTAAATTTTCCTGTTTTGGCAAGTACTTCATGACTACCAAAAGCTTTATCAAGTAAATCAGGGTATGGTAAGAAGGCATTAGCTACGATGCGCAAACGTCCACCTTTTTTCAGGTATTTAGGGGCTTGGTAAATCATATTTTCAACCGCACGATAACTGGTATTTAGGCCATCATGGAATGGTGGATTTGAAATAATCCAATCAAATTTATCGTTAATATCAGAGTAAGCATCACTTGCGATGACTTTACCGACCAGTTTATTGGCCTCAAGAGTGGATGCTGCGGAATCAAGCGCAGATGCACTGACATCACTTAAGGTGAGTTTGATCTCTGGGTTTTGTGAGCCGATCACCGCAGCGATCACGCCATTGCCACAGGCGAGATCAAGCAGATCACCGCTCATTGGGTCAGTTAGCGTGGACAATAGTAGATCACTACCGATATCCAGCTCATTATGGCTAAATACCCCAGGTAATGCATTAATTCTAACATTATCAATTTGATAATGACGCCACCAGCGAGCAATATCAAAGGTTGTGGGTTGTTCTAATTCACCATAGTACAAGCCACAACGGCGTGCAGAGTCGATTTTTTGTAAGTTAGCGATCCCTTCCATAATAGATTCGGCGCTTTTAACACCACTGCGATTCTCGCCGACGATAAAAATTTGGCTACCTGCAGCAAGGTGAGTGCAAAGGTCATCGAGTTGGAAGCAGGCTTCTTGCTTGTTTTTTTGCCAAAAATAAATGAGAGTATCGCAAGGCTGGATAAATTCTGCTGGGGTTATGGCAGAGAATAACGCCATATCACCCATTAACGGTTGTAAGCGTTGCCAGTGATGATACTGGTTGGTGATGACGCGAACACTAGCTGCTTCTAAGGTTGCAGCGAGCTCATCCTGAATGTCACCAGCCAAAATGACATGACGATCTATAAAATGTTCGAGATGGCGTTGAATAACTTCGCTGGCAGGTGTCAGTAATGACATATTCTGTCAATCTCCTAAAATAATAAAAAAACCGATGACATCTTACCAAAGATAAGAGAAATAGCATTGCTCTGTTGGCGCTATTAATCCCCTTTGATAAGATGTGGTTGTAAAATTGCGACTGGAAAATCAAATGACACGACGTGACAGGCTTTTAGAACAAATGGGGATCACTCAATGGATGGTGAGAAATCCTGCTGTGTTACGTGGTGAACGTGGTGTAAGGATCCCAGCGTCGACTAAGCTTATTATTATTACTGATGAGAACCTTGATTTAAATAGCCAATTGCTAAAAGATGTTTTTCTTTCCATGAATATTGCACAGGACGATGTGGTTTGTGTCAATTCAGAGCAATTAGGTTTAATCCCAACACCAATAATAACACCATGTTGGGTATTAGGTGATGAAATCCAGCCTGAAGGTTCAAAAGTCATGTTTACTTCACCTGTTTTGTCTGAGCTAAGTACAAGCTGTAGCGCTAAACGGGCACTATGGAAACAAATTTATCAATATGATGAAAATTTCAACACTAAAGCAATCTGATCTTGCAACTGCGTACTTAATTGAGAAGTTAAGCCATGACTTTCCATGGACTGAGCGAGTTTTTTATGGAAATCAAGGGGAAAAGTATCATAACTTAAAAATTTCTGTTAATAATCAAATTATTGGTTATGCGATAACACAATGTGTTCTTGATGAGGCGACCCTATTCAATATTGCTCTCCACCCTGATTACCAAGGGAAAGGGTATGGCCGCTTGTTGCTAGAAGAGCTTATCAAGGAACTCATAAAGAAAGGCATTCTCACATTATGGTTAGAAGTGAGAGAATCAAATGCATCTGCTTTGCATCTATACGATAAGCTAGGTTTTCACCAAGTAACGGTACGTAAAGATTACTACCCTGCCAAAAAAGGCCGAGAAGATGCTTTAGTACTTGCTTTAACTCTATTTTCCGATGAATAAATTTAAGTAATAAATAATTTATTACTAATATAATTAAAACCCCAATATGTTGTCAGACATACTGGGGTTTGTGCTTTTAGTGACGATTATTTTTCAATTTCAGGAAGAATAGGTTTACTAATTATTTGGATATTATCTTTTAACTCTTTTTTGGCTGCAGCTTGTGCATTGACTTCTTCATTGAGGCCTTTATAGGTGGAGTAACACATAATTAGCATCATGATGGATAATGGCACCGCCATAGCAACCAGTGCGGATTGCAAACCTGATAATCCACCTGTCATAATTAGCACGATCGCGATTGCTGCAATAATGACTCCCCAAATGGTTTTAGTGACATGAGAAGGATTTGGGTTCCCATTTTCGCTGACCATTCCCAGTACAAATACCGCTGAGTTAGCAGAAGTAATAAAGAAAATCAGCACTAAGGCAATGGCTAAAACACTAATAAATGTTGATGCAGGGAAATAGTCTAAGAACTTAAACAATGCGGATGTGACATCGGTTTTTACGGCATCAGCCAGTGCTGTTTGGCCTAGATTTTGAATAAGATGGATTGCTGACCCACCCATGACTGCAAACCAAGCAAAAGCACTTAATACAGGAATAAATACTGCGCCAATCATAAATTCTTTGATTGTTCTTCCTTTCGATATACGAGCCACAAAGCTGCCAACTAGCGGTGCCCATGCTATCCACCAACCAAAGTAAAACAGTGTCCAGTTAGCAATCCAAGTACCGTCATTATAGGGTTCAGTGCGAAATGACATGCTGACAAAATTTTGGACGTAGTCTCCAATGCCTTGGAATAAGACTTTTAAGATAGTTTGGGTTGGGCCAGATAGAAAGATAAATGCCATCAATCCTAGAGCAAGTATGATATTTAAGTTTGATAGGTGTTTTATTGCCCCTTGTAGCCCGGAAATTGTCGAAGCAACATAAACAACAGTAATGATAGCAATCAAACCAATTTGTACATAAATACTAATGGGCAATCCCCATAAGTAATTCATACCACTGTTAACTTGTAGTGTACCAAAACCTAATGATGTGGCGATACCAATAACGACGGATAACATCACCAATATATTGATCCATTTCCCGACAGAGCCGTAGATCCGATCCCCAATTAAGGGATAGAAAACAGAACTAAGTGACGACGGGAGCTTTTTCCTAAATTGGAAATAGCCCAAAGCCACGCCGACGAGTGCATAACACGCCCATGCGGAAACCCCCCAGTGTAGATAGACATATTGCATGGCTGCTTTGGCCGACTGTTCTGTTGAACCTTGACCAACTGGTGGGCTGATATAATAGGAAACAGGCTCTGCCACTCCCCAGAACATCAAACTGATACCAATTGAGGCACTGAATAACATCGCAATCCAAGTGACTGTGCTGTATTCCGGCTTATCATTGTCATCACCAAGACGTATGTGACCAAATTTGGAAAATCCAAGAAACATACAAAAGCTGAAAAAGATAAAAACGGAACCTAGGATAAACCAACCTAGATTGTTATAGATAAAACTTAAGGCGGAATGTGAAAAAGCTTCCAGTTTATCAGGAATAAATGCCCCAAAACTGATTAACGCCAGACTAAAGGCTAGCGACACGTAAAATACGGATTTTTTGTGATTCATCATACCTCTTCTCCAGTTGCTCACTTATTTTTTTCTTTTATGAGAGTTGGCTTGCAGGGAATACTCGTTTTGTTTTTAAGGGTACTTTTTTGTTAAATGCTACTTTTGGTTTACAGAGAATAGCCATGCAAAGATTACGTAGTCAACAAGTAATTAACTAATTATTAACAGTTGCAATAATTATTGTTAATGCAATTCATTGTTATAAAACAAATAAATGTTATTGATTAAATTTTTATCAATATTTCATTTGATCATTAATGCGATCTGCATTAACATTCCTGAAAAAGATGTTAACTATAAGTTTACATAAGTGAGGGCAATTATGAGCAATGCAGCTAAAGTCATTTCGATTAATGATCACCTTGATATTGATAACGCATGGACAATCCCTGCTCGTTATTACACGTCTAATGATGTTTTTGAGTATGAAAAAGAAAAAATATTTGCTAATTCATGGGTTTGTGTCGCTCATGTTAGTGAGGTAAAAGAAAAAAATTCGTATATCACTCGTGAGCTCATTGGCGAAAGCCTCGTGATTGTTCGTGGTCGTGATGATGTATTGCGTGGTTTTTATAATGTCTGCCCGCACCGTGGACACCAGTTGATCAGCGGTGAAAGTGGTAAAGTCAAAAATGTGATTACTTGCCCTTACCATGCGTGGGCATTCAAGTTAGATGGTCAACTAGCACATGCGACCAATTGTGAGAATGTGAACAATTTTGAAGCAGATGCAATGTCATTGAGTAGCTTCCATGTTATTGAACATGCAGGGTTTATCTATGTAAATATGACAGTTGGTGAACCACAACCTATTGAAGAGCAGCTTCCAGGCTTAGCCGAAAAAATGCAAGAAGCATGTGCGGTGATTAGCGATTTAAAATTGGCTGCACGTTTTGTTAGTCATACACCAGCCAATTGGAAAACCATCGTTGATAACTATATTGAGTGTTATCACTGTCCAACTAACCATGTGAGCTTTGCAAGTTCCGTAGATGTTAACGTATACGAACACCAATTATTGGATAATTGGACTGTTCAAATTGGTAAAGCAAAACCCTCTGAGTCCTCTTATCAGTTTGATGAATCTGTTTTAGACCCTCGTTTCTTTGGTTTTTGGATTTGGCCAAGCACCATGTTCAATATGCCTCCTGGCGGGGATTTCATGACGGTGATTTATGAGTTTCCAGTGAACGCAGGGGAAACCTTGCAGCACTATGATATTTATTTCCTCAATGAAGAACTGACTGAATATCAGAAAAACTTAGTTGAATGGTATCGTACCGTATTCCGCCCAGAAGATCTGCGCTTGGTGGAAAGTGTACAAAAAGGATTGCGATCACGAGGTTACCGAGGCCAAGGGCGCATTATGGCTGACAGACAGCGTAGTGGAATTAGTGAACATGGTGTTGCCCATTTCCACAAAATTGTTGCTGGCGCACACACTGAGTAATCACGTTATCCATAAAAAAACAAAAGGAGAAGTCACAAATGCATCATTTAACTCACCCTGCGCTATTTCGTCAGTCATGCTACATCAATGGGCAATGGGTTGATTCAGATAAAAAAATCCCTGTGACTAATCCTGTTGACCAATCTGTGCTGGGAACAATTCCCAGCCTGTCAGTCACCCAAGTGGATGACGCTATTGAACAAGCGCATGTCGCAATGGAAGATTGGAGTAAGCTTACTGCTAAAGCGCGTTCTATCATTTTACGCCACTGGTTTGAGCTGATTGAAGCCCATGTTGATGATCTTGGGCGTTTAATGACTCTTGAACAAGGTAAGCCGTTGCATGAGGCAAAAGGTGAAATTCGCTATGCGGCTTCCTTTATTGAATGGTTTGCGGAGGAGGGGAAACGTGTTTATGGGGAAACCATCCCTCAAACGGTGGGAAGTAACCGTCTTTCGACAATCAAGCAGCCGATCGGTGTTTGCAGTGCGATTACTCCGTGGAATTTTCCCGCAGCGATGATCACTCGTAAAGCGGCTCCAGCACTGGCTGCGGGTTGTAGTATTATCATCAAGCCAGCGACTGAAACGCCTTTTACGGCACTTGCCCTCGCTCAGTTGGCCGATGAAGCGGGCATTCCCGCAGGGATATTCAATATCATTACTGGGGATTCTCGTGTTTTAGGTGAACGTCTAACTAAACATGAGCTTATTAGTAAGTTTTCATTCACCGGTTCAACGCAAGTTGGCCGAGTATTGTCTGAGCAGTGTGCATCGACAATTAAAAAAACATCACTCGAACTGGGGGGAAATGCGCCTTTTATTGTTTTTGATGATGCAGATATTGATAAAGCGGTAAAAAGTGCGGTGCAAGCGAAGTTTCGTAATGGCGGGCAAACCTGTGTTTGTGTGAACCGTTTTTATCTTCAAGATGCTATTTTCGATGAATTTCAGTCCAAGTTCGTTGCAGAAGTCGCCAAATTGCAAGTCGGTAATGGCCTTGAAATAGGAACGGATATTGGGCCTATGATAACAACACGTGCCATTGATGGTATGAATGAGTTACTGCAAGATGCACTCGCGAAAGGGGCACACCAATTAACCTTAGGTAGCGAAGTGGCGGAGTATGGCAATTTCTTTAATCCAAAAGTTCTTGTTGATGTTGATGACTCAATGAGGATTGTTCATGAAGAAATCTTTGGTCCTATTGCAACATTGATTCGTTTTAGTGATGAAAATGAAGTGATTGCTCGTGCCAATAATACGATTTATGGCTTAGCGGCTTATTTCTTTTCTCGTGATGTTAGCCGTGTTTACCGCGTTGCTGAAAAACTGCAAAGTGGCATGGTCGGTATCAATACAGGCTTAATTTCTAATGAAGTTGCTCCTTTTGGAGGAGTAAAACAATCAGGTTTAGGAAAAGAAGGCTCTCGATATGGCATTGAGGATTATTTAAGTACTAAGTATCTGTGTTTAGATATTGAATAATGAGAGGGGCACTGTGATGAACCAACAAAAAATTGCAGTCAATGTCAGTCGAATTGAGCAAATTAGCCCAAATATCAAAATGTTCGAGTTTGTTGCACAAGAGGGCGCGCTAATGCCTTTTAGCGCAGGTAGTCATGTCACCGTTCATATGGGTGAGCAGGCTGGTTTGCAACGTGCATATTCATTAATCAGTGACCCACAGCAATGTGGAAGCTATTGTATTTCAGTCTTACGTGATGAAAATTCGAAAGGCGGTTCGGCATTTATGCATGAGCACCTATCTGCTGGGGATAGTTTATATTTGTCCCCAGCGCAGAATTTTTTCTCATTAGCTGCGGATAACCAATGTAAGCATATTTTGATCGCAGGTGGGATTGGGATCACGCCTTTTCTTTCTTATCTCTATGAGCTAGAAGAAAATGAAATGGATTTTGAGCTTCATTACTGTTTTCGTGATAGTGCAACAGCGGCATTTCTTGAACATTTACAACAGCGTATTGGCTCGCGGTTATTTCTTTATGACAGCAGCCAAGGGCAGCGAATGTCTGTCGAACAATTGGTTAAAGCACAAGCGAGTAATAGCCATCTGTATGTATGTGGCCCTCAATCATTAATTAATGAGGTGATTGAAAAGGGTCATCAGCACCTTGGTGAATCACAGGTTCATTTTGAAAATTTTGGTGAAATTACCAGTGAAGGGGATTCATTTGAGGTCTATTTTCAACGTTCAGGCTTTAGTTTGGAAGTGGGTAAAGACGAGTCTATTTTACAGGTAATCGAAGCTGATAAGCGCATTAACGTGGAATGTTTATGCCGTAATGGAGTTTGTGGGACTTGTGAGACGGCGATACTTGAGGGAGAGGCCGACCACCGTGACCACTACCTTGATGATGATGAAAAAGCCGAGCAAAAAACGATGATGTTGTGTGTTTCGCGAGCTAAATCTAAACGATTAGTTCTTGATTTATAATCAAAGCTGCCCCGCTTTAGCCATAAGTGGGGCAAGATACTGGTTTTAAATATCTTTTAATTCAAACATTAAAAAAGGCTGTTTTTCATCATTAAAGTGTTGATAAGCCGTAATTTGCTTATCTTGAAATACGATTTGCCCCCGCCCAGTGCGAAATACTTCATCTAACCATGGCTTATGGTTGATCACTAATTGATACAATAAACGTTGTAGTTCAAGGTAATCTATTTCAGTCGATTGGTTGTGTAAGTTGCTGGCTAATATTTCACCTGCTTTATCGGTAAATACGACTAAATGATTGAAATGGGACAATAAGACGTCGAAATAGCATTTGATTTTACGCAGGCGCAGTTCGGTATTTTTACGTTCTGTGTTGTCTAAGCTGATCCCAACCAGTTTTGTCACTTTGCCATTCGGGCCTTTAACCCCTGTCGCTCGGGAGGTGATCCAGCGGTAATCGTCTTCCCAGTTAATTTTAAAATCCATTTCATGGGCACCACCTTCACGGATAATTTTAGAATATCCATTGACCAGTTTTTCTTTGGAGTCATGGCTCATTAAGGCCCAGAAATCTTCATTACTGGTGATTTTAATGCCATAAACGGCTTCAACGTTGTCCGAGTAGTTCAATTCTCCCGTTAATAAGTCCCACTCCCATGTCACGATATCTGCCGACTCTTGAAGATGAACTTCGTTGATGTTGCGCATGACACCTGAATTGCTAACAGTAACTTGGTTATTGGTATATTCACCGTATTTCAACCATATTTTGTCGACATCCAATAACGTGGCGAGCTTTTCAAGATTATCTTCATCAATCATACCGCCTTTTGTCCACTTATTAACCGCCGTTCGGGAAACCCCAAGGGCTTCAGCTGCTTTTAATTGACTCATTTTTTTCTGTTTTAGCAATTTCAACAAACGTTCTTTGAATGTCTCTGTTTCTGTCATCAATTCATGTTTACCTTATAACTTATGGGGTTAACTAAAAACCATGTGATAAGTGAGTAGCAAGGTATTGCTCTAGATTTTCGATAAAGACTCTAAGATTAGCACTCGTTCGGAGACTTCTCGAATATACAGCATAAACATCTGCGGTTTGGTGCCATTGCGGTAACACTCGTACTAATTGGCCAGACTGTAACTCAGGCTGCACACTCCATTGGGAGCGCAATAGGATCCCTTCGCCACTTAAACACCATTGTTTAGCGACTTCACCATTGTTGACGGTTAATTTGCTATTGGGGGTGACCGTCATACTTTCTTGCTGTTGTTCAAGCTTCCATACGGCGGGGGCTTGGTTGCGCTCTTTAATCGCAATACAAAAGTGTTTTTGTTCTAACTCTTGTGGATATTTTGGGTAGCCGTGTTTTGCTAAATAGGCTGGTGAAGCGCACAAAATTCGTTGGTTTTGTGCAATTCGCCTTGCAATAAATTGCTCTGCTATTGCACCGCCAATACAGATATCAACATCAATGTTTTCACTAATAATATCGACAGACTTATCGGTTAAAGTGAGATCAATACCTAATAAAGGATAATTTCCCCGTAGTGTGAGGATAAACGGGTTAATATAAGTACTGCCAAACCCTGTGCTACAACTGATACGCAGTGAGCCGCGGATCTCTTCACGACAGGCGTTGAGTTGCTGTTGCATCTGTTCCAATTCAGCTAGCATCACTTCACTGCTACGTAAAATAATTTGCCCTTCGTGAGTTAGTTTAATTGAGCGAGCAGTCCTAAAAAATAAAGTTTGTCCTAAATTTTCTTCTAGCAATTTAATGCGTTTAGAAACATAAGCTGGGGACACTAACAGCTGTGAAGCCGCTTGAGAGAAACTCATCAAGCGGGCAACTGTGACAAAAACGCGGATATCCTCTAACGAAGGAAGCTTGTTCATAGTTTGTAAACCTAAGGATTACACTTCATATCTATACTTTATCACAGCAACCCCTAAACTGGAGAACAAACAGACATAATTCATTTATCAGAGGTTTTCACAATGTCACAATTTAATATAGCGGTTATTCCTGGTGATGGTATTGGTACCGAAGTGATCCCTGAAGGATTAAAAGTATTAGTAGCAGCAGCCAATAAACACAATGTAAAACTTAACTTTACCCATTTTGATTGGTCGTGCGAAACCTATCACCGTACTGGGCGCATGATGCCTGAAGATGGCTTAGAACAGTTGCAAAAATTTGATGCGATTTTCCTCGGCGCGGTAGGGTTCCCTGGTGTTCCTGATCATATTTCATTATGGGGGCTGCTATTACCCATTCGCCGCGCTTTTAACCAATATGTTAACTTACGCCCTGTACGCTTATTTGATGGCATTAAATGCCCACTAGCAGATAAAAAACCGGGAGATATTGATTTTTATGTCGTGCGTGAAAACGTTGAAGGGGAATACTCTGCGATTGGCGGTATTCAGTACGAAGGTACGGATGAAGAAATGGTATTGCAACAAAGTATTTTTACCCGTAAAGGTACCGACCGTATCTTAAAATATGCTTTTGATTTGGCGCAGTCACGTGAGAAAAAACATTTAAGTTCAGCGACGAAATCTAACGGGCTATTTCATTCAATGCCTTATTGGGATAGCCGTGTAGCCGAAATGGCGAAGCAATACCCAGATATCAAAGTTGACCAATTCCATATTGATATTTTTGCAGCAAACTTAGTGAGAATGCCAGAGTTCTACGATGTGATTGTCGGGTCAAACCTGTTTGGTGATATTTTGTCTGATTTAGGGCCTGCTTGTACGGGAACTATTGCGATTGCGCCATCGGCCAATATTAACCCAGAAAAACAATTCCCATCGATGTTTGAGCCTGTTCACGGGTCAGCACCTGATATCGCAGGGCAAAATATTGCCAACCCGATTGGTACGATTTGGGCAGCCGCCATGATGATGCAGCATTTGGGATGTCCCGAGATGCATGATTCTATCATGTCCGCAGTAGAAACAGCGATTAAACAACGTCAACATTTGACTCGCGATATGGGAGGCAATGCTAGTACACAGGCGCTAGGGGATGAAATTACCCGTTTAGTCAGTGCCTAAAGGCGGTATTTATTGAGCCAATTTAGTGAGCTATCGGGGGACTGTTTTGCCTGTTCCTCGATGCTTTGATTGTTAATACCCCCAAGATCTGCGAAAATATCCGCCAATTTTGATTAACAAGACGGATTTGCGACGCCAAGAGCCACATTGAGCCTCTTCGAATGCTTATACAAATCTGTATATAAACGAAAAGAACGGTTAAATGACAGATCAGAACTTTCTCCATGAAGTTAGCACACGCAGAACGTTTGCTATCATATCCCACCCCGATGCGGGTAAAACCACAATCACTGAAAAAGTGTTATTGTTCGGGCATGCTATTCAACGTGCAGGTACGGTAAAAGGCCGTGGCTCTAATCAACACGCTAAATCTGACTGGATGGAAATGGAAAAGCAGCGTGGTATTTCGATTACTACCTCTGTCATGCAGTTTCCTTATAATGATTGTCTTGTTAACTTACTGGATACCCCAGGGCACGAAGACTTCTCCGAAGATACTTACCGTACATTAACGGCGGTTGACTGCTGCTTGATGGTGATTGACTCCGGTAAAGGGGTTGAAGACCGGACACGTAAGCTGATGGAAGTTACCCGTCTACGTGATACTCCAATCTTAACTTTCATGAATAAATTGGACCGTGATATTCGTGATCCAATGGAATTAATGGATGAAGTGGAAAATGAGCTGAAAATTGCTTGTTGTCCAATCACATGGCCTATCGGTTGCGGTAAACTATTCAAGGGTGTTTATCATTTATTACGTGATGAAACAATCCTATACCAAACAGGCCAAGGGCATACGATTCAAGAAGTCCGTATAATTAAAGGGTTAAACAACCCCGATCTCGATGCCGCTGTTGGTGAGGAACTAGCCGCGCAGTTACGCGATGAGCTGGAATTGGTTCAAGGGGCATCCCATGAATTTGACCATGATGCATTTTTGCAGGGTGAATTAACCCCTGTCTTTTTCGGCACTGCATTAGGTAACTTTGGTGTTGACCATATGTTAGATGGCTTAGTTGAATGGGCTCCACAGCCGCAGCCACGCCAAACAGATTTACGCCAAGTGAATGCGACAGAAGAAAAATTCACCGGTTTCGTATTTAAAATTCAAGCGAATATGGACCCGAAACACCGTGACCGCGTTGCATTTATGCGTATTGTTTCAGGTACTTATGAAAAAGGCATGAAACTACGCCAAGTGCGTATCAAAAAAGATGTGGTTATTTCTGATGCTTTAACCTTTATGGCGGGGGATCGCTCTCAGGTCGAAAACGCCTATGCAGGGGATATCATTGGGTTACACAACCATGGCACGATTCAAATCGGTGATACCTTCACGCAAGGTGAAGAACTCAAGTTTACGGGGATTCCTAACTTTGCCCCTGAACTATTCCGCCGTATTCGTTTACGTGACCCATTAAAGCAAAAACAACTGTTAAAAGGCCTCGTTCAGTTATCTGAAGAGGGAGCGGTACAGGTTTTCCGCCCGTTAACTAACAATGATTTAATTGTTGGTGCTGTAGGGGTGCTGCAGTTTGATGTGGTGGTTTCACGTTTGAAAAGCGAATATAACGTTGAAGCTATCTATGAAGCCGTTAACGTTTCTACTGCGCGTTGGGTTGAGTGTGATGATGCGAAGAAATTCGAAGAGTTTAAACGCAAAAATGAGCAAAACTTAGCCCTTGATGGTGGCGATAACTTATCTTATATCGCACCGACTATGGTGAATCTTAACCTCACCAGTGAACGTTACCCTGACGTTAAATTCCGCAAAACACGCGAACACTAATTGCGTTGATGGCCCACGGCTAACAATAGTCAGTGGGTCATCTTATTTCGAACTTCATTTAAAGCTTCTTTTTCTGTTTTTTGGTGCTTATCATCAAGAATATTCTGTCTTTATTACCTTTCTCTTTATTTTTTATATTTTTTTACTTAGGCTATATTATTCGTTGTCCATTGCAGTGAAAGGAAGGTTTTTATGAAAAAAGCAAAACTATTGAGCGTGTTAGGAGTTATTGGGTTGAGCTGGACGCTAGCAGCTTGTAGCTCATCATCGGATAGTGCTTTGAAAAAACAAGCTTCAGAAACATGGGACAGTGCATCTAAGACAGTGGAAATGGCCGGTAAAGACACTGGGAATGCCATTTCGAGTGGCGCTAAAAATACCGGTGAGTACATTGATGACTCAGCGATTACTGCGGACGTAAAAGGAAAATTACTGGGTACGAAAGGTATTTCGAGTAACAGCGTATCAGTTAAAACCGTCAATGGTGTTGTTTACTTATCAGGCTTTGTAAAATCAGCCGATCAGATAGATAAAATTACCCAAGTCGCCTCTCAAGTTAAAGGGGTAAAATCAGTACAAAATGGTTTAGTGATTGCTAACTAATCTATAAATAAATGTCTCAATAGCTCATATTGCTGAATATTTATTGTACAATCTCGATAGAATGGGCTTTCAAAAGGAAGCTCATTCTGCTTTTGAGCTATTTAAAATGAACTTCTGCTATTCAGAGGCATTATGGGAAAACACGTTTCAGTTACACTCGGCACGATTGAGCCGCTAGCATTCTTTGATAATATCAACTCGGGAAAAACTGCCCTGATTTGTGAAGGTGGCGGCCAACGAGGGATTTTTACAGCGGGTGTACTGGATGAGTTTCTTATTTCTGACTTCAACCCTTTTGATCTGATGATAGGTACTTCAGCAGGGGCTCAAAATCTTTCTGCGTATATTTGTGGGCAAGCGGGTTATGCGCGCCGTGTGATCACTCGCTATACGACCAATTCGGCATTTTTTAATCCACTACGCTTTATCCGTGGAGGCCATCTGATTGATTTAGATTGGCTCGTCGACACCACAGCAAAAGAATTCCCATTACGTATACAAGCAGGGCTCGATTTATTAAATTCAGGTCGTGAATTTTATATGGGTGCAAGCCGCAGTGATGATTTTTCAGCCGCTTTTCTAAAACCTGACGCTGACAATTGGCTCGATATTATTCGCGCATCCAGCGCTATCCCTGGCTTTTACCGGGCAGGTGTCGAATTTGATGGCACGCTTTACCAAGATGGTGGCATTAGTGCAGCTATCCCAGTTGAAGAGGCATACCGCCGCGGTGCAGAGACTATTGTGGTGATCCGTACCGTGCCTTCCCAAATGTATTTTACCCCTGAATGGGTGAAAAGAATGACTCGGTGGCTGGAAGGGGATAAGAATGGCCTACAACGTATGGCTGCGATGCTGAAAGTTCATCTGAAAAGCTACCGTAGAACACAAGAATTTATTGAAAACCCACCAAAAGATGTACAGGTCTTTGAGATTTATCCACCTGTTCCACTGAAAAGCAGTGCACTGGGTAGTAAGGTGTCTTCGCTTAATCAAGATTACCATACGGGGCGCCGGTGTGGTCGTTATTTTATTGCTGCACTGGGTAATGCCTTTGAGCACAACACAAATCGCTTTAGCCATACCTTGGCACAAAAAATTGAGTCTAACCCATTAGATATTCAGCTTGAGCCACAAGTACCGAACGAACTCATTCCGGAATTGGTGGCAGAGCCTGTCACGTCAATGCCTTTGGCCGCAATATCAGCAAATGAAAACCGTGATGGCTAAACATCAATTTATCGATACCCATTGCCATTTTGATTTCCCTCCTTTTAGTGATTCCTTCGCTGAAAGTTTGCAGCTTGCTCGACAAAGTGGCGTGAGTGATATTGTTATTCCTACCGTGAGTGTGGATAATTTTGCACGAGTTTGGCAACTGGCACAGCGGTATTCGCAGTTGCATGCTGCTATGGGGTTTCATCCGTTATATTTGAGCCAGTTTCAAGAGCAACACATTGATATTTTGGTTGATTATCTTAACCAAAAAAATAAAAAGTGTGTGGCGATAGGGGAAATAGGGCTCGACCTCTATATGCAAAACCCTCAGTTTGAACGCCAGCAAGTGGTATTGTCCGCCCAATTAAAGCTAGCGAAACAGTTTGATTTACCAGTTATTTTGCATTCACGTAAAAGTCATGACCCATTAGCGGCGATGTTGCGTCGTTTTGATGTTCCTGCTCGTGGAGTCGTACATGGCTTTGCTGGTAGCCTATCTCAAGCGCAAGCCTTTGTTAAGCTGGGTTATTATATTGGTGTGGGTGGGACAATTACCTATGAAAGAGCGAATAAAACTCGCTATGTGATGTCAGAACTTCCTTTGACTTCATTATTATTCGAAACGGATGCCCCCGATATGCCTGTTTCAGGTTTCCAAGGCGAGCCAAATCGACCTGAGCGTATTGAGTGGGTTTTTCGTTCATTATGTGAGCTTCGCCACGAATCCCCTGCAGAAATAGCCCAACAACTTTACAACAATAGTTTGTCGTTATTTAATCTTCCTCAGTAAAACCGTATACATAATCATAAATAATATTTATATAATTTCATTAATTAGCTATTTAAATCTATTTAGTTTTTATTGTGGCTAATTGGGATTTTAGTGTCTTTCCAGACTAAACTGAGTTGATTTTGTGATTTTTATCACATTACTTGAATTTTTGTTGTTTATTGCAGTATGTATTTGTGATGAGTATTGCGGGTTATTGGTGATGACTAGGTATAATCATTAAACTAAGAGTCAAGGCGACTTACACGTTTCCTTATATATCAACCTAAAATAAAGTGAACAGGGATCCTTCCATGCAGCTCATTATGAGTATTATCGGAATGGCGGTACTTATCGCGATAGCTATTCTATTTTCCAGCAATCGCCGAGCAATTAGGCTACGCACAGTTGGCGGCGCATTTTTAATTCAATTAGCCATTGGTGCATTTGTTCTTTATGTTCCTGCGGGGCGTAGTGTGCTCCAAGGGATGTCTGACGCGGTTTCTAAAGTTATTGGATATGGTCAAGATGGGATGAGCTTCATCTTTGGCGGTTTGGTTTCCGATAAAATGTTTGAACTGTTTGGCGGCGGTGGTTTTATTTTTGCTTTCCGCGTTTTGCCAATCATTGTTTTCTTCTCTTCATTGATTGCTGTCCTTTACTACTTAGGGATCATGCAGTTAGTGATTAAAGTACTTGGTGGTGGCCTGCAAAAAATATTGGGAACCTCAAGAACAGAATCGTTATCTGCGACAGCAAATATCTTCGTTGGGCAAACGGAAGCGCCATTGGTTGTTCGTCCTTATATTGCAACAATGACGACATCAGAGTTATTTGCCATTATGTGTGGTGGTTTAGCTTCTGTCGCGGGTTCAGTTTTGGCGGGCTATGCACAAATGGGTGTACCGATGGAATACCTGATTGCGGCCTCCTTTATGGCCGCTCCAGGTGGTTTGTTATTCGCCAAACTGATGGTTCCAGAAACAGAAGATGTAAAAGATAGGGTTGATGCGACAGATTTAGTCGCTGAAGATGAACGCCCTGCTAATATCATTGATGCGGCCGCTTCTGGGGCATCATCAGGGATGCAACTGGCACTGAATGTGGGTGCAATGTTATTGGCGTTTATCGCTTTGATTGCATTGATCAATGGTATCTTAGGTGGCATTGGTGGCTGGTTTGATTATCCACAATTATCACTTGAATTATTGTTAGGTTGGTTATTTGCCCCAATCGCATACTTAATTGGTGTGCCGTGGAGTGAAGCGACAATTGCAGGTTCTTTCATCGGCCAAAAAATTGTCGTGAATGAGTTTGTTGCATTCATGAATTTTGGTGAATACATGAAAGCGGATGCAGAAGTTCTGGCGGCAGGTAAACAAGTACTTTCTGACCATACTAAAGCGATTATTTCGTTTGCATTATGTGGTTTTGCTAACCTTTCATCCGTCGCTATCTTACTCGGTGGCTTAGGCGGAATGGCGCCAAATCGCCGTGGTGATGTTGCTCGTTTAGGTATGAAAGCGGTTATGGCCGGTACCCTGTCTAACTTAATGAGTGCAACGATTGCTGGCTTTTTCTTGACATTAGGCGCAGCAGCAGTCATTTAGTTTATGTATCTGGTGGTAAGATTAATATCATCTCAAACTCAAATAAGTCAATCGGAAGGGCAATAGTCCTTCCGTTTTCATTTTGATTCGCTATATTCTTTTGTGACTTTTTATATCAATCGTAAATTTTCAACTATTCTTAACTTAGTCAATTAATGATGAAGAATATATTGAAAAGCCATTTGAGAGAAAAATGGATGGCGAGAGATGTTATAATTAGATTGTGATCACATTTTTTATTTTAATAATGTAACATTCAGTCGATTAATGTGATTTGTAGCACATAAAATGGCATCATTCCATGGTCAAATAGGCATTAGTAAGCTGCTATGGAACTGCTAGTTCTCAGAGTCTAGGACTCTAGGGCATGATGCGGTGAGAAGGATCTCAGCTGCTCAGTTCGGAAAGCATCCGACTAGCATCTTTAAGGAACCAAGCCCGCTCGCCAACAAAGAACGTGTCGTTCTGAAGAATTAACAACGTTGGAGAGTTATATGACTGATTTAAAAGCGGCCGCACAACGCGCGCTGTCCCTTATGGATTTAACCACTTTAAATGATGACGATACTGATGCGAAAGTCATCGCACTGTGCCATCAGGCGAAAAGCCCTGCAGGCAATACAGCAGCAATCTGTATTTACCCTCGTTTTATTCCAATTGCACGTAAAACATTACGTGAACAAGGCACTCCAGATGTACGTATTGCAACGGTCACAAATTTCCCTCACGGTAACGATGATATTGATATCGCATTAGCTGAAACTAAAGCGGCGATTGCTTACGGTGCGGATGAAGTTGACGTGGTATTCCCTTATCGCGCATTGATTGCCGGTAATGAGCAAATTGGTTTTGACTTAGTGAAAGCCTGTAAAGACGCTTGCGCGGCAGCCAATGTGCTGTTGAAAGTGATCATTGAAACCGGTGAGTTAAAAGATGCGGCATTAATCCGTAAAGCTTCTGAAATTTCCATTAAAGCGGGTGCTGATTTTATTAAAACCTCAACAGGTAAAGTGCCTGTTAATGCAACATTAGAAAGCGCAGAAATCATGATGCAAGTCATTCATGATATGGGTGTGGAAAAAACTGTTGGTTTTAAACCTGCTGGTGGCGTACGTACCGCAGAAGAAGCGGCAGAATATTTAGCGTTAGCAGGTCGGATTTTAGGTGATGATTGGGCAGATAGCCGCCATTTCCGTTTTGGTGCTTCTAGTTTATTAGCAAATTTATTAAATACGCTGGGTTTTGACGTTAAAAAATCAAGCAGTAGCTATTAATTTTCGCAATATTGTTAGCCGATAAATTCGACTTTAAAGGAGCATATTGTGTTTCTGGCACAAGAAATTATCCGTAAAAAACGTGATGGTAAGCCATTAAGCGAAGAAGAGATTCGTTTCTTTATCAATGGTGTTCGCGATAACTCAGTTTCAGAAGGTCAAATTGCTGCATTGGCAATGACTATCTATTTTAATGATATGACCATGCCTGAGCGTGTTGCATTAACGCTAGCTATGCGTGATTCAGGAACGGTGCTGAACTGGAAATCACTCAATCTCAATGGCCCATTAGTTGATAAACATTCAACTGGTGGTGTGGGTGATGTCACTTCATTAATGCTCGGCCCAATGGTCGCAGCGTGTGGTGGCTATGTACCGATGATCTCAGGCCGTGGTTTAGGCCACACCGGTGGCACATTAGATAAACTCGAAGCGATCCCTAATTTCGATATTTTCCCAGATGATGCGCGTTTCCGTGACATTATCAAAGATGTCGGGGTAGCAATTATTGGGCAAACCAATTCATTAGCACCTGCAGATAAACGTTTTTATGCGACCCGTGATATCACTGCGACAGTAGATTCTATTCCGCTAATTACGGCTTCAATCTTAGGTAAAAAATTGGCAGAAGGCCTTGATGCTCTGGTGATGGACGTTAAAGTTGGCTCAGGTGCATTTATGCCAACTTATGAGAAGTCAGAACAGCTAGCTGAGTCTATTGTTAAAGTCGCGAATGGCGCAGGGTGTAAAACCACCGCATTATTAACTGATATGAATGAAGTACTGGCATCCAGTGCCGGTAACGCCGTTGAAGTGCGTGAAGCTGTACAATTTTTGACAGGTGAATACCGTAATCCACGTCTTTATGAAGTCACCATGGCGCTATGCGTAGAAATGCTAGTGTCTGGCTCATTAGCCGCAAACCGCGAAGAAGCACGTCAAAAATTACAGGCAGTATTAGACAATGGTAAAGCGGCAGAAGTGTTTGGCCGTATGGTTGCAGCGCAAAAAGGGCCAGCTGATTTTGTTGAAAATTACAACAAATACCTGCCGACTGCAGTGCTGAGCAAAGCGGTTTATGCACCAAAAGACGGCATTATCACGCAAATGGATACACGTGCGCTGGGAATGTCTGTCGTGACTTTAGGTGGTGGTCGTCGTAAAGCGACAGACCCAATTGATTATAGTGTTGGTTTGAGTGATATCGCTGCGTTAGGTGCCAAAGTGGATACCCAAACGCCACTGGCAATTATCCATGCAAATAGTGAAAAAGCGTGGGAAGAAGCCGCGAAGGAAGTGCGTGAAGCGATGGTGATTGGTGATAAAGCACCTGAAGCTACACCAATGGTTTATCGCCAAATCAGCGAGTAATACACAAGATTTTAGTGGTATATCGTATTTAAAAATACCGCAGGAGAAAAATATGAAACGCACATTTATTATGGTTTTGGATTCCTTTGGGATCGGTGCTGCACACGATGCACATAAATTTGGTGATGAAGGCTCAAACACACTGGGTCACATTGCAGATGCTTGCGCACGTGGCGAAGCGGATATTGGTCGTAAAGGGCCTCTGCATTTACCGAATTTAACAAAATTAGGTTTAGGTAAAGCAGGAGAAGAATCAAGCGGTTCATTCCCTGCAGGCCTTGATCCTAATGCAGAAATTATTGGCGCATACGCTTATGCGAGCGAAATTTCTTCGGGTAAAGATACCCCGTCAGGTCACTGGGAAATTGCGGGTGTACCTGTGCTATTTGATTGGGGTTATTTCTCTAATGAAGAAAACAGCTTCCCACAAGAGCTGCTGGATACTTTAGTCGAGAAAGCAAACTTGCCGGGCTATTTAGGTAACTGCCATTCATCCGGTACAGTTATCCTCGATCAACTGGGTGAAGAGCACATGAAAACCGGTAAACCGATTTTCTATACCTCTGCTGACTCCGTATTCCAAATTGCGTGCCACGAAGAAACTTATGGCTTAGATAAACTGTATGAGCTGTGCGAAATAGCACGTGAAGAGTTAACCAAAGGTGGTTATAACATTGGCCGTGTTATCGCGCGTCCATTTGTTGGTGATAAAGCCGGTAACTTCACACGTACAGGTAACCGTCATGACTTAGCGGTAGAGCCACCAGCACCAACAGTATTGAAAAAATTAGTTGATGAAAAACAAGGTGAAGTGGTTTCTATCGGTAAAATTGCTGATATTTACGCTCATGTTGGTATCACTAAGAAAATTAAAGCCACAGGTATTGATGCACTGTTCGATGCAACGGTAGAAGAAATGAAACTGGCGGGTGATAACACCATCGTTTTCACTAACTTTGTGGACTTTGACTCAGCATACGGCCACCGCCGTGATGTGGCTGGTTATGCCGCAGCATTAGAATTGTTCGACCGTCGTTTACCTGAACTAATGAAATTAGTTAAAGAAGATGACATTCTGATTTTAACCGCTGACCACGGTTGTGACCCAACTTGGCCAGGTACAGACCATACCCGTGAGCACATCCCTGTACTGATTTATGGACCAAAAGTTAAACCTGGCTCATTAGGTCACCGTGAAACGTTCGCGGACATTGGGCAGACAGTCGCTAAGTACTTTGATTTGTCGCCGATGGAGTATGGTAAACCAATGCTCTAACACCCATTACCCGTCATTCTTTGAGCTGTCGCGGTGTTGGCTGCATAAAATCCCCCTAATCACATACTTATGTATGCTCATAGGGATGATTTTCTTTGTCGCCTAGCGACAACTCAAATTATTTAGGGTAATTGTGCGCAGTTAAAGGTAATGGGCAAGGCTTTGCCGTCATCTTTTTTAAGAATAAGGTGGGGAACCACCTTATTCATTTAAAAAAATTTAATCATTTAAAGGGAAATAATCATGGCAACTCCACATATTAATGCAGAAATGGGTGATTTCGCTGATGTCGTTCTGATGCCAGGCGACCCATTACGTGCAAAATACATCGCTGAAACCTTCCTTCAGGATGTTCGCCAAGTCAATAATGTGCGTGGCATGTTAGGTTTTACAGGGACTTATAAAGGTCGTAAAATTTCTGTTATGGGTCACGGTATGGGGATCCCTTCATGCTCCATTTACGCGAAAGAACTGATCACTGACTTTGGTGTAAAAGTGATTATTCGTGTGGGTTCATGTGGCGCAGTAATGGATGACGTCAAATTGCGTGATGTTGTGATTGGTATGGGCGCTTGTACTGATTCACGTGTTAACCGTCAACGTTTTAAAGAAAATGATTTTGCAGCGATTGCAGACTATGACTTAGTCCATAATGCGGTTGAAGCGGCAAAAGCAAGAAACGTGAATGTGCGTGTGGGTAACTTGTTCTCAGCAGACCTATTTTACTCACCAGATCCTGATATGTTCAAAGTGATGGAAAAATACGGCATCCTAGGTGTTGAAATGGAAGCTGCGGGTATTTATGGTGTTGCCGCTGAGTTTGGTGCACGTGCATTAACGATTTGTACTGTTTCTGACCACATCAAAACTGGCGAACAAACAACGTCAGAAGAACGTCAAACCACGTTTAATGAGATGATTGAAATTGCACTGGACTCCGTGCTGTTAGGCGACAAATAGTCGTTAGACGTTTTCATTATGCGCTAAAATGCCACCTATTGTGTGGCATTTTTTTATCGCTATTTTTTGATCCTACTCATCATCACCGCATCAACATATTGCCCATCACGAAATGCATAATCTTTCATGCGGCCTTCTAGTTCAAAACCAAACTTTTCATACAGCCCGACGCCACTGCCATTTGCGGCGAATACTTCTAGTTCTATGCGATGGACGTTCAGCCAGTTGTCACAGTAATCCACCATCACTCGCATCAGTTGTGAGCCAATACCTTTGCCTTGGTGGGCTTCACTAACGGTAATCCCGAAGGTAGCCACATGGCGGCGACGTATTTGGCTTGGTTGATGAATAACGAGTAACCCGACAACGACATCATCAATAGTGGCCACAAACTGTGTGACTAGCGGGTCATTAGCACTTAGGCGAGCTTCCCACGTATTTGTTGTTGGGTATGGCAGTTGTAAAGTATTCGCATACGCGGAATAGTCAGCGTGCATTTGGGTGATTGCAGACACATCGTCCAGTGTTGCTCTGCGGATGGTTACGTTGTTCACATCGAGTCTCTTTATCGTTATTTATTATAAGAATATTAATCACATTAAAACGATGACCTGTCAATCGATAGTCATCAACGTCATGAAAGGCATTACAAATTGAGTGACTAAAAATAGACAAAATCGCTATCTGATATCACAACATAATAAATAGATATACGATTTTGGCTATATAGCGTTCAGTAATTTATTCAGAGGAATTATTATGCTTGAATCAATGGGTAGGAAAAACATTTTAGTTAACTTAACAGTGAGCAAGGAGAATATAAAAAATGCCCCAAAAAAAATTAAAAAATATGTTACTAAGCAAATAAAAAATATTAAGCAGACTCGAACGTTATCGCCTATAAATCTAAGAGGAAAGAATAAAAATAATATTGATGAGATTAAATATGCAGAGGCCCCTCTTCACGGTGTATTGAAAGGTAGTAATCTACCCCAAGTTGGACTTGAAAGAAACGAATATAGAATAAGAGTCATTGAGAAGCCGGAATGGCCACCATTAATGGAAGCGATTGCCATTCCAAATGAAATGGAAAAAAGCTTCTATAGCTTATTGAAAAATAATAAAGTAGATGAGAGAGATGTTGATTTAATTAAAGAAATAATTAGCGAAATGAAAAAAACGAAATCATCGGATGACATTGTTATTAAACTTTATGATTTTTATGAGCTTTTTTTAGATAAGGAATATGTTACAAATAAATTTATTGTTAACTATTTAGAAGAACCAATGGGGATAGCTAAAGATACGCAATGTACTAATTTAGAATCTTTTCCTCCGCTACCATCACAAGCAACTATAACAACACCAGAACCGATTGATGTTGCTGATGAGTTATATAAGGAATTAACTAAAACCATTTCTAAAATGAGTAGATTAAAGGATGTTCCCGATGAACTATTTATTCACTTTAAAGATAATATTTTAAAATTGAAGGAAAATGAGAAACCAGAGATATTTATTAAAAAACTAAATTCCCTATTCGAATATGGATTTGATATCTTATCACAGGTAACGTTAGGTAGAATTGAGAGTAATCTTGCTGATTATATAAAAATAGATACTGAAATAGTCAAGCCTATCCATATATTCGATGATATCAAAATGAAACCTAAAAGCTTACGGGAGCGATTATTAAATGCTATTGAATGGAAATTATTTTTCTTTATAAAAAAAGCAAAAGAAGTTTATTTAGAGATGAAAAAATTTTTTCGTTTTTGAATAGCAATAATGATAGTTCGGGATAGAAAAGCCAACAATATATTGTTGGCTTTCTAACCTTGATTTAGTAATTAAGGCGTCATCATAAACACTTTTGAATTCTGCCCTAAATACTGACGAGCCAAGCGGTTAATATCCTCAACCGTGAGTTGGCGAATAATATCTTGCTCTTGATTTAAACGCTGATATTGCCCATCATCTGCAGTAATTTGTGCCAAAGCTTCGGTCCAATAGCTTGAGCTATCCGTCACTTGTGAATTTTCAGTGAGCCAAATATTTTTTGCTTCAGTTAACTCTTTTTCACTCACACCTGTTTGACGAATTTGCCCAATCGTTTTTTGGGCGATTTGCGTCATTTCTTCAGCGCGCTCAGGTGACGTGGTGAAATTCAAGCGAGCGAGGTAATAAGGTTGCGGTTTTTTTGCTAACATCTGTGAAAAACCTAATGCATAGATCCCGCTGGCTTTTTCACGTAATTCGCCGCGCAGACGTTGGCTCACAATGGTATCAATAAGTTGAATTGCTAAGCTATCTTGTTGGCTCCATACGGCGGGTGAGGCGAATTGAATGCTGACCATGCTTTTATCACTGCTACTGATGGGATATGTTTTATTAAAGCTGGCCATTTTTGGTATGATCCCTTGGTCACGAGATACCAGTTTTTGATTACTTTGCGGCAGTGATGCAAACCATTGCTCTAACAGCGGTTTTAGCTCACGGCTATTCATTGCACCTGTAATGACCAGTGTCATATCTGCTGTTGACGTGAGTAATTGGCGGTTGGCTTGCTGCAACTGTTGAGCAGTAAATTGTTGCCAGCTACCCTGTGGATTGATCACTAAAAATTCACCATGGGTATAGCTTTCTTTATTGATATTATCAAGGAACGTGCGCTCTACGGGAGTTTTGGATAAGTTTAAAGCAAAAGATTGTTTTTGTTGCTCTAACTTTTCGCCACTAAATTGAGGCGCTGTTAGCTTCAAGTTGAGTAGTTGTAGAGCCGTTTCGAGGTTATCGACAGGGGTTTTTCCCCGAAAACCATGCGTGAGTAATTCACTGTATGGGCGAACGCTAATTTGGTTTTGTTTTGCCAGTAAAGCCAGATCACGAGCGCTGTAATTCCCATAACCGCTGCTTTCAGGAAGTTTCAATGCCCAATCGGTTAAACCTGCCGTTTGTTGTGTTTCTAACGAGCGGCCACCCGGTAATTGCAAGTTAAATTGAATGTCATCTTTCAGATTTTTATCTGTTTTAACAATTACCTGAATACCATTGCTTAATGTCCAACGATCTGTTTTTTCAACCGGTAGCTTAGATTGCTCAACAATATCCCCTTTGGGAACTTGAGGTAGTTGTAGTTGAATTGCTTTGGAGCGCAGCGTAAATGGCCCTGGTGTACTTTGGCGTATTTTAAGCCATTGTTGATTAAATGCGGACTTATCCATTGTCGCGGCATCTGTATCCGGTCCAATTAATGCTAAACGTGGGGAGGCGGTTTGTAGGAATTTAGCGACATGTTGTTGTAAATCCTGCGGTTTGACAGATTTTATCAACTGGTAGCTATTATCTAACTGCTGGCGCTTATTCCACATCGGCATGTCGTATTCAAGTGCCGTAGTGAGTTGCCCCGCTAAATATTCATTGCTATAACGTTGTTCTGAAGCGGCTTGCAGGCTAAATTTTTTCAGCATGGCTTGCTTTGCAGAATCAAGTTCTTCTTGGGTAACCGGTTCAGTAGCAAGGCGTTGTAGCTCTGTAAATAAAATCTCAGTCGCACCTTGGTAATCATTGCCTTTAGGGTGGATGATCATCAACTGTTGTAAGCGCTGGTTATCTAACATTGCTCCTTGTTCATTGATACTAATGGATGGCAAAACGCCGTTATCCACCATGACGGAGAAACGCTGGTTTAAAATGGCTAACCAGAGGTTATCGAGTAAATCTTCGGACTGCCCTAAGCGCGTATTTAGCGGTGCGCTAACATCCTTTTGTAAGGCAAATTGCACATAACGCGCCCCTTGCTCTTTATCAAACACGCCTTGCACTAACATATTGGTTGAGTGGGCAAATTGTTTCCATTGCGGGTTATCTTCTGCCACTTTTTCGGGTTTAGGGAGCGCAAATAAATTATCAACCTGATTGCGTACTGATGAACTATTGAAATCACCAATAATTAATAGTGACATTCGCTGAGGTTGATACCATGTTTGGTAATAGCTTTTCGCTTGCTCAATCGGGGCATTGCGTACCACATCTAATGAACCAATTGGGTTGCGATCGACGTATCGGCTACCGTGGTAGCGTAATTTTTCTAAACTATCGTTGATGCGATAGCCCATCCCTTGGCGTAAGCGCCACTCTTCAACAATGACAGGACGCTCTTTTTCAAAGGCGTCTTGGTCAAATGTCATATTTGATGCCCAATCAGCCATCACTTGTAAGCCCGTGGCGACTTGTGCTGTCGTGGCTTCAGGGAGTGATAATTTATATAGTGTGGAATTTAAACTGGTGATCGCATTAACATGGCTACCGAGTTTAAGCCCTTGGTGTTCAAGCTGTTTGAACCCCGTGGTTCCCGGAAAATGTTTGGTGCCTTTAAACGCCATATGTTCAGTAAAGTGCGCGAGACCAAGTTGCTGTTCATTTTCTTGCAATGAACCGCTACTGACCAACAAACGCAGTTCAACTCCAGGTTGATTGCGTTGTAGAAGGTAAACTTGCAGTCCATTTTCGAGTTGATAGTGTTGCAGGTCACCGCGTACGGGCAACAGTGAGGTTGAATTTTGGCTCACAGATGTGCTGCCTGCGCAGCCACCGAGCAGAATGCTTACCAGTGTGGCGAAGGTAATTTTACGAAGCATATTCAGGTGTTCCTGTATTTAAGGATTTTTCACTCGCAGGTTCAACGAGCAATATTTGTTGTTCCGCAAATTGAGCAACGAAGCTCTGATGGCTAACCAAAATAATGGCACTGTCATGTAACTCAGCTTTCAATAGAGCGAGGAGTTCTAATGCGCTGTTTTCATCAAGGGCAGAGGTGGTTTCATCCAATAACAGTAGTTTTGGTCGGTTGAGCAATAAACGCGCAAACATAATGCGCTGCTGTTCTCCACCAGATAGGCGGTTGTTCCAATCGGTTTCGAGTGCGAGTTGGTGATGCAGCTTTTCTAACCCGACTAACATCAATGCATATTGAAAATCTTGCTGACTAAATTGGGATGTTGCTTTGGGATAAGCCAATAAGCTATCAAGCCGACTAATTGGTAAATAGAGGCGTTGTGGGATCCACATAACTTTTTCTGTTCGGCTGATAGTGCCGTTGAAGAAAGGCCAATGCCCACTTAGCGTGCGTAATAAGGTGGACTTACCAACACCAGAACGGCCACGAATCAAGGTTAATTCGCCTTGTTTGGCGGTTATATTCACGGAATTAATTAAGCAGCGGTTGTCTGCGGTAGAAACGGATAATTTAGCGATCAGAGGTGGCGATTTTTCGTCGATAGTAACCACCGCTTTGTTATCGTTTTCCAATAAAACCACAAAGTTGTATAAACGGGAGACTGTGGCTTGCCATGCGGCGATTTCTTTATAGGCAAAAATAAACCAGCCGAGTGAAGTGGCAACACTGGTAAAGGCTTGGCGCAATTGCATTAAGCCACCCAACATGATTTCACCCGCAAGGAATTTAGGTAATGCGAGTAATACAGGCGCTAAGGCGGTAACTTGTTGGTAACCCACTGTGTAGAAAGAGAGGTTCCGCTCACAACGGATCAAGCGGTTCCAGTTGCTAATAATTTCACCAAAGCGCCCCATCAGTTCTTTTCTATCTTGAGTTTCACCACGCTGCCCTGCGATGGCATCACCGTGTTGGCGGCAATTAATTAATGAGCTACGGTAATCCGCTTCGCGGCGTTGTTTATCCATATGCAAACGGCGAAGTGGGAAACCAATCCATTGGGTAAGTGCAATACCAATGAGGGTATAAATAATACAAGCCCAGAACATATACCCAGGAATGGTCCAGTCGCTATCGGCAAAGTTAAACGACAGGCTACCGGAAAGTGTCCAAAGGATGGTCGCAAATGAAATCAGAGTTAACATTGAGTGGAGGAATGTCACCACTAAATTTAATGTCGATTCAATCAGTAAACGAATATCTTCGGCAATACGTTGGTCTGGGTTATCTGGCTCTTGTGATGTCAGCCTTAATAGGTAATGTTTGCTATTTGGGGATAACCAACGGCTAAGTACTTGCTCCGTCATGCCTTTGCGCCAGCGGATAATCAGCATTTGTTTTAGGTAATTACCCATAACAACGACAAAAATTAGCCCGCTGACTAAAATCACAAAGTATTGCAATAAGCCATACAGCGCTTGGCCGTCGAGTTTTTGTAGGGCGTTATAAAAATCCCCATTCCACATGTTCATTTTGACGTTGAACCAAACTGAGGACAACGTGAGCCCGAGTGAGGCAAACAGCAGTATCCAGCACAAAAGGGCAGCACGCTGCCCCCAAAAAGGTTTTACTAAATAGAAAAATTGTTTCAGTGTCTTCATGACGTTTTATTCATTTGTTGTTTTATTTTAATGGCTTATATTTTTTAAATTGCTCACATTGCTGGTGGATTACAGGTCGTAATTGACTTGTAACCAGAACTGACGGCCCGGGTCGTAAGAGTTAATAACTCGGTTATCGAACATAAATCGGTCAGTAATGTTTTTATTATTCAATACGTTATTTACTTCTACAGAGAAACCGAAACCGTAGGCGAAATCAGGCTTCCAGCCTAGGCGAGTATCCCACGTATATTTACTAGCAAATTTTTGTTTGCTGTATTTACGAATTTGTCCCACTTCAGGATCGGTATAATAGTCATTGTCATAACGAACGGCTTGGTCACGAGCACCCCACCATTGCAGACGGTTATACCAAGTGACATCGTAATCATCCCAAACACTGGTTAGTTCTAAATTAAGTTTAATGGGGGAGTTGAAACTAGTAGATGGTAGCTTGGATGCATCGATCACTTTGCCGTCATACCAAACTTTGTTGAGGTTAACTTTATTGGCTGGGTCGAATGAGTTATAGCCCGAATCTTTTGGCGTATTACTTTCACTTTGCTGCCAAGTAAAGGAGGCATTCATCACGTGAGAGGCTTGTGCCCATTCCCACGGTTGACTATTTTTTACGGATAATGTCACTGTATCGTGAGAACTACGACCACCATTATCATACATACGAATGCTACGTTTATTGGCATCCGTTGAATTGTATTTAGTACGAGTTCTGACTTCATCATAACCTTCACGGTGTACATATTGTAGACGCCATGTGGTTGACATTACTTCTTGTTGTAAGGCAAGCGTTAACTCATCGTTATAGGGGGTTTTAAGTGAATCAACACCCTCATAATCACGTTCATCAGTCCATTCATTGGTGTTAGGATCAATTCCACAGAACATATAACAGTTTTGCATTCCTGCATTTTGAGCACCATACAACGCATAGGTAAGCATTGAGCGGCCGTAGTAGCGGTTAGCCCCTGCAATTAGTAAGGTTTCATTATTACCAAAAACATCATAAGTCCCAGTGATACGAGGGGCGATATTGGTACGATTAACGAAATCATCACGGTCAAGGCGAATCCCTGGGCGTAGGTTTAATTTGCCATACTGTAAATTGTCATCTAAAAAAATTGCATAGCTGGTGTAATCAGCCGAGTGTGTACCAGATTGGAAGCGAGTGATATGATCGGCGGAACCAATCCATTGAATATTGTCTGCTGTGCCGATGAAACGATAGCGATAGTAATCTTTATCGCGCTTATAAGTCCCCTTGGTATAAGAAACCTCAGAACCTAATGTGGGTTGGTGTGTAATACCGAAACCATCTTCCATTGGGTTGAAACGCATTATGGCTTTAGCAGTATGAATATTTTGTTTTGTTGTTAAGTCACCTTGCCCGCCACTACGCAGTGATTGAGGATTTTTCCAATCGCTGTAGTCTAGAAGTTCAACATAATCTTGTTGGTCGTTTTTTCTATCATCTTCTAATGTTTGGGTGCTGGCAGTTAGCTCTAATTTACCGATGTCATAATCATGTTTGAATACACCCGTAAATCCAAGTCCATCATGGGTACTGTCATAGCCTGAATTTAAGACAGAGCTAGCAAATAAATAACTGTTATATTTAGCATAATTAATAGATAGATCTAATGAGCTATGCGGCGATAAATCCGCTGAATATTTTAGGAAAAAATTATCCGAATCTCTTTTTTGTTTACGAGTTCCTTCAGGCGAATAAATCTCTTCCAATTCCCCTGAACTATTCAATGTAACGCCTGTTCCTCCGGTCGCTGTCATCGGGATAGTCGAGCTACGACGTGAGGCCGAGAATACGAGCCCTGAATTTTCACTCACCCCTAATTCAAACCAGCCACCAAAGTCATTTTTATCGTAGCGGTTTTGAAAGCGAGCAGGGTTGGCGGTATCATTTTTTGTGGTATCAATACCTTGTGTGGAGTCATGGAACAAGTTGTTCCAACCGGAGCGAGTTAAGCGGTAATAGGCATGGGCGCTATTTTCCCCTTGCCAGCGACGGCTATTGACTTCAACGGTTCCCCCTGTAAACCCACCAAATTCGACAGGAATGTTATTGTCATACACTGTCATGCTGTCGATCAGACGGCTATCGATGTAGATCCCTTGGTCGCTACTGCTCAGGCGGGTCGCTGTTTCACCGAGACCACTGTCTGCGGGGTCAAAATCATTATTAAAACTAACACCATCAAGGCGATAAGCATTTTGATAGCTGCTTGAGCCGTGGATTGAGATGCGGGAAGGCTTGATTTCTCCTTGGTTCATCGAGTTGCTGTCATTGTTAGCAAATTGGACAGCAGGGTTAGTTTTCATTAAATCGGTGATATTGCCATCACCGGTATTTTTCTGGCTAATCTCTTCAGACGTCACATATTGCGGTGCTGACATAACATCTGTTGCGGGGTGATTCTGAACAACGCCAGAGACTTGAGTTTCCGGTAATACCAATGTGCCTTGGCTTAAATTTTGCTGACGAATAACGAAAACACCATTTTCATTGATTAACTCTAAGCCGCTACCGATGAGTATTTTTTGTAATGCGGTTTGTGCGGAGTAGTTACCAGACAAGGCAGGTGCTCGTAAGCCATTTAACTGACCTTTATCATAAATCAATTGAATTTGGCCTTGGCGGCTAATTTCAGCCACTGAGGTCGCCAGTGATTGTTCTGGTAGTGAAAATGCGAGTTCTTGTGCTGATGCAGACTGACAAACAATGGCGCTACTCACCGCAATAGCAAGGGCGAGCGGCCTTAATCGGCTTTGAGTAAACTGAATAGACATGGTTATCCCTTATTCTTAAGCTGCACAAAAAATGTGCGAAAATAGGTCAGCAAAATGATGACTAGTTAAGAAGAGGGTGAAATGAGAATTATCCTCACCTGCAAATGAAAATATTTTTTATTTATTTTTTTTATTTTGAATAATCAATACGTTATTTTTATCTCGATAGACGACTTGTACCGGAAGTAATGAAGGAAGGGCTTGAAAGAACTGTTCTGGCTGATGGGTATTGATGCGACCTGAGATTTTACTCTTCGCTAATTGAGCGGGAGAAAGCTCAATATTTATCGATGAATAGTTTTTAAGTTCGTCGAGGACTTCTGAAAGTGGTTTATCAACAAAAACAAATTCACCAAAACGCCAACGAGCCACATCTAGCGGGTTGATGTGTTGGCGAGCGATTGGGCTGTTCGGCGATTGACTGACTGCACTGTCACCAGCAAGTAGGAAAACGGGTTGTTTGCTTGCGGCATCTTCAAAGCTGACAATGCCTTGGCTGACATTCACAGCAACTTGCTGAGCCACTTTGTTAACTTCAAATTCGGTTCCTACCACTTGAATACGCCGGTTATCAGCTTGAACAATAAAAGGCCGATAAGGGTTGGATTTGACTTTAAAGTAAACATTTCCCTGTTCTAGGTACAGATTACGCACTGGAGTTTCATAGGCGACATGAATACGGGTATTGCGGTTAAGAAACAGCTGAGAACCATCGGGTAATGTGACTTCTTTAGGCGTATCCGTTGCTACTAAGGTCATATTATTGAGTAACATCGCAGGCAAGTGGCTGTAAGGCAAAAACAAAATAGCTGCAATAAAAAATGCCGCTAAAGTGTTGCCCAAAGGGCGCCATAAGCGAAAAAAAGGGCGTTTTTCCTTCGGAAGTATTGTGCTAGCAGGGCGCGGCATATCATCAAAATCGCGCCATAGCTCAGCAATGGCATCATACGCTTTTGCATGTTCAGGTGATGTTGCAACCCATTGTTTGAATTGCTCAGTTTCAAGAGCACTAATGCGTTGGCTATGCATGCGGGTAAACCACAGCGCGGCTTCTTCATCAATGCGGCTTTCATCATCTGATGTTTGCAAAGAGTCGTGTGTCATTACGAATTATTGCCCTGATTATCAAGGTGTTTTTTACAGTGAACAAGTGCTGCTGCAATATGTTTTTCCACCATACTGATTGAAATTTCCATTCGCTCAGCAATCTCGCTTTGAGATAAGCCATCAAAACGATACAGCAAAAATGCTTCTCGTCGACGGGGGGGTAACGTTTCAAGTGCTTCGCTCAGCCGTTGGATCCGTTGCTGATGTTCCAAGATTTCACTGGGATCAGCTTGGCTCTGTTCAAAATGTGGCTCATGAGTAACGTCATCAATGGATGTCTCTGATTTAGTTTGGCGTTGGTTACGTCGCCAATGGTCAATCAAAACATGATTCGCAATTTTAAACAGATAAGCGCGGCTCTCTTTTACAGGCGTTTGTTCTTTACGGTTTAGCCATAGTGTAAACACATCCTGTGATAAATCATCAGCATCGTTGCTGTTATCTAGCCGATTGCGGAAAAAGCGCACAAGTTGGCTATATGTTGACTGATACGCACCGCTAATTTTACGGGCAAGAGATTTATCAATAGTCATTTTACTGGTGTTAATGTCATAAAAGAGCACAGTTGTGCTGATTAATAATCTGCTCAGATTACTTTATTATTTAAATCAATAATTTATTTTAATAATTGTGTTTTTACTAATAATAATGAATATCATTTTTGTTTGTATTATGCCTATAATCTGCAAAAAATAAAGTCGTGAGGCAGAATATGAGCAGTATGACGGGTCAGTTAGAGCGCCCGATTTTCCGTCCACTAGGCGGTTTGGTTTTAAGTTGTCTTTTCCATGGAACACTGGCAATCATTTTTATTGGATGGTTTACCTCTTCAATTCCTAAGACCGGGGTATTACCACCAGCAATCTCGTTGCAGCTGGGTGTTTATCAGCTTGAACAGCAGGCTGAGCCTGAAATCAATCATGCCCCTAAACAACAAATGACGACACGTGAGGAATCATTACCTGAAGTCATTGAAAAGGTGGATAAATTACCTGAAACTGCGATTGTAGATAATGGCACATTGACGAAAGTCAGTGAGAAAAAACGACCACCGAAAAAGAAAATTCCACAAGAGAAAAAAGTCATCGACGAAGCACCTGTTACCACCCAGGAGTCGACGGTCACTTCCGCCCCTGCATCAGGGAGCGAATCCAGTAGCAGTGCGAATTTTTCCAGTAATGCGTCTGCGGCAGTGAGTGGGCACCAAGGTTGGCAAAGTGAGGTTCATCAGCGGATAGCTAAAACCAAACGCTATCCGCGTGCTGCACTGCGTTACCGCTCAACAGGGGTTTCTCATATAAAAGTAGTTTTGGATAGTCGGGGCCAAGTGATTGCCGCCAGTTTATTGAATTCATCCGGTACGAAAATATTGGATAAAGAAGCGTTGGCGACAATTTCACGTGCTGCGCCTTTTCCTACCCCGCCAGAAACATTGCTAGTCGATGGTCGGGTCGAGTTTATTGCGCCAATCGTGTTCGACACAACTTCTATTTAAATTTAACTCAATAGCCCTTTTTAGGGCTATTTATCAGATGAATTTGGCTTATTTTTTGAGGTAGGCCGTTTAGGGCGATAAGGTCGAGGTTCTTTCTTTCGTTTCAAACGTGCTGGTTTAGTAGCTGGCGTTCCTTTGTTCTCTTGCTTGCCATCTTCATTACTGTTGTCATCTCCATTATCATCTTGATTTTCCTCTGTATTAATGACTAACGGAGGGGCTTGTTTGTGACCTTTCTTTTTCTTTAAACGCAGTAATGTATTTGCTAAAACGAAACCAATACACAAGGAGAGTAGAATAAAAATTCGTAATACATTGGTACTGTTATCTGCTTGTTGAATTTCGGCTGAAAGGAGCTCTGTATCAATCGTCAAGCGTAAATAGCCTTTTGGCTCTTTTGTTCCTTGAATGGGAACAACAAGCTGGTATTGAAAGTTTTGTAGTGATGAGCTGTCATCTATCGCGAGCCGTTCTTTTACCGTGGTAGGTTCACCAACTTGAGTGACCAATGTGCCGCTAGCGGTATAGATACTGGCATCTAAAATATACCTATCTTTCACCACGTTATTTAAATTGGCATTAATGCGCTCTAAGTTAAAATCTTTACTGCCTGGAACAATATAATCAGATAAGCTGAAGGCGACTTGTTCAGCAAGAACATAGGTCAATTGTTTAAATTGCTCAATTCTGCCTTGGTTTTGGCTATTTCCTAAATAAGAAATACCATGCATCAGTAAGGTTACCAGCGCAATGCAGATAACGATAATCACTGTTTTGTGGAGCCTAAAGGTAAGTTTCATTGCTTTATTGGTGCTCTCGACTTATTTTGAGTATAAAAATGTCGTTATACTTCAGGTAGTATGGGATTATCTTCAGTTTTAGCAGTAAACACATAAGGTCACAAAGCCTTAAAATTGAGTATAGTGGCTTCGTTCGGCTGCTCGCAACTTATCATTATAAAAAAGTTTTTTCGATTACAGGAGCTAATTTTCATGTCAACGAGTTTGACCTATTGTTATCTACCCGACGAAATCCAAAAATGGCCGGGGTTGCCATTGTCGTTAAGTGGTGAAGAAGTGATGCCATTGGATTATCGTGCAGGTGACAGTGGGTGGTTACTATATGGCCGTGGCTTAGATAAAGCGCGGATCAGTAATTTCCAACAGCGATTAGGGATCGCTATCGTAATTGTCTCCTCGTGGCGTATTGATGACTACCAAGTGGTCAGAATTGCCGGGAGTATTACACCGCGAATTAAAAAACTTGCTGACGAATGTTTATTAGATGTGGTGCCATTAGGGCAAATACCACGTTTGCGTTCACCGGGCCTATTACTGATGGATATGGACTCGACAGCCATTCAGATTGAATGTATCGATGAAATTGCTCGCTTAGCAGGGGTGGGAGAGCAGGTTGCAGAAGTGACCGAGCGAGCCATGTTAGGGGAGCTCGATTTTACGGAAAGTTTACGAGCAAGAGTTAGCTTACTTGAAGGCGCTGATGCCGCTATTCTTGATCAAGTGATGGAAACATTGCCTTTAATGCCAGGCTTAACGAATCTCGTACGTAAGTTACAAGCAATGAATTGGCACATTGCGATAGCATCCGGTGGTTTTACTTTCTTTGCTAATAACTTGCAACAGCGATTGAAACTTGTGGCGGCGGTTGCTAATCAACTTGAAGTCAAAAATGGCAAGTTAACGGGCAAAGTTAAAGGCCCAATTGTAGATGCGAAATATAAAGCGCAAACCTTGGTTAAATTGGCTGAAAAACTGGAAATTCCCATTGAACAAACGGTGGCGATCGGTGATGGGGCAAATGACCTGAAGATGATCCGTAAAGCGGGGCTGGGTATTGCGTATCATGCGAAACCAAAGGTGTACGCAAGGGCGAAGGTCGCTATTCGTCATGCAGATCTGATGGGGGTTATGTGTGTGTTGAGCGGGGGCCTCAAACACGAAGAACGCTAAATATTCTTCATATTTCGTGCTGTGGCGGTGTTGGCTGCACTCGGCTGCTTGGGTCACATACTTGTGTATGCTCCCCAAGACATCCTCTTTTGCCGCCTAGCCACAACCCGAACTATTTTGAATATTGATATCGATATTTTATGGTTTGTGCTGTGGCAGTGTTGGCCGCACTTAATCACCCTAGTCACATACTGATGTATGCTCCTAGGGATAACTAAGCTTGCCGCCTACCTACAATATCGAACTATTTAGCGTATAGGGTTGAAATGTTATAAAAATAAGAAATAAGAACAAAATTGAATTTTAAGAGGAGTTTGCTGTGGCAAAAGGGGTTAAAAGGGCGTTTGTCTGTAATGATTGCGGGGCAGATTATCCGCGTTGGCAAGGGCAATGTAGTGCGTGCCATGCATGGAATACCATTACGGAAGTGCGTCTGGCCTCAACAAGCTCTTCATCGCGTACTGACCGCTTAACGGGCTATGCAGGAAATGCGGCTGGGGTCAGTAAGGTTCAGAAATTATCTGAAATCAGCCTCGAAGAACTGCCTCGTTTTACTACAGGATTTAAAGAGTTTGACCGCGTGCTCGGTGGCGGAGTCGTACCTGGGAGTGCCATCCTCATTGGGGGGAACCCCGGAGCGGGTAAAAGTACCTTATTGTTGCAAACCATGTGTTTGTTGTCCCGTGAAATGAAAACTCTGTATGTCACAGGAGAAGAGTCTCTTCAACAAGTGGCGATGCGAGCGCACCGCTTAGGGCTACCGACCGACTCACTCAATATGCTGTCAGAAACCAGTATTGAGCAAATTTGCTTAACTGCGGAGCAAGAGCAGCCCAAATTGATGGTGATTGACTCTATCCAAGTGATGCATATGGCGGATATCCAATCTTCCCCGGGCAGTGTGGCACAAGTTAGGGAAACCGCGGCTTATCTTACCCGTTTTGCGAAAACCCGTGGTGTGGCCATCATTATGGTCGGTCACGTCACCAAAGATGGCTCATTGGCAGGCCCTAAAGTCCTCGAACACTGTATTGATTGCTCTATTATGCTAGATGGCGATGCGGATAACCGCTTCCGTACTTTGCGTAGTCATAAGAACCGTTTCGGAGCAGTCAATGAATTAGGTGTGTTTGCCATGACAGAACAAGGGCTTAAAGAAGTCAGTAACCCCTCAGCAATCTTCTTAAGCCGTGGTGATGAAATCACATCAGGTAGTTCGGTAATGGTAGTTTGGGAGGGGACAAGACCGCTGCTGGTGGAAATCCAAGCGCTTGTCGACCATTCTATGATGTCGAATCCACGGCGTGTTGCGGTCGGGCTTGAACAAAACCGTTTAGCCATTTTATTGGCCGTATTACACCGCCACGGTGGTTTGCAAATGTCAGACCAAGACGTTTTTGTTAACGTCGTGGGGGGCGTTAAAGTCACCGAAACCAGTGCTGACTTAGCACTATTGCTGTCCCTTGTTTCTAGTTTTCGTGATCGTCCGTTACCTAGAGACCTTGTGGTATTTGGTGAAGTTGGGCTGGCAGGGGAAATTCGTCCAGTTCCAAGTGGGCAAGAACGTATCTCTGAAGCAGCAAAACATGGTTTTAAACGCGCTATTGTCCCTCATGCGAATATGCCCAAAAAATCACCTCCGGACATGAAAGTGTATGGCGTGAAGAAATTAGCAGACGCATTAAGTATTTTGGATGAATTATAAGCTTTTAATTTAGGGTAAAAGGAAAATACATGGCTGAATTTGACTATCTTAAAAACGCAATTAAACGAGCGGGTTACACGCTCCAGCAAGTTGCGGATGCGACAGATATGACCAAAGGCTATCTCAGCCAGTTGATTAACGACAAAATTAAAAGCCCTAGCGCACAAAAAATTGCGGCTCTTCATCGCTTTTTAGGTCTTGAATACCCCAACCAGCAAAAAACGATTGGTGTGGTGTTCGGCAAATTTTATCCATTACATACTGGGCATATTTATTTGATTCAACGGGCGTGCAGCCAAGTGGATGAGCTTCATGTCATTCTCTGCCACGATGAACCCCGTGATAAGGACTTGTTTATTAACAGTTCTATGTCTCAACAGCCCACAGTAAGCGACCGTTTACGGTGGTTATTACAAACCTTTAAATATCAAAAAAATATTCATATTCACTCATTTGATGAAAATGGCATAGAGCCGTATCCACACGGTTGGGAAGTGTGGAGTGATGGAATGAAAGGCTTTTTGAAAAAGCATAATATTAACCCAAGTTTTATTTATTCAGGGGAAGCGAATGACGCTCCGCGCTATAAAAAATATTTAGGTATCGAAACCATTTTGATTGACCCTGAACGTACGTTTATGAATATTAGCGGTAACCAAATTCGTCAGGCGCCGTTTCGTTATTGGGAATATATCCCAACGGAAGTTAAACCCTTCTTTGTGCGTAAAGTGGCGATTTTAGGCGGTGAATCGAGTGGTAAGTCTACGTTAGTCAATAAGTTAGCGAATATTTTCAATACATCCAGCGCATGGGAATATGGCCGTGACTATGTGTTTAGCCACTTAGGTGGTGATGAGATGGCATTGCAATATTCTGACTACGACAAAATCGCCTTAGGACACGCTCAATATATTGATTTTGCAGTAAAATATGCTAATAAAGTCGCATTTATTGATACCGACTTTGTCACGACTCAAGCCTTTTGTTTGCGCTATGAAGGCAAAGAGCATCCATTTGTTCAGGCATTGATAGACGAATACCGATTCGATTTAGTCATAGTTTTAGAGAATAACACTCCTTGGGTAGCTGATGGTTTAAGAAGCTTGGGGAGTGATAAAGACCGGAAAGCGTTCCAAGGCTTACTCATTGAAATGCTGAAGAAAAACAATATTGAATTTGTGCGTGTAGAATCCTCAGATTATGACACACGCTTCTTAGAGTGTGTCACCCTTGTTCAGCAGTTACTGATGTTGGATGACTTATAAATAAAGTCACCCAATAAAAAACGGCATCGAATGATGCCGTTTTTTATTCTATCTATATGATATCGATCCCTTAAATAATTTGAATTATAGGTAGGCGGCAAGAGAGTGAGTCCCTAGGAGCACACACCAGTATGTGACTAGGGCTCACGAGCGCAGCCAACACCGCTATAATTCTAAATTATGACAGGGATTATTTGGTCATACGCTTATACTTCATACGATGTGGCTGCAACGCTTCCGCGCCTAACGTCCGTTTTTTGTAATCTTCATATTCAGAGAAGTTACCTTCGAAGAACGTAATATTACCTTCGTCTTGGTAATCAATAATATGGGTTGCAATACGGTCAAGGAACCAACGGTCATGGGAAATAACCATGGCACAGCCTGGGAACTCTAACAGGGCGTTTTCCAGCGCACGTAAAGTTTCAACGTCGAGGTCGTTGGTTGGTTCATCGAGTAACAGGACGTTACCGCCCACTTGCAGTAATTTAGCTAAGTGTAAACGGCCGCGTTCACCACCTGATAACTCACCAACACGTTTACCTTGGTCCACGCCTTTAAAGTTAAAACGACCCACATAGGCACGGCTTGGAATTTCAAAGTTACCAATACGCATGATATCTTGGCCGTTAGAAATTTCTTCCCAGACAGTTTTGCTGTCATCCATCGCATCACGGAACTGGTCAACAGAGGCAATTTTTACGGTATCACCTAACGTGATTGAGCCGGAATCCGGTTGCTCTTGGCCTGAAATCATACGGAACAGGGTGGATTTACCCGCACCGTTAGGGCCGATAATCCCGACTATTGCCCCTTTCGGGATTGAGAAATTCAGGTTATCAATCAGAACGCGGTCACCATAAGATTTACTTAGGTTTTCAACCTCGATAACTTTATCCCCTAAACGCGGTCCAGGTGGAATAAACAGTTCGCTAGTTTCGTTACGTTTTTGATATTCAACGCTATTGAGTTCTTCAAAGCGAGCCAAACGCGCTTTACCTTTAGCTTGACGGCCTTTTGGATTTTGGCGGATCCACTCAAGTTCTTTTTCGATAGACTTACGGCGAGCGGCTTCTGTAGAGGCTTCTTGCGCCAAACGCTCATCTTTTTGCTCAAGCCAAGAAGAGTAGTTACCTTCCCAAGGAATACCTTCACCACGGTCAAGTTCGAGGATCCAACCCGCAACGTTATCTAAGAAGTAACGGTCATGCGTGATAGCCACAACAGTCCCTTCGTAATCGTGTAAGAAACGCTCTAACCAAGCAACAGACTCAGCATCTAAGTGGTTGGTTGGCTCATCGAGCAGTAGCATATCGGGTTTTTCGAGTAGTAAGCGGCAAATTGCCACACGACGGCGTTCACCCCCAGAGAGGTTTTCGATTTTAGCATCCCAAGCGGGTAGGCGCAGTGCATCCGCCGCACGCTCTAATTGGTTATCTAAATTATGGCCATCTTGTGCGGAAATAATCGCTTCTAACTCGCCTTGCTCTTTCGCGAGTTTATCGAAATCTGCACCTTCTTCCGCGTAAGCTGCATAAACTTCATCTAAACGAGTTAATGCATTTTTGACTTCGCTAACCGCTTCTTCAACGGCTTCACGGACAGTATGTTCAAGATTTAACTTAGGTTCTTGCGGAAGATAGCCGATTTTCAAACCAGGTTGTGGACGTGCTTCGCCTTCGATATCGGTATCAATACCTGCCATAATACGCAGTAATGTTGATTTACCTGCACCATTAAGACCTAAAACACCGATCTTAGCCCCCGGAAAGAAGCTCAGAGAGATATTTTTTAAAATATGACGTTTCGGTGGAACAATTTTTCCAACCCGATACATACTATAAACGTATTGAGCCAATTTATTTACCTTTTGATTTATAAAGGGAATTTTAATTTTCTGTTTCTATGCAGTAGGAATACATGACCTACTGCGATTGGATAAACAACAATAAATATTTTGGTATGAACTATACCTGATTGCGTATGTGATGGTCTAGGCTATCTGCGTTAACTCGAGAGTAAAAACCTAATAAATATAAAGTAAAAGACTGTAAAGTCGAAAAATTCAAGAACTCTCCGCTGTTACTAAATAAAAACTTTCGGTAGCATTCATAGTATTGATATATGTTTAATATACCCGTAATCCTTCAAGTTGCAGCGCTTTTCGTTGAGGTGTAAGTGACAGCACTAGGCTAGCCGAGTTACATAGTTTATCTATGCTCCCCCGTCTATCTTCGCTTGTCGCCTACCTGCAACTCGAATTATTTGGGGTATATATAGGTTAAGGTTTTCCTGTATTTTGACTTTAGTTTAGCGATGGAGCGAGTGAATATGAAAGGTTGGTTATCGGCAGTACCTGTAACAATGTTGCTGGTTTCCAGCACAGTATGGGCGGATTCCTTACAGGCACAGCGGGAGCGTTATCAAGCAATTAAGGTTGCATGGGATGCCAATAAAATGGATGAAGTCGAGCGCTTGCTGCCGACCTTGCATGATTATCCACTTTACCCTTATCTCGCTTATCGTGAGCTAACTCAAGACTTAGATATTGTATCACCTCGCCAAGTTCAGGAGTTTATTAATACTTACCCGACGCTACCCGTTGCTAAAAACTTAAAAACTCGATTTGTGAATGAGTTAGCCCGTCGTCAAGAGTGGAAATCATTGCTGGAGTTTAGCCCTGAAGCCCCAAAACCTGCAGAAGCACAATGTAATTTTTATTTTGCTAATTGGGCTGTGGGAAATAAACAAGTTGCATGGCAAGGGGCAGAAAAAGCCTGGTTAAATGGCCGTTCAATGCCGAGTGCTTGTGATAAGTTATTTAATGAATGGGAAAAAGAGGGTTATTTAACCCCTGAAATGACTCTTGAGCGCATTAATTTAGCCATAAAAGAGGGTAATACTTCGATTGCGAGTTATTTAGCTAAACGTTTACCAGCAAGTTATAAAACGATTGGTGATGCGTTAGTGAAATTACAAAATGATCCAGCCTCAGTTGTGACATTCGCCAAAACGATGACGCCAACGGATTTTACTCGCCAAGCCACCATCGCGGCTTTTAGTCGTTATGCACGTCAATCCCCTGATGCGGCTCGTATGGTACTTAATAGCATAAGTTCTGCACAAAAAATGAACATGGCAGAAAAGCAATTACTTAAAGACAGTATTGCTTGGCAATATATGGGAGATGTGACCCCTGAACAGGCTCAATGGCGTGATGAGACCATTCAAGAAAGCAATTCATCTTCATTGAGAGAGCGTCGTGTTCGTTTGGCATTAGGGGCTGGCGATAAGAAAGGTGTCGCTTCATGGTTAAATCGCTTGCCAGCGGAAGTGAAAAATAAAGAAGAGTGGCAATATTGGCAGGCCATCACGTTAATTGATGCAGGTAAAAAAGCAGAAGGTGAGACGTTACTTCGCCAATTAACTGAAAAACGCGGTTTCTACCCAATGGTTGCAGCACAAGTTTTAGAAGTAGATTACCCTGTATACGTTAAAACGGCTGTTAAACCAGACTCAAGCGTCAGTCAACTCCCAGAAGTTCAGCGAGTTAGAGAGTTAATGTATTGGGAGCTAGACAACCTTGCTCGTTCTGAATGGGTGAGTTTAGTGGCATCGCTACCTGCCAACCAGCAAGAGCAATTAGCGCGTTATGCGTTTGATAATAAGTGGGCGGATCTCAGCGTGCAGGCGACTATCACTGCTAAACTTTGGGATCACCTAGAAGAACGTTTCCCATTAGCGTGGGATAAAGAATTCAATTTATATACCAAATCGAAAGATATTCAAAAGAGCTATGCAATGGCAATCGCTCGCCAAGAAAGTGCGTGGAATCCACAAGCTCGCTCACCTGTCGGAGCGACAGGTTTGATGCAATTGATGCCAGCAACAGCAAAACATACCGCGCAAAAACAAGGTATTAACTACGTAAATGCTAGTCAATTAACTAATCCTACGACCAATATTGAGCTGGGAACAGCATATTTGGAAGATGTTTATCAGCAGTTTGGTAATAACCGCATTTTAGCCAGTGCGGCTTATAATGCAGGCCCATCTCGTGTGACTCGTTGGTTAGGTAATAGTGGTGGGCGTATTGATGCGGTCGCCTTTGTGGAAAGTATTCCGTTCTCAGAAACTCGCGGCTATGTGAAAAACGTGTTGTCATATGACTTATTCTATCGGCACTTTATGGGGCAGAAAAATAGTAAGGTGTTGCTTTCTAATGAGTGGAATATGAAATACTAATTCGCGTCATCCTTCGCACTGTAGCGGTGTTGGCTGCACTCGCTAGCCCTAGTCACATACTTATGTATGCTCCTAGGGCCTAGCTCTTTTGCCGCCTTGCTACAGCACGAATGCTTTAGCGTGTTGGTGGGTATGGGAAATGTTTATTTCTAACTTTCCACATCGGTCGATTAGATATTATTCAAACTATCTAAAGCGTTATTAGCTAACTAAATGAAATTTGGTTATTTTTTGTATTATTGAAGCTTGAAAAGCGTTTGGTTGATGATTTCTAATAAGAGTGTGTTATTATTTGTACTAGTTAAATAGTATGGGTGGATAAACGATGACAGCAAATCAACACCAAGATCCGGCTCTAACAGCCGATGAGAACGCTGACTGGCTGCGCTTTGTGAATTTATTACAATTGGCATTTGAACAAGATATTCATCTGCCAGTTCTTCAGTTATTACTCACGCCAGATGAGCGTACAGCGTTAGCGACTCGCGTTAAAATTGTGCAAGAACTGATGCGCGGCGAAATGAGCCAAAGAGAACTGAAAAATGAGCTAGGCGTGGGAATTGCGACTATTACGCGCGGGTCAAATAGTTTGAAGTCAGCGCCTATTCCTGTGAAGGAGTGGTTGGAGCAACAACTCCTCTAAAATATTCGTCATACTTCGTACTGTGACGTTGTTGACTGCTCTCGGCGACTCGGGTCACATACTTATGTATGCTCCTATTCGTCATACTTCGTACTGTGACGTTGTTGACTGCTCTCGGCTACTCGGGTCACATGCTTATGTATGCTCCCCGAGCTATCCTCGTTGGTCGCCTAGTCACAGCACGAATTATTTAGAATATAAATACGCGTCATATTTTGCACTGTCACGGTGTTGGCTTCATGAGGGAGCCTTAGTCACATACTTGTGTATGCTCCTAGGGCTTAGCGCCACTTGCCGCCTACCTACAATTCGAACTATTTAGTGTATTGGTATTGGTCATATTTCAAATAAATAGGCACAAAAAAAGTATGGTTTCCCATACTTTAGTGTGAAAAGAGTGGTGTTTAATCGCACATGCAATTTTAATTATTTTAAGTATAATTAATCTTCTACTTGGTTTAGCTCTTTATAAATTTCATGCTTAATGGGAACCAAGGCCAATATCAAGGCTTGTTGGTAAACACTGGTGCGAGTTAATACCCCGTCAGTGAAAAAACCAATGGCACCACCTTGTTGTTTGATATTATCGATGCCTGTTAAAAAGGCCATTTCATCACCGAGTTCACGGCCTTCACGAATACCCGCCAGAATTTTTTCTGGGATCATAATACTGGCAGAGCGAGACTCACCGCGTATTTGCTTATGCTCAATCACTATCCAAGCAAATGTCATATCGTCTTCGATACCCGCTTCAATACCAACCCAAAAATCCGCTTCAGGGCGAACTTGCCGAGAGGCCATGACGCGCTGTCTAGCCCCAGTACGGGTTTCATTATTACCGATAGGTTGCTGTGGAACGCTGCTATCGACATTAATATCTTCAATTTGATAACTGCCAGCCCCAAAAACAGCATCGAAAGCAAGATGGATCGCTTTAATTTTGGCAGGATTAGTCGTTGCAGCTATAACTTGGTACATTAATTATTTTCCTTTGAACACATACTTCGAAAAGTAATAACGGAACACATCTATGTTACAGGTTTATCTTGTTCGCCATGGCGAAACTGAATGGAATTTAGCTCGTCGCATCCAGGGACAATCCGATAGCCCTCTGACCGCCACTGGACGACTGCAAGCAAGGCAGGTGGCTGAGAGGATAAAGTCAGAAGGCATTACCCATATTATCACTAGTGATATGGGACGCACACTGGAAACTGCACAAATAATTGCAAGTGTATGCGGGTGTGAAATTACCACAGAACCGCGTCTACGTGAACTAAATATGGGCGTTCTTGAGCAAAGAGCAATAGAGTCGTTAACGCCAGAGGAAGAACAGTGGCGTAAAAGCTTAATTGATGGCACTCGTGGAGGACGAATTCCAGAGGGTGAATCGATGGAGGAGCTATATACACGCATGTTTGCAGCACTAAATAGTTGTTTAGATTTGCCTGAAGGGAGTCGCCCACTGATTGTTAGTCATGGTATTGCGTTAAGTACGTTAATTAGCCGTATTATGGGGGTTCCTGCCTATTCAGAACGCCGCTTGCGTTTACGTAATTGTTCACTATCTCGTGTTGATTACCAAAACAGCCCATGGTTGGCGAATGGTTGGATAGTTGAAACAGCTGGTGAGGTGACACACTTGTCGCAGCCTGCTCTCGATGAACAGCAAGGTTAACGATTTAGAAAAAGGAGTTTCAACAAACTGAAACTCCTCTACTTTAAGGTGTTGCGGTCGAACCTGTTTTGATTGGGACATAATAATCAAAGGTATCGATATGTGTTTTTGGGTCATCATTTTCTGGGGTGATATGACGTAAATCGATATTTTTTAATCGATAATGTTCGATGTCATAACCAGGACGACGCGTTAAATTCAGCTTAGGCAGATATACACCATAAATTTGGTATAAAAACTCTTGTAATGCATCTCGAGTTGGTGTGCCGTTGAACGAAAATTTAACATAATGGCCACTTGGCAACGTTAAACTTGTGTATTGGTCAGTGTTAAAACTTGCATCTTCGGGTCTTACCGCAGTGGTATAAAACACCGTTTGTTCATCTTCTTTTTCTGGATTATGAATGGCATGGTGCAAGCCAAAAACTTCTGACGCAATAGTCGTCGTATTATCCAAATAGTAGTGCCAAAATGTCTGGCGCATTTGCGAACAGGCCGTTGACCACTCTTCTAACGCATAAGAACAACTTTGTTCCAAGCCAACCAGCTCTTGCGCTGGCATTTGCAAGAATTCATGTTCAATATTCGTGTGATTATCTAAAATAATCGGTGGGCAAATTCCTGCTGCACACCATTCTTCACTTCGGCGGTAAAAAGCAGGGGTTAGGTTAAATTGCTTTTTAAAGGCTCGAGTAAAAGTTTGTTGCGAATCAAAACGATACTGTAACGCAATATCAAGAATTGGTCGGCTTGTTAGCCGCAATGCCACAGCTGCACGAGAAAGCCTTCTGGCTCGAATATAAGCACCAATCGCTTGGTCAGTCACCTCTTTGAACATTCGTTGTAAATGCCATTTAGAGTAGCCAGCTTTTGCTGCAACATTATCCAGTGAGAGTGGTTTGTCTAGGTTGTCATCTATCCAGCGAAGCAAGTCGCGAATAATATTAGTTTGATCCATGTATATCCCCAGCCAATGCGACTTATAGAACAGATATAATCTATCAATGAATTGCTATTCTATATCAAGTTATCTTTTTCGTTTATAGTAAATGAGTTGTATTTGATAATTAGTTAAGAAAGTGAATAATAAGTCTCGTTTTACTACGAAGTTTTACCGATTTTTAGTTGAATAGGGAATTCAGTATGCGTCGTTCCAGATTAAAAAATATCGTACTTGCAGCATTATTATCAGTGTTGCCGGGCATCACATTTGCTGAAGAAATTGGTTCAGTCGATACTGTTTTTAAAATTTTCGGCCCTGACCATAAAATTGTCGTTGAAGCATTTGATGACCCCGATGTTGAGAATGTGACTTGTTATTTAAGCCGTTCAAAAACAGGGGGAATCAAAGGTGGCTTAGGTTTAGCAGAAGATACTTCTGATGCTGCAATTTCATGCCAGCAAGTTGGGCCGATTGAGTTAAATGACCGTGTCAAACGCAAACCAACGAAAGGGCAGGTTGTTTTTCAAAAACGAACATCTTTAGTTTTCAAGAAATTGCAAGTTGTACGCTTTTATGATCCTAAGCGTAATGCATTAATTTATTTGACTTATTCAGATAAGATGATCGATGGTTCTCCAAAGAATGCGCTGAGCGCAGTACCGATTATGCCTTGGTGATCACAAAATAGTTGAGCCGCTATACTCGCAATAAAAATCACTCGCAAATAAAAAATCCGTTGCCTGAAAGACAACGGATTTCGATAACCAGTAAATAATTAGCTTTCTAATTATTCGTCTAAATCACCACAGAAACGATAGCCTTCACCGTGGATAGTAGCGATAATTTCTGGTGTGTCAGGTGTCGATTCAAAATGTTTACGAATACGACGGATCGTTACGTCAACAGTTCTGTCGTGTGGTTTTAATTCACGGCCAGTCATTTTTTTCAGCAGGTCTGCACGAGTCTGAATTTTTCCTGGGTTTTCACAGAAATGCAGCATCGCACGGAATTCACTACGGGGTAATTTGTAGTGCTCACCGGCAGGGCTGACTAATGAACGGCTGTTGATGTCTAATTCCCAACCATTAAACTTATAGCTTTCCACTAAACGACGCTCTTCCGTACCACCCGCTAAATTCATTGTACGGGACAGTAAATTGCGTGCACGAATAGTCAGTTCGCGTGGGTTAAATGGTTTAGTGATATAGTCATCAGCACCAATTTCAAGGCCAAGGATTTTATCGACTTCGTTATCACGTCCTGTTAGGAACATTAACGCAATGCTTTCTTGTTCACGAAGCTCACGAGCAAGTAATAAACCGTTTTTTCCTGGTAAATTAATATCCATGATGACTAAATTGATGTCGTGCTCAGAGAGAACGTTATTCATCTCTTCGCCATCAGTTGCCTCATGAACCACATAGCCTTCCGCTTCAAAGATGCTTTTAAGCGTATTGCGTGTGACAATTTCATCTTCAACAATCAAAATGTGTGGGGTCTGCATAGTTGCTACCTAAAGTATTAAAATAAAAATACTGAACTCACAAGCCGTTTCCAGTTAGGTGGTTATTGATATTGTTCTCTGGAAAAACCGTTTATGAGTATAAATTTGTTTTGAAATTCAACAGTGACATTATGTTGCCATTTTAGGCAAAAGACTTTAACTGCAAGTCAAAATGTAAGCACTTTCCCAATATTGTACTGTTAACAGCAATATAACAGCTAATACTGCATTTACCACCTAAAAAACTAACTTTTGTTGATACATATCAAAATCAATTGTAGCACGTTAACAAAAATTGTTAGGCAGATAATTATATAAATTAATGCGGTGTTTAGGAATCAGATAGCGTCTAAAAAAGGGGAGTAGTTGATGCATAGGGTATGCTTCGGCTTGGTATCAATGAATATAGTCTTCAATGAGTTAAATATACCATTATAAATAATGTTTAATTTGTGACTTACCTCCAATTTCGAAATGTTATTTTGCTACAGAAAAAGGTGAAAAATTTATCTTGCTAGAGATAACGGGGTGTAAATATTTAGTTTGTGATTTTTTGTTTCATTTAATTAGGAAAAATACTTATTTTATTTTGCTGTGACTATTTTTTAACAATTTCATAGCATTTGTTTGTAATTTAAACGAATGAAAAAATCATAAAATTAAGTATCAATACTGACTTGTGTAATGGTGCCTATGTATTGATGAACATGGGGCAAATGATAAGAAATATAGCTGCTAAATGCATTGATTAAGTGGGTCATTGTTGTTCATATTTTCATTTTGATTTTCTTCACAAGAAATCGCTAAAGGCTATCTGTTTTGCCTATTTAATAGGCAATTTCATTTCTGGCTAGGTAAAAAATTATTTAACTTAAAATTTAAGTTTTTTTGGTTTTTAATACCATCATTGGTGTGATAGGTATCTTTTTGTGAATGTGTTTTTCGCGCTGATAGATAATTTATCAAATAAAAAAAGAGTTTTAAAAGGGATGTTTTGCAAATAAATTTGACAAAATATACCAATTGCTTTAACCGTATAGGGAGAAACTTAAAAGAATCTAAGAGACAGACAGAATCTATGCGTAATATCAGCCTGACTATTATTATTACCACCACCACCGTAACCACAGGAAACGGGGCGGGCTGACGCATCCAAAAAATAAAAATGAAAAAGCCCGCATACTTAACCGATGCGGGCTTTTTTTTGGTGTTAATTCAGGAGAGAAATACCATGCGTGTGCTTAAATTTGGCGGTACTTCGGTTGCAAATGACGAACGAGTACTGAATGTTGCCGACATCGCTGAAAGTAAACTAGCAGATGGACAAGTGGCTTTGGTGTTATCCGCGCCAGCAAAAATCACTAACCATCTGGTTGCTATGATTGAAAAAACGGTTGCAGGACAAGATGTCATCACGCATGTTAATGATGCTGAAATGATTTTTGCTAACCTTTTAAAAGGATTAAAAGAAAAACAACCCGGTTTTGAATATGACCGTTTAAAAAAATTGACAGAGCAAGAATTCGCACAAATCAAACAAGTACTGCATGGTATTACTCTTCTCGGACAATGTCCTGACAGCATTAACGCAGCCATTATCTGCCGTGGCGAGAAACTCTCTATCGCCATTATGGAGTCGGTGCTAAAAGCACGCGGCCATAATGTGACTGTAATTAACCCTGTAGAGAGCTTACTCGCGAAAGGCCATTACCTTGAGTCTACCGTTGATATAAATGAGTCAACAAAACGCATTGCTGATTTAAATATACCGAAAGATCATTTTGTCTTAATGGCGGGCTTCACTGCAGGTAATGACAAAGGTGAATTAGTGGTATTAGGTCGTAATGGGTCTGATTATTCAGCTGCAGTTTTAGCGGCATGCTTACGGGCTGATTGTTGTGAAATCTGGACTGATGTAGATGGGGTTTATACTTGTGACCCGCGTTTAGTACCCGATGCACGCTTGTTGAAAGGTATGTCATATCAGGAGGCCATGGAGTTATCCTACTTTGGTGCCAAAGTTCTCCATCCTCGTACCATCGCCCCAATTGCTCAATTCCAAATCCCTTGCCTGATAAAAAATACCACTAACTTAAGCGCTCCGGGGACTTTAATTGGTGATGGTCAAACTGACGATAGCACACCAGTGAAAGGGATCACCAACCTGAATAACATGGCGATGATTAACGTATCTGGCCCCGGTATGAAGGGAATGGTGGGTATGGCTGCACGCATTTTCTCAGTCATGTCTCGTAAAGGGATCTCGGTCGTCCTGATCACGCAGTCTTCATCAGAATACAGTATTAGCTTTTGTGTCCCGCAAAATGAATTAGTGAGAGCACGTGCCGCACTGGAAGAAGAGTTTTACTTAGAGCTGAAAGATGGCGTACTTGATCCTCTGGATGTAATGGAACAATTGGCGATTATTTCAGTTGTGGGTGACGGCATGCGCACGTTGAAAGGCATTTCCGCGCGTTTCTTCTCCGCTTTAACTCGCGGTAACATAAACATTGTCGCTATCGCACAGGGGTCTTCCGAACGCTCTATTTCTGCTGTTATTGCCAACGAGTCAGCCACAACGGCGGTACGTTTATGTCACCAAATGCTATTTAATGCGGAACAAGTTATCGAGGCCTTTATCATTGGTGTTGGTGGGGTTGGTAATGCATTAATTGAGCAAATTCACCGCCAGCAACAATGGTTAAAACAAAAGCATATTGATTTGCGTGTATGTGGTATTGCTAATTCACGGGCAATGTTAACGGATATGCAAGGGATTGATTTAGATAACTGGAAAGCGGAGCTAGCGGAAGCGAAAGAGCCATTTAGTTTAAGCCGTTTAATTCGCTTAGAGCGTGAATACCATTTCTTGAACCCTGTCATTATTGACTGCACATCAAATCAGGAAATTGCAGAGCAGTATGTCAATTTCTTGAAAGATGGTTTTAATGTGGTCACACCAAATAAAAAAGCCAATACTTTGTCGATGGATTACTACCATCAGTTACGTGCGGCAAGTGAAACATCGAAACGTAAATTCCTCTATGACACTAACGTAGGCGCGGGCTTGCCGGTTATTGAGAACCTGCAAAATTTATTGAATGCAGGGGATGAACTGGTTCATTTCAGCGGAATTTTATCCGGTTCTTTATCATTCATCTTTGGTAAGTTAGACGAAGGCATGTCTTTATCCGAAGCCACAACACTCGCTAAAGAAAAAGGTTTTACGGAGCCAGACCCTCGTGATGATTTATCGGGTATGGATGTGGCGCGTAAATTGTTAATTTTAGCCCGTGAAGCAGGTTATGACTTAGAGTTACAAGATATTGAAATTGAACCTGTTTTACCAACGGATTTTGACAGTAGTGGCGCAGTGCCTGAATTTATGGCACGCCTACCACAATTGGATGAACAATTTGCGCAACGTATAAAAGCCGCAGAAGCAGAACAAAAAGTGTTACGCTATGTTGGATTGATTGAAGAAGGACGCTGTCAGGTTAAGATTGTTGCCGTAGATGGTAATGACCCTCTCTTCAAAGTTAAAAATGGCGAAAACGCACTAGCTTTCTATACACGCTATTACCAACCAATTCCTTTAGTATTAAGAGGTTATGGCGCAGGTAATGATGTTACTGCGGCTGGTGTATTTGCGGATATGCTGCGTACCCTTTCATGGAAATTGGGAGTTTAATAAGTGATTAAAGTTTATGCACCGGCTTCAATTGGTAATGTGAGCGTCGGGTTTGATGTCCTAGGGGCAGCAGTTTCGCCTGCAGACGGTTCACTATTAGGTGATTGTGTAACAGTTGAAGCGGCAGACACCTTTTCGTTGACGAATAAAGGCAAATTCGTTGCTAAACTTCCGAAAAAGAATGAGCACAATATTGTTTACCAATGTTGGCAGCTGTTTTGTGAGCGTCTTGGTCAGCCATTAAATGTTGCGATGACGCTTGAAAAAAATATGCCAATTGGTTCAGGGCTCGGTTCTAGTGCCTGCTCTGTTGTCGCCGCATTGATGGCGCTAAACGAATTTGCAGAGAAACCATTTGATGATACCCAACTGCTTGGCATGATGGGGGAACTGGAAGGGCGTATTTCTGGTAGTGTGCATTATGATAATGTCGCACCGTGTTTTTTAGGTGGTTTACAACTGATTATCGAGCAAAATGGTATTATTTCACAGCCTGTACCTGCATTTGAAAATTGGTATTGGGTTATGGCCTATCCAGGAATTAAAGTATCAACAGCGGAAGCACGTGCGATCCTGCCTGATAGCTACCCACGTCACGACATTGTAAACCATGGTCGATACTTATCAGGGTTCATTCATGCATGTCATACAAACCAGCCGTTACTTGCAGCAACGATGATCCAAGATGTTGTTGCTGAGCCTTATCGTACACAACTATTACCGGGTTTTGCGGCAGCGCGCCAGAACGCAAAAGAAATAGGTGCATTGGCGTGTGGTATCTCTGGCTCTGGGCCAACACTATTTGCTATTTGCGATGAGAAACATATCGCTGAAAATATGGCGAGCTACTTGCAACAACATTATATTCAGAATGATGAAGGCTTTGTGCATATCTGCCGTTTGGATCTGGCCGGGGCAAGGACAATAGGGTAAATAATGAAACTGTATAATTTAAAAGATAACAATGAACAAGTAAGTTTTGCGCAAGCGGTTAAGCAAGGGTTAGGGAAGCAACAAGGCTTATTCTTTCCCCAAGATCTGCCTGAATTTAGTGCGGCTGAAATCGACGAATTATTAAAATTAGATTTTGTCACACGTAGCAGCCGTATTTTAAGTGCTTTTATTGGTGATGAAATTCCATCAGAAGAGCTAGCAGCGAGAGTTAAAGCCGCATTTGCTTTTCCTGCGCCAGTTTCTAAAGTTGAAGATGATGTTGCAACGTTGGAGCTATATCATGGGCCAACCCTCGCATTTAAAGACTTCGGTGGCCGCTTTATGGCTCAGGCGTTAGGTCAAGTCGCTGGTGAGCAACCTGTGACCATTTTGACGGCAACTTCAGGGGATACCGGAGCGGCAGTTGCTCACGCATTCTATCGTCTTAATAACGTGCAAGTTGTTATTCTCTATCCAGAAGGGAAAATCAGCCCGCTGCAAGAAAAACTCTTTTGTACACTGGGTGAAAATATTCATACGGTTGCGATTAAAGATGACTTCGATGCGTGTCAGGCATTAGTAAAACAGTCATTTGATGACGAAGAGTTGAAAAAGGCGCTGTACTTAAATTCAGCGAACTCGATCAATATCAGTCGTTTACTTGCTCAGATCTGCTATTACTTTGAAGCGGTCGCGCAGATCCCAGCAGAAAAACGCGATCAACTAGTGATCTCGGTTCCGAGTGGGAACTTTGGGGATCTTACGGCAGGTTTATTAGCCAAAGCAATGGGCTTACCTGTCAAACGCTTTATTGCAGCGACTAACGTAAATGATACTGTGCCGCGTTACCTTGTTGATGGACAATGGAAACCAAAGCAAACTGTGGCTACATTATCGAATGCCATGGATGTTAGTCAGCCGAACAACTGGCCTCGTATTGAGGAGTTATTCCGCCGTAAAGGTTGGTCCCTTGATGAATTAGGCCATGGGGTTGTGAGTGATGAAGTGACTAAAGAAACAGTACGTGAATTAGATAAAAAAGGATATTTATCTGAGCCACATGCTGCGGTTGCTTATCGTGTGCTGCGTGACCAGTTGCAAGAAGGCGAATACGGGCTGTTTTTAGGTACGGCACATCCAGCTAAGTTTAAGGAAAGTGTTGAAGAGATCCTTAATAAGGCCATACCTTTACCAAAAGAGTTAGCTGAGCGTGCAGAGCTACCGCTACTTTCACACTTTTTACCATCTGACTTTACCCAATTACGCACATTTTTAATGAAATTAGCACCTAAGCAATAAAGAATATGTGGATATGAAAAACGGAAGCAGAAGCTTCCGTTTTTAATGATAAGACCATTTATTGTTAAGGTAATTATATGGTTTCATATTGCCACATCACTTATTCACAGCTAATGAATTTGCCTATTAGAGTGTACTGATGCCGTCGAGGCCATCTCTACCACCATCTGAACCACCGCGTCCCCCTTTACCGCCTTGGCTGCCATTGCCACCATTGCCGCCATTTCCACCTCCAGAACCATTTCCACCATTGCCGCCATTCCCACCATTACTTCCCCCATTCCCCCCGTTTCCTCCATTCCCATTCATTGTGCCATTGCCGCCATTACCACCATTGCCGGTTCCATTACCATTTCCCCCATGGCCACCGTCACCACCGGTAACACTACCATGGCCACCATTTCCACCGTTACCATTACTGCCAGCTTCTGCATTTCCACCGTTACTACCGTTGCCGTTATTTGAACCTGTTCCGCCATTTCCACCATTTTGACCATCACCACCTTGCCCGGCCTGACCACCTAATCCACCTTGACCATGACTTCCATTTTGGCCATGATTTCCGTTTTGCCCATGGCTTGCAAAGCTAAGGATCTTAGAATAATAATATTGACCATTTAATATCGAACATATTTTATTATTAACATCATTAATAATAAGTTCATTTTTTAATGAACAGTTAGATGTAGTATTAAATAAGGAATGAGAATAACTTGAGATGGAATAAGAGCTAATTAATAACAGACTTAATGAAATGCAAACCTTATGATTCATGTATTTCTCCTTTCCCCCTCCAAAAAGAAGGGGGAGAAATTTAATATTGAGATAAATTAATGACCATGTCCGCCATTGCCGCCGTTACCACCATTGCCACCATGACCACCGTTGCCACCATTATGTAGTGAATATTCGGCAGAAAAAGTCATTATATTTTTTGATGATAATTGAGACTCTAAGGAAGTTGCAGATGCTAGTGTTGAAAATAATAATGATGCGATAATAATAGATGCTTTGTACATAATAAATCCTCATTGAAAAGTTTAAATGAATGTGTACTGCAAGTGAATTGTAATTCACAGATTCGAATAATCAATAAAGGATTTATTTATTTAGGTAATAAAAAATGTAATAGGGTAAATCATTATAATAAGCTTTAAACTTACTATAATGATTTTCCGATTAAAATAGACTTTTGTTTTATTTAATTGAACTAAATAATTTTATTTAAAACTAATTATTTGTTATCTTTTGATATTTTCATAATTTCATTTTGAATTGGTGCCGAAGAGCTATTTTTATTGAAACTTAGCATAGTAATAGCCTTCTCACTTTCATTCATATCGGAAAATAATTTAGCCGTTTTTACTATCGGTTTTTTATAGTTAGGTGATTGCTTTTGATGGCGGCTGATCATATTCAGTATTACTGGAGATGTGTTATTTTGAGTAAAATTCAATGCAGTAGCAGCTTGAGTATGTTCATCTAATTGAAGAAATGACTGAGGTGAGTTAATTATATTATTGCCAGAAATACCCGCTTGCTTTAAATGGTTATTAATCGATTTTAGATTGGAATAAGAGGTATTATTTTCAGTGAAACTGAGAGCAGTTGCTGCATTATAATGAATTTCTTTTTCTGTTTGGGCTGCTGTTACATGTGTTGTTACAGCAGAAATCGCTAAAGCAAAAATAATTTTTTTCATTGTGAATCCTTATTAAGTTAAATAATTTATCTTATAACTATAATAAGGCTTTATTTCTGTCTGAATACTGACAACAAAATGACAAAATTGCCATTTATAACGAAATTTTTAATTTTATTTTATAGGTAAAAATACAGTGAAACGTGTTGAAAAATCATCTGATGTTACAGTGATCCTGCCTTTATGTGCTGATACAATCGATTTGACGATAGCTAATCCGATACCGCTTCCTTCATTTTTTCGTTGTCTTGATTTATCCACGCGATAAAACCTATCAAAAAGTTTAGCTAAATGTTCTTCTGGTATTTTTATACCAGGGTTGCTGATGATTAATTCAATTCCCTCTTTTACATTTGAAATATTAATACTGATAGAATCGCCTTTTGGGGTATAGCGGATAGCATTTGAGATTAAGTTAGTAATCGCTCTCCTTAACATGTCTTTATCGGCCATAATAGAGGTTGTTTCACCAATCAGCTTGAGTTTTATTTCATTCTCTTCTGCGAGATATTCAAAATAATCAAATATAAGCTCTATTTCAGTTTTAATATTAATCATTTTTTTCTCTGGAATAAGCCTATTATCATCTGCTTGAGCAAGAAAAAGCATGTCAGATATCATTCGTGATAGACGGTTATATTCTTCCAAATTAGAATATAACACCTCAACTAGCTCTTCTTTACTGCGGTTTTTACTCAGAGATATTTGAGTTTCAGTCATTAAATTAGTAATTGGCGTACGCATTTCATGGGCAATATCTGCAGAGAAATTCGTTTGCCTTACAAAAACATCTTCAATCTTTACTAACATCTGATTAAATGATTTAGTTAATTGCTTTAATTCATTAGGCACAGAGTCAGGGTCTAAACGAACACTTAAATTTTCAGAGGTTACATTCTTTATTTCATCGCTAACTTCTTTAAGTGGCTTGAGGCCTTTGATAACTAAAAAATAAACAACTGCAATAGTAAATAAACACAGTAAAATCGCACTGATTATCAGGTTATATATGAGAGAGCTAAGATAATTATGATGAAAATTAAGAGAAAGAGCCGTTACTAGGCGGTATTGCTGTATATCATTGGAGCGATATACCTTAATTTTACTTTCGGCTAATCGATAACTTTCAAGATATTGATCCGCATTATCTTTAGTCGAGTCATAATTTTTTAGGCGAGAAATGAGGTCTACAGTTGCATTTGAGGAAGTCAGGACATTCCCATTTTGATCTATGAGGTAGACAACCAAATCTTGGTGTTCATTCAAAATAGTTCTGATACGTGAAAATTGTTCATCTTGTGAGTTAGTTTTTTCACTTAATAAACTGCGAATAGTGAGATTTATTTGGCTCAATGTATATTCATCTTGCTGTTTGAAATGTAACATAACTGAATTGATCATGATCGAGCTAAATAATAATAAAGCGAGGGAGAGGGTAATACTGATTAAAACAATAAGACGAATTGAAATAGAGACAGGAGATCGAAATAACTTAATCATTTTCAGGGATCTCAAGTAAATAGCCCATTCCTCTGATGGTATGAATCAATTTAGGTTCATAGCCTTGATCTATTTTAGCTCTCAGTCTTTTAACTGCAACATCAATGACATTGGTATCACTATCAAAATTCATATCCCAAACTTTTGAGGCTATTAGAGAACGAGAAAGAACTTCACCTTGGTGAAGAATAAAAAATTCCAATAAAGAAAACTCTTTACTGGTGAGTATAATTTTATCATTTTCACGGGTAACGCGCCGTTTGATCAGATCAACATACAAATTAGCGATGGTAAATTGTGTTTTTTGGATGCTGTTATTGCCTCTGCGCAATAAAGTTCTCACTCGGGCAAGTAGCTCAGAAAAATCAAATGGTTTAACGAGATAATCGTCAGCACCTAACTCTAACCCTTTGACTCGATGTTCAACATTACCTAAAGCAGTAAGCATGAGTATTGGTGTATTTTTTCCTACACTGCGTAATTTTTTTGCAATCTCCCAGCCGTTAATATCCGGCAACATCACATCAAGAATAATTAAATCATAGTCTTCAGTTGTGGCCATATGCAGGCCTGTAATGCCATTTTCGATTGCATCAACAATAAACCCGGACTCACTTAAGCCTTTAGATAAGTATTCTCTCGTTTTATGTTCATCTTCAACAATAAGTAATTTCATCTTAGACCTAGCAGACAGGTAAACAATACTGCCATTCTAAGCACTACAGTAACGAAATGTAAAATGACAAATTTGTCATTTTCATGTCATGAATCTAACAGTTGTTCTTTTTTACTATAGCCTCAATTTTAATCACTAGAGGCATGGCTATACCATGTATTCCCCAAAAATATTAATTATAGCTTATGCCTTAATTTTGACGGGTTGTGTTTCGCTAGCCCCTGAATATCAACGTCCTAATCTTAATGTACCTCATCAATTCAGTAGCAATATTCCTGATGCAGTAAAGCAGGCTCAAATAGAATTATCGATTCCTAGTTGGGACAAATTTATTCAAGATCCACAAATGAAAAGAGCGATAGAAATTGCGCTTGAGAAAAACAGTGATTTATATCTTGCTGCGTTAGATGTAGAAGAAGCTCGTGTGCGTTTTGGGTTAGCGGAAGCTGAAAAATATCCTCGAGTTAATTCATCAATGAGTGCTGACTACAGCCAATCATTAGAGTCTGGCACATCGTTCAATAAGAAATATAGTGCGGGTATTGATATCAGCTATGAACTGGATTTTTTTGGACGTATTAAAAATTTATCTGATGCAGATAAAGCAAAATTTATCGCTTCTCAAGAGATGAACCGTGCGACACAAATTATAACAATCAAAACGGTAGCAGAAGCGTATTTAGATGTGGTGTATAACCAAAAACTATTATTAATTGCACAAGAGACGAAACAAAGCTACCTCAATAGTCAATCGATAGTAATACAAAAAGTGGAGGCAGGAAAAGCGGGGCTATCAGACTTAGAACAAGCTAAAGGACAAGTTCAGTCTATTTCTATTAATATCGAAAAAATTAAAAGTGAAATTGCAAAAAATGAAAATTTACTGAATTTTTTGACGAATGATTATGTAACAAAGATAAACTCAGAGTTAGGGCACTACGAACCGAATTATCCCTTGATTACAACACCTTCAAATATTCCCTCTGAAATATTATTAAAACGCCCAGATATTATGGCAGCGGAACAAAATATTGTTTCTGAGAATGCCAATATTGGTGTAGCGAGAGCTGCTTTTTTTCCTTCAATTTCCTTTAATACGGGTATCGCAAATAATAACGAGTCTTTAACTGGGCTATTTGATTCTTCAAATGGTATCTGGAATTTTATTCCTAAAATCACGTTACCTATTTTTACTGGAGGATCAAATAGCCGAAATTTAGAGTTGGCAAATATTAGAAAAAATAAAGCGATTGCTAATTATGAAAAAAGCATTCAGGTGGCGTTTCGTGAAGTGAAAGATGCCCTAGTGATCAAATCGAGTTTAGAAAAACAACTTATATCCCAAGAGCAATATGTCAACACGCTGCAAAACGTCTTAATACAGAAACAAGCTAGTTATCGATATGGTGGCTTGAGCTATCTCGATGTTCTTGAAGCACAGCGTAGCTTATTTACCGAACAGCAAAATTTATTGATGTTGAAAATAGAACAGCAGAAGAATGAAATAAATTTATTCTCTGCACTAGGTGGCGGATTAATAAAATCATGAGGGTAACAATGAAAAAATTAAATACGGTATTTTTTGCAATTTCAATGGCGATGTTAGCAGCAACTGGCTATGCAAGCGGCGCTGAACATAACCACTCTATTTATCCAGAAAAAGTCGCAGAACCGACAATCAATACGGAAGGAAAGCTCATTTCGATTGATAAAGAGAACAAGAAATTAACGATTAACCATAAAGAAATTGAAAGTATTGGCTGGCCACCAATGACTATGCGTTTTACTTATGAAAATGAAAATATGATCAACGGTTTACAAGAAAATGATGAATTAAAATTTTCCTTTGTACAACAAGGTAATCTTTCAATGTTGAAATCCATCGAAAAGATAAACTAAATAGGTAGAGAGATGTTATGTCATTAGTTAACCTGACCAAATTGCTATTGGTAATTATTTTATCGAGCGTTATTTCAATTTTATTTTATCGTTATTTTTTCGTTGTAGAAAATAATAGCCAATCAGTTGAAAAACAAGAACGCACCGTATTGTATTGGTATGACCCAATGTATCCCAATACTAAATTTGATCAACCAGGAAAATCCCCATTTATGGACATGGACCTTGTTCCTAAATATGCGGATGAAAACTTGGCTTCAGCGGATAGCAAAGGAATAACAATTAACCCAACACAGACACAAAATTTAGGGCTTAAAACGGTGGATGTAAAGTGGGGAAAATTAAACTATGACTTAACATTTCCAGCTGAAATTGTGTTTAATGATCACCAATTTGCGATCGTACAAGCACGAGAAAATGGTTTTGTTGAAAAAGTTTATCCATTCACAGTCGGTGAGAGGATCCAAAAAGGCGTTCCTATTGCGGAGCTAACGATCCCAGCATGGGTTGAAGCACAAAGCGAATATCTCGCACTTAAACAAATGAATGCGAGCCAACAAGATCTTAATAGCGTCATTGAGCGTTTACGTTTAAATGGTATGCCAGAAGGTGCGCTTTCCCAGTTTATTAAAACAGGAAAAGTGCAAACACGTTTTACCGTTCAAGCCCCTATTTCTGGGGTAATTACTGCACTTAATTTGCGCTTAGGGATGAACGTATCCAAAGAAGTCGTTATTGCACAAATTCAAGGAACAGATCCATTGTGGATTAATGCATCTGTTCCTCAGTCAGTTGCTGAATTACTTAATCAACAAACACAATTTACAGTTTCTATTCCTGCCTACCCTTCGCAGTTATTTAATGTAAAAAACTGGTTGATATTACCCAGTGCAGATCAAGCAAGTCGTACAATTAATATTCGTACAGAAATTGCGGATCCTAACCATTTATTAAAACCGGGTATGACTGCATATTTAAATCTAGTTGCAGAAGGTAAGGAAAGTTTGTTGATCCCATCACAAGCCATTGTGGATTCAGGGAAAAAACAGCATGTTATTGCTGTTGGTGAGAATGGTGAATTTATTCCGAAAAGGGTGCGAGTGCTGAGTGAATCCCAACAAATGACGGCAATATCTGAAGGCTTACAAGTGGGCGAGCATATAGTGACTCAGGGGATTTTCCTAATTGATTCTGAAGCGAATATTGCCGGGGCATTAGCCAAGATGGAAGCGCTTCCCGAACCATCGGCGTCATCTAATCATTCATCACATAAATCTCAGGAGTAGAGTATGTTGGAATGGATTATAAGACGCTCAGTTGCTAACCGGTTTTTAGTGCTAATGGGGGTCGTATTTTTAGTTATTGCGGGTATTTGGAGCATTCGCAGTACTCCTGTTGATGCATTACCTGACTTATCTGATGTACAAGTGATCATCAAAACCACTTACCCAGGGCAAGCGCCACAATTGGTCGAAAACCAAGTCACATACCCGATAACAACCACAATGTTATCTGTGCCGGGAGCAAAAACGGTGCGTGGTTTTTCTGCCTTTGGCGACTCATATGTTTATGTTATTTTTGAAGATAATACAGATTTATACTGGGCTCGTTCACGAGTTTTAGAATATTTAAACCAAGTCCAAAACCAATTACCTAAAGGTGCAGTGGCATCCATTGGACCTGATGCGACAGGTGTTGGTTGGGTTTTTGAATATGCTTTAGTGGATAAAACGGGAAAGCATAATTTAGCGGAACTGCGTTCATTACAAGATTGGTTTTTGAAATATGAATTGAAGGCGTTGCCAAATGTTTCAGAAGTTGCAACCGTTGGCGGTGTGGTTAAATCTTACCAAATCTTAGTTGACCCACTCAAACTTAGCCAATTTTCAGTGACATTACCTGAAATAAAACAGGCAGTTGAAATGGCTAACCAAGAAGCGGGTGGGTCATCGATTGAAATTGCTGAAGCTGAATATATGGTTAGAGCAAGTGGCTACCTTCAATCTATTGATGACTTTAATAAAATCTACCTAAAAACCTCGGAAAATGGCGTCCCCATTTACTTACAAGATGTGGCTCGAATACAGGAAGGGCCCGAAATGCGCCGTGGGGTTGCAGAGCTAAATGGAGAAGGCGAGGTCGTGGGTGGTATTATCTTGCTTCGTTCAGGTGAAAATGCACGTAATGTGATTCATGATGTAAAACAGAAGCTTGAAGATTTAAGTGCTAGCTTGCCGGAAGGCATCGAAATTATCACGACTTATGATAGAAGTATTCTTATTGATAACGCGATTGATAATTTAAGTTATAAGTTACTGGAAGAATTTATTGTTGTCGCATTAGTGTGTGCTGTTTTTTTATGGCATTTCCGTTCTGCTCTCGTGGCTATTATTTCCTTGCCTCTTGGATTATTTATTGCCTTTATCGTCATGCGCTACCAAGGAATAAATGCAAATATTATGTCATTAGGGGGTATTGCAATTGCGATCGGAGCCATGGTGGATGCTGCCATTGTTATGATAGAAAATGCACATAAAAAATTAGAAAAGTGGCAGCATGAAAATGAAGGTAAAGTCATTGATAATGCCCAGCGTTGGAAAGTTATTACGGACTCGGCTGTTGAGGTTGGACCCGCATTATTTATCAGCTTATTAATTATCACATTGTCTTTTATTCCTATCTTTACGTTAGAAGGGCAAGAAGGCCGTTTATTCGGTCCACTCGCATTTACAAAAACCTATGCCATGGCGGGGGCTGCAGCGTTAGCATTAATTGTTATTCCAATTCTAATGGGGTATTGGATCCGCGGTAATATTCCAAATGAAAATAAAAACCCACTGAATCGTTGGTTGATTTCACTCTACAGCCCTATTTTAACTAAGGTATTGGCATGGCCAAAAACAACTTTGTTAATTGGTTTCTTATCTTTATTTACCGTGATATGGCCATTAAAACATTTAGGTGGTGAATTTCTTCCTGCGATTAATGAAGGTGACTTACTTTATATGCCCTCAACGTTACCGGGGGTTTCTCCTGCACAAGCAGCATTTTTACTACAAAATACAGATAAGTTAATCAAAACTATTCCTGAGGTGGATACGGTATTTGGAAAAGTCGGTAAAGCTGAAACAGCTACGGATTCAGCCCCGATGGAAATGATTGAAACAACGATACGTTTGAAGCCGCAAACACAGTGGCGAGAAGGTATGACTCTCGAAAAAATTATTGATGAGCTTGATGAAACGGTGCGTTTACCTGGAGTTGCGAACTTATGGGTTCCTCCTATTCGCAATCGTATTGATATGTTATCTACGGGAGTCAAAAGCCCTATAGGTATCAAAGTATCCGGCAGAGATCTCGAAGAAATTGATGCATTAGCCCAAGAAATTGAAAAAGTCACCAAATCGGTGCCTGGAGTTGTTTCTGTTTTAGCCGAGCGATTGGTTGGTGGGCGCTATATTGATGTCAAAATTGATAGAGAAAAAGCAGCTCGTTTTGGTATGAGCATCAGTGACGTACAAGTTTATATTTCAATGGCGACTGGCGGGGAAATGGTTGGGGAAACGGTTGAAGGGATTGAGCGTTATCCAATTAGCATAAGATATCCTCAAGATTACCGAAATAGTGTATCTGCGATGAAATTGTTGCCAATTTTAACGCCGAGTAAACAGCAAATTGTGCTTAGTGATGTTGCGGATGTATTCGTGAATATGGGCGCTCCAATGTTGAAAACTGAGAATGCAAGACCGACTAGTTGGATTTATATTGATGCGCGCGATCGCGATATGGTCTCTGTTATTAAAGATATTGATGCAGCAATAAAAGATAACATCCAAATGAAGCCGGGTCTTAGCTATTCCTTTACGGGGCAATTCGAATTACTTGAAAGGGCTAATCAAAAGTTAATGTTAATGGTTCCCGCTACCATCATGATTATTTTTGTCTTGCTTTATTTAGCATTCAGACGATTTAGTGAAGCTTTGCTGATTTTATTAAGCTTACCTTTTGCTTTGGTTGGGGCTATTTGGTTCCTTTACTGGATGAACTTTAATTTATCGGTTGCGACAGGAACTGGATTTATTGCATTAGCAGGTGTAGCCGCTGAATTTGGTGTGGTAATGTTGATTTATTTACGCCATGCAATCGAAGATAAAGAAAAACAGCAAGGAATAAGCAGCTTATCAGATCAAGATTTAGACCGTGCATTATATGAAGGCGCTGTTTTACGAGTTCGTCCTAAAGCCATGACGGTTGCTGTAATTTTAGCGGGCTTATTACCCATATTACTTGGAACAGGCGTTGGTTCGGAAGTGATGAGCCGTATTGCGGCGCCGATGATTGGCGGCATGATCACCGCACCGTTATTATCCCTATTTATTATTCCTGCAGCTTATAAATTAATCTGCCAGTTACGTCATAATAAATAATGATGAATATTCACCATGACTATTTTGAAGGTAAATTAAAAATGAAAAAATTAATGTTGAGTGGAATGTTATTACTGTCATTTTCGGCATTTTCTCAAAGCCAGAGCGTGCAATTGTATAAAGATGCAAATTGCGGTTGCTGTGAATTGTGGGGAGAAGGGGTTAAAAAAGCGGGATATAACGTTGAAGTGAACGAAATTAGTTATGATGAATTAAATCAACTCAATGATGAATTGAAGGTCCCTTATAACTTACGCAGCTGCCACATAGCGAAATACAAAGGCAAAGTGATTGTTGGGCATGTTCCTGTGAGTAGCCTTGATGCGATTGATGCTTTACCGGCAGATGTGGTGGGAATTTCTGTTCCGGGCATGCCAATTGGTAGCCTAGGTATGGAGCAGCCAGATGGCCGTACTCAGCCTTATTCTGTGGTGCAGTTTAAAGCAAATGGGGAATATCGTTAATTAAGCTGTATTTCAGTAAGTTGCAGGATTTCCTGCAACTTGTGTATTTCATTAGCTTTCTAATATTAATTCGATAGCTTTGAGCTCTTCTTGCGTAAAATTACGATTTTTTAGGATCCCCATCGCATCATCAATTTGGCTGATACGGCTTGCTCCGATGAGCACTGAAGTGATCCTATCATGTCTCAGTAACCATGCTAAGGCCATTTGGTTTAGCTTCTGTCCTCTTTTTACCGCCAGCTCGTTCAGCTGTTTAACCTTTGATAAAACGTTGGATGTGAGTCTTTCTGGCGGTAAAGAAGGATTACCCGCAGCGCGTGAATCCGCAGGAATACCATTAAGATAGCGATCGGTTAAAATTCCACCTGCTAACGGAGAGTATGCGATAGAGCCGACACCTTCTTCTTCCAGTAAATCAAGTAAATCTTCTTCAGGAGTGCGTTCTAGCATGGAATATCTAGGTTGGTGAATCAGGCAAGGGGTTCCTAATTCATTGAGAATATTAATGGCTTCTTTAGCTAAATTTGTTGGGTAATTAGAAATTCCCACATACAGAGCTTTTCCTTGGCGAACAATGAGATCTAGTGCTCCCATAGTTTCTTCTAATGGAGTATTGGGGTCAGGTCGATGATGATAAAAGATATCTACATAATCTAAACCCATGCGTTTCAAACTTTGATTTAGGCTTGCAACCAAATATTTTTTACTTCCCCAGTCGCCATAAGGGCCATCCCACATAGTGAAACCGGCTTTCGATGAAATGATCATTTCATCACGATAAGGCAGAAAATCCTGTTGCATGATCCTGCCAAATGTACTTTCGGCAGATCCTGGCGGTGGCCCATAATTATTCGCAAGATCGAAATGGGTGATCCCAAGGTCAAAAGCGTGGCGAAGCATGGCTTGGCAATTATCAAAGGGTTTGTTATCGCCAAAGTTGTGCCATAACCCTAATGAAATCAGTGGTAAGCGTAATCCGCTACGGCCACATAAACGATATTCCATTTCAGTATAGCGTTTTGATGATGCGACATAAGGCATACTTCACCTCCAAAATAGTGGGTAAAACTCAATTTATACTGTCATAAAGCTAAAAAGTAGGCTGAGGAATCAATGCTAATTCGTGCTTAGCAAGAAGGTTTATGAGTAAATTGTGATTGAGCCCGAAAAAAGAATGAAGTATTTTGAAATACGTGGGTATCTGCTGTGCGCCAGTCCCCACGTTTTGTGCATTAAGCTTGCTCTGGGCGAGTAAATATCAACTCGTTACCTTTAGATTGGCTTTCATCGAACTGATAGCCTTCTAAATTAAAATCAGCCAGTTGGTCTGTTTTCGTTAATTTATTTTGGATAATAAAACGGCTCATTAAACCTCGAGCTTTTTTTGCATAAAAACTGATAACTTTATATTTACCATTTTTTTCATCCAAGAAAATAGGCTTGATAATTTGGCCATCCAGTTTTTTTGTATTCACTGATTTGAAATATTCATCTGAGGCAAGATTGACTAATATTGGGTCTTTTTGCTCGGCTAATGCATGATTTAATTGCTTGGTGATAATGTCTCCCCAAAACTCATATAAATCTTTTCCACGGGTATTTTTTAAACGAATTCCCATTTCTAAGCGATAAGGCTGCATTAAATCTAGCGGTCTTAAAACACCATAAAGGCCTGATAATATACGTAAATGGGATTGAGCAAACTCAAAATCGTTTTGAGAAAACGTTTCTGCTTGCATACCCGTATATACATCACCTTTGAAGGCGAGGATCGCTTGGCGTGCATTTTCTGGGGTAAAGTCCGCATGCCATTCTGCAAAACGAGCGGCATTGAGCCCTGCAAGTTTGTCACTAATTTTCATTAAACTGGCGATATCCGCGGGGGTTAACTTACGACAGACATTAATTAATTTTTGAGACTCAGAGAGTAACTCAGGCTGAGTAAATTGCTGTGTTGCAAGTGGGCTTTCGTAGTCTAATGTTTTTGCAGGTGAAATTGTAATAAGCATGACTTGACCCTTAATAAAGAATGATACTACTTACTTTAGCAAAAATTCTGCCTAATTGGCTAATTGATACGATAAGCCAAACCAATATTATTCTTTATTACAATAACAGCACGATATAACTTGCTAAAAGGATTCAGTTTCTAATTGGCTAGCGAAATCGATTGCCAATCAAATAGTTGCTTTTGACTAGATTTACTTGCTTGCAGCAATATGGATGCATGATATTATCTGTAGACGGTGCGGCGATAGCCACAATTCCTTTATAATACGCAAAGTAATTCAAGTTGCAGTTTGTTAGCCTACACCACAAGAGTCGCAAGAATTGTAGGTAGCCAACACCGCTACAACTTGGAATATGACGGGTATAACAACGAGATTAAAGAAATGACCGATAAACTAACCTCATTACGTAGTCTGACAACTGTTGTTGCTGATACTGGCGACATCGAAGCAATGAAGCTTTACAAGCCACAAGACGCGACCACAAATCCATCGCTGATCTTAAATGCTGCACAAATTCCTGAGTACCGTAAATTAATTGATGAAGCGGTAGAATGGGCACGTAAGCAAAGCAATAATCGCGAGCAACAAATTGTTGATGCTTGTGACAAGCTGGCTGTTAATATCGGTCTGGAAATTCTGAAATTAGTTCCGGGTCGTATTTCTACTGAAGTTGATGCGCGCCTTTCTTATGATGAAGAAGCTTGTATTGCTAAAGCGCGTCACTTAATCAAAATGTACAACGATGCAGGCATCAGTAATGACCGTATTCTGATTAAACTGGCTTCGACTTGGCAGGGTATCCGTGCTGCAGAGAAACTGGAAAAAGAAGGCATTAACTGTAACCTGACTTTATTATTCTCTTTTGCTCAAGCACGTGCTTGTGCGGAAGCGGGTGTATACCTGATCTCTCCATTTGTGGGTCGTATTCTTGACTGGTACAAAGCGAATACAGATAAGAAAGAATTCGCGCCACATGAAGATCCAGGTGTGGTTTCTGTTACTGAAATCTACAACTACTACAAAGCTCACGGTTATAAAACTGTGGTAATGGGCGCAAGCTTCCGTAATGTGGGTGAAATCATTGAATTAGCCGGTTGTGACCGCTTAACTATCTCTCCAGGATTATTGAAAGAGCTGTCAGAATCACAAGGTGAATTAGTACGTAAACTGACAGATTCAGGTAAAACTCAAGAGCCAGGCGCTAAGTTGACGGAAGCAGAGTTCTACTGGCAGCACAATCAAGATCCAATGGCGGTTGATAAACTGTCTGATGGTATTCGTAAGTTTGCAGTAGACCAAGAGAAACTGGAAAAAATGATTGCAGATTTACTGTAATTTATTTCGTTTTTTCTTTAAAACCCAGCCGGTTGGTTGGGTTTTTTTATATCCATTTTTCATTGAGTTAGTTCTCAATTTGAAGATAAAAACACCTCGACACTGTATGCAGTCGTTCATCATGATATGATATCGCTCCTGTTTATTTTTAAGTGAACAGTTTTTGATTGAACAATTTCTTTGAGGTTTGTATGGATGAATTGCGCATAGGTCTGGTTTCTGTTTCTGATCGTGCTTCGAGCGGTATTTATGAAGACAAAGGTATTCCTGCACTAGAAGAGTGGTTAGCAAAAACGCTGACAACACCTTTTCGCATCGAAACTCGCCTGATCCCTGATGAGCAAATCATGATAGAGCAAACATTATGTGAGCTGGTGGATGAATTTGCTTGCCATTTAGTCCTAACTACCGGGGGCACAGGCCCCGCTCGTCGCGATGTTACACCTGACGCAACCCTCGCGATTGCAGACCGTGAGATGCCGGGGTTTGGCGAACAAATGCGCCAAATTAGCCTAAAGTTCGTGCCTACTGCGATATTATCACGCCAAGTTGGAGTAATACGCAATCAGGCTCTGATTTTAAATTTACCAGGGCAGCCTAAAGCAATTGCGGAAACTCTGGAAGGCTTAAAGGACAAAGAAGGGAATGTAGTCGTTTCTGGTATTTTCGCCAGTGTTCCTTATTGTATTCAATTGCTTGATGGCCCATATGTGGAAACAGACCCTACGGTTGTGAAGGCATTTAGACCTAAATCAGCAATTCGTTCTGAGTAGTATTTCAATATAATCAGGTGAGCATTGACTCACCTGATTAATAATATTTAATGCATAAAATCACATACGTTAGTCAAACTTAACCACGTTGACCAATCGGTAATACAGTTTTGCCATATTGCTCATTTAAGATTTCCGCAACCGCTAAATAAAATGCGCTAGCACCACAGATAATTCCTTCAAAACCTGCAAATTTTAGTAATGCCGCATTTCCCGTAATATTACCAATCGCTAATAAAGCGAATAATACAGTTAAGCTACCAAAGACAAATTGCAAAACAAAATTAGCTTTGAATGTTCCCAAGAACATAAAAAAGGTAAAAATTCCCCAAATAGCGAGGAAAACACCTAAAAACTCAGGTGAAGTTGCTTCAGCTAATCCCATTGAAGGTAAAAATAATAGACCAACTAATGCAATCCAAAACATCCCGTAAGAAGTAAATGCGGTTGCACCGAATGTATTGCCTTTTTTGTATTCAATCAGGCCCGCAATAAATTGAGCAATACCACCATAAAAAATGCCCATACTTAAAATAACGGATGAAAGAGGGAAAAAACCTGCGTTATGAATGTTTAGCAGGATGGTTGTCATACCAAAGCCTAGTAAACCAAGTGGGCCTGGATTTGCAAGAGAGCTAGACTGCATATAACCTCTGGTAAAATATATAAAATTCAAATAGATAAAAAACAGAAAGTTTTGCCAAAGTGACAGCGGCGGCGCATCATACGCAGTTTTGATTGTTTAAACCATGATCACAAGACAGGTTTTTTTGCAATAAATGCAAATTTTTTTGATTCTCCCCCTTGATGAATGAATTTGTGACCCCATCTTAAAAGCATCAACTGATATCAATCCAAATTATTGCGTATTGAAAAATAATTTAGGCTCAGAGTGAAAACTCCCTTGAAAATGAAATATTGAGCCTCATATAGATTGATATCGAAATCATAGTGAAAAGAATTCCTTTGGAGGCGTTTTAGATGGGTAAAATCATTGGTATCGACTTGGGTACAACTAACTCATGCGTTGCAATTATGGATGGTACTACAGCTCGTGTTCTGGAGAACAGCGAAGGTGATAGAACGACTCCTTCCATCATTGCGTACACTCAAGATGGTGAAATTTTAGTAGGTCAGCCAGCAAAACGTCAGGCTGTGACTAACCCAGAAAATACTTTATTTGCAATCAAACGTTTGATTGGTCGTCGTTTCCAAGACGAAGAAGTTCAGCGCGACGTTTCTATCATGCCATATAAAATCATTGCGGCTGATAACGGCGATGCTTGGTTAGATGTGAAAGGCCAAAAAATGGCTCCGCCACAAGTTTCAGCTGAAGTTCTGAAAAAAATGAAGAAAACAGCTGAAGACTATTTAGGTGAGCCTGTAACAGAAGCAGTTATTACTGTACCTGCTTACTTTAACGATGCTCAGCGTCAAGCGACTAAAGATGCTGGTCGTATCGCTGGTTTAGAAGTAAAACGTATCATTAACGAACCAACAGCTGCGGCATTAGCATATGGTTTAGATAGAGAAGTGGGTAACCGTACTATTGCGGTTTATGACTTAGGTGGTGGTACATTTGACTTATCAATCATCGAAATTGATGAAGTTGATGGCGAAAAAACCTATGAAGTTTTGGCAACCAATGGTGATACTCACTTAGGTGGTGAAGACTTCGATACTCGTTTAATCAACTACTTAGTTGAAGAGTTTAAGAAAGAACAAGGTGTTGACCTACGTAACGACCCGTTAGCGATGCAACGTCTGAAAGAAGCTGCAGAAAAAGCAAAAATTGAGCTGTCTTCTGCACAACAAACAGACGTTAACCTGCCGTACATTACAGCGGATGCAACAGGTCCTAAACATATGAATATTAAAGTGACTCGTGCGAAATTAGAGTCACTGGTAGAAGATTTAGTTAAGCGTTCTATGGAGCCAGTTAAAGTTGCTCTGCAAGACGCGGGCTTAAGCGTGAGCGAAATCAACGACGTTATTTTAGTTGGTGGCCAAACACGTATGCCAATGGTTCAAAAAGTTGTTGCTGATTTCTTTGGTAAAGAACCACGTAAAGACGTGAACCCTGACGAAGCAGTTGCAATGGGTGCGGCAGTACAAGGTGGTGTTTTAGCGGGTGATGTTAAAGACGTTCTGTTACTTGACGTAACTCCTCTGTCTTTAGGTATCGAAACCATGGGTGGTGTGATGACTTCGTTAATCTCGAAGAACACCACTATCCCAACGAAACATAGCCAAGTATTCTCAACAGCGGAAGATAACCAAGCAGCGGTAACTATCCATGTTCTGCAAGGTGAGCGTAAACGTGCAAGTGACAACAAATCACTGGGTCAGTTTAACTTAGATGGTATTCAACCTGCCCCACGCGGTATGCCACAAATTGAAGTGACTTTTGATATCGATGCTGATGGTATCTTGCATGTTTCTGCGAAAGATAAAAATAGCGGACGTGAGCAAAACATCACCATTAAGGCTTCTTCAGGTCTGAATGACGAGGAAATCGAAAAAATGGTACGTGACGCAGAAGCAAACGCTGAAGCTGACCGTAAATTTGAAGAGTTAGTTCAGGTTCGTAACCAAGCTGACCAATTAGTTCACGGTACTCGTAAACAAATTGAAGAAGCCGGTGATAAATTACCAGCTGAAGATAAAGCGAATATTGAAAAAGCAACTTCTGAATTAGAAGCGGCAGCAAAAGGTGAAGATAAAGCGGATATTGAAGCGAAAATCCAAGCTTTAGTCACTGCATCTGCAAAACTTCTGGAAATCGCACAGCAACAAGCTCAAGCGCAAGCGGGTGGTGCTGCTGGCGCAGAAGCGAAGAAAGATGATGACGTTGTTGATGCTGAATTCGAAGAAGTTAACGACAAAGATAAAAAATAATGCCCTTAGCGGGCGCAGTAGCTGTAGCAAATGCTAGTTAATGGTTACTGATACCGGATACGGGCGTCGAGGGAACTCTACGCCCGTTCCGCATGTTAAGGGTAAATAGAATGGCGAAAAGAGATTTTTATGAGGTGCTAGGCCTCGAAAGAAATGCTTCAGATAAAGATATTAAGCGAGCTTATAAGCGCTTAGCGATGAAGCATCACCCCGACCGTAATCAGGGGGATAAAGAATCAGAAGGTAAATTTAAAGAAATTAAAGAAGCTTACGAAGTTCTTTCTGACGAGCAAAAACGCGCCGCTTATGACCAATATGGTCATGCAGCGTTTGAGCAAGGCGGAATGGGCGGAGGCGGCGGCTTTGGTGGTGGCGCTGACTTTAGTGATATCTTTGGTGACGTCTTCGGTGATATTTTTGGAGGTGGCCGCAGACAGCAGCGCCCAAGCCGTGGTTCTGACCTACAGTACAACATGGAACTGACTCTTGAAGAGGCTGTCCGTGGAGTGACCAAAGAAATCCGTATTCCGACCTTAGAAACCTGTGACGTTTGTCATGGTAATGGTGCGAAACCGGGAACCAGTGCGGATACGTGCTCAACCTGTCACGGTATGGGCCAAGTCCATATGCGCCAAGGCTTTTTCTCTGTACAGCAGCCTTGTCCAACTTGCCATGGTCGCGGTAAAGTTATCAAAGATCCATGCAACAAATGTCATGGTCATGGCCGTGTTGAAAGATATAAAACACTGTCAGTTAAAATTCCAGCTGGCGTAGATACGGGTGACCGTGTTCGTTTGTCAGGGGAAGGTGAAGCCGGAGAAAACGGAGCACCAGCAGGAGACTTATTTGTTCAGGTTCATGTATTGCCTCATAATATTTTTGAGCGTGATGGTAATAACCTGCACTGTGAGGTGCCGATTAACTTTGCTGATGCAGCACTGGGTGGCGAAATTGAAGTGCCAACCCTTGATGGGCGTGTAAAACTGAAAATCCCAGCAGAAACTCAAACCGGTAAAATTTTCCGTATGAAAGGAAAAGGTGTGAAATCGGTACGTGGTGGCCTGCAAGGTGATTTAATGTGCCACATCGTTGTTGAAACCCCTGTTAAACTCAATGAGAAACAAAAAGAGTTACTCAAAGAATTTGGTGAATCATTAGGTGGAAAGAGCGGTGAGAAGAACAGCCCGCGCTCTAAAAGCTTTTTAGATGGTGTGAAGAAATTCTTTGATGATTTAACTAATAAATAATTAGTTAATAGTTGGTAAAGTTAGAATGGCTGACTGAGCATATTGCCAAGTCAGCCATTTTTTTTATCTTATTTTACAACTTCACCGCTAGCAACCACAGTTTCTCGGACTTTATTGGCAAAATCTTGAGCTTTTTTGATGATTGAATTTTCATCCGCAGTCAGTATTTTACGGTCTTTCATCAATACGTTGCCATCAACTATGGTATGACGAACATTGGCTCCATTAGCCCCATATACCAGCGCAGCATATGGGCTATACATAGGAACCATATTAGGTGATTTAGTATCAATAACAATAATATCAGCTAATTTCCCTGGTTCGAGAGAGCCCAGTTTATCTTCCATGTGTAATACACGAGCAGAGCCCATTGTTGCCATATCAACAACAGTGATTGGTGGCATCGCTGCTCTATCTTTATTTGCTAGTTTGTGAATCTTACCCACTAAATTCAATTCATTTAACGTCGTCAACGTATTACTCGACATTGGTCCATCAGTTCCCAAGCCAACACGGATCCCTTTTTCAAGCATGGTTGTCACAGGGGCAACACCCTTAGCGGACTTAGTATTCGCACTGATATTATGTGCAACACCGACATCATATTGTTTGAGCAAATCTATATCTTTTTCATCAACCATAATGGCATGGGCAGCTATTACTTTATTGTTCAGTGCACCTATGTCTGCCATATATTGTACCGGGCTTTTGCCACCAGTGCGTTTGGCGATTTCTTCTTGCTCACGATCTGTTTCCGCTAGATGGATCATCACGGGAACATCAAGTTCTTGAGATAATTTTGCTATTTTTTGTAAATGCTCTGTTGTGTTGGTATAAGGGGCATGGGGAGCAAAAGCAGGAGTGATACGTGGGTGATCTTTGTATTGATTAATAAAGTTTACGGCATAATTGATGCCTTCATCTGCATTTTTTGCATCAGCGACAGGAAATTGAATAACAGATTCACCAAGGACAGCTCTTAAGCCAATTTTATCAACGGTTTTAGCCACTTCATCTTCAAAATAATACATATCAACGTATGTTGTGACACCCCCTTTAATCATTTCAACATTAGCAAGGTTTGCCCCAACTCGTACCATTTCACGGGAGACCATTTTATTTTCTAATGGGAAAATATAACGGTGTAAACGGTCTGGTACATCATCGGCTAAAGAACGAAATACGGTCATAGATGCATGTGTATGCGTGTTAATTAGACCTGGCATGACAATATCACCATCAACATTCAGTACATTAGGTGCTTGATAATGTTGAGTAAGCTCAGGGCCACCAACGGCAATAATTTTATTGCCTTTGATGACAACCGTACCATGGTCAATAACCTGTTTTTGAGCATCCATAGTTAAGATGGTGCCATCTACAATTATGATGTCAGCGGGTGTAGCAGCAAAGCTAGAAAAAGAAGCACTAATAATGGAAATAGCCAGTAAAGATTTTAAAAGCGACATTTTGGCCTCATATCTGGTGAGAAAATATAAAAACTATAGGTAAATAAAAAAAATAATACTATTTTTAATAAAACAAAATTGATTGCTTGGTAACCGAACATTTAAATAATAATAATTTTATTAATGACTTAATTTTGCTAATAAAACACCAAAAACAATAACAACACAGGCAACGACTCGCATGACGTTGAATTTCTCTTTAAGAAAAGCAATAGATAGGAACATAGCGAATAGTACACTAGTTTCTCTAATTGCAGCGACCATGACAATGGGTGCTTGGCTCATCGCCCATATGGCAATACCATAGCTAATCAGTTGCATTAACCCACCTAGTAACCCAGAGCGCCAGTATTGTTGAATTCCAACAATTAGGGTACCACGATATTTGATAAAGCCAGGTACAGCTAACACAATCCCATTCAATAGAAATAACCAAAGTGTATACACTACAGGGTCTTCACTTGCTCTAGCACCATTGCCATCAGATAAGGTATAACAGGCAGTAAAAAAGGCAGTTGATATGGCAAAAGCCAGTGCTTTTCCTTTGATATTTAAGGTGAATTTTTTTCCTGCAAAGGCAATGAGCACTACGCCACTAATGATAAATAAAACACCAATAAGGCCCATTAATGGAATTAGCTCACTAAATAGCAAAGCGCCGAGTAGTGCAGTCATTAATGGCGCAGACCCACGTGATATGGGGTATATCTGGCTTAAATCACCATGTGTATAAGCCTGGCTTAAAAAATAGGTATAGCCAATATGAAATAATACCGATAAAGCTAACCAATGGATAGCTTCTGGTGATGGTAGGCCTAACCAGAATATTGCTGGTAGCGTTAAGATGCCAGAAAAAACAGAAATCATGACTAGACCGAAAAAGCGGTCATTGCCAAATTTAACAATGGCGTTCCAGCTTGCATGGCAAAAAGCAGCAAAAAGCACGGCAAATAGTACGTGAGTTGTCATTAGTAAATTGTAATCTTGAGTTTTTTATTGGCAATCTAATCGCATTTTATTTGCGAAGCGCTTTGCAAATATCTTGCAAGCAGTTTCCCACATTTAAAATCTTCACGAAAGGTATCGAGAAAAGAAGATATATAATTATTCTGTGGTGGTTGAAAAATGTAGGTTGGATACTGTAATAAGAAATTGAAATTATAAAGTCCATTTTTAACAAAATTTGTTATTTGTTTTTATAAAAGTTGTCTATAGTAAAATTAACGTTTCTTTATCATTCTCTGTGATGCTTAACTTAAATTACTCGATAATTCCGATTTATTTCTGATGAATAAACGACTTTTTGCGAATTGATGATTAGCATAGTATTAACATTCAAAAATATATTGGGGTTAACTATATGACAGCAATTATTCGTAAATTTCTAAGGTTAGAAGCAGCAGGGGGCTTACTCCTGATTATTGCTGCCATAGTCGCTTTAATGATGGCTAATTCGCCATTACAAGGGGCTTATCAGCAATTTTTAGATATTCCTGTATCAATTAAAATATCAGAGTTTGGTTTAGATAAACCTCTGATATTATGGATTAATGACTTCTTAATGGCGATTTTCTTTTTGGTGGTCGGCCTTGAAGTAAAACGTGAATTATTAGAGGGATCTCTTGCCGGGCGTGATAAAGCGATATTTCCAGCAATTGCAGCATTAGGGGGAATGATTGCCCCTGCACTAATTTACCTGTTATTTAATGGGGGAGATGCAGTTACTCAGCAAGGTTGGGCGATACCTGCAGCGACAGATATTGCGTTTGCTTTGGGGGTGATGGCTTTATTAGGTAAGCGGGTTCCAACAGAACTTAAGGTATTCTTATTAGCATTGGCTATTATTGATGACCTTGGTGTTATCGTAATTATTGCTTTTTTCTACACAAGTTCTGTTTCTTTGGTTGCATTGGGGCTTTCAGCATTGTGCATCGCCATTCTCTGTATGATGAATTGGCGTAGAGTAGAGAATACAGCGGCTTACTTAGTTATTGGGTTAATATTATGGGTGTGTATTTTGAAATCTGGGGTTCATGCCACACTAGCAGGGGTCATTGTTGGCTTCTTGATTCCTTTACATGGTACTAACCAGACCAAGCCTTCAGAAGAATTGGAACACGTCTTACACCCATGGGTTGTTTACTTAATTCTACCTATTTTTGCGTTTGCTAATTCGGGTGTACAGCTTCAAGGTGTAACATTAGAAGGTTTATTAAGCCCACTGCCATTAGGTGTCGCTGCAGGGCTAATTTTTGGTAAGCCTATCGGAATTTTTCTATTTAGTTGGGTTTCGGTAAAACTTGGGTTTGCAAAGTTGCCTGAGTCGATTAACTTAAAACAGGTTTTTGCCGTTTCTGTATTGTGTGGGATCGGTTTTACTATGTCTATTTTTATAACCGGCCTCGCATTTGATGGGCTTGATGAGGTGTATAGTACCTATTCACGTCTAGGTATTTTGCTTGGTTCTACGTTAGCTGCATTTTTAGGTTACTTTATGTTAAGAGTCGTGTTACCGAAACAAAAAGACTAACTTAGTACCAGCTCAATATTTAATTTTGCAAATTATTAGTAAGAATTTCCGAACTAATAATCTATGATATACCGTAGTGTGTTTATAAATACACTACGGTATTCATTTTAAAGGCTCTGAGAAATATGAGCTGCGGGTAAATGTGTATGGTCAATAGTGGTTTTTCTAGCTAGTGACGGTACAAAAGGAATCGATATGCGGGTTTCACATCTTAATTTTAACCATCTTTACTACTTCTGGCATGTATGTAAAGAAGGCTCTGTCGTCGGAGCAGCAGAAGCGCTTTACCTGACTCCTCAGACAATTACAGGGCAAATAAAAGCATTGGAAGAACGATTAGGTGGAAAATTATTCAAAAGGCAGGGGCGAGGTTTGGTGCCATCTGAGCTTGGGCAATTAATTTTTCGCTATGCAGATAAAATGTTCATGCTTAGCCAAGAAATGCTAGATATCGTTAATTACAGCCGCGAATCTAATTTACTGTTTGACGTCGGGGTTGCGGATACCCTATCAAAACAGTTAGTTAGTAAAATATTAGAAACTACAGTTGTAGAGCATGAACAAATTCATTTGCGTTGTTTTGAATCAACACATGAATTGCTATTAGAACAGCTCAGCCAACATAAATTGGACATGATTTTGTCTGACTGCCCAGTTGACTCATCGCAGCAAGAAGGCTTATTTTCGGTGAAATTGGGCGAGTGTAATATGAGTTTCTTTTGTCGTCAGCCAATCCCTAAAAAGCCATTCCCTGAATGTTTAGAGGAACGTCGTTTATTAATTCCTGGGCGGCGATATTTGTTAGGTAGGCATATCTTAGCTTGGATACGAAATAAAAATCTGCAAGTTGAAGTGTTAGGTGAGTTTGATGATGCGGCGCTTATGAAAGCATTTGGTATGCATTATAACGCGATTTTTGTAGCTCCATCGCAGTATACACCTGATCTTCTAGGTGGCGAAGACATTGTAGAGTTAGGCCGTTTAGAGAGCGTAAAAGAAGAATATTACGTTATTTTTGCAGAGAGAATGATACAGCACCCAGCAGTACAGCGAGTGTGTAATAAAGATTTTTCAGATTTATTTTCAGTTCCGCTTGATAGCTTAGATAAAAAATAACGACAAATAAAAAACCGGCATAAGCCGGTTTTTTAAGCTAATCAAGAAGCAAAATTACATTGCTTTGATTTGAGCAACTAAGTTAGCTTTATGACGTGCTGCTTTATTTTTGTGGATCAGGCCTTTAGTAGCATGGCGATCAACAATAGGTTGCATGTCATTGAATGCTTTCTGAGCAGCTTCTTTATCGCCTGCAGCGATAGCAAGGTAAACTTTCTTGATAAAAGTACGTACCATAGAGCGACGGCTAGCGTTATGCTGGCGACGTTTCTCTGACTGAACGGCACGTTTCTTAGCTGATTTGATATTAGCCAAGGTCCAACTCCCAAATGTATTCTATTGAGGACAATTCAAAGGTCGAGGAATATGCCCTTTCGCCCTTCATTTGTCAATGGATTTGTGCAAATAAACATCGTGTACTTCGATGCTCATGCGCTGTGAATGGTGCAAGATTCTATCAGCAAATATAAGAAGAATACAGATCTTAGCGTGAAAAAATGCGTAATTGATGGCAGAAATTTAAAAAGAATTAAGGCGAAAAATATTTTTTAGTTTATCAATCAGTGGGTAGTATGAAAACCAAGCATGTTATGGTTGTTTTTTGTTCTTTTTGACCACGAGGTTATAACCATTGAAGTATAAAACATAAAAATATAATATTTTTAGAGACCTTGGAACAAATTTGTTGTATTGATAATCCATTGGTTACCCCAAAGTTTTTGATGTTCGAATCTAATTGCTCTGTTTGAGGAGCGTAATAACCCACTAATTGCATAAAAATAGTGGTTAATAAATCGTGTAGAGATCAAAAAAATAGGGTTTAATGAAACCTTTTGCGAACTAAGGTTAACCTTATGCGTCGTACAAGGTATAATCCTGCAATTTCCTCGGTATTGAGCCTGTTATGGAGCTAATTCGCGGTATACAGAATATCCGGGCGTGCCATCATGGTTGCGTGCTGACTATCGGTAATTTTGATGGTGTCCATCGTGGGCATCAGGTTTTGCTTCAAAATTTGAAACTTAAGGGAGCGCAGTTAGGGTTACCAACTGTCGTGATGATATTTGAGCCACAGCCCCTTGAATTTTTTATTGGTGACAAAGCGCCTGCGCGTTTGACACGCTTGCGAGACAAAGTTAAATATCTTGCAGACAGTGGTATTGATTACCTCTTATGTGTTGAATTTAACCAGCACTTTGCATCATTAACACCCGCTGAGTTTGTTGCTGACTTACTTGTCAGTAAGCTTGGGGTAAAGTATCTCGCTATAGGTGATGATTTCCGCTTTGGGAAAAATCGCATGGGGGATTTTACTTTTTTACAACAGGCGGGTGATGAATTCGGTTTTGAAGTTGCAGATACAGAAAGCTTCTGTGATTCAGGGCTTCGTATTAGCAGTACGGCGATACGAAAAGCGATTCAAGAAAACAATCTTGAATTAGCTGAAAGCCTATTAGGGCATTCTTATCGTATTAGCGGGCGAGTGGTTCATGGTAATCAACTTGGCAGAACAATAGGTTTTCCAACAGCAAACCTACCGTTAAAACGTTTAGTCACACCAGTTACTGGTGTGTATGCTGTAGAAGTTTACGGTTTAGGTGATAAGCCTCTACCTGGTGTGGCAAATATTGGCACACGTCCGACTGTATCTGGAAAAGGAACACAGTTAGAAGTTCATCTGATTGATGCAAATATGGATTTATATGGGCGTCATATCGATGTAGTGTTACGTAAGAAATTACGTGATGAGCAGCGGTTTGCTTCGTTGGAAGCGCTTAAGGAGCAAATTGCTAATGATGTAATTGCAGCGAGAGAGTATCTTACTGCAATAGGAATCAGATAATTTAGCGGAAAATTGGAACTGAGAATCGATGAGTGACTATAAAAATACCCTGAATCTACCAGAAACAGGGTTCCCAATGCGTGGCGATCTCGCTAAACGCGAACCACAGATGTTAGAGCGCTGGTACAAAGAAGGTTTGTATCAGGCAATCCGTAAAGCAAAATCGGGCAAGAAAACCTTTATTCTGCACGATGGTCCTCCGTATGCTAACGGCAGTATTCATATTGGTCACTCAGTTAACAAAATTCTCAAAGATATTATTATTAAGTCCAAAGGGTTGGCGGGTTATGATTCCCCATACATCCCAGGTTGGGACTGCCATGGATTACCGATTGAACATAAAGTTGAACAAATCGTCGGTAAGCCAGGGGAAAAAGTTTCTGCCGCTGAATTTCGTGCACAATGCCGTCAATACGCTAAAGAGCAAATTGAAGGTCAAAAAGCTGATTTCATGCGTCTTGGTGTTTTAGGTGAGTGGGATAAACCTTATCTAACAATGGATTTTAAAACCGAGGCTCACATTATTCGAGCATTGGCGAAAACTATTGCAAACGGCCATTTAGTGAAAGGGGCAAAACCTGTTCACTGGTGTACAGCTTGCGGTTCTTCATTAGCGGAAGCTGAAGTCGAATATTATGATAAAACCTCGCCATCTATCTATGTTCGATTCCCTGCGGTAGATGGCAAAACCGTGTGCGAAAAATTTGGTGTGGCAAGTGACAAAACTCCGTCGCTGGTTATTTGGACAACGACACCTTGGACATTGCCAGCAAACCGCGCAATTTCATTAAATCCTGAATTCAAATATAACTTGGTCGATGCAAATGGTGAGTTAGTCATTTTAGCTGCTGACCTTGTTGAAGACGTGATGAAAACTGCGGGTATCACCGCATGGGAAGTTCTTGGTGAATGCGAAGGTTCAGCATTAGAATTGTTGCGCTTCCAGCACCCATTTATGGGCTTTGATGTTCCTGCTATTTTGGGCGATCACGTGACATTAGACGCAGGTACGGGGGCTGTTCATACCGCACCAGGCCACGGCCCTGAAGACTATGTTGTCGGGCAGAAATATGGCTTAGAAACGGCTAATCCTGTGGGCCCAGATGGCTGCTTCTTACCAAATACTTACCCAACATTAGATGGTGTATTTATTTTTAAAGCTAATGACCTTATCGTTGAATTATTGAACGAAAAAGGTGCGTTACTGTACAAACAAGCGATTCAACACAGCTACCCATGTTGCTGGCGCCATAAGACTCCAGTTATCTTCCGTGCTACGCCACAGTGGTTTATCGGCATGGATAAAAACGGCTTACGTGAACAATCTCTGAAAGAAATTGATATTGTTCAATGGATCCCGGGTTGGGGACGTGCACGAATTGAGTCTATGGTTGAAAACCGCCCTGACTGGTGTATTTCTCGTCAGCGTACTTGGGGTACCCCAATGTCGTTGTTTGTTCATAAAGACACTGAAGAGCTACATCCTCGCACGTTAGAATTAATGGAAGAAGTGGCTAAGCGTGTTGAAGTGGATGGCATCCAAGCATGGTGGGATCTTGACCCTGCCGAGCTTCTGGGTGATGAAGCTGAAATATATCGTAAAGTACCTGATACCTTAGACGTGTGGTTTGATTCAGGCTCAACGCATTTTGCGGTTGTTGATGCACGTCCTGAATTCCATGGTAATTCAGCGGATATGTACCTTGAAGGGTCGGATCAACACCGTGGCTGGTTTATGTCATCATTGATGTTATCAACAGCAATGAAAGGGAAAGCACCTTATCGCCAAGTGTTGACACATGGTTTTACTGTTGATGGCCAAGGCCGCAAAATGTCTAAATCTTTAGGCAACACAGTAAGCCCACAAGATGTAATGAATAAACTGGGTGCAGATATCTTACGTTTATGGGTTGCATCAACGGATTATACTGGCGAAATCGCGGTTTCAGATGAAATTTTAAAACGTGCTGCTGATTCATATCGCCGTATTCGTAATACTGCACGTTTCTTACTGGCTAACCTGAGTGGTTTCAATCCTGAAACCGATATGGTGAAACCAGAAGATATGGTGGTTTTAGACCGTTGGGCGGTGAGCCGTGCGTTAGAAGCTCAGCAAGAAATAGCCAAAGCTTATGATGAATACGACTTCTTGTCTGTTATCCAGAGATTAATGCATTTCTGCTCCATTGAAATGGGGTCATTCTATCTGGATATCATCAAAGACCGTCAGTATACGGCGAAAAGTGATAGTTTAGCGCGTCGTAGCTGCCAAACTGCGTTATTCCATATTGTTGAAGCGTTAGTGCGTTGGATGGCTCCAGTTCTGTCCTTCACTTCCGATGAAATTTGGAATGAGTTACCAGGAAAACGCGCTCAATTCGTTCTTACCGAAGAGTGGTATGACGGTTTGTTTGGTTTAGATGAATCAAATGAAATGAACAACAGCTTCTGGACTGAGCTATTGGCTGTTCGTGGTGAAGTGAATAAGGTCTTAGAACAAGCGCGTACTGATAAGCTTATCGGGGGCTCATTAGAAGCTGCGGTGACATTGTATGCGGATAAAGCTCTGGCCGAAAAACTGCAAAGCTTGGGTGATGAATTACGCTTTGTTTTACTGACATCACAAGCCCATGTCGCTGATATCGCAACAGCTCCAGCAGATGCACAAGAAAGTGAATTGAAAGGCCTGAAAATTGCTTTCAGTAAAGCAGCGGGTGAAAAATGCCCACGTTGCTGGCATTATGCAAGTGATATCGGTTCTTCAAGCGAGCAACCAGAAATCTGTGGTCGCTGTGTCACTAACGTAGCCGGTAACGGCGAAACACGTAAGTTTGCTTAATGAAGACGCCAGTTTGTTCTACCGGTTTGCGTTGGTTATGGTTAACCATTGTGATTATCGTTGCGGATTTAGGCATTAAGCAATTAGTGCTTAGTGACCTAAATTTGTACGAACCGCATCCGATCATGCCATTTTTTAACATAATGTATGCGCAAAATTTTGGCGCGGCATTTAGTTTCTTGGCTGATGAAGGCGGATGGCAACGTTGGTTCTTTGCAGGTATTGCAATTGGGATCTCCGTTATCTTAATGGTTATGATGTATCGCCAAAGTGCACAAAAACGCCTATCTAACATTGCATATGCATTGATTATTGGTGGTGCTATCGGTAATTTAAGCGACCGTTTAGTCCATGGCTTCGTTATCGATTACCTTGATTTTTACGTCGGTAATTGGCATTGGCCGACATTTAACCTAGCGGATATGGCGATATGTATTGGTGCAGCTCTTGTGATTTTAGAAGGTTTCCTACCAGATAAATCAAAGCAAGAAAAAGCCAAATAAAATGGTAGTGCACTAGGTTAGAATGTAATAACTCACAGCCCAGATTTTCTGGGCTGAATTTTATGATAAATAGGTTTGGTTTATGTCTACTCAAATACAGGCGCAGAGCTCTGTTTTACTGCATTTCACACTGAAATTGGAAGATGGCTCTACGGCTGATTCCTCGCATGCACAAGGAAAGCCTGCGTTGTTTGTTTTAGGGAATGACTCCTTATCGCCAGAACTTGAAGCTCAATTGATTGGCCTTAATGAAGGTGAAAAGAAAAGTTTTTCGCTGCCCGGAGACACTGTTTTTGGGAAACATAATCCTGATTTAGTTCAATATTTTTCATTGCGTGACTTTATAGAAACAGGCATTCCTGAAATTGGTACGATAATGCTATTTACCGCGATGAATGGCAGTGAAATGCCAGGTGTAGTAAAATCAATTGAAGGTGAGTCGATTACTATTGATTTTAACCACCCTCTCGCTGAGCAGCAGATTAGTTTTGATATCGAAGTGCTTGAAGTAGACCCGCAATTGGAGAATCACAATGCAAATATTAATGGCTAACCCTCGTGGGTTTTGTGCTGGCGTAGACCGCGCAATTAGCATCGTAGAAAGGGCATTAGAAATATATGGTGCTCCGATTTACGTTCGTCACGAAGTGGTTCATAACCGTTATGTTGTTGATGATTTACGTCAACGTGGTGCTATCTTTATTGAAGAAATCTCAGAAGTACCGGATGGGTCAATCTTGATTTTTTCTGCGCATGGCGTTTCTCAAGCCATTCGCCAAGAAGCGCGTTCTCGCGATCTAACGATGTTATTTGACGCCACTTGTCCTTTGGTGACGAAAGTCCATATGGAAGTTGCACGAGCGAGTCGTAAAGGCAAAGAAGCTATTTTAATTGGGCATGCCGGGCATCCAGAAGTCGAAGGCACGATGGGCCAATATAGTAACCCTGAAGGTGGGATGTATCTTGTTGAGAGCCCAGAAGATGTTTGGAAATTAAAAGTGAAAGATGAAAATAATCTCTCTTTCATGACACAAACAACACTTTCTGTTGATGATACCTCTGATGTTATTGATGCACTGACTTCTCGCTTTCCAAGCATTGTAGGACCTCGTAAAGACGATATTTGCTATGCAACGACTAACCGCCAAGAGGCAGCGAGAGAACTAGCAGAACGCGCTGATATTGTTTTAGTCGTCGGTTCTAAAAACTCATCAAACTCAAATCGTCTAGCGGAATTAGCTTCGCGCATGCAAAAACCTGCATTTTTAATTGATGGTGCAGAAGATATTAAAACGGAATGGTTAGCAGATAAAAACATTATTGGCTTAACTGCGGGGGCATCAGCGCCAGACATCTTAGTTAGGCAAGTCATTGATCGACTTAAAGAGTTAGGAGCCGACTCGGTTGTTGAGTTGCAAGGGCGTGAAGAAAATATCGTCTTTGAAGTCCCTAAAGAATTAAGAGTTGAGGTTAAAGAGATTAATTAATCATTTGGTTTTAATTACAGGAACAGCCGCTTTACCATTCCTATCTTTGCGGCTGTTTTAACCTTTTTATTCAAGTTGTTCCCTTCGCGTTTTCTCTCAATTAAAACTTTTACTGATAATCTCTATGCTTTCTACGCTTTTGTTAATAACTCTGCATTTTTGCTAGCAGAATACAGTCAGGATAGTTAATCTGTATCACAATCATTTCTAAACTGTGGGTAAAAATAGCCTTTTTATCCTAAACAACAGTTCAAATTTATATATTTGCATTAATTAAAAAAGGATAAACCATGGCAAATTCAGTGGTACGTGTCGCAATAGTTGGTGCAGGTGGACGTATGGGACGCCAGCTAATCCAAGCCGCACAACAACAAGATGGAATTCAATTGGGGGCAGCGATTGAGCGTGAAGGATCATCACTTATCGGAACCGATGCAGGTGAACTCGCAGGTATCGGTAAGTTAGGTATTTCCATTGTTGATTCACTTGACCAGGTTGTTAATGATTTTGATGTGGTTATTGATTTTACGCGTCCAGAAGGCACATTGCATTACTTAGCATTTTGTAAAGCCAACCAAAAAGCCATGGTCATTGGTACGACAGGGTTTGATGAGCAAGGGAAGCAAGCCATTGCCGAAGCTGCGAAATCTATTCCTATTGTCTTTGCAGCAAATTTCAGTGTTGGCGTCAATGTCGTACTGAAATTACTGGAAAAAGCAGCAAAAGTAATGGGAAATTACACGGATATTGAAATTGTTGAAGCTCATCACCGCCATAAAGTGGATGCGCCATCAGGTACTGCTTTAGCCATGGGGGAATCTATTGCTAGCGCGCTGGGTAAAAATTTAAAAGAGTGTGCCGTATACACCCGTGAAGGCTACACAGGAGAGCGAGAACCTGGAACCATTGGTTTTGCAACTATCCGAGCTGGGGATATTGTGGGTGAACATACCGCCATGTTTGCAGATATCGGGGAACGAGTTGAAATTACTCACAAAGCCTCTAGCCGCATGACCTTTGCAAATGGTGCAATTAAGGCATCAGGTTGGGTTTGTGCTAGAAATAGTGGGTTATATAATATGAAAGATGTGTTAAATCTTGATGATTTATAGTATTTATTATTTATTTTTTTTGTTTATATATCAGTTAATTGCGATTAATAAGTATTTATTTTATGTTGATTTGAATTATTTGCATTCAAATCAACATAACCTTATCTTTTCATTGTTTTTATCTTCGGTTTTGCTCGTTAATTATCCTTCCCTCCTTCTTTTAGCTGAGTTATTATCAATAAACTAGTTATCTTACTTTGCAACCGTTTACTAATTCATTTTTACTATGATTTATACTACTCATCCAACTAAAAGTGAGGTAGTTGAGTAAAAAAGTAAGATAAAAGTGAAAAAAATGCATTTTTTTCTAGACAAGACCCTATCTCATCATTAGAATGCGCGCAATTTGCCAAAAATTTGCTTAAAAACTCATTTTGGCATTGATTTAGATCGCAAAATCTGAATTAATATGCAAAAAACGTGATTTATTATTCTCCGGAGGGTGTTTTGATTAAGTCAGCTATATTGGTTCTGGAAGACGGAACCCAATTCCACGGGCGTGCTATCGGTGCAGAAGGCGCTGCTGTTGGAGAAGTCGTTTTCAACACGTCGATGACCGGATATCAAGAAATAATTACAGACCCTTCCTATTCCCGCCAAATTGTTACTCTCACTTATCCCCATATTGGTAATGTCGGCACTAATGCTGATGACGAAGAATCTCCAAATGTTCATGCTCAAGGCTTAATCATTCGTGACTTACCATTGGTATACAGTAACTTCCGCGGGCAAGAAGGGTTATCTGAATATCTAAAACGCCATAATGTGGTGGCGATTGCAGATATCGATACACGTAAATTGACACGTTTACTGAGAGAAAAAGGCGCTCAAAACGGTTGTATCATTGCGGGTGATAACCCAGATGTTGCACTGGCATTGGAAAAAGCGCGTAGTTTTTCAGGTTTGAATGGGTTGGATTTAGCAAAAGAAGTCTGCACTAAAGAGATTTATAACTGGTCCCAAGGTTCATGGACGCTGGAAAATGGCCAGCAAGGCGCAAAAACTGCGGATGAACTCCCTTTACATGTTGTCGCTTATGACTTCGGTGCGAAGCGCAATATTTTACGTATGTTAGTTGACCGTGGCTGCCGTTTAACGGTGGTACCAGCAACAACACCCGCAGAAACTGTATTAGCGATGAACCCCGATGGTATTTTCTTATCGAATGGCCCTGGTGACCCAGCCCCATGCGATTACGCCATCAAGGCCATTGAAACATTTTTAACCACAGAAATTCCAGTATTTGGTATCTGTTTAGGGCACCAGTTACTTGCCCTGGCGAGTGGCGCTAATACCATGAAAATGAAGTTTGGCCATCATGGTGCTAACCATCCAGTTAAAGATTTAGATAAAGATGTGGTGATGATCACGGCGCAAAACCATGGTTTTGCTGTTGATGAATCGACACTTCCCGACACACTGCGAGTGACTCACAAGTCGCTGTTTGATGGAACATTGCAAGGTATTCACCGTACGGATAAACCAGCATTCAGTTTTCAAGGCCACCCAGAAGCAAGTTCAGGGCCACATGATGCGGCAAATTTATTCGACCATTTCATTGAATTAATTAATGAATACCGTCAGAACACACCTCGTCAAAACGCACAATAATCGGGAGCAAAAGAAATGGCAAAACGTACTGATATAAAAAGCATTCTGATTTTAGGTGCCGGCCCGATTGTGATTGGCCAAGCATGTGAATTTGACTACTCAGGTGCTCAAGCATGTAAAGCACTGCGTGAAGAAGGCTACCGCGTAATCTTAGTTAACTCGAACCCTGCGACAATAATGACTGACCCAGAAATGGCAGATGCAACTTACATCGAGCCGATTCACTGGGAAGTTGTGCGTAAAATCATCGAAAAAGAGCGCCCAGATGCAGTATTACCAACCATGGGTGGCCAAACCGCACTGAACTGTGCGCTTGAATTAGAGCGTAAAGGCGTTTTAGCCGAGTTCGGCGTCACTATGATTGGGGCAACGGCAGATGCAATCGATAAAGCTGAAGATCGCCAACGTTTTGATAAAGCAATGAAAAAAATCGGCTTGGGCACTGCACGCTCAGGTATTGCACATAATATGGAAGAGGCATATGCCGTTGCAGATGCGGTCGGCTTTCCCTGTATTATTCGCCCATCATTTACGATGGGAGGCACCGGTGGCGGTATTGCCTATAACCGTGAAGAGTTTGAAGAAATCTGTACTCGCGGTTTAGATTTGTCCCCTACTAACGAATTATTGATTGATGAATCGTTAATTGGCTGGAAAGAATACGAAATGGAAGTTGTCCGCGATAAAAAAGACAACTGTATTATCGTTTGTTCCATTGAAAACTTCGATGCCATGGGGATCCACACGGGGGATTCTATCACCGTAGCTCCGGCTCAGACATTGACCGATAAAGAATACCAAATCATGCGTGATGCATCGATGGCAGTATTGCGTGAAATCGGCGTTGAAACGGGCGGCTCTAACGTTCAATTTGCGGTAAACCCTAAAGATGGGCGCTTAATTGTTATTGAAATGAACCCACGGGTTTCGCGTTCATCAGCGCTTGCTTCTAAAGCGACGGGCTTTCCAATTGCAAAAATTGCGGCAAAATTAGCAGTGGGTTATACCCTTGATGAGTTAATGAATGACATCACTGGTGGCCGTACTCCGGCATCATTTGAGCCTTCCATTGACTATGTTGTGACAAAAATTCCACGTTTTAACTTTGAAAAATTTGCGGGCACGAATGACCGACTAACAACGCAAATGAAATCTGTCGGCGAAGTAATGGCTATTGGTCGCACATTCCAAGAATCAATGCAAAAAGCATTACGTGGCTTAGAAATAGGCGCAACAGGCTTCGACCCGAAAGTGGCCCAAGAAGACCCTGAAGCACTAACTCGCATCCGTCGTGAGTTAAAAGATGCAGGTGGAGAACGTATCTGGTTTATCGCGGATGCGTTCCGTGCCGGTCTTTCTGTTGATGGTGTTTTCAATTTAACCAATATTGACCGCTGGTTCTTAGTGCAAATCGAAGAATTGGTGCGTTTAGAAGAAGAAGTGGCTGAATTAGGCATCAATGGCCTAACTAAGGACTTCTTACGTGTACTTAAGCGTAAAGGATTTGCAGATGCACGTCTGGCAAGTTTAGTCGGTGTTTCTGAAGCAGAACTACGCAAACTACGTCAAGGCTATGATTTACATCCCGTTTATAAACGTGTTGATACCTGTGCGGCAGAGTTTGCAACAGACACGGCTTATATGTATTCCACATACGAAGATGAGTGTGAGTCAAACCCAAATAATGCTAAACCGAAGGTGATGGTATTAGGCGGTGGGCCAAACCGAATTGGGCAAGGGATTGAATTTGACTATTGCTGTGTACATGCATCTCTAGCGTTACGTGAAGACGGCTATGAAACCATTATGGTGAATTGTAACCCAGAAACTGTTTCAACCGATTACGACACGTCAGACCGTCTCTATTTCGAACCTGTCACTCTTGAAGATGTGCTGGAAATTGTACGCATCGAGCAGCCAAAAGGTGTGATTGTGCAGTATGGTGGTCAAACACCATTAAAATTAGCTAGAGCGTTGGAAGCTGCGGGTGTTCCTGTTATTGGTACGAGCCCAGATGCCATTGACCGCGCAGAAGACCGTGAACGTTTCCAGCAGGCCGTTAATCGCTTGAACTTAAAGCAGCCACAGAATGCAACTGTCACTGCTATTGAGCAAGCAGTTGAAAAAGCAGCTGTTATTGGTTATCCACTGGTTGTTCGCCCATCCTATGTGTTAGGTGGCCGTGCAATGGAAATCGTATATGATGAAATCGATTTGCGTCGCTATTTCCAAACGGCGGTGAGCGTTTCTAACGATGCGCCAGTGCTACTTGATCGCTTCTTAGACGACGCAGTTGAAGTTGACGTAGATGCGATCTGTGACGGTGAGATGGTGCTGATTGGCGGTATCATGGAGCACATTGAGCAAGCTGGCGTGCACTCTGGTGACTCTGCATGTTCACTACCTGCATATACACTTAGCCAAGAAATTCAAGATGTGATGCGCGAACAAGTCCGCAATCTTGCCTTCGAATTACGTGTACGTGGCTTGATGAATGTGCAGTTTGCCGTCAAAAATAACGAAGTTTATTTAATTGAAGTCAATCCACGTGCCGCAAGAACTGTGCCTTTTGTCTCTAAAGCAACAGGTGTACCATTAGCGAAAGTTGCAGCGCGAGTGATGGTAGGGCAAACCTTGGCACAGCAAGGAGTAACGGAAGAAGTTATTCCACCATACTACTCTGTAAAAGAGGTCGTATTGCCATTTAATAAATTCCCTGGGGTTGACCCAATTCTTGGGCCTGAAATGCGCTCAACAGGTGAAGTAATGGGTGTCGGCCGGACATTTGCAGAAGCATTTGCTAAAGCGATGTTAGGCAGTAGCTCGACGATGAAAAAATCAGGCCGTGCACTGTTATCCGTTCGTGAAGGGGATAAAACACGTGTGGTTGATTTAGCCGCTAAGCTGTTAAAACACGGCTTTGAGTTAGATGCTACTCACGGTACGGCGATTGTGTTAGGAGAGGCTGGGATTAATCCGCGCCTCGTTAACAAAGTTCATGAAGGTCGTCCACACATTCAAGATAGAATTAAGAATGGTGAATATGATTACATTGTGAATACCACCGCAGGCCGTCAAGCTATTGAAGACTCAAAATTAATTCGTCGCAGTGCATTGCGCTACAAAGTTCACTATGACACGACGTTGAATGGCGGTTTTGCCACCACGATGTCGCTCAGTGCAGATCCAACAGATACAGTAATCTCTGTACAAGAAATGCATGCATTAATTAAGTAATTATTTAATAAGTCACCTATGTAAGCCTCAGTATTCAATTTACTGGGGCTTTTTTATGGCTACTTTTAAACTATCGCTAGCGAGAAAATAATTGTCTGGTGATATTGTGGGTAAAATATAATTCCAATAAAAAATGCAAAATTGAGATTGACTCTCACGTAACGTGAGGCACTAACCTTGGTCGCAATTACAGGAGGAACCTATGCTATTTCAAGTTGGTGAGATTGCGGAAAAAACAGGATTAACCATCCGTACACTGTATCATTATGAAGAAATTGGCTTATTGGTACCAACTGCAAGAACCGATGCGGGTTATCGGCTTTACAACATGCAATGCATAGAGCGTTTAACGCAAATTCAATTGCTACGGCAGGTTGGAGTCAAACTGAAAAACATCGGTGAATTACTGGATGGCCAGAGTGGAGATATGACGAGTTTGCTGCAAGAACGAATTGCATTATTAACGGAACAAATGGAGCAAATGGCGACATTACGTTATCGATTAGAGCAATTACACAAGCAAATGCAAACAGGTAATAGTTTAACTCAGGCTGATTGGTTTTCTGTATTGGAGATGATGTCGATGTTTGATAAATATTTTACCCCTCAAGAATTGGAACAATTGCCACTCTATACGGCGCACACGCTGAAAAACCAAGAGTGGCAACAGCGCGTAGCAACGGTAAATAAGTTGATGGAACAAGGTGTAACACCTCAATCTATCGAGGTGCAACAAATTGCACATGAATGGATGACGGCATTAGAAAGAGATACCGGAGGCAACCCGGATTTCTTTGCACGATTGAATCGAATTCATTTATCGGATAACACGTTAGCCTATTCATCAGGTATTTCTGTTGCAATGATCCAATATGTAGCAGAGGGTTTTAGTGAGTACCAATTATCACTGTTTAAACCACATTTAACCGCGGAGCAATTTGCTTTTGTTCAGCAGCATTATTTTTCCTCAGGTGAGGCGTGGCCCGAATTAATCGCAGGTTTATATAATGCATTAAAAGCACATAAATCCCCAGACTCACCCGAAGTACAACAATTAGCGAAAACATGGTTAGCGATGTTCAACCAGTTTACGGGGGGAGATCCTGAGCTACAAGAGAGAATTCGGGTAATTTATCGTGAGGAACCCAAGACTTCGCAAGGAACATGGATGACAGCAGAAATTGGCCAGTACTTATTTTCTGCTATTAGTTTGATGGATCAATAAAACCAAATGGCCGCTAATTAGCGGCCATTACTCGGTCATACTATGATTTTTCTTTGCTACCAGAGAGTGCCTTTCGGTGTTTCCAATACATTACAATTGAACCAATTAGCCCACTAATTAGTAGGATGACAGGGATAATCATTAGCGCACTAATAACAATTTGCTCATGTTCTTTCACAAAAGGAATTTGGTTTAAGGCATACCCCAAGGTGACAATCAAGCCAACCCATAACAAGCCACTTAGCCAGTTAAAAAATTGGAAACGGCGGTGACTTAATTCAGATAACCCAGCGAGCAAAGGTAATATTGTTCTGACAAATGCAAGGAAGCGGCCGATAAGTAGGGCGTATAATCCTTGCTTATTAAACATATTATTTGCTTTGGTGTGATATTCCTCAGGAATTTGCGCTAACCAGCGTTTCACAACCTTGGTTTCACTTAACCATCGGCCTTGTAGAAAACCTAACCAGCAACCTAAACTGGCTGCTGTTGTTAGCAATAGTATTGTGGGAATAAAGTGTAAGACCCCTTTGGCAATTAATGCACCTGAAAGGATCAACAAGGTATCACCGGGTAGGAAAGCGGCGGGAAGAACGCCATTTTCTAAAACAATGACAACAAAAAGTACGGTATAAATAACCCAAAGCACTTCAGGGTTGGAGAGTTTAAGGAAATCGTGGTGCCAAAGTGCCAGTACGATTTCGCGTAGGACTTCCATAATCATTCCTGTATCTGCGTAAAAGCGAATTTCTTTATCATCTATATTACAGGAAAAAAAGGGTTCAAGTTTGATTTGTTTGATGAATTAATCATTGAGTGGATAAATTGCAGGAAATATTTAATGATTATCCTGCAATTAACATCTTGATTTAAGCTACAAATTAAATTCGCTCAAAAGCTAATTGTAAGTCGTGAATTAAATCATCGGTGTGCTCTAAACCGATATGCACTCGGAAGAAGGTGCCTTCTTTTGGTGAAAAATCATACTGCCGCATACTGAGCAAATCTTCTTTTTGGTATCCCAAAATCAGCGATTCAAAACCCCCCCATGAATAACCCATTTTAAAATGATTAAAATTATCAAGAAAAGCGGTAAATTGCTCCGTGGTTAAGCGTGATTTTAGTTGGAAAGAGAACAGACCATTAGAGCCTGTAAAATCACGAATAAAGAATTCATGACCCGGAGAATTCTCAAGTGCCGGGTGAAAAACCTGTTCAACTTCAGGACGTTGCTGTAACCAATTAGCAACTTGTAAGCTATTAATTTGATGCTGTTTTAATCGAGTCGGTAATGTATGCAGGCCACGATTAGCCATATAAACAGTGTCTGGGTCAGCTGTTTGACCTAAGAGATAAGAATTTTCACGTAATGTTTCAATACAGCGTTGGTTTGCCACAGCAAGGCCGAGCATTCCGTCGGAATGGCCATTGATATATTTAGTTGCTGATTGGATTGAAACGTCAACATCAAATAATAATGGTTTAAGTAAGACGCCCGCAGCCCAAGTGTTATCAATCATAATGACAATTTCAGGCGATTTAGCACGTATAGCTTTTACGATTGCAGGTAAGTCATGAACTTCCATGGTGATAGAGCCGGGGGATTCTAAGAATACAATACGTGTATTGGATTGTATTAAATCAGCAATCCCCGTTCCGATTAGGGGATCAAAATACGTGGTTTGGACATTTAACTTAGTGAGAATATTGTCGCAAAAATTTTGGGTTGGGTCATAAGCTGAACCGGTAACAAGGATATGTTCGCCTGCAGAGATAAAGGACAAAATGGCATTGGTAATTGCGGCAGCACCTGAAGGGTAAAGGACACAACCTGCACCTGCTTCTAATTCTGTCATGGCTTCTTGGAAAGCAAAATGTGTTTGCGTACCACGGCGTCCATAAAATAGTACGTTATTTGCACGATGGCGAGTTGCATGTCGTTTTTCTTCAAGCGTATCAAAAATAATAGAAGAAGCTCGTTGAATAACGGGGTTTACTCCTTTTTGTGTGTATTTAGGGTTTCGCCCAATATGAACTAATTGTGTTTCAGGTTTTATGTCTGCCATGATTTTTCCCTACACAGGATGTGAACTAGTTAAACTCAAAGGTGATTTATACTAAGACGTTAAATGATCCTGATAGAAATGTAACCTGAGTATTCTTCAACTTTCAATTCATAGGTAAGTCTCATTTTCTCAGGTTGCGTATGAACACTTAATTGAGCTATGAATTATTAAGGAAAATAACCGCATAATAGAGAAGGACATGTTTGTCTAAACGCAAAAAAATATAAAAAAATCGCGAATACTAATGATAATTACTATCAATTCGCGCTGTGTTTGATATCATCAGCACCGTCTTTTTGAAAAGAGACGGACAGCGCGAGTCAAATTTCGCTTTTAAAGGTTAGTCGATGAATGGCACAATCATCGATATGAATTTTATTATACAACACTAAAAAGAGAGTAAAGGCCAACTGATGCGTAAACTAACAGCTTCTATTCTATTGGCGTTCGGCTTGATGGGTACGGCAGTCGCTGAAACCACACCTGCAACAACACCAGCTGCGTCTCAAAATACACCATCAACACAACCGGCAGTAAACCCGGCTGCACCAACAACAACACCAAGTGCTGAAGTTGCATCAGTACCCGCTGAGCCTGTACAAGGCGAAGCTGTGAACACAACAGTTGTTAATGAAAACATTGAAATTGCAACAGAAGCACCAACAGGAGGTTTTGATCAAGACTTATCTGTTTGGGGAATGTACCAAAATGCAGATAACGTGGTTAAAACCGTTATGATTGGTTTGGTGATTGCTTCTGTTATTACATGGGCGCTATTTTTCTCAAAAGGTTTGGAGATTTTAGTTGCTCGCCGTCGCTTAAAAGCAGAAGCGAAAGCGATTGCTGAGGTAAAATCACTTGATGAGGCGGTCAGTATTGCAGAAGGCTTCAAAGCAAATAGCATTACTCGTATGTTATTAAATGAAGCTGTTACTGAGCGAGCTTTATCAGCGAATAGCTCTGATTTATCAGGTACAAAAGAGCGCACATCATTCCGCCTAGAAAGGGCTGTTGCTGCTATTAGCCGTTATATGGGGCGTGGCAATGGTTATTTGGCTACTATTGGTGCGATTTCTCCATTCGTCGGTTTATTTGGAACTGTCTGGGGGATCATGAATAGCTTTATCGGGATTGCCCACTCACAAACCACTAACCTTGCTGTTGTTGCGCCAGGTATTGCAGAAGCATTATTAGCAACAGCAATCGGTCTTATTGCCGCTATCCCTGCGGTTGTGATTTATAATATTTTTGCTCGTATGATCAACAACTATCGTGGTCAAGTAGGAGATGTCGCTGCTCAGTCCGCATTGTTACTGGGGCGTGATCTTGATCTGGCAAATAGCAAAGCAAGGTAATTATTATGGCAATGCGTTTAGGTGACGAACAAGACGATAGCGGTGAAATGCATGAAATTAACGTAACACCTTTTATCGATGTTATGTTGGTTTTATTGATTATCTTTATGGTTGCGGCACCATTGGCAACAGTTGATATTAAAGTCGACTTACCCGCCTCGACAGCGAAGCCGCAGCCGCGTCCAGAAAAACCCGTTTTTTTAACGGTGAAATCGGACAGCCAGCTTTTTATTGGGGACCAAGCTGTGACAAAAGAACAGCTTGCTTCTACACTTGACCAAGCAACAAGTTCTAATAAGGAAACGACAATCTTTTTCCAAGCGGACAAGAGTGTTGATTATGAAACTATGATGGATGTAATGAATGCATTGCGTCAATCTGGGTACTTGAAGATTGGTTTAGTGGGTATGGAAGCAACAACTTCAAAATAAGCGAATTACATCGTATAAACGCGTTTTATCGTTAAGGGTAAAACGCGTTTTTTTATTATCTAACTATGCCTTAAGGTAAGCCTGTGGCGATCTAATTTACCTTTGGCACTATTTTTGTCTATCTCATCACATTTATTTTGCTAATTAGATTTCTTTTTAAGAATTTTATTCTTATTTGACGCTTTCTATTCGTAATTTGATAGGCTGGGGTGGCTATTGCACTCATTGTTTCACTCTATTTAGGATATTTTTGCTTGTATTTTCTATAAGCAATGAAACATCTTATTAATTTTTATAATGAATCATTGTTTGTTTTTTCTTTATTATCACAGTAATGTCTATTGATTTTACCTTTTTTACTATTTATCTATTAGTTACATTGATTCATTTTCTTGGTTTTTTAATTTTTAAATGCGAGTTAAATAGCATATTAATGCTGATTATTTTATCAAAAGTAATGCAATAGCGATGTGAAACTTAACGAAAAATAAACCATATTATAAGTAAGGATTTATGTGGGGATCATTTTTAATCTATTTGACCTAATTCCTTATCAGATTGGTGGTTATTTTGTAAGGGAAGGATTCATCAGAAAAGTTATTATTTATCATGAGCCTGATTGTTTTTATATTTAATTCGTAGGTTAATAAATTTTAATTACGTAAATACCATTAATATTTATAATTGAAAAATATGTAAGTTTTATTAATGTTCAGAATGTTTTATTATTCCAGAAAATATATTTGTAAAGCTATGTGATATATATTAATTAATATTAAATTTACTTTTAAATTTTAAGTAAATTGTTTTCTATAAAAAATGTAAATTGTTTGTAATATCTTAACTATAGGTTAAATATTTTGCCTGATTTCGGTTTTTTCAATGTATCTATTTGATTTTAATTGCTTTGTTGCATGGTTTTTGTAGCTTATCATGAAAATAAAAAAACACTTGCGCAACAAAAGTGTTGCGCTATAATGCAACCAATAACATTTAGAAACACTTTTAAATACTTTATTATACTGAGTTATCTATTTTTATAATTTACTTATGCTAGGGAATCAATAAGGCCAATGCTAATTTGGAAATAATACAAAGTTAGTGAACGTTTAGGCCTTTGTATTAAAAATAGTTATGATTACTTAACAAGTAGGTCAGCTAAGTGAACGTATTTATACTGTGAGATAAGTGTTATTACTGGAGTCAAATGGGCTGACTACAGACTACGCATAGCAAGCGTCGCCGTAATACGGCAATTTCATATTATACTCTTCTATAGATAAAATAAGACTACACTTCCAGCGTTATCATTGAGATAGCGCTTTTTTTTTATTCCCATCTATTTCTTTAAATCTGAGTGTGCTCAAGATCAATCTGTCTCTCGTTTTATGATGAAATAACTTCACGAAAAAATTTATCGGAGTATGATGTTGCCACTTCGCTGTGGGGATCGATATAAATACTTATAACGATAATTATACAACGGCGAATTTCTCTGCCAAGGTCTGGCGTGAATGAATTGGAAGTAACAATGACTTGGTCTGATTTTAAATCTCGCTATCTCATCGGTTTTTGGAAACCATTACCTGCAGTTATTGCCGCAGGTATCTTATCAACCTATTACTTTGGCTTGACCGGCACATTCTGGGCGGTCACGGGTGAGTTTACGCGTTGGGGCGGGCACATCATGCAATTATTTGGTGCAGAGCCAGAGACATGGGGCTATTTTAAAGTTATTGGTTTTGAGGGTACACCTCTGGATCGTATTGATGGCGTGATGATCATTGGTATGTTTGCAGGGTGTTTTGCCGCTGCATTATGGGCCAATAATATTAAATTACGAATGCCTCAGCATCGGATACGTATTTTTCAAGCTATTTTAGGCGGTATTATCGCTGGATTTGGTGCTCGTTTGGCGATGGGGTGTAATTTAGCTGCATTCTTTACTGGTATCCCTCAATTTTCATTACACGCATGGTATTTTGCTGTTGCTACTGCGGCAGGGTCATACTTTGGTGCGAAATTCACACTAATGCCAATGTTTCGCATTCCTGTGAAACTGAAAAAAGTCAGCACCGCATCGCCGTTAACACAAAATCATAATGTGGCGAAAAGGCGCTTTAAACTGGGAATGGTGATTTTCACTTTAGCACTGGCTTGGGGCTTTTATACCTTATTAGACTCCCCAGTAATGGGGTTTGCCATTTTATGTGGTATTGGCTTCGGGTTACTGATTGAAAGAGCACAAATTTGTTTTACCTCTGCATTTCGTGATCTGTGGATCACCGGACGCACCCATATGGCGAAAGCTATCATTATTGGTATGGCGGTCAGTGCGATTGGTATTTTCAGCTATGTGCAGTTAGGTGCAACGCCAAAAATTTTATGGGCTGGGCCGAATGCCGTCATTGGTGGATTACTGTTTGGCTTCGGTATTGTACTCGCTGGTGGCTGTGAAACGGGCTGGATGTACCGTGCGGTAGAAGGCCAGGTTCATTATTGGTGGGTAGGTTTTGGTAATATTATTGGTGCTACAGTACTGGCTTACTACTGGGATGACTTAGGCCCTTGGCTAGCGACTGATTTTGACAAAGTTAATTTACTTGAAACCTTTGGACCAGAAGGTGGATTACTGGTCACTTATGGGTTATTAGCGGTCGCATTTGTACTGATGTTGGTCTGGGAAAAACATTTTTTCCGTAAACGTTCTCAAAAAGCATCTAATGTATCCGTGGAGGTTGTATGAGTAAGAAAGACATTATCCCTGATTACCGGTTAGATATGGTCGGCGAACCTTGTCCATACCCAGCAGTGGCAACATTAGAAGCAATGCCATCGTTGAAAAAAGGTGAAATATTAGAGGTAGTAAGTGATTGCCCGCAGTCGATCAATAATATTCCTCTGGATGCGAAAAACTACGGTTATACTGTGTTGGATATTCAGCAAGATGGGCCGACTATTCGTTATCTTATCCAAAAATAACGAATACGCGTCATATTTTGCACTGTCGCGGCGTTGGCTTCATGCGTTAGCCCTAGTCACATACTTGTGTATGCTCCTAGGGTCTAACGCATTTGCCGCCTTGCGACAGCACAAACTATTTAGCGTATTGGTATTGGTCATGCTTCGTGCTGTAGCGTTGTTGACTGCACTTATAGGCTTACGCCTATTCCCTAATCACACTGCATGCTCCTAAGGCTCGGTTCGCTTGTCGCCTAGTTACAACCCAAATTATATAGGGTATCTTAGTGATACCCTGTAAATATTAAAGCGGTCGGTAAATCGGGAAATTGAACACGGTTAGTATAGGTGGTAGTTCGATTACTCTTCTTGTTCTTGCCAATTAGTAATATCTAGAACCAACTCACATTCGTCATCCATATAAGCGCCTGTTGGAACAAAACCAAGCTTTTTGTAGAACTCAAATGGGCTTTCTTCCCCTTCACCACAGCTATTATAAAGGCGAGGATAACCTTTTCTCTTTAAATACTGGATGACTTGAACTAAAGCTTCTCGGCCAAACCCCAGTTTTTGGTAGGGTTCTGCAATCATAAAGCGCCAAAGCATAATGCCGTCATATTCTAACTCATCGTCATCTAGCCCTGAATGCAGCATGATAAAACCAACAGGGACATCATCAGCGTATATGCCTCGATACCATGCACAATCAGAAAATTGTGCTTCCACCATGGAATAGGCGTTATCTGCTACCATATTACGCTGTTCCTCACTAAGTGTATGACTTAGTAAGCAAATTTCAGAAAAATTTTCTGCAGTGACTTTTTGTAGGGTAACCAGTGAATTTTCATCTAATTCAGGTTCGATGAGCTCTTTCATAACATTTCCTTCGACAGAATATTGACCATAATCATCAGTGATGGATTATTTTTATTATTGTTGTTGAACATAATTAAATATCAGAAATTTGCGATATGGATATAAATCAATCAACCAGAGATTTCACAACCAGTCAATGACTTAATTGTGGCTATGTAAGCGGGATCTAAAAAGTGATGGCAACTTACTTAAGTGTTAGTTGCCATTGTGAGAGCAATAGAGGATATGGAAACAAATTTAGTGTTCGGCTTCACCACCTAAGACATCAATCAAGCGAGCGATTAATGCACTGAGTTCACCGGTCATTAAGACGTAATCAGCATCAAATTTTTGAGCGTAGTCTTCTTTGGCGATGTCATCATTTTGGTCTTTTAATGTATCGCTAAATTTGAGGCGTTTTAGTGAACCATCGTCAGATAACATGAACTGGATACGCTCTTCCCAATCTAAGGCCAGTTTGGTAACGAGCTTGCCAGCTTCAATGTGGTTTGCGATTTCATCAGAAATTAGGTCTTGTTTCTTACAGCGGATAATACCACCTTCTTCTAAGATAGCTTTTAGCTCTGCTTCATCCATGACAGCAAAGCCTTGTGGTAATGAGCCTGAACGGATCCACTCAGTAAGTGTTAGCTCTATAGGGTCTTTAAAAGTCAGAGGAACGACAGGTAAAGAACCTAGGCTTTTGCGAAGTAAAGCTAAATTATCTTCAGCGCGTTTTGCGCTTGCGGCATCAACAATAATTAATTGATTTACAGTATCAATCCAAATGTAGGTTTTACTAAATTTACTAAATGCGCGAGGGAGTAAAGCATGGACGACTTCATCTTTTAAGGAGTCTTTTTCGGTTTTTTTTAACTTACGCCCTTGTTCAGCTTCTAGTTTTTCAATTTTATCCTGTAGTTCTTGCTTTATTACAGGAGATGGCAGCATTTTTTCTTCTTTTTTAGCACAAATAAGAATTTGATTACCCGCAGCATGCGTCAATGCATCACCACCATTCATAGGGGAAACCCAGCCAGTTTGCATCATGTCTTGGCTACCACAAGGATGATAGGCGAGGGCGGCAAGCTGTTTCTCTAAATCATCTGCGGAGAGTGCCAAATCCCGATTTAGGCGATAGACCAATATATTCTTGAACCACATGAAAAACCTACCTTTGTTGATAAATAGCCAGTTAGAGCATGGGGCTATGATAGCGAATTGTCTGTTATTAAGCGAAAAAAAATACGTTGACGTTGAGGGCTGCTATCATTTCATTAGCTAACTATTGATAATACTCCTCAAATCAAGCCATGATAACCATAGAACCCTTGAATAGTAGAGAGCATCATAATGAGAATAGGTATTGACCTTGGTGGAACCAAAATTGAAGTTATTGCATTGGATGACAGTGGTAATACTTTGTTTCGTAAACGTATTCCAACACCTCGTGGTGATTATGATGCGACACTTAAAGCGATCGCGAGTTTAGTGGCGGATGCAGAAACGGCGACGGGGTTGTCAGGCAGTGTTGGTGTTGGGATCCCTGGAACCTTGTCTCCAGTGACAGGAAGAGTTAAAAACGCCAATTCCACATGGCTTAATGGCAGACCGTTCGATGCCGATTTAAGTTATTTATTAAACCGTAAAGTAAAAATGGCAAATGACGCTAATTGTCTCGCCGTCTCTGAGGCCGTTGATGGTGCAGGAGCAGGCGAGAAAGTCGTGTTTGCCGTAATTATCGGAACTGGATGTGGTGCAGGAATTGCAATAAATGGGCAAGTGCACTCAGGGGGAAATGGCGTTGCAGGGGAATGGGGTCATAACCCTCTACCATGGCAAGATGAGCAAGATAGGCAATTTCTAGTAACAGAAAACTGCTATTGCGGGCTGACAGGTTGCACGGAATTGTTTGTCTCAGGCACAGGGTTTATGGCGGATTACGCGAAAATGTCAGGAAGCCAAAAAACGGGAATGGAAATTGTCGAATTAGCACAATCAGGTGATAAATATGCCAAGATCGCACTGGAAAATTACCTCAACCGCCTCGCAAAAGCCCTCGGACAAGCCATTAATATGTTAGACCCAGACGTGATAGTGCTAGGGGGCGGAATGAGCAATGTCGATTACTTATATGAAGCGTTGCCAGCAAGGATCCGCCAATGGGTATTTGGTGGGGAGTGTGATACGCCTATTCGTAAAGCGGTGCATGGCGATTCGAGTGGGGTGCGCGGAGCCGCTTGGCTATTTTCGTCCTAATTTACGCTGTAGCGTTGTTGGCGGCGCTTGGCTACTCGGGTCACATACTAATGTATGCTCCTATCTTTTCGTCATACTTCAAGCTGTGGCTGCGTTGGCTTCATTCAGTCACTCTAGTCACATACTTATGTATGTTCCTTGAGATGACCTCATTTTTCCGCCTTGCCACAACTTGAATTATTTAAAAAAAATGTAGTTTACTTTGAGGAGAAAACGACAAATTATCTTATTTTCGCCTAGTTATGGTACACATAAGTTAGAAAATAATATTGATATTTTAATGCTTAAATAATCATCTTTTTTTACTTAAATTAAATTTTAATTAATTGAAGATGATTTAATAAATATATTTATTAAATCAAATTTGATAAGTAAGATTGATTATTTTATTTATGTAACGAATTGTGGTTTTTTAATCAAAATAAGTTTACTTTGTATTAAGTGATATAAATCACAATTCTTTTTTTACTTCAAAAAATATTCACAATACCTCGACAAGATAACTTCAATTATTTTGGGTAAATTTGTCATCATTAATTCATTTTTGTGAGCTATATAAAAATCAAGCCCAATAAAAAGATGAAAACCGTGATTTAGTCACAAAAAATGGTTAGTGTTTGCAGTGTATTATCATTAAAAATTGACGTCATGCACATAGTGTAAAATTTTAACGCTATTTTTGTTGTTTATTTGTTCAATTTTACAGGATAGGTACTCAAATTTGAGAGGCAATTTTCTCTCAAAAATGGCAACTAAGGGGATTACATGAATAAAGTATTAAAACTTTCAACACTTGCTATGTTAGTCGCATTTAATGCGAACGCAGCAACGGTTGATTTACGCGTAATGGAAACATCGGATGTTCACAGCAACCTCGTTGACTTTGATTATTATAGAGACAAGCCGACAGAGCAATTTGGTTACGTACGTACCGCGACATTAATTAAAGCCGCTAAACAAGAAGCAACAAACTCAGTATTAGTGGACAACGGAGATTTAATCCAAGGTAGCCCATTAGCAGACTATATAGTAGGTGAAGGTTTAAAAGACGGTGAATCTCACCCGGCACATAAACTTTTAAATACTATGGGTTACACCGTAGGTAACTTCGGTAACCATGAGTTTAACTTTGGATTAGAGTTCTTACACAAAGCGATTGATGGCGCAAAATTCCCATACATTAATGCCAATATTATCGACGCGAAAACAGGTAAAAACTACTTTAACCCATACATTATTGTCGATACACCGGTTAAAGATAGAGACGGCAAAACACACACCATCAAGATTGGTTATATTGGTTTTGTTCCACCACAAATTCTCATTTGGGATAAACCAAATTTAGAAGGCAAAGTATTAGTTAATGACATTACTGAAACCGCGAAAAAATTTGTACCTCAAATGAAAAAAGAGGGAGCAGATTTAGTTGTTGCGATCCCTCACTCTGGTTTCTCGCAAGAGCCATATAAAGCAATGGCTGAAAACTCAGTTTATTACCTCAGCGAAGTTCCGGGTATTGACGCGATTATGTTTGGCCACTCACACGGTGTGTTCCCAAGCAAAGATTTCAGTGATATCAAGGGTGTTGATGTTGCGAAAGGGACTGTTAATGGCGTGCCAGCCGTCATGCCAGGGCAGTGGGGTGATCATTTAGGTGTTGTTGATTTAGTGGTCAATAATGATGATGGTGCTTGGAAAGTAGTTGATGCAACCGCTCACGCACGCCCTGTCTATGACAAACCAAATAAGAAAGCCTTGGTTGAACGCGATGGCGACCTCGCAAAAATTATTGAGCAAGAACACCAAGATACTCGTAAATTTGTTGGGAAACATATCGGTAAAGCATCCGAAAACATGTACAGCTATTTAGCATTGGTTCAAAGCGACCCAACTGTACAAATCGTGAATGACGCCCAAATCGATTACACCAAAAACTTTATTCAAGGTGACCCTGATCTGGCTGATTTACCGGTTCTTGCAGCCGCAGCACCATTTAAGGCAGGCGGTCGTAAAAATTCACCGACTGAATTCATTGAAGTCGAAAAAGGTGATTTAACCTTCCGTAATGCTGCTGACTTGTATTTATATCCAAATACATTGGTTGTGGTTAAAGCGACTGGTGCGGATGTCGTCGAATGGTTAGAATGTTCAGCGGGAATGTTCAATCAAATCAACCCACAATCAACAGCACCACAAAGCTTATTGAATTGGAATGGTTTCAGAACTTATAACTTTGATACAATTAGTGGTGTAAATTATCAAATCGACTTGACTCAACCAGCGAAATACGATGTTGATTGCCAAACTGTCAACAAAGATGCTAACCGAATCAAAAATGTCACCTATCAAGGTAAGCCGATTGATCCAAAAGCCACCTTCTTAGTGGCAACGAATAACTACCGTGGCTACGGCGGTAAATTTGCGGGAACAGGTGATAATAATGTTGCATTTGCATCTCCGGATGAAAACCGTTCTATTTTAGCGGCTTATATTGCTAAAGAGTCTAAAGATAAAGGACAAATTGCGACTAAAGCGGCTAATAATTGGTCATTCACACCAATTAAAACAGACAAAAAACTGGATGTTCGCTTTGAAACAGCACCAAGTGAAAAGGCTGCAAACTTTATCAAAGAAAATGCACAGTATCCGATGAAACAAATCGGTACTGATGATATTGGTTTCGCTATTTATCAAATAGACTTAACTGAGAAGTAATTTTAACGTATTTGTATTATTCGAGCCTACCTACGGGTGGGCTTTTTAATGGCTAACTGATAGGTTTGGGAGGCGATTTTTTTAGAGGAAAAAACGTGAAGTGAGGATAATAAGGGAAAATAGTGCTCGGAATATAAACATCACTTTTAAAGTTTAATACCCCGAGCGGTTATAATTTAATGTAGACATCATATTACTATTCATAAAAAACATTCAACATAGGTAATTTAGAATATTTATCATATTCTACTTTAACATATTCAGACTCTATCTTTTGACCCTCTTTTAAAGAACGGGTTATTGAGATGTCTTTACCTTTCCGGTAACACTTAACATTAACTTGCTCTTTATGTTCAACATTGACTGAACATTGTGGCTCATAGATATAACCTGTAAATGAAATTGTACCTCCTGATGAATTATTGCCTGCATAGGTGAAAGAACAACTTGAAATGATTATAGCAACAACAGATGTTAGTAAAGATAAACCTTTCATAGTCCACCCCCTTAATAACACGTTACACGATGAAGCGTGTTTTTGTGCTTTCACTTTTAGTGTAGTTCAAATATCCATAATGCAAAACTAAAAATGAAAATATACTTAGAGTTTAGTGGGGTGATTGATTAATTCGTTGATAAGTATCAATTTATCTATTTGTTTAATTTCTTCTGATCAATTAATGAGCAAGTGGTAATGAAAGTGTAATAATAACAGTGTAATTGTAAATATTTATATTTATTTCGATAAAGTATTTTTAATAAATATGTTTTGTCGATAGCGCAGATTAATTTAGAATAAGTTATTATTATATTTTAAATGGTGGAAATCATAAGTGATGACATTAAGCTATGCACTTTAATAATATGATATAAATAAAATCCCCCCGTAAGTATATTACGAGGGGATTATTTAAAATTTTAGTATTATTTCAGCTTATTTGAAAACTTTGAAACGAACATCATCGTCCATAAAGTCTTTATCACCTGCTGGTGAATTAATAGAACCAAATACCATTTGAGCGCGTAATATCCAGTTAGCAGGCACATTCCATGCTGCTTGAACGTCATTATCAATCAGTGGATTATAGTGTTGTAAAGATGCACCAATATTTTCTTGTGATAATGCAGTCCAGACTGCGAATTGAGCGATACCACTGGCTTGTTCAGACCAAATTGGGAAGTTATCCGCATATAAAGGAAATTGCTCTTGTAAGCCTTTTACGATGTCTTGGTCTTCAAAAAACAGAATAGAACCGGCACCTGCAGCAAAGCTATCAATTTTTTGTTCTGTTGCAGCGAAGGCTTGCTCAGGAACAATTTTACGTAGTGCTTCTTTGGTCATATTCCATAATTTTTTGTGTTCAGCACCAAATAAAATTACGACACGAGATGTTTGTGAGTTAAATGATGATGGTGAATGTTTAACTGCTTCTTTAATTAATTTCGTGACGTGTTCTTCTGATACAGGTAAAGCATCGCCGAGGTTATAAATGGTACGACGATTTTTAATCATTTCGATAAATGCGTTAGACATTTTAGTCTCCTAGCTTTTCATTAGCGCACGGCATGTTATTGAATAAATCTTAGAAGCCGTAGTGTGTTTCAATGGTTATTACTATAACGTGGGGAATAAAAAATCATAGAAAAAAAATTTAACGATAAGGTTCAAATTTTTGCGCCAAGTTAAGGGTTGGATTTAATTGATTTAAAATCAATAGGTTATTTTTATTTTTAGCGATGATTCATAGCAAAAAACCACATTAATAAACACTAATGAATAATATGCATAGAAAATAATTGAGTATAAAAGGGGGAGGAATATGGGAAATGAAAGAGCCTAGCTAGAGGCGTAACCCTGCTAGGCAAGAATGATAACTAGTTTTACTTAATTGAGTTCACTAACATTTTTGGTTATTTCGATTTTAGTTCCGCCAAAATTATCAATGATGTACTTTCTTACCGCTTCAGTGTGGTACAGTTCTGCTAATTTGGCAAATTTGGGGTTATCCTTGTTATCTGTTTTAACGACTAATAAATTGATATTATTGATAATAGTCTCATCATTTTCTTCCCTAAATAACGAGTCAGTTAAAACATTTAACCCACCTTCTTGTGCAGCTGTATTACCGATGACTGCGATATCAACATCAGGTAATGCCCTTGGGCCATGAGCATATTTTATTTGCCTAAACACTAAGTTCTTAGGGTTCGAGACAATATCATTAGTAGACCCTGTGGCTTGGTTGAAATCAGGTTTTAATACAATTAATCCTGACTTTTCAAGTAATTTAAGTGCACGTATATGGTTGGCGGCATCGTTAGGAATGGCAACGATAGATTGCTGAGGTAAATCAGCCAATTTTTTATGCTTTACCGAATATATGCCCATTGGCTCAAAATAGGTGGTTGAAATTGCGGTTAATTGGTTATTATGACTTTTATTAAAATCTTTTAAAAAGCCCCAAGATTGAAATGCATTAACATCAACATCTCCGTCAATAGTGGCGACATTAAGTGTTATTCCATCATCAATAATTTTGACATCAATATCGAGGTTGGCTTTTTTAGCTTCCGGTGATTGAGCAATAAATTGCCATATATCTGCATCACTACCGTGGCTACCAATAATAATTTTTTGTGATGCTGCTTTTTGTGACTCTGTTGTTTCGTTAGTGCTTTCTTCTTGGGAACATGCCACCAAGGCCGTTAACGACAAAGACAATAACACTGCAGGTAGTTTTTTCATTTGATGATCTCTAATTGGTTTTGTTATCAGTATCTAACCAAATAAAAATAACGCTTTATAAATAATATTTTTTCCACATTTTTTCTTTTTAGTTATATGAGGTTAAAATATTCAAAAAGTTATATCGATATAGTTTTAAATTATTTTTAGTAATATCAGATGTGGTATTTAATCGAGTGATGAATATATCGTGAATTTTATTCATTATTTAAATAAATATTTAAAAAGGCCGATTAATATGTCTATCACACAATTACCTATTATTGATTTACATGAGCTTGAAAACCCTGAAACACGAGAGAGTTTCTATAAAAAATTGCGCTTTATTGCCAGGGAAATTGGCTTTTTTTATCTCGTTGGGCATAATATTTCCGTTGGCACCCGAGAGCAATTATTAGCGACAACCAAGCAATTTTTTGCCTTACCTCAAAGCGAAAAAGAAAGTATCTCGATGGAATACTCAAAGCATTTTCGAGGGTACACGGCATCCACTGAAGAGAGCACTCGTAGCCAGCCAGATTACCGTGAACAGATTGATATTGGCGAAGAGTTACCGGCATTACAACTTAATCAAGATGACCCTATCTGGTTTAATTTACATGGGCCAAACCAATGGCCACAATCCTTACCTGAACTTAAACCCCAAGCACTTGCGTGGCAACGTGAAATGCGAACCATTGCGGTAAAATTAATTAAAGCATTTTTAGTTGCATTAGAATTGCCTGAAAATAGCTTTGATGAAATTATTGCCGACCCTGCCCAACATTTATTAAAACTTATTCATTATCCGGCAAGGGAAGATAATAATGAAGGGGAGCAAGGGGTTGGAGCGCACAAAGATGCGGGAATTTTAACCTTATTATGGCAGGATAATAGTGGGGGGCTACAAGTTGAAACTGATGCTGGTTGGATAGATGTTGAACCTTTGGAAAATGCATTTGTGGTAAATATTGGAGAAGTATTTGAATTAGCCACTAATGGCTATTTACGTGCGAATGTTCATCAAGTTGTTAGGCGTAAAAATAGTCATTCCCGCTATTCCATTGCTTATTTTATTACACCAAATATTTTTGCGGAAGAAGTCCCATTATTAAATTTACCCCATTATTTAGCACAACAAGCGTTAGGGCCGGATAGCGATCCATTAAACCCATTATTTACCAATCTCGGAAAAAATGTCATTAAAGGGCGATTGCGTTCCCATTTAACAGTAACTCGTCGCTTTTATCCTAAGGAATATGAGCAAATAATAAGTAATAACAATATTATCTGAGTAATCGAGTCGTTAGAGATATGATGATAAACCGTATTGGAGCTAAAAATGTCAGAACAAAGCTATAAAAAGGATTTACAAGGTAAAGAATTATCCCCAGAAACTTTAATGATGAGTTATGGGTATGACCCTAAGCTTTCAGAAGGATCAATTAAACCGCCTGTTTTTCTGACATCTACATTTGTATTTAAAACTGCTCAGGAAGGAAAAGATTTTTTTAATTTAGTTAGTGGGCGCACACAAACAAGCGAAAACCAGAAACAAGGACTGGTGTATTCACGTTTTAACCACCCAAATAGTGAGATTGTTGAAGATAGACTAGCCCTGTATGAAGGTGCAGAAAGCGCAGCACTATTTTCTTCCGGTATGTCGGCAATTACAACTTGCTTAATGGCAGTATTGCAACCGGGTGATGTACTACTCCACTCTCAGCCACTCTATGGTGGAACTGAAACCCTATTTTTAAACACGTTGGCTCGTTTCGGAATAACTTCGGTTCCATTTCAAAATGGGTACGAGCAGAAATCTATCTTAGAAGTTGCTAATCGAGTCGGGAAAGAGCAAAAAATTGCGGCTATCTATATTGAAACACCATCTAACCCATTGAATACACTTGTTGATATTGAATTAATTAGCCATGTGGCTAAGCAGATAGCTGCGAAGCAAAATGGGCAAACTCCGTTAGTCATTTGCGACAATACGTTGCTAGGGCCTGTGTTTCAAAAGCCTTTGTCGTTAGGTGCAGATTTGAGTGTGTACTCACTAACTAAATATGTGGGAGGGCATTCAGACTTAGTCGCAGGTGCGGTGGTTGGAAGTCAGAAGCTAGTCAAGAAAGTAAAAGCTCAACGTAATGCCATCGGTACACAGCTTGACCCTCACTCTAGCTGGATGTTAGGGCGGTCGTTAGAAACATTACAATTACGTATGGAAAGGGCAAATGAGAGTGCAAAAATATTAGCTGAATATCTCCATCAGCACCCTAAAGTCAGTAAAGTGCAATTTCCTGCTTTTTTTCCGAAAGCGAGTGTAGAGCATCAAGTTTATCAAAAACAATGTACAGGAGCGGGTTCAACTTTCTCTATCAATGTAGGGAATAATGAGGCGGATGCATTTCGTTTTCTAGACAACTTAGCAATCTTTAAATTAGCGGTTAGTTTAGGGGGAACTGAGTCGCTCGCTAGCCATCCGGCATCGACAACTCATTCAGGTGTTGCTCAAAAGGTCAGAGAGCAAATCGGTATTAGTGATAATTTAGTTCGTCTATCTATAGGTATTGAAAATGTGAATGACCTTAAATATGCATTGGAATTAGCATTAGAGGCGATTTAATCATCAGGGTGGGGAAATTTCCCACCCTGAATGGTCACTAAATTGAGTTAGGTGATGCGATATTGTGCGGGAAGTTCGCTAAAGCCAAGCCCATTGCCTTTTTTCACTGCAATTTGGACGGGAATACGTTCTTTCATTGCTTCCACATGGCTAATTACGCCAATAGTTTTGCCAGATGCATTTAAACTTTCTAATGCATCAAGGGCAATATCTAACGTTTCTGCATCTAAAGTACCAAAACCTTCGTCTAAAAAGAGCGATTCTAATTGTGTACGGTGACTTACCATATCGGATAGCGCTAAAGCTAATGCTAAACTCACTAAAAAACTTTCCCCACCCGAAAGGGTTTTAATATCTCGAATGCTATCCGCTTGCCAGCCATCAATAACTTGTAATTCAAGGTTTGCTTGGTGGCTACGCTGTAATAAATAGCGGCCATGAAGTTTCTCAAGCTGTTGATTTGCTAAAGAAACTAAACAGTCCAAAGTTAAGCCTTGCGCATAACGTCGGAATTTATCTCCTTCAGCAGAACCAATAAGTAAGCTGAGATAGCTCCAGTCATCATAACTTAATTGGCTTTTTTCTATTTGTTGCAGCAAATCTTGTTGTTGATGGCGCAGTTGCTTGTCTGTACTGAGCTGGTTAATTATCTGGCCTTGTTTTTGGTTTATTTGCTTAATTTCTTCATCGAACTGAGTAACAATTGTTTGTAATTGCGTTTCATTAAGCGCTGAAAAATCAGTGATACGCTGTTGATTCAGTGCTTCAATAGCCTGCAACCCCTCTTTATAACGCGTTTCACACTGTATGCGAGCTTGGTTAATATGTTGTTTTAGTGCTTCTAATTGTTGTTTTTCTTCATGACTGATTAACGCATCAAGGAAAGCTTGTTGATGACGAAATGGGCTATCCATAAGTGCTTGAGTAAACAGGGTATTAGCTTGTATTTGCGCCAGTTTTGTTTTTTCACAGGCGTCAATGAGCTCTTGATAACTTCCATTCATAGATGCGATGGCTTTATCAACCTCATTGAGTTGTTTGCTTAATTGTTCCTGAGTTTGGAAAAGTATGGTTTGTTTGTCATTCAACTGCTGAATAAATTGGCTGATAGCTAAGCCAGAAAGCAGTGTTTTTCGTTGCGCTGTTTTTTGCTCTAAACCTAACTCAATTTGTTTAAGGCGATTTCTTTCTTGTTCAATTTGTTGATTGAGAATATTGAGTTGCTCTGACTCAACTTTTAATGTGGCATTATTGACCTCAATTTGTTGGCTAAGTGTTTGCGCCGCCATTTTTTGGTTATTAAAACGCTCACTTCGCTGAGTAATATCGAGAACCCATTCATCGAACTTATCTTTATCTGGCACATTTAAGTTAAATGGCGCTAGGGTAGATTGCCACTGCTCTATTTGTCTCTGTTTACGTTGTTGGAATTGGCTCTGTTCTTTTTGCAACTCATCATGTTGTTGTGTTTGGTTTTTTAAGCGTTCTTCGACTAATAACAGGTCTGATTGCAACTGGGTAAAGCTTGCTTGTTGTTCGTGTAAATGATGTTTGGTTTGCTGGTATTCACGCTCAAGAGCAGCCATATCCACAACTATTTTCTGTTGCGTCGCCAATTGCTCTGTTAATTGATTAACAAAGAGCGTAACGGCTTGTTCATTTTGGGCCAACTCAGGTGTGAGTGCTTGCTCACATGTCTTTTGCCACTGTTGGTTAAATACATCGAATTGTTCATTGATTTGCTGCTGTTGCTGTAAATTTTCGTTTTGACGTTGTTTTTGTGTGTGAAGTTGTGATTCTAACTGAGTTTGTTGTTGTTTTAATTGGTCGAGTTTATTTGTTAGTTCAATGAGTTGTTGCTGTGTTTCACTGAGATGGATTGATTGATAATCGTTAACTGCCGGGTGTTCTGTTGAACCACATAATGGGCAGGGGTTACCTGCTATTAGTTGCTGGCGCTCATGCTCTAGGCTGACAATTTTTTGTTCTAATTGTAATTTATCATTGGTTAGTTTGATGAGTGGGGTCAATTCATTAATATGTGTTACCGCAAGGCTCAACGCTTTTTGCGTAGTGATGATATCTTGCGCTAATTCAACATCTTTTTGGAGCTGTTTCTGTTTTTGCGTTTGCGCATTAAGGCATTGAGATAATATTAATGGCAATAACTTAGCATGTTGCAAACGTGCTTGTAGCTGTTCAATGTGTTGATTGATGGTGTTAATGTCATGTTTTTCTTGGTTTCGCTTGTAGATTTCTTCTTGTTTTTTGAACGCTACAGTGCTGTGCTCTAACTCGAGACGTTTTTGGGATAATTTCTCTGTTTGCTGCTGCTGTTGCCGCTGTAACTGCTCGACTTCATTTGAAAGTATCTGTTGTTTTTCGTGCAAGCTGGCCAGTTTATCAGCTAATTCGAAAATAAAATGGCCTTGTTGTTGCCAACTGCCTATTTGTGAACTGAGCTCAGCGTCTTTTGGGTGTTCTTCTAGGAATATATTGTGTTTTTTTAACTCAATGTACGCATTTTGGATCTGACTTTGCGTTTCACTAACAAAGCATTGCTTTTGCTGAAGAGTGATTTGTTGTTGTTCAATTTGCTGTTTAATTTCAGATTGTTGCTGTTTCAATTGTGCAATTTGGTTATCAAGAGGCCTGACTGTTTCATCAATCAATTGATGTTGTTGTTTGGCAAAATCAAGGTGTTGTTGATACTCGGATTGCGATTTAAACAACTTTTCTTGCAGTGGGGCGCGCTCAGTTTGTTGGGTTTGCAAGCTAAGTTTCAAATGGTGTTGTTTATTCGTGTATTCAGTGAGTTGTTGCTGTTGTCGTTCAACTTCCTGCCATAATGGACGAAGGGATTCCGCAGGGGCACTATCAGCTAATCTTTTTAATTGAGGTTGCGCGGCTTGGAGCTCAAGTTCGTTTTTTTTGAGTTCTTCATCAAGTGATTGCATGCGCTGGGTGAGTTGATGATATTGTTGCCACCAATTAACCCCTTGTTGGTGGCGAGCACGCTGTTGCTTGGTTTGTGCTTCTTGTTCAAGCAAATCGTTTTGCTGTACCAATAATTCTTGATGTTCTACTTCTGTGAGTAAATTAATGTTTTGCGCTTTTGCTTTTAGCAAATCTAAGTCAATTTTGGCTTGCTTGTGTTGATTAAAAACATAAATTGAAATTTGGCTATAAATTTCGGTGCCTGTAATTTCTTCAAGTAAATCAGCGCGTTCTTTCTCAGAGGCATTTAAAAAAGCCGCGAAGTCCCCTTGGGAGAGTAAAATGGATTTAGTAAAACGCTCATAATCAAGCCCTGTTATTTGCGCCACTAATTCTTTTATCTCTGTGATTTTTACGGTCAATATTTTACCATCAGCAACCGTTGCAAGCTCAGCTTTAGGCTGTTGTAAATTGCCATCAGGTTTCCCTCCAGCCCGTCGTTGGCTCCAAAAGGCTCGATAAGCTTTACCTTTGACCTCAAACTCTACCTCCGCGAGGCATTCCCCTGTATGGCGAGTCATCAGTTCATTTTGTGCATTAGAAATGGTTTTTAAACGCGGTGTTCGGTGATAAAGCGCGAGGCAAATCGCATCCAATAAGGTTGTTTTCCCTGCACCAGTGGCACCCGTAATGGCAAACAGGCCATTGCTAGCAAATGGCTCTTCAGTGAAATCAATTTTCCATTCACCTCTAAGAGAGTTAATATTTTTTAAACGTAAACTTAAAATTTTCATATTAACTTTCCTTGCTCAGTTGCAATGCGTCATAAGATTGTTGAAATAGCTGGAATAGACGCTGTTCACGCTCAGGATCTTCTAAAGACTCTTGAGCAAGGCGGCGTAAAAAAACGTCTTCTACGGTGAGTTCACTCAATGTTTCATTGGCCAAGGTTTGGCTTTGTCCCTGTATTTGCTTGCGTGCACGGCGTAGTATTACGACTTCGACTGGGAGGTCTTGTGTCAAAGCTTCAATACGTTGTTGGATATCAGCGAGGTAATCTTGTGAAGCAACTTCAATATCAAGCCAAACCGGTTTATCACCTTGGTAATCTTTCCATATCTCTAATTGCTGTTCTATTTGGTTTAAGGAGCCTTTAATACTTTGTAATGGCTGAATAGTCGGGATTTCCAGTGGTGTGATTTGAGTCAATTCACTTCCGCTGAATTCAACAAGGCAGACACTTTTTTGTTGTGTTGTTTCGTCAAAGCTCAATGCAATAGGTGAACCGCAGTAGCGAATATTTTCTTGTCCTCCAATCACTTGGGGCCGGTGAATATGGCCAAGGGCAATATAGTCAGCGGGGGGAAAAGCCCCTGAAGGAAACGCATCTAACGTACCAATATAAATATCTCGTACAGAGTCAGTTAAGGCTGCGCCGACAACAGTTAAATGGCCTGTTGCAATAATTGGAATATCCAGCCCCAAAGCGGTTCGCTGTTCTAGCGCGAGTTGGTAGCTGGCTTGGTAATGATCATGAATAGCTGTTTGCAGCGAGCGTTGTTTCTCTTCAATATCTTGCCCTGCAATACTTAGTTGAATATCTCGAGGGCGTAAAAAAGGAATGGCACAGACTAAACCAATAGGTTGAGCCTGTTTATTGACTAAGGTAATAACATGGGGCTCACTTCCCGACGTAATGACTTGTGTATTTAAGTAACGAAGCAGAGCACTTGATTCATTGAGTACAGAAACTGAGTCGTGATTACCGCTTAAAATGACTAATTGGCAGCCTGTTTTTTGTAAATCAACAATAAATTTGTTGTACAGTTCACGTGCATAGCTAGGCGGAGAGCCTGTATCGAAGATATCACCAGCAACGATGACTGCATCAACGTGATGTAATTCCACTTGTTCAACGAGCCAATTCAAGAAATGTTGGTGCTCAGGCGCACGGCTTTTGGTAAAAAAATACTGACCAAGGTGCCAGTCTGAAGTATGAATAATGCGCATGAGCTATCAATTCCTATCAACAATAATGTGCACGAGCGTTCGATAACTGAGTATACCTGATCCAGATAACTCGTTGAGGGATGTTTGCGGCTTTATTACCATGTTGCGGAAATATTTCACTTAAATGACATTTAACCGCTAAAATAAAGATTAATATGAGTTTTGCTCATTGATATTCATAATTCTGTCATAAAAGTGACGCATAATGCTTTCACATTTTAAATGTCTTCTTAATTTTACAGGAACAATCATGGCAAGACGCATTCTAGTTGTTGAAGATGAAGCGCCCATCCGAGAAATGGTTTGTTTTGTATTAGAACAGAATGGTTTTCAGCCTATTGAAGCTGATGATTATGACAGTGCGATTGCACAACTCGTTGACCCTCTACCCGATCTCGTACTACTGGATTGGATGATCCCAGGGGGCTCCGGTATCCAAGTAATTAAGCATATGAAGCGTGATAGCGCAACACGTGACGTTCCTGTCATGATGTTAACCGCACGAGGAGAAGAAGAAGACCGCGTAAAAGGTTTGGAAGTTGGCGCGGATGACTATCTGATTAAGCCGTTTTCACCAAAGGAATTAATCGCTCGGGTAAAGGCAATTTTACGTCGTATTTCACCAATGGCGACGGAAGATATTATTGAAATGAATGGGTTAACGTTAGACCCTACTTCTCATCGTGTGACCAGCAATGAAATCCCTATCGATATGGGGCCAACTGAATATAAATTACTGCATTTCTTCATGACTCACCCTGAACGCGTATATAGTAGAGAACAGCTACTAAATTATGTATGGGGAGCCAATGTGTATGTGGAAGATAGAACCGTTGATGTCCATATTAGGCGGTTAAGAAAGGCACTAGAGACGGAAGGTCATGATAAAATGGTACAAACTGTACGCGGTACAGGTTATCGTTTTTCTATCCGTTACTAAAAACCACAAAGGGAGAGGCATGCGTGCTTGAACGTTTATCGATTAAGCAGCTGATTTGGGGGCTGTTTTTATTTATCTTACCCGCCCTTATCTTATCGGTTTTTATTGGCCACCTAGCGTGGCTATTAGTGATATCGCTACTTGCTGCACTGACATGGCATGGGTATAACCTACTTAAACTTTCTTACTGGTTGTGGCTCGATAAAAGCATGTTACCACCCGAGGGGAAAGGAGGGTGGGAACCGATATTTTATGGCATCTACCAGATGCAACAACGTAATCGTAAACGCCGTCGTGAGCTAGGCCAGTTAATTAAACGGTTTCGTAGTGGTGCAGAATCACTACCTGATGCGGTGGTTATGATGACAACAGAAGGGAATATCTTCTGGTGTAATCGTCATGCGCAGGCTTTACTCGGTTTCCGTTGGCCTGAAGATAATGGCCAACATATTTTTAATTTATTACGTTACCCAGATTTTAGCCGATACTTCACCATTAAGCGTTATGACCAAGCGCTGACTATCGAGCTCAATAGTGGTGAAATTGTTGAATTTCGTATCTTGCCGTATACCGAAGGGCAGTTATTGATGGTAGCTCGAGATGTGACAGAAAAACGCCGTTTGGAAAAGGCCCGTAGGGACTTCTTTGCGAATGTAAGCCATGAATTACGAACTCCTCTTACTGTCATTCAAGGCTACCTTGAGGTCATGGATGACCAAGAAAATGTCACTGCGGCCAATAAAAAAGCACTGCATGTCATGCAAGAGCAAACTCATCGTATGGATAACTTGGTTAAACAGCTTTTGCAGTTATCACGTATAGAAATTGCTCCTCAAATTAACCTTGATGAGCAAGTGAATATCCCTGTCATTCTCAAAATGATTGAGCAAGAAGCGTTAAGTTTAAGCCAAGGGCGCCACCAGTTTGAATTTCATGTTGATGAAAAATTGCGTGTCCATGGTAATGAAGAACAATTACGAAGTGCAGTGGCGAATTTAGTCTATAACGCAATCAGCCATACGCCAGAAGGCACCAAAATTTGGGTTGAATGGCAAAGAAATGGTCAGGGTGCTCGTTTTAGTGTGAGAGATAACGGGCAAGGGATACCTACAGAGCATATTCCTCGTTTGACAGAACGGTTTTATCGGGTAGATAAAGCACGCTCCCGCCAAGGCGGTGGAGGTACCGGCCTTGGGTTGGCTATTGTTAAACATGCATTACAGCACCATAGCAGCCAATTGGTGGTAACAAGTCAATTAGGTAAAGGGAGTGAGTTTTCATTTACTTTACCGCCAGTATTTATTGTTGATGACAAAAAACTTAAAAATGGGTAAATAATTCCACTTTGTTAATATAATCAAAATATTAATAAAGTGGATTATTTCTATTTATCAATCCATACCTGTATTAAATTCAAAACATATATATTTAATGCTGATTATTGCTATCACATTAATTATATATTCTGTTAAATAATCAATTTTAATCACCAGAAAAAGACGGGTTGTTCATTTTTCGAGCAAAGCATATAACGAGTATTGGGATTTTACTGAAAGTAATCACTAGTTCTGAAAATTAGTTTAGTTATTTATTCTTGTTTTTCGGTTTGCTATTGCCTTTTTGCCCTATAAAAGTTCTACTTGTTGTCAGTTATTGGCGAATTTTTCTGTTTTTTGACTTTTCATTTCGTATGATACAAACAAACATGCTTTTTTATATTGTTAACAGTATGTTTATCAGAATTCTATCTCGCTATATATATTTCAAAGGGTTGCTAAGTGTAAACCCATAATTTTCTATTTTGTCACTTAAAAATAACATAATATGGCTCATCGTTTATCATCAAGAGATATCATCGCATTAGGCTTTATGACTTTTGCGTTATTCGTAGGGGCAGGAAACATTATCTTTCCTCCCATGGTTGGCTTGCAGGCAGGGGAACAAGTTTGGACTGCGGCACTAGGGTTTTTGGTTACAGGCGTGGGTTTACCTGTTTTAACCGTTATTGCGCTAGCTAAAGTGGGTGGGGGCATTGAAGCGCTCAGTACACCCGTTGGCAAAACGGCAGGGTTACTATTGGCGGTTGTTGCTTATTTGTCTGTAGGGCCTCTATTTGCAACGCCAAGAACGGCGACTGTATCCTATAAAGTCGGTATCGCACCTTTATTCGGTGGTGAGTCCGATATGCTGTTACTTATCTACAGCGTAGTTTACTTCGTTCTAGTTATCGGTATTTCACTATATCCCGGAAAACTGCTCGATAGCGTTGGGCACATTTTAGCACCTGTAAAAATGTTAGCCTTGGCTATTTTGGGTATTGCGGCTGTCATGTGGCCTGCGGGGGATCCGATCCCTTCTACAATAGAATACCGTGAGATGGCTTTCTCGAATGGCTTTATCAATGGTTATCTAACTATGGATACCCTTGGTGCTATGGTATTTGGTATCGTTATTGTTAATGCGGCGCGTTCAAGGGGTATCGAAAACTCTTCACTATTAACCCGTTACACTATGTGGGCAGGGTTAATTGCAGGGGTATTATTAACTCTGGTCTATTTGTCCTTGTTTAAGCTTGGTGAGAATAGCGGTTCGTTAATTCCAAACCCTGCTGATGGCGCTGATATTTTACATACCTATGTTCAATATACTTTTGGTAATTACGGTAGCTTCTTCCTTGCGGTATTAATCTTTGTTGCCTGTATGGTAACTGCCGTGGGTTTAACTTGTGCCTGTGCCGAGTTCTTTAGCCGCTATGTACCGATTTCTTACCGTAAACTGGTATTGATCTTGGGTGTGTTCTCCATGGTGATCTCAAACTTAGGTTTGAGTAAGTTAATCGCCTTCTCATTACCCGTGCTAGTTTCAATTTATCCACCTTGTATTGTCTTAATTTTATTAAGCTTTACTTTGAAGTGGTGGAAAAACCCAACGATAGTGATTGCGCCGACAATGTTAGTTAGCTTTGTCGTCGGTTTAATCGGTGCCGTAAAAGCGTCAGACCATCTTAAAGGTTATATTCCTGAATGGATGACAGCAATGCCACTGTATAAACAAGACTTAGTCTGGGTATTACCAACTGTTGTTGTGATGGTCGTGGCTATTTTATGCGATAAGTTTGTGTCACCTGCTGCACAGCATAAGCAAGTGTAATTAATTGAAATTACAAAAAAGGAGCTAAATAGCTCCTTTTTCTATTTTATTAGGCCATTAATCAACACCGACAGCACTCCCTGCTGGGCGACGTACATCGTTAGAGCCATAAATGAAACCTTCGCGAACTTTCCCTGAAACAGCGGAATCATTACCCGAAGATTTGGCACTAACACCAGCTCCTTCAGGGATCGCGACCATAATCAGCTCGGCGGCACCCCACGGTGTTTGTTCAACCATCTGGTAACCCATTTTATCGAGTAGTGCTAAGGTGTCTTTAGAAACGCCTCTTTGCTCATAATAAACCTCATCAGGGAGCCACTGGTGGTGAATACGCGGTGCATTAACGGCTTCTTGTGGTGGCATACCATGGTCGATAATATTTAAAGCGGTTTGCAGCGTAATCGAAATAATTCGTGAGCCTCCGGGTGAACCGAGAACTAGAAATACTTTGCCATCTTTCGTTACGATAGTTGGGCTCATGGATGACAGTGGGCGCTTACCTGGTGCAATAGAATTGCGTTCACCTTGTACTAAACCATACAGGTTTTTTTCACCTACTTTGGTGGTGAAGTCATCCATTTCATCGTTTAAGAAAAAGCCAGTTCCGGGCGGGATCACCACAGAGCCAAAGCGACCATTAATCGTGTAAGTAGTTGAAACCGCATTTCCTTTTTCATCGACGACAGAGTAATGCGTGGTCTCCGGTTTTTCGTGAGGCCCTATTCCTGGTTGAACTTGCGTGGATGGCGTTGCTTGGTTGGGTTTGATTTCTTTGCGTAACTCTTCTGCATAGGCTTTGCTGAGTAGCTTTTCCGTTGGGTTATCGACAAACTCAGGATCACCGAGGAAGGTATTTCTGTCCATATAAGCATGGCGCATCGCTTCCGTTAGAGTATGAATATAGTCCGCGGAGTTAAAGCCCATTTCTTTGAGGTCATACCCTTCTAAGATATTAAGCGTTTGGCAGATAGTCACTCCACCTGAACTTGGTGGTGGTGCAGAAATAAATTGATAGCCTCTATAGGTACAGCTAACAGGCGCTGTATCTGTGATAGTAAAATCTGCAAAATCTTTTGCGGTTAAGATGCCGCCATTTTTCTTAGAGGCTTCTTCCACAATTTTGGGGATTTCTCCTTCGTAAAAAGCAGAAGGGCCATTTTGGGCAATTTTTTCTAAGGTGTTAGCTAAATCGGTCTGAACTAACAAGTCACCGGGTTGGAAAGAACGACCATCCGGTTTTAAGAAGATACGTGCGACTTCTGGGTCTTGTTTAAAACGTTCTGTCGTGGTGTCGAGGACATCAGTATCCGCTCTAGTCAGCACAAAGCCTTCTCTTGCTAATTTAATAGCCGGCGCCATTACTTGCTGGCGGCTCATCGTACCGTATTTTTCTAAGGCATAGTCTAGGCCTTTAACGGTACCTGGTACACCTGACGCGAGGTAGCCATATAGGCTCGCATCTTTGATTAACTTACCGTCTTTGTCTAAATACATATCTGCACTAGCGGCACCGGGCGCGGTTTCTCTGAAATTAATAAATAAATCTTTGCCATCGGCTAGATGAATAGTCATAAAGCCACCACCGCCGATATTGCCACAGCAAGGGTTAACTACGGCTTGTGCATATCCTACCGCAACAGCGGCATCAATAGCATTGCCGCCTGATTTTAGAATATCAGCCCCAATTTGTGATGCTAAATGTTGGGAGGAAACAACCATACCTTTTTTTGCTTCAACGGCAGGTTCAGAAGCGGCATACAGCTGATTAGAAACAAGTAAGGAAAGAAATAGAACCGCAGGGCGTAATGATGTTTTTATCATTCGTATCTCCCAGTTAGGGTTAATTGAGTTGTTCTATCGCACAAATATTCAATATGAATAGTTTGTTAATTATTTGTGTTTTTAATGTATAGCACACAATAATACAAAACATTGAGTATTTGAGTTAAGAATTGTTAACTGAGTGGAATAATTGCGAGTAGGAAGAGAAAAGATAGACTTGGTTCACAAAAGTAAAAAGCGGGCTTGATGCCCGCTTTTCTAAAACTCGCGTAACGAATTACAGTTTTGCAGAGTTTTTAGTCAGGTAGTCAGCAACGCCTTTTGGAGATGCATTCATACCTTCTTGGCCTTTTTCCCACTGAGCTGGGCAAACATCACCGTGCTCTTCGTGGAATTGCAGCGCGTCAACCATACGCAGCATTTCGTCGATATTACGGCCTAATGGTAGGTCATTAACCACTTGGTGGCGAACAACACCTTTTTTGTCAACGAGGAAAGAGCCACGCAGTGCAACGCCTGCATCTGGGTGCACGATGCCGTATGCTGCCATGATTTCACGTTTGATATCAGCAACCATTGGGTATTTAACTTCACCAATACCGCCTTTATCTACGGATGTTTGACGCCATGCGTTATGAACAAACTCAGAGTCAAAAGAAACACCGATGATTTCTACACCACGTTTTTGGAATTCTTCATAGCGGCGGTCAAATGCGATCAGCTCTGAAGGGCAAACGAAAGTAAAATCCATTGGCCAGAAGAAGATGACAGCAGGTTTACCAGCAATGTGTTTTTTTAAGTTGAAGTTTTCAACGATTTCACCGTTACCTAAAACAGCTGCTGCAGTAAAGTCAGGGGCTTGACGTGTTACCAGAACCATAATTTACTCCTATGAGTTTGAATTAAAGTTTTTTGTCCTGTCTATTTAATCACTGATAAATAGTGTGGATTTAGACTTCTGAAAGAATAGAAAAAGATCTTTTGACAATAAAGTCATTTAAACCGATTATTGTGATAGGTTTTAACTATCAATAATACTGGTTTATCAAATTAATATCAATAAGATAGTTTTATTCCACTAAAGTGCAAGCTTTAATTTATTCCTTTGTGTTAATTGTGACATTCTGTACAAAAAAATGTTGCAGCGCATTAGCCATCATTTGCGGATAAAATTGAAAGAAAATAGTTTCTAACGCATCATACTGCAATAAAAAATCATCAAATGAACCACTTAGCGCACTGAGCTTGGGGCGTCTTCTTGCCATCCCACTCAGTGATTTTCCAATATAATTTTTATCTGCATAGCGTATTAGCCACTGTTGAGGCCAGAGATATTCATTTAACTCCTGGAATTTTTCAGGGGTATGACAAAGCTGCGGCTCAATTATTTTTCGGCAGTCACGTACAAAGTCTACTAGCGGTATTGATGGCTCAATAGTTGACCAATGCAGCGATAAAAAATGGTCCCAAACTAAATCCAATGTTATGGGGGCAACACGGCGATATTCATCACGAAATAACAATTTAGCTTCTTTGACTAAAGGGTGAGTATCTGTAATGCGGTCGACAGTTCGATGCATAAAGATACCAGAGACAATTTCGGGGGAGTAAAGGCCCACAGGGTTACCGCGGACGTAGTCAGCCATGATGTTGCCGAGTAAGGAGCTGCCAGCGAGATGGGCCAGGTGGAGGTGAGCTAGGTAATTCATCCTCCTATGATATACCCGATGCCTTTCAAATTATAGCTGTGTTAGCTGCACAAATCGACCCTAGTCACATACTGATGTATGCTCCTAGGGATCAATTTGCTTGCTGCCTTGCTCTAATTCGAAATTCATGGGGTATGAACATTGAGAAACAAAAGAAAAAATATTCTTGATAGTTCGAATCTATGTAAGTTGCCTACCTGTGATTCGAAATCCATAGGACATGCAACGCAGCTTAGCTAACTTTTTGATTGCTCAAACTATAGCAGTAATTATGTTGAATTCGAAACTCACAGGACATTACTTGGCAGAGGAATAAAGAATTCCTCTAATTTGAAATTCATGGGTATACCTATCGAGTAGAAAAAAGTCGAAATCAATTTGTTATAAAAGTTTATTGAAATTGAAATCATTCATTCTTTGAATGGATAAATAGTATGCAGAATTTTTTGCTAACAAATTATTTGTTAAAAAATGGTGGTTTTTTGTCCGATCTTGCGCTTATTTCTTGCGCCAAAGTCAGTGCGGCACTAGACTAGTCGCCTGTTTTTTTAGATTGATGTCAATACAATGCGTGTTTCTGATTTTACTTTTGAATTACCTGAAGAACTGATTGCCCATTATCCGCAGGCTGAGCGTAGTGCTTGCCGTTTATTAAGCCTAGATGGCGGCTCAGGGCAGCTCACGCATGGTGTTTTTACCGATATTCTAGAAAAATTGGAGCATGGTGACTTGCTGGTGTTCAATAACACTCGCGTGATCCCCGCACGGTTATTTGGGCGCAAAGTTAGCGGTGGTAAAATTGAAGTTCTGATTGAGCGTATGTTGGATGAACACCGCGTGCTCGCTCATGTTAGGGCATCAAAAGCACCAAAAGAAGGGGCTGAATTACTGCTAGGCGAAGATGAAAGCGTGAATGCGACGATGGTCGCGCGTCATGGTGCATTGTTTGAACTGCGTTTTGACGATGAACGTGATGTATTAAGCATTCTAAACCAAATTGGTCATATGCCTCTCCCGCCTTATATTGATCGTCCTGATGAAGAATCAGATAAAGAACTTTATCAAACCGTATATAGTGAAAAACCAGGGGCTGTTGCAGCACCAACGGCGGGCTTACACTTTGATGAACCGTTACTTGAAGCATTGCGCCAAAAAGGCGTAGAAATGGCGTTTGTAACATTGCATGTGGGAGCCGGTACCTTTCAACCTGTACGAGTTGATACTATCGAAGATCACATTATGCATTCTGAATATGCAGAAGTGCCACAAGAGGTCGTAGACGCTGTTTTAGCCTGTAAAGCACGAGGTAACCGCGTTATCGCTGTTGGAACAACGTCCGTTCGGTCGCTCGAAAGTGCCGCAAAAGCGAGCCAAGATGCTTTAATTGCTCCATTTTTTGATGATACCCAAATCTTTATTTATCCAGGGTATGAATATCAGGTGATAGATGCACTGATCACCAACTTCCACTTACCGGAATCGACATTAATTATGTTGGTTTCTGCGTTTGCTGGATACAAAAACACCATGAATGCATATAAAGAAGCCGTTGAACAAAAATACCGCTTTTTTAGTTATGGTGATGCTATGTTCATTACCCCCAATACAAATGCTCGATTCGAGAAAATTGGTGAGTAATCAGTTTGAAGCGGTGGCATCGGCTGCTTGCTTAGCAAATTAATATTATCAATAGCAACAGACTGTTTTTCTGCTGCTAGGAGGCAAACGTGAAATATGAATTACAAACGACCGATGGCAATGCACGCCGTGGTCGCTTAGTTTTTGAGCGCGGTGTGGTGGAAACCCCTGCATTTATGCCAGTAGGAACCTACGGTACTGTTAAGGGCATGACACCGGAAGAAGTTAAAGAGACTGGTGCTCAAATCTTATTAGGGAACACTTTCCACTTGTGGTTGCGCCCTGGGCAAGAAATTATGAAGTTGCATGGTGACCTCCATGACTTTATGCAATGGCAAGGCCCAATTTTAACCGATTCAGGTGGCTTTCAGGTCTTTAGTCTTGGTGCGATGCGCAAAATTAAAGAAGAAGGTGTGCATTTTCGTAACCCAATCAACGGTGAAAAAGTTTTCCTAAGTCCTGAAAAGTCGATGGAAATTCAGTATGACCTCGGTTCAGATATTGTCATGATTTTTGACGAGTGTACGCCATATCCAGCAGATTGGGACTATGCAAAGACATCAATGGAAATGTCGCTGCGTTGGGCTGCACGTAGCCGCCAACGTTTTGACGAACTTAACAATAAAAATGCCTTATTCGGTATTATTCAAGGTAGTGTTTACGAAGATTTACGTGATATTTCAGTTAAGGGGCTGGTGGAAATCGGCTTTGATGGGTACGCTGTAGGCGGCTTAGCCGTTGGCGAACCGAAAGAAGATATGCATCGAATCTTAGAACATGTCTGCCCGCAAATTCCAGCGGAAAAACCTCGTTACTTAATGGGGGTTGGTAAGCCTGAAGATTTAGTGGAAGGGGTTCGTCGCGGAATCGATATGTTCGATTGTGTGATGCCAACACGAAATGCGCGAAATGGGCATTTATTTGTGACAAATGGCGTGGTAAAAATTCGTAATGCTAAGTATAAATCAGACACATCAACACTGGATGCTGAGTGTGATTGCTATACTTGTCGTCATTATAGCCGCGCTTATCTGCATCATCTTGATAGATGTAATGAAATTCTTGGTGCAAGGCTCAATACCATCCATAATTTACGTTATTACCAGCGCTTGATGGCCGGTATTCGCCAAGCCATTGAAAATGGGAATTTTGAAGAGTTTGCTAAAGATTTTTACCAAAAGATTGGTAAACCTGAACCTTCATTAAATATCGAATGAATTTAAGTGCGAAATGCCATTAATCTGTGTAGCATATCAAACTTAGCTTTTTTGTATGTAAAATTGCTTTCAATAAAACAATGAGGAAAGTTGAATGAGTTTTTTTATTTCTGAAGCAGCGGCGTCAGCAGGTGCACCAGCGCAAGGTAGCCCGTACACTATGGTTATCATGCTTGTTGTTTTCGCGCTGATCTTCTATTTCATGATTTTGCGTCCACAGCAAAAACGTGCGAAAGAACACCGTAAATTGATGGAATCTATCACTAAAGGTGATGAAGTTTTAACAACTGGCGGTTTAATCGGACGTGTAACTAAAGTGTCTGAAACCGGTTATGTGGTTCTTGAGCTGAGTGAGAACACAGAAGTAACCATCAAACGTGATTTCGTTGCTGCTGTTTTACCTAAAGGCACAATGAAAGCAATTTAATTCTGATTCTCCCGAAGGGAACTGCCGTGCTAAACCGTTATCCTTTGTGGAAGTATCTGATGTTGATCTTCGCGATCCTCATCGGTTTGCTTTATGCACTTCCAAACCTATATGGTGAGGATCCGGCTGTTCAGATCACTGGCGTGCGGGGAACCGCCGCCAATGAACAAACGCTGATCCAAGTCCAGAAATCGTTAAAAGACGATAAAATTGAGAGTAAATCTATCTCTCTAGAAAATGGGGCCATTTTAGCCCGATTCAACAACTCTGATGTTCAGTTACGTGCGCGTGAAGTGATCATGAATGCACTGGGTGACCAGTATGTTGTTGCATTAAACCTTGCACCTGCAACGCCTAAGTGGCTCGAAGCTATCGGTGGTGAACCGATGAAGCTTGGTCTTGATCTGCGTGGTGGGGTTCACTTCCTGATGGAAGTTGATATGGACACTGCATTAGGTAAATTGCAGGAACAAAACATGGATGGTTTGCGTAATGACCTGCGTCAAGAAGGCATTGCGTACTCTTCTATTCGTAAAGGCAATGATTATAGCGTGGAAGTTCGTTTCCGTAACGCGGATGATCGTAGCCAAGCTGAAAAAGCATTGTCTCGTAAATACCCAGACTTAGTCTTTAGTGATGGCAGCGATAACACCATGATCGCAGTGATGACCGACGAGCGTTTACGTGAAGCACGTAACTACGCGGTTTCTCAGAACATTACTATTATTCGCAACCGTGTAAACCAATTAGGTGTTGCGGAGCCACTCGTTCAACGCCAAGGCGCTGACCGAATTGTGGTTGAATTACCGGGTATTCAAGATACCGCGCGCGCAAAAGAAATTTTAGGTGCGACTGCGACATTAGAATTCCGTCTAGTGAATACCGCTGTGGATTCTTCTGCAGCGGAAAGTGGCCGTGTACCAGGTGATTCAGAAGTTAAATATGACCGTGAAGGCATGCCTTATGTCTTATATAAGCGTGTGATCTTAACGGGTGACCATATTACCGACTCAACATCTGATGCGGATGAAAACGGTCAACCACAAGTGAGTATCAGTCTTGATAGTTCTGGTGGTTCTATCATGTCTGACTTTACACGTGATAACCAAGACAAGCTGATGGCAACGCTGTTTGTTGAATACAAAGACAGTGGCAAGAAAGATGTAACGGGCCGTTCAATTTTGGTGAAAGATGAAAAAGTCATCAATGCGGCACGTATTTCTGCACGTTTTGGTAGCAAATTCCGTATTACTGGTATTACTAACGGCACTGAAGCTCGCCAGCTTTCATTACTGTTACGTGCAGGTGCGTTGATTGCGCCAATCCAAATTGTTGAAGAACGTACCATTGGCCCAACACTAGGTATGCAAAATATCGAGCAAGGGCTGAAAGCCTGTATCGCAGGTCTGTTAGCTTCTATCCTATTTATGATTATTTACTATCGTAAATTTGGTCTGATTGCGAGTAGCGCGCTGTTGGCAAACTTGGTGTTAATTGTTGGGGTGATGTCCTTATTACCGGGCGCAACACTGACTATGCCTGGTATTGCCGGTATCGTATTAACCCTTGCGGTTGCCGTCGATGCGAACGTTCTAATTAACGAACGGATTAAAGAAGAGCTCAAGAACGGTCGATCTGTTCAGCAAGCAATTCATGAAGGGTATAAAGGCGCCTTCTCAAGTATTACAGACGCAAACTTAACGACACTGATCACTGCGATTATTCTCTATGCAGTGGGTACTGGGTCTATTAAAGGCTTTGCGATTACGACAGCGATTGGTGTCGCAACCTCTATGTTTACAGCTATCGTTGGTACACGTGCTATCGTGAACCTGCTTTACGGCGGTAAACGTATTAACAAGCTGTCAATTTAAGGAGCACGTTGTGGCACAGGATTATACTGTTGAACAATTGAACTATGGCCGTAAAGTTTATGACTTTATGCGCTGGGACAACGTTGCCTTTAGCATTTCTATCGTATTACTGATAGCTTCTTTTGTGATTATTGGCGTCAAAGGTTTTAACTGGGGCTTAGATTTCACCGGTGGTACGGTAATTGAAATCAACTTAAGTCAGCCAGCTGATTTGGATAAAATTCGTGATAGCTTGTCTAACTCGAATCATAAAGATCCATTAATCCAAAACTTTGGTAGCAGCCGCGATATCATGATCCGTATTCCGCCAATTGAAGGCACTGCTGGTCAAGAAGTCGGTAAAGAAATTATCACGATTATCAACCAAAATGTGGATGATAAAGCAACCGTAAAACGCATTGAATTCGTGGGGCCAAGTGTTGGGGCTGAATTAGCGCAAACAGGGGCTTTGGCTCTGTTAACTGCGTTGATTTGTATCCTAGTCTACGTTGGTTTCCGTTTTGAATGGCGTTTGGCCGCGGGTGCCGTGTTATCTCTTGCGCATGATGTGGTGATCACTTTAGGTATTCTGTCTTTGTTCCATATAGAGATAGATATGACTATTGTGGCATCATTGATGTCAGTTATTGGTTACTCACTGAACGACAGTATCGTTGTATCAGACCGTATCCGTGAAAACTTCCGTAAAATACGCCGTGGTACACCGTACGAAATCATGAACGTCTCTTTGACGCAAACATTGAGCCGTACCATCATGACATCAGCCACCACATTATTAGTGGTTCTGATGCTATACCTGTTCGGTGGCGCAATGTTAGAAGGCTTCTCATTGGTTATGTTAATCGGTGTAACTATCGGTACTATCTCATCTATTTATGTGGCTTCTGCATTAGCACTGAAGATGGGTATGAAGCGTGAACACTTGATGCAAGCGAAAGTCGAAAAAGAAGGCGCAGACCAAGAGTCATTACTGCCTTAGTTTTAAAAATGATGAGTAACTAAGCCAATTAGCACTCAAAATAGTTCGTGTTGTAGGTAGGCGGCAAGTGTAATTAATCCCTAGGAGCATACAAAAGTATGTGACTAGGGTTCATAAGCGATGCCAATACCCCTACAACGGGAATAATAAAGAGTTAAGCCAATTAGTGCTCAAAATAGTTCGTGTTGTAGGTAGGCGGCAAGTGTAATTAATCCCTAGGAGCATACAAAAGTATGTGACTAGGGTTAATAAACGATGCCAACACCCCTACAACGCGAAATATGAAGAGCAACGAGAACACCCTAGGAGGCATCTTCTAGGGTGTTTTTTCTCGCACAGTAGGGTAAACTATCTCCCCCTAAATAGATTCAGGAAACGCTATGCACTGCCCATTCTGCTCAGCTGTAGATACGAAAGTTATTGACTCGCGTCTGGTCGGTGAAGGGTCCCAAGTCCGTAGACGCCGCCAGTGCTTACTTTGTCATGAACGCTTCACCACTTTTGAAGTCGCTGAGCTTGTCATGCCTAGAGTCATTAAAAGCGACGATATTCGTGAACCTTTTGATGAAGAAAAGCTTAATCGAGGTATGCAAAAGGCATTAGAAAAACGGCCTGTAAGTTCTGATGACATTGAGCAAGCTATTATTTCTATTAAATCTCAGCTTCGGGCTACGGGGGAACGTGAAGTTCCGTCTAAATTGATTGGTAGTTTGGTTATGGATGAACTGAAAAAGCTCGATAAAGTTGCCTATATCCGTTTTGCTTCTGTTTACCGCAGCTTTGAAGATGTGCGCGAATTTGGCGAAGAAATCGCTAAATTACAGGATTAACGCCAATGATTGAACAAGACAACATGTATATGGCTCGTGCTTTTGAATTGGCACGAAAAGGGCGTTTTACTACATCACCTAATCCAAATGTCGGGTGTGTGATTGTGCGTGATGGTGCCATTGTCGGTGAAGGGTATCATCAGAAAGCAGGGGAACCTCACGCTGAGGTTCACGCATTGCGTATGGCAGGAGAAAAAGCGCAAGGGGCAACAGCCTATGTCACCCTTGAGCCTTGTAGTCATCACGGCCGCACTCCGCCTTGTGCAGAAGCACTGATTAATGCAGGTGTAAGCCGAGTTGTAGCGGCGATGCAAGACCCAAATCCTCAGGTTGCAGGCCGTGGTCTGTATATGTTGTCGCAAGCAGGAATTGAAACACGTAGTAATGTTTTATTAGACGATGCCGAAGCGGCGAACCGTGGCTTTTTAAAACGTATGCGTACCGGGTTTCCCTATATCCAGTTGAAACTTGCTGCTTCGCTTGATGGCAAGACCGCCCTTGAATCTGGGGAAAGCAAATGGATTACCAGCCCGGCAGCTCGCAAAGATGTACAAGCTCTTCGAGCCGAGGCAAGTGCTATTTTAAGTACGAGCAGCACGGTTGTTGCTGATGACCCTTCTTTAACGATACGTTGGAATGAGCTCCCATCAGATATCCAACAAGTGTATCCAGAAAGCCAAGTACGCCAACCCATTCGTATTGTGCTAGATAATCACAATCGAGTGACTCCTGACCATAAAGTTACTCAATTAGATGGTGAATGTTGGTTAGTGCGCTCAACCCCAGATGAAAATGCGGTATGGCAAGGAAAAATTGAGCAAATCGCTATTCCAGCAGATGAAAACGGCACCGATCTGGTTATTTTGATGATGCAGCTGGCTAAACGTAATGTGAATAGCATTTGGGTTGAGGCGGGAGCAAAACTCGCAGGCTCATTACTTAAGCTAGGTTTAGTTGACGAACTGATTGTCTATATTGCACCTAAATTATTAGGTGACAGCGCTCGAGGTTTGGTGGACTTTCCGCCGCTTAACGCCCTTGTTGATGCGCCAAAATTTGAATTTACAGAAGTGAAGCAAGTCGGGCCAGACCTTCGTGTCAGGCTTCGTCCCGTATGGTAATTGGTTTTTTTGAAAATCATACGTACGATACACGAAAGAATGTGATAAAATCCGCGCCCCGCGGGTTATAATTAATATTAGAGGAAGGCTATGAACGTAATTAAAGGTGTTGTTGCTGCTCCACAAGCGCGTGTTGCTATCGCTATCGCTCGTTTTAACAACTTTATTAATGATAGTCTGCTGGAAGGTGCTGTTGATGCGTTAGAACGCATTGGTCAGGTTTCAAATGACAATATTACAATTGTGTGGGTTCCAGGCGCTTATGAGCTGCCATTGACCACAAAAGCATTGGTTGAAACGAATAAATATGATGCAGTGATTGCACTAGGTACTGTGATTCGTGGTGGTACTGCTCACTTTGAATACGTTGCAGGTGAATGTAGCTCAGGTTTATCTCATGTTGCGATGAACAGTGAAGTTCCAGTGACTTTTGGTGTGTTAACCACTGAAAATATTGAACAAGCTATTGAACGTGCGGGTACTAAAGCAGGTAATAAAGGTGCTGAAGCTGCACTGACAGCACTTGAAATGATTAATGTAATTAAGGCCATCAAAGGCAAATAATACACAATTTGCTCTATGTTGCTGTTTTTTCGCCACCACGGTGTAGATTACGCAATGCAACAAGTGTTTATTGTGTACAGTTTTTAAATTTAAGGGGAATCTTGTGAAACCTGCTGCTCGTCGCCGCGCTCGTGAGTGTGCTGTACAAGCCATTTATTCATGGCAATTATCTGGCAATCCAATTGCTGAAGTCGAATATGAGTTTATTGCTGAACAGGACATGTCAGACGTCGACGTAAACTATTTTCGTGAACTGTTATCAGGTGTTGCGACTAACGCAACAAAACTAGATCAACAGATGGCGCCTTATTTATCTCGTCAGCTCGAAGAGTTAGGGCAGGTAGAAAAAGCGATTTTACGCGTCTCCATGTTTGAATTAAGTTTCCGTGAAGATGTACCTTATAAAGTCGCAATCAACGAAGGTATTGAATTAGCGAAAGTTTTTGGCGCAGAAGATAGCCATAAATTCGTTAACGGTGTATTAGACAAAGCTGCACCTGCGGTACGCCGTAAAAAATAATAATATCAGGGTTCCCTCCTGTAGCACTACGGTAATAAATAGGTAGCCTGGGTTCCAGTCTACCTTTGTGTTTATATGCTCGCGATATTTCAATGGCCGGTGAGCGAAGAATAATTGCAGCCAATTAGATAGACTCTTCAGGTTAGCAATTCAGTGCTATTTACCTATTATTGAATTATTAGGGTGTAAATTATTTGCTTCGTCTTAAACGAAAATAGATATAGCGAAAACGGAAAATCTACCATGTCATATGGCGAATTTGACCTCATCGCGCGTTATTTTAACCGTCAAACCACTAACCGACGTGATGTTAATATCGGTATTGGGGATGACTGTGCGTTGATGACCATTCCAGAAAAACAGCAACTTGCTGTAAGCACTGACACTCTCGTTTCTGGTATTCATTTCCTACCAACCATTTCACCAGCTGATCTTGCTTATAAATCATTAGCATCTAATTTAAGTGACCTCGCAGCGATGGGCGCAGACCCTGCATGGGTTTCTTTGGCAATTACATTGCCTTGTGTTGATTGTGATTGGTTACAATCTTTTAGTGATAGTTTGTTTGAACAGCTTAACTATTATGGCATGCAATTAATTGGTGGTGATACAACCCGAGGCCCTATGAGCTTGACCTACACGGTTCATGGCTTAGTGCCAAACGGCAAAGCGATGTCCCGTGCGGGGGCGCGTAATGGCGATTGGATTTATGTAACGGGGACTCTCGGTGATAGCGCTGCTGGCCTTGCTATTTTACAAGATAAACTGAATGTTAAAAATGTAGAACATCAAGAATGGCTAATTGCGCGCCATTTACGTCCACAGCCACGGATTTTACAAGGCCAAGCATTGAGAAACCTGGCTTCTTCTGCGATTGATATTTCTGACGGTTTAGTTTCTGATCTCAACCACATCTTGAAAGCGAGCAGTTGTGGTGCGCGCATTAATTTAGATGCATTGCCTCAATCAGAAGCGTTGAAACAAAGTTGTAGTATCGAACAAGGGCGTTTATGGTCTTTGAGTGGTGGTGAAGACTACGAACTTTGCTTTACCGTTCCTGAAATTAACCGTGGAGCGCTAGAGATGGCACTTGCACACACAGGCTCAGGCTTTACGTGTATTGGGCAAATTAAGCCGCAGTCTGAAGGAATTAGCTACTTTTGCAATAACCAAGAAGTTGATGTAAACCTAAAAGGTTTCGATCATTTTGTTTCGGAAGGTGCATAGAATGGCTAGTCGCCAAGAAAAAGCAGAAGCAAAAAAACGGCTGAATATGCGTAATCCTTGGCACTTATTGGCTACAGGATTTGGTAGCGGCCTTTCACCTATTGTGCCAGGCACAATGGGCTCTCTTGCTGCGATACCTTTCTGGTTATTAATGGCCAACATGCCAATTTGGAGCCTGTGGGTGCTTATTATCGCGGGTTTTTGGATTGGTTGCTTAATTTGTCAGCGCACTTCCGATGATATGAAAATTCATGACCACGGCAGCATTGTTTGGGATGAATTTATCGGGATGTGGATTACTCTCATGGCGATCCCAGTTGTTGATTATGAATGGGTCATCACCGCCTTCTTTATTTTCCGCATTTATGACATGTGGAAGCCATGGCCGATAAGGATTTTTGACCGAAAAGTCAGCGGCGGTTTTGGCATCATGATTGACGATATTATTGCGGCAATTTTTGCTTATGTGACTATTTGGTTGTTGGTATGGTATGACATCATGCCATTCTCTACCAACTAAATACGCGTCATATTTTGCGCTGTGGCGTTGTTGGCCGCACTTGGTTACCCGAATCACATACTTGTGTATGCTCATCGGGATAACCTCGATTGCCGCCTAGCCACAACACAAACTATTTAGCGTATAAATACGTGTCATATTTCAAATTGTAGGGGTGTTGGCTTCGCTTATTCGCCCTAGTCACATACTTGTGTATGCTCCTAGGGTCTTATTCGCTTGCCGCCTACCTACAATCTGAACTATTTAGCGTATAAATACGCGTTATACTTCTTACTGCCACTGCGTTACCCTAGTTACATACTCTTCTATGCTCCTAGGGATTCGTTTCTCTTGCTGCCTTGGTGCAGCACGAATTATTTAGCGTATTTGATGTGATTGTTTATCGTAGTAACTTCTTTTACTTCTCTTATGTCTTTTTGCGCCGGATACCCATCACTGAGGTTTGTGCTAGGGTTAAGCCTTTGGTTTCTGGTGCAAATAGGATCGAAACGATCAGTCCAAGCAAAGAAACGCCTGCACCCATCAATACCACCGAACTGACACCGTATTTAGTGATAAATAGCGGTAATGCCCATGTTGAAAAAATAGTGCCAATACGGCTGATAGACATAATGACCCCAACGGCAGAGGCACGAATATCGGTTGGAAACAGTTCGTTAGGGTAAAGCCATTGTAAAATACCGGGTCCCCCTGAGAAAAAAGCGTAAATCCCAAACATGATAATCACAAGGCAAATACCAAGGTTTGAAAATAGCCCAAGTATGGCAAGTGCGAGGGTCATAATGGCAAAGCTACCAATCAATAATGGTCTCCGTCCCATTTTATTCAGCCAATACATCGCAGGTAAGCAACCTAGCATAAAGAATAAGCTGATAACTACGTTACCGAGTGCAGCGTTTTTTCCTTGATCCCACCCCAACTGCCCAACGATTTGTGGTCCAAAGGTGTAAATTGCAAACATCGGGATTACTTGGCAGGTCCAAATAATGGCGGTAAATAGGACGAAAGAAAAATGCCTCTTAGTGAATAATTGAAGAAAGTGTGTTTTTTGTTGTTCTTCGGCTTCAAATATTACGGGTTGGCCAAATAACTTTTCCATCATTTTTTCACATTCTTTAACGCGCCCTTTGCGAATCAGCCAAAGAGGTGATTCAGGTAAATCAAAACGACCAATCAAAATAATAATACAGGGGATCACTGAGCTACCAAGCATCCAGCGCCAGCCATCTTCCACGTCATATAGCATATAGCCGACGAGATTGGCACAGGTGGCACCGACATACCACATTGCTGCAATAAACCCGACAGCAAATGCACGTTGTTTGGTATTGGAAAATTCGGTGATCATTGACGTTGCAATTGGGTAGTCTGCACCTATTACAATCCCGATTAAGAACCGCATGATAAGCAGCTCCATCGGTGTTGAGACAAACATGGTCGCGACTGAAATGGCACCAATGGCAACAATATCAATTAAAAACATTTTACGACGACCGACTTGGTCACAAATATAGCCAAATAGAGAAGTACCAATGAATAGGCCTGCCAATGTTGCAGCACCCAATAAGCCAATCCATTCACTACTTAAACTTAATACGGGGGTGAGTTGTTCTAATGCAACGCCGATCAGGACTAATACATAACCATCCAGAAAAGGCCCACCGCTACCCCACAGCATGATCCGTCGGTGAACGGAGGAAAATTGAATATCATCAAAACTTTTTGGTTTCATTATGGGTGTGTCCCTGATCAGCGCAAATAAACGCTTGAAAACTCTCGAAGTTATTAGCTTCGAGAGCGATGCTAAATAAATCAGCCGTAACGAAATTCAATACCGAAAGTGCCGCGTGGGTATTCCCACTTTTCTAATGCACTATCTAAGCCAAGAATGCGGCAGGTTCCACATTCGAGACAGCCGGCATAATCGAAACGTACTGAGCCATCTTCTTGTTTTTTATATAATCCCGCAGGGCAAGCTTTAGTTAATGTGTCGAGCACATTCATATCTGGATGCTCTTTTATCACAATATGCGGGTTTTCTTCATCGACATTAAATTTATTAATACCGAGTTTGACATCAACGTTGACTGGATTACTCATATTGCTCTGACTCCTTTAATTCCATCCTTGAGCAAGTTCATAAAGCCCACTTTTTTCGCGTGTTGTAACATGGTCTTACGTAAAGGCACAGGAGCTTCATCTGAAATCGTGAAGAGTTTTTTTGCAATACCAACCGCCATTTCTGGGTAAGCAGAAAACATGCGCGGGTTATCCAAAAACTCAGGCATTTTTTGGTACATTTTCATGTCCCGCAGTGGGCCTTCGTTGAGCAGTGTGAGGTATTGATTTAAATTTTGTTTGCTGAAATCGTCAGTTTTCATTGCGCTAAGTACCGCTTTTGCTGCCGCTTCACCTGAAGCAACGGCTAAGTCCATACCTCGAATAGTAAAACCTAAATTCATACACATACCCGCGGCATCACCAGCAATTAATACACCATCACGAACCAATTCGGATTGCATTTTTAAACCCGCTTCAGGGACGACGTGCGCGGCATATTCGACCATTTTTCCACCTTCAATCAAAGGTGCAACAGCCGGATGTTGTTTAAAGTCTTCAAGCATTTGCGGAACAGATTTTTTAGCATCTTTAATATGGTGTAGGCCGCAAACTAAGCCGAGTGAAACGGTATCTTCATTGGTATAGAGGAACCCACCGCCCATCAAGCCATCGGTTGGTGAGCCAGCAAATAGCCAAGCAACACCTTCTTTGTCTTTAAGGTTAAAACGGTTAGCTAAGACATCTTTTGGTAGTTCAATGAGCTCTTTTACACCAACAGCGACATGTTCTGCATTGACGCGTTTAGTCATGCCAAGTTGTTCAGCCAGCAGTGAGTTGACGCCATCCGCTAAAATGACCACTTTAGCTTCAAGTACATCACCATCAGCCTCAACACCAACTACCTTGCCATCACGTTCAACTAACTTATCAACTCGAATACCCGTAATACACTGTGCACCAGCATTTTCGGCCTGTTCAACTAGCCATGGATCCAATTTACCGCGTAGTACAGACCAAGACGTTTCATCAGGGCTTTGTTCTGAGCCATTTTGGAAATCAACTGTAACAGCGCCAGTTTCGGTCATAAACGACAGTTTTTCGCGTGTGATCATGCGCTCAATAGGCGCTTCTTGGGTAAAGCCTGGAATAATGCGTTCTAAGCTATGGGCATACATTCGCCCACCTGTTACGTTTTTGCCGCCCGCGTAGTTTCCTCTTTCGATTAGGAGAACTTGCGCACCTTCACGGGCAAGCACCAATGCAGCTACAGAGCCAGCTAGACCTGCGCCTACAATGATTGCATCAAAAATATCATCGGACATAGTTTCTCCAAAGGTCACGAAAACAGTGAGGAAAATGCCTCACTGTTATTGAGTTTATTTCGCCAGTTGTTGCGTTAACGCAGGTAAGATTTTGAACAGATCGCCAACGATCCCGTAGTCTGCAAATTGGAAAATAGGGGCGTTTTTATCTTTGTTGATTGCGACGATCGTTTGTGCGCCATTCGCACCGACCATATGTTGAATCTGCCCTGAAATGCCGACGGCAAGATAAAGTTCAGGTTTGAGCATTAAGTTAGAAATACCCACATAGCGCTCATGTTCCATCCATTTTTCATTTTCTGCGACTGGGCGAGAACAAGCGATTTCAGCACCGATGGTATCGGCAAGCGTTTTGGCAATCGCAATGTTTTCTTGGCTACCAATACCTCGCCCGACACTGACAACTAAGCGTGCCTTGTCTAATTCCACTGAGTTACCTGCTTTTTTCTGAATCGAGGTACGTACAATAGATTGTTTTGGTTCGACCCATTGTGTAGCTTGAGCTGTGCCGCTACGTGATGCATCACTTGGGGCTGCTTCAAATGTACCAGAGGTAAGGGTTGCAATTGAAAATGCGCTATCTAGGGTCTCTTGGCCGAAGGCTAAGCCACCATAAACCATATGTTTAATCAGCGGTTTTTCAGATTCAATTGTGATTGCGGCGGCATCATTGGAAACCGCGGCTTGTAGTTTCGCGCCTAAGCGTGCTGCAAGTAATTTTCCTCTGCGGGTATTTGGTAACAACAGTAAACCGTTATCGCTTTGTTGTTTGATGGTGGAAACCATCGTGTCCGCATAGTCTTCAATAATGCGGTCATCGGGTTTACCTGTTAATAGAAAGACTTGCGAAGCGCCAAGTTGGAAAGCTTGTGCGCTTTGTGCTTCATCAAGGGCAAAAACATTCACTTGCTCGCCAAGCGAGAGGGCACCACCGATAAGTTCAGGTAAGCGAGAAGTCATATCACTAAATACCCAAACGGTTGATAATTTGCTCATAACTCCTCCAATTAAATAATTTTTCTTAAATGTTCAGCAAATTGCGCAATTTGGTCATCGCCATCACCTTCAATGATGACCCGCTGGCGGACTTTTTGTTTCGGCGCGGCGATAGATTGAGACGATAATGCGGCAACGTTATCTAAGCCAATATCTGCCATCGTCCAGGCTTGGACGGGTTTTTTAGCGGCACCTAAAATGGCTTTCATTGAAGGAATAACAGGAACGTTAATGTCGGAGGTTACAGCGATAATGGCCGGTAATGGCATGGATAGCGTTTCAATTTCATCTTCTAGCTCACGTTCTACAATGACCGTATCAGCTGTGATGGAAACAATTTTTTTCACACCATTGATGGCAGGAATTTGCAGCGTTTCACCTAATAAAATGCTCACTTGTTGTGCATTGAGATCTGCGGAGCCATCACCACAAATAATTAAATCGAAGCCCACTTTCTGTGCCGCTGCACCAAGGGTAATGGCAGTTTGATGGGGAAGTGCATGCTCAAGTTGGTCATCAATCACAACAACGAGCTCATCTGGGCCACGCGATAGCACATCTTTACGTGCTTTCATATTCGTGAGTGCTTTACCACCAATACTTAACGCAATCACTTTGCTGTCAGCTTGCTGTGCTTTTATTTGATTAGCGGTTTCAATTGCATTTAAATCATATTGACTGATTTTTGTATCGGCACGTGAAAAATCTAAAGAACCATCTGCGCTATTTACAATAATATCTTGTTCATCAGGAACAGATTTATAGCATGTAATAATATTCATTACATCTCCTAAAATAATATTAATAAATATGATCCGTTTCGGTTTCGGATTATATAATTATCATGAACTGGATATTTAAAAATAAAACCTAAGTCACCAATATTGAAAACCTTAAATTAAAGTGGGTTTAAATATTCATACTGATACCCTACTCACCAATACTGTAAAAATCATCTAGTTATCAATGAAATGTTCAATATTGCTACTGGAATCACCAATACTGAAGGTATTTAATAACATTAACGTTACACAATATTTTATCTCTATGTATTTATTGGTGTTTTAATTATTAAAGTTAATAACAATTATTTATCACGAATAATATTGTGACCTTAATAACAGAATTGTTTATGGGGACTAGACATGATTTGGATAGAATTTGAATTAATACTTAATTAGGTTTGTTGGGATTTAATAATAAATATAAGTTTTAAATGCATATAGATATTAGGTAATGAGAATAATATCTATTTTAAAACTTATATATTAAATAATAAATTGGGACCGAACTATGAGCAAAGAAAATAAAAAAGGTGGGATCGAACCGAAGGTTTTTTTTCCACCGTTGATCATTGTTGGACTACTGTGTTGGTTAACTGTTCGTGATTTAGATGCGTCAAATGAAGTTATCAACCAAGTTTTCAGCTATGTCACCAATGTGTGGGGCTGGGCATTTGAGTGGTATATGGTTGTCATGTTTGGTGGCTGGTTTTGGTTGATTTTAGGGCCTTATGCGAAGAAGCGCTTAGGGGAAGAAAAACCTGAGTTTAGCCGAGCAAGCTGGATTTTCATGATGTTCGCATCTTGTACTTCAGCCGCCGTACTTTTCTGGGGTTCGATTGAAATATTCTACTATGTATCTGCGCCTCCATTTGGTTTTGAGCCTTATTCAAATGAAGCGAAAAATATCGGGTTAGCCTATAGCTTATTCCACTGGGGACCGCTCCCATGGGCGACTTATAGCTTCTTATCGGTCGCATTTGGTTACTTTTTCTTCGTTCGTAAAATGGATGTTATTCGCCCAAGTAGTACGCTGGTTCCATTAGTGGGTGAGAAACACGTAAATGGCTGGTTTGGAACCATTATTGATAACTTTTACTTGGTCGCATTGATTTTAGCAATGGGGACGAGTTTAGGGCTAGCGACACCGCTGGTTACCGAATGTATTCAATACCTGTTTGGAATTCCTCATACTCTTGAGCTCGATGCCATCATTATCTTCTGCTGGATCATCCTGAATGCAATTTGTGTGGCTTTTGGTTTGCAAAAAGGGGTGAGAATCGCCAGTGACGTCCGTAGCTACTTGAGTTTCTTGATGCTGGGATGGGTATTTATTGTTGGCGGCGCTAGCTTCATTGTGAACTATTTTACCGATTCTATCGGGGTTCTAATGATGTATATGCCACGCATGTTGTTCTATACAGATGCAGTCGGCAAAGGCGGTTTCCCACAAGGTTGGACCGTGTTCTATTGGGCGTGGTGGGTAATTTATGCCATCCAAATGTGTATTTTCCTCGCACGTATCTCTAAAGGCCGTACCGTCCGTGAGCTGTGTATCGGTATGGTAGCAGGCTTGACGGCAGGAACTACGCTAATTTGGACAATATTAGGTAGTAATACCCTACAACTGGTAGACCAAAACATTATTAACATTCCAAAGCTGATCGAAGAGTTCGGCGTCGCACGCGCCATCATTGAAACATGGGCTGCTTTACCTTTGAGCACTGTAACAATTTGGGGCTTCTTCATCCTCTGCTTTATCGCCACGGTGACACTGATCAACGCGTGTTCTTACACACTTGCGATGTCAACTTGTCGCGCAGTTAAAGATGGCGATGAGCCACCGTTATTAGTGCGCATTGGTTGGTCTGTCTTAGTTGGCGTTATCGGCATTGTCTTGCTGGCTTTAGGCGGATTAAAACCAATTCAAACCGCGATAATTGCCGGAGGATGCCCACTTTTTTTCGTCAACATCATGGTAACGCTCTCCTTTATTAAAGATGCCAAAGTGCATTGGAAAAATGACTAATTTATTCAAAAACAACATGTAAGAGGTTATTGATATGGATTTTAGATTGAATGATGAGCAGGAACTGTTTGTCGCAGGGATCCGTGAACTGATGGCCAGTGAAAACTGGGAAAGCTATTTCGCCGAATGTGACCGAGACAGTAAATATCCTGAACGCTTTGTCAAAGCCTTAGCGGATATGGAAATCGATAACCTGCTGATCCCAGAAGAACATGGCGGCTTAGATGCAGGGTTTATCACCGTTGCTGCGGTATGGATGGAGCTTGGTCGCCTAGGTGCACCAACCTATGTGTTGTATCAATTACCGGGCGGTTTTAATACGGTGCTTAGAGAAGGAACTCAAGAGCAAATTGACAAAATCATGGCGTTCCGTGGTACGGGTAAACAAATGTGGAACTCGGCGATCACTGAACCGGGTGCAGGATCTGATGTTGGTAGCCTACAAACCACCTACCAACGCCGTAATGGCAAAGTGTATTTGAACGGTAGTAAATGTTTTATCACCAGTAGTGCTTACACACCATACATTGTGGTGATGAGTCGCGATGCGGATTCACCAGACAAACCTGTTTTCACCGAATGGTTCTTAGATATGAGCAAACCAGGTATCAAGGTGAATAAACTTGAAAAGCTGGGTTTACGCATGGATAGCTGTTGTGAAATTACTTTTGATAACGTCGAACTGGATGAAAAAGACATGTTTGGCCGCGAAGGTAACGGTTTTAACCGTGTAAAAGAAGAGTTCGACCATGAGCGTTTCTTAGTGGCATTAACTAACTATGGTACCGCGATGTGTGCGTTCGAAGATGCGGCGCGTTACGCTAACCAGCGTGTTCAATTCGGTGAAGCCATTGGTCGTTTTCAGTTAATTCAAGAAAAATTTGCACATATGGCGATCAAGCTCAATTCAATGCGCAACATGTTATATGAAACTGCATGGAAGAGTGACAACGGATTGATCACCTCTGGTGATGCAGCAATGTGTAAATACTTCTGTGCAAATGCGGCATTTGAAGTCGTGGACTCTGCGATGCAAGTACTCGGTGGTGTAGGAATTGCAGGTGAGCACCGAATTGCCCGTTTCTGGCGTGACCTTCGTGTGGATCGCGTATCAGGTGGTTCAGATGAAATGCAAATACTGACATTAGGCCGTAGCGTACTGAAACAATACCGCTAATAACTGAACGTAATGGGATGGTTTTCAAGAGAAGGCCAACCCTGCTTCACAGGAGATAAGAACATGGCAGAGCATCTACCTATGCCAGAATTTGGCCCTCTAGCTGGGGTTAGAGTGGTATTTTCAGGAATTGAAATTGCTGGCCCATTTGCAGGGCAAATGTTTGCAGAATGGGGCGCTGAAGTGATCTGGATAGAAAATGTCGCCTGGGCAGACACTATTCGCGTTCAACCCAACTACCCACAGCTATCACGGCGTAATTTACGTGCGTTATCATTGAATATTTTCAAAGATGAGGGGCGTGACGCGTTTCTAAAACTGATGGAAACAACCGATATCTTCATTGAAGCGAGTAAAGGCCCCGCATTTGCTCGTCGTGGTATCACGGACGAAGTACTTTGGGAACATAACCCTAAACTGGTCATTGCACACTTATCCGGTTTTGGGCAGTACGGTGACCCACAATATACCAACCTCGCAGCGTATAACACCATTGCTCAAGCCTTCAGCGGCTATCTGATTCAAAACGGTGATAAAGACCAGCCAATGCCGGCTTTTCCTTATACCGCAGACTATTTTTCTGGCATGACGGCGACAACTGCCGCACTGGCTGCATTGTATAAAGCACGTGAGACTGGAAAAGGTGAAAGCATTGACGTTGCTATGTATGAAGTGATGTTGCGTATGGGGCAATACTTCATGATGGACTACTTCAATGGTGGAGAGATCTGCCCACGTATGACAAAAGGGAAAGACCCCTATTACGCAGGTTGTGGCCTATATAGTTGTAATGATGGCTATATCGTGATGGAAATTGTTGGTATCACGCAAATTCAGGAAATTTTTAAAGATATTGGGTTGGCGCATCTGTTAGGTACACCAGAAATACCGGAAGGCACACAGTTAATTCACCGTGTGGAATGCCCTTATGGGCCTTTAGTTGAAGAAAAACTCGATGAATGGCTAGGTTCACGTTCGATTGATGAAGTGTTAGCAAGACTCGCGGAATTGAATATTGCTAGCGCCAAAGTCCTTACTATTCCTGAGTTAGAAACCAATCCTCAATACATTGCACGCGAATCTATTACCAGTTGGCAAACAATGGAAGGAAAAACCTGTCGTGGTCCTAACGTCATGCCTAAATTCAAAAATAACCCCGGACAAATTTGGCGAGGCATGCCATCACACGGTATGGACACGACAGATATCTTAAAAAATATTGGATACAGCGAAACTGATATTCGGGGGTTAGTCGATAAAGGGCTAGCCAAAATAGTTGATTAATTGAATGGGTACTCAGGTCAATGATGACTATTGAGCTGAGTATTCATCAGGGAAATGATGGGTAACAATTAATGGATGTAATCGGTAAACAAAATTTGCGTCAAATGTGGGATGATTTAGCGTTAACCCATGGAAACAGCCAGGCGCTTATCTTTGAATCCTGCGATGGAAAAACTAGCAAGTTCAGCTATTTAGAAATGAACCAGCACATTAATCGCACCGCCAATCTCTTTTTAGCCTATGGCATTCAAAAAGGCGATAAAGTGGCTTTACATTTAGATAATTGCCCGGAATTTTTCTTTTGCTGGTTTGGCTTGGCTAAAATTGGGGCGATTATGGTCCCAATTAATGCGCGTTATAAATACAATGAAAGTGCTTGGATCATGCAGAACTGCCAACCCAAAATGGTAGTCACTCGTTCCTCTTTCTTAGATATTTATCAACAAGTATTCGCTGACGTAGCGACAAGTCTAAAACATATTTTTTTGATTACAGACACACAAATTGAACCCGTAGAGCATATTTCTGACTTTTGGTTTGAACAGTCACAACAACATACGCAATTGACTCAGGTTGTTGAATTGAGTGTCGATGATACGGCCGAGATTTTATTTACCTCTGGAACGACCTCGAAGCCTAAAGGGGTAATTATTACCCACTATAACCTCCGCTTTGCCGGTTATTACTCTTCTTGGCAAAACAGCTTACGCTCTGATGATATTTATTTAACAGTCATGCCTGCTTTTCATATTGACTGCCAATGTACAGCTTCTATGGCTGCATTTTCTGTCGGTGCAACGTTTGTGTTATTAGAGAAATACAGCGCACGCCGTTTTTGGCAACAAGTGGTGAAATACAAAGCGACTGTCATCGAACTTATCCCCATGATGATCCGCACATTATTAAGCCAGCCGCTGGCGGATAACGAAAAAGATCATTGTTTACGAGAAGCCATGTTTTACCTCAATTTAAGTGAAGAAGAACGCGACCAGTTTATGGCCCGTTTTGGGGTGAAGCGGTTTTTAACTTCGTATGGAATGACGGAGACTATTGTTGGTTTGATTGGTGACCGGCCTGGCGATATGCGTCGCTGGCCGTCCATTGGTCGCCCGGGTTTTTGTTATCAGGCTCAAATTCGGGATAGAAATAACCAGCGTGTTGGTGCTGGGGTTATTGGTGAGCTCTGTGTGAAAGGTGAGCGTGGTAAAACCCTTTTTAAAGAGTATTACAACAACCCTGAAGCGACCGCAAAAACCTTTGATGAAGCGGGATGGATGCACACGGGGGACTTTGCCTACCAAGACGAAGATGGCTTTTTCTATTATGTCGATAGAAGCAGCAATATGATCAAACGCGGTGGAGAAAATGTCTCTTGCAGTGAAATTGAAAATATTATTGCCTCACACCCTGCCATTGTGGATGTAGCAGTGATCGGCGTTGCGGATGACATCCGAGATGAAGCGATTAAAGCTTTTATTGTGCTTGAAGAAGGGGAAACCTTAACTCAGGAAGAGTTCTTTGCTTTTTGTGAAAAACAAATGGCGAAATTTAAGGTGCCAACGTGTGTTGAGGTACGTAAAGATTTACCGCGTAACTGCTCTGGAAAAGTATTGAAAAAACATCTGCAATAATCGACAAACGTGATTAATTTTGCATACATTTCGGGCTGCATACCTGCAACCTGAAGCGTCACTGCACGACGAAGAAAGGATTATATTATGAGCGAATCATTAAAAATTACCCGAAATGGCGCTATTTTAGAAATCATACTCGATAGACCTAAAGCTAATGCAATAGATGCAAAAACCAGTTTCAAAATGGGGGAGGTTTTCCTTAATTTTCGCGATGACCCTTCGTTGCGTGTTGCAATTATCACAGGGGCAGGAGAGCGATTTTTCTCTGCAGGCTGGGACTTAAAATCGGCGGCAGAAGGTGAAGCCCCTGATGCTGACTTTGGCCCAGGTGGCTTTGCCGGTTTGACTGAAATTTTTAATTTAAACAAACCTGTTATTGCGGCGGTGAATGGATATGCATTTGGTGGCGGTTTTGAACTGGCTTTAGCGGCAGATATGATAATTTGTTCTGAAAATGCCAGTTTTGCATTACCTGAGGCTCAGCTCGGTATTGTTCCAGATAGCGGGGGGGTTTTACGTTTACCTAAAATTTTACCTGCGCCAATCGTGAATGAAATGGTTATGACTGGCAGAAGAATGGATGCACAAGAAGCTTTACGTTGGGGAATAGCTAACGATGTAGTGCCTATTGAGAGTCTGATGGATAAAGCCCGTGAACTTGCAGAACAAGTTACGCAAAGTGCGCCATTAGCAGTTGCTGCTCTAAAAGAAATTTTCCGCGCGACAGGAGAGCTTACTGTCGAAGAGGGCTATAAATTAATGCGCAGTGGTGTACTGACTCATTATCCTGCGGTTCTTCATTCCGAAGATGCCACAGAGGGGCCATTGGCTTTCTCTGAGAAACGTTCTCCAAACTGGAAAGGTCGCTAATTAATCTAGCAGTGAGGTGAATTTTGAGTTTTTACGCTTTTGAAGGTGTTATCCCGGTTGTTCATCCTACTGCATATGTTCACCCATCAGCGGTAGTGATTGGTGATGTGATTATTGGTGAAGGGGTTTTCGTTGGGCCGAATGCCTCTTTACGTGGGGATTATGGCCGCTTGATCATAGAAAAAGGGGCAAATATTCAGGACTGCTGCATTATGCATGGCTATAGTGATGTCGAAACCATTGTCCATGAATGTGGGCATATAGGCCACGGAGCTATTTTACATGGATGCATTATTGGCCGTGATGCTTTGGTCGGAATGAACAGTGTCGTTATGGATGGCGCAGTGATTGGTGAGGAAAGTATTGTTGCTGCGATGAGTTTTGTTAAGGCCGGTTTTCAAGGCGAAAATCGTCAGATGTTGGTCGGAAGTCCTGCGCGCTTTTTACGCTCAGTAACTGATGAAGAACTGCATTGGAAACGGTTAAATACGAAAGAATATCAAGACTTAGCAGGCCGATATCATCAACAATTACAGGAAACCCAACCGCTGACAGAGCTTGAAGTTAATCGACCCAAATTATTTGGTACAACAGATGTAAAACCTAAGGGCCAGTGATTCACTAAAAGGCTGTAAAATAAAAAACGCAGATGGTGAAGTCTGCGTTTTTTATTGGTATAAAACTGAAAAATAAGTTTAACGACGTTGTGCTTTTGATAGCATCCATTGCCATTTTTGCTCTCGATTTAATTCACTTGGTGGCATAGAGGCCGCTTTCATTGGGGAATCGATAGTGACTTTTTCAGTTTGATGGCTTCTTAAACGAGCATAAAGCTGGTTATCAATTTTCTTAACTTTAATAAGCCGCTGACATTGGCAGCCTCGTCCCGATAATTTATTTGGGATCATTTTTACTTCACACTGAATTTCAGCAACATCAGATAAAATATAAGAAACAATATTGACAGCATTAGGATGCGGAATATCAAAGTGATTAGATATTTCTCTAGCTGTAGTCCAATGGCCTTGTTTCATTACCCAGTTTGCGATAGATAAATACAAGGGTTCATTAATATATTGTCCACACATAAGCGCTCCCAAATCTATTTATTAAAATTGGCTAAATAAAAAGAAACTATATGCAAATTGTAGTTGGAATAGCGTTTATTTGTTTCCTGGTTTGCTAATTAAGAAAACAAAATAATTAATTATTAACTTCTGGTTAAAATTGTTAAAATAATATATTCGTTTTTAATATTAATTATCATTATTTTAATATAAAACTTATATTTCATAATGATAGGTGTCGAATATAATTCAGAGCCTAAATTACGCCGTCATACAGTGACAAACTTCATATTAATGGATTTCAAAATGATTTGCATGCCTTTATTGTGAAAATTTACATTCAAGACAAAAGTTTTGTTTATATTCAGATTCTAGGTAAATAACTGAATATCGTTGTAGATAAACTGATTATATTTGGTTTTATATTTGATTATAATGATCTTGAAATATAATAAAAATGTGACATGGGTGATTTTTTTAATTGAATATTAGCGAGTAAGCAATTACAAAGAGTTAAATAATTTTCTAATATATTAAGAAAGAGAATAAGAGTGATTGGCTTTGTGATTGAATAGGGCATTGCGTGTTGATGCAATGCCCTCCTAGAGATAAAAATTATTTGGCTAAGTAGTTATTAATAGAATTAACAATACCTGTGGAATCTAAGCCCAGTTCAGCAATAAGTTCTTCTTGGGTACCTTGAGAAATAAAATAGTCAGGTAAGCCAAGGTTTAAGGTTGGAATGATTTTTTTCTCATGCATTAAGAATTCATTCACACCGCTACCTGCTCCACCCATGATGGCATTCTCTTCGAGAGTGACAAGTACATCATGAGTATTGGCCATTTCAAGGATAAGCGCTTCGTCTAAAGGCTTCACAAAGCGCATATCAACAACAGTTGCATTAAGTTGCTCAGCAGCGACCAATGCGTGGCTTAATAAGGTACCAAAGCATAAGATAGCGACTTTTTCACCTTTGCGGCGAACAATACCCTTACCAATAGGCAGCGGTGATAGCGGCTGTAACTCAGCGCCTGTTCCTGTGCCTCGAGGGTAACGCACCGCACATGGACCATCTTGATAATGGTAGCCAGTATGTAGCATTTGGCGGCACTCATTTTCATCACTTGGAGCCATAATAACCATGGTTGGTATACAGCGCAGGAATGAAATATCAAAAGAACCTTGGTGAGTTTGCCCATCAGCCCCCACAATACCGGCTCGGTCGATCGCAAACATGACAGGCACCTTTTGGATAGCCACATCATGAATGACTTGGTCGTAACCACGTTGCAAGAAAGTCGAATAGATAGCAACGATAGGCTTATAGCCACCAATAGCAAGGCCAGCGGCAAAGGTGACTGCATGTTGCTCGGCAATCGCGACATCGAAGTATTGATCAGGGAATTCTTTAGAAAACCGAACCATACCAGAGCCTTCACGCATCGCTGGCGTGATAGCCATCAACTTGCCATCATCTTTAGCCTCTTCACACAGCCAATCACCAAAAATTTTAGAGAATGTCGGCCCGGTCTCTTTGCTTTTGGGCAAAGTGAATGTACTTGGGTCAAATTTAGGAACTGCATGCCAGCTAATTGGGTCTTTTTCTGCCGGCTCATAACCGCGACCTTTCTTGGTCATGATATGTAAAAACTGCGGTCCTTTTAAGTCACGCATATTTTTTAACGTTTGAACTAAGGCAACAACATCATGACCGTCAACGGGGCCAATATAGTTAAAACCTAATTCTTCAAACATGGTCCCCGGTACGACCATGCCTTTAATGTGTTCTTCTGTCTTTTTCAATAATTCTTTGATAGGTGGCATGTTAGAAAAAACTTTTTTCCCACCTTCACGTAATGTTGTATAGAGCTTTCCAGAAAGTAAGTGAGCTAAGTGATTGTTTAGTGCGCCAACATTTTCTGAAATAGACATTTCGTTATCGTTTAAGATAACCAACATGTCAGGTGCGGCATCCCCTGCATGATTCATTGCTTCAAATGCCATTCCAGCGGTGATGGCGCCATCACCAATCACACAAACTGTTTTACGGTTTTGTTGCTCTTTTTCTGCAGCAATGGCCATACCTAAACCGGCACTAATGGATGTTGAGGAATGGCCAACGCTTAAAATGTCATATTCACTTTCTTCGCGCCATGGAAAGGGATGTAGACCATTTTTTTGACGGATGGTATCAATACGGTCACGGCGACCCGTTAATATCTTATGTGGGTAGGCTTGGTGGCCGACATCCCAAACAAGATTATCAAATGGAGTTTTATAGACATAATGTAATGCGACGGTGAGTTCAACAGCACCGAGGCCAGAAGCAAAGTGACCGCTAGAGCGACCCACGCTACTCAGCAAGAATTGTCTGAGTTCATCACAAAGCTTAGGCAAACTTTCTTTAGGCAACAGACGAAGCTCATCTGGTGTCTCTGCCAAGGCTAGCGTGGGATATTTAGCGATATCAATACTCATTAGTTGCTCACTTATAATTAATAAAAAACCCAACTTACTTAGCCACAGTAAAATGACTATTCTCAGTATTTAGCAGCATAAAGCTTCTATCTGCTGTTGGGTTGCCTTCGTTTATCGTCTGCCTATAACTCGAGTGATTAAGAAGTAATCCATCTATTTTTTTGGTTATAGGAATGATTCGAAGATGCATTAGGGTAATAAATTGCCGTAATTATCGATCTTCTTGTAGCCAAAAGGCAAAGCATATTGTCAGCTTTTACGTTCAATAATGAAATTAGCTAAAGCGCTTAACATTTCTATATTATATCCATGGGACTGGAGAGTCTCTAAAGCGTCTACCGCATCATGATATAGCTCACGTGCTTTTTTCTGAGCAACTTCAAGCCCTAATAGCGATGGATAGGTACTTTTTTCATGTTCGGCATCCGTTCCTTGGCGTTTACCTGTGACTTCGCTATCACCGATAACATCAAGGATATCGTCCTGTACTTGAAAGGCAAGACCGATGGATTGTGCATATTTGTCTAAAACAGGCAGTAATTTTTGACCTTTTTCACCAGCAGCAAAAGCACCAAGACGGATTGCTGCACGAATTAATGCCCCTGTTTTATGTTGATGAATGCGCTCAAGAGATTCAAGGTCAACTTGCTTTCCTTCTGCATCTAAATCAAGAGCTTGCCCGCCGCACATTCCCGCTAAGCCACTTGCGTATGATAACTCTGCAATCATCGCTATGCGGTCTTTGTCTGTCACATCCGGCATTGGTGCAGATGACAGTAATTGGAATGCCAATGTTTGTAATGCATCTCCAGCAAGCACTGCATTGCCTTCACCATACTTAATGTGGCAAGTCGGTTGGCCACGGCGCAAATCATCATCATCCATTGCAGGTAAATCATCATGGATTAATGAATAAGCATGAATACATTCGACTGCAGCAGCTGGAGCGTCAAGGTTTTCTTGGCTAACACCAAACATAGAACCGACGGCATAAGTTAAAAATGGGCGTAAGCGCTTTCCACCCAATAATGTGCCATAGCGCATCGCTTGAGCAAGTGGGAGGTCTGCAAACGGCAGCGCATTTAAGGCATCTAATAGATATTGATTGACTCTGTCGTAGGCTTGCTTTTGTTGCTGCGTAAAGCTATCTAAATGTTGTTCAGACATAATTTATTCTGTATCAGGTGAAAAATCGGCTAGAGGTTTATTTTCGTCATCGCTTAGCAAAATTTGTACACGTTGCTCTGCTTGCTGTAATACTTTTTGACCTTGTTTAGCAATTTGAACACCACGTTCAAACTCATTAAGGGCATCTTCTAAGGGAAGTTCACCAGATTCTAGGCGAGCGACGATCTGCTCTAGCTCTTGAAGCGAGTTTTCAAAACTAACAGTCGGAACTTGCTGAGTTTTTTCTTTAGCCATAGTCTTTAGCCACTAATGTGAAATCAGTTAATTCGAGGGATTTTAAATATTCAGCAGACTAACGCAGTCTTGCTACGGTTACAATTTATTATTGGGGTTTTTAGATTCAACCCGCAAGATAGTGTTATAATACGCCTCTTTATTGACAATTGGTAACGTGTCATGTGTCTCTGTTAAGGCACATTCGTTTGCCCCCAACCACCATGAACATGCAGCTATTATGAAGTTTATCATTAAGTTATTCCCAGAAATTACTATTAAAAGCCAAACTGTTAGGCTACGTTTTATTAAAATTTTGACCAGTAATATCCGTAACGTGCTTAAACCGCTTGGCGAAGAGATTTCGGTTGTCCGTAATTGGGATAACATTGAAGTGCGTGTGAAGGGAGAAACAAAACACGACGAAATTTGTGACATGCTAGGGCGCATTCCAGGTATTCACCATATTCTCGAAGTGGAAGAAAAACCATTTACCAGTCTACATCATATTTACGAAATGACACACGAAGCCTATGGTGAATCATTAGAAAATAAAACATTCTGTGTGCGGGTAAAACGTCGTGGTAAACATGAATTTTCATCTATCGACGCTGAACGGTATATCGGTGGTGGGTTAAATCAACACATTGCCTCTGCAAAAGTTAAGCTTAAAGACCCTGATACCACGATTCACTTAGAAATCGAAGATGATAAACTTATTTTAGTTAAAGCACGTATTGAAGGTATCGGTGGTTTCCCTATTGGGACTCAAGAAGATGTGTTATCACTCATTTCTGGTGGTTTTGATTCAGGTGTGTCTAGCTATATGTTGATGCGCCGTGGTTGTCGTGTTCACTACTGTTTCTTTAATTTAGGCGGCGCAGCTCATGAAATTGGTGTGAAGCAAATCGCACATTATCTGTGGAACCGTTTTGGTAGCTCCCATAAAGTCCGTTTTATTGCTGTAAATTTTGAGCCTGTTGTCGCTGAAATTTTAGAAAAAGTTGATGATGGCCAAATGGGGGTTGTGCTCAAACGTATGATGGTAAGAGCTGCATCTAAAGTTGCAGAGCGTTATGGCGTGCAGGCGATTGTCACGGGTGAAGCACTTGGTCAAGTTTCCAGCCAAACCCTAACAAACTTACGTTTGATTGATAATGCGTCTGATACCTTAATATTAAGGCCATTAATTTCCCATGATAAAGAACACATTATCAAACTAGCTCGCCAAATTGGCACTGAAGATTTCGCAAAAACCATGCCCGAATATTGCGGTGTGATTTCAAAAAGCCCAACCGTTAAAGCGGTGAAAGCGCGTATTGAAGCAGAAGAAGCCAATTTTGATTTTGGTATTTTAGAGTCTGTTGTTGAGCAAGCGCAAAATATTGATATTCGACAAATTGCACAAGAAAGCCTTGAAAAAGTTCCTGAAATTGAAATGGTGAGTGAGCTTTCAATTGAAAATGAAGTGATTTTAGATATTCGTTCAATTGATGAATTTGAAGACAAGCCACTGAATGTCGATGGAATGGAGGTTAAGCATATTCCATTCTATAAGTTGAGCACGCAATTTGGTGACTTACCAAAAGATAAAACCTATTTATTATATTGTGACCGTGGGGTAATGAGCCGCTTGCAAGCGCTATACTTAAAAGAGCAAGGTTATGAAAATATAAAGGTTTATCGCCCATAGCTTAAAACAGGGTGCTTGTATCACCAATTCACAATCAGAGAGAAATGTGGGGGAATTTCCCCCACAAGACTAGTTATCGCAAGATAACGTAGCTTGAACCAGCGTGCTTCCGCTACTGATACTGAAAGAGCACAGCCTTTCTTGCATCAATAACGAAAAACACAACACCGTAAGACACACGGTAACTAGCCCTAGAAGGGCAATTTTGGCCATTCCTCTTGACTCCTTTTCTAAAAGGAGACAGAATCCAGTTGTGTGAGTTGGAGACTGCCTCGGATTAAGATTAACATCTAAATTCGGGGCTTTTGGCTCTGGCAAATGCTTGAACCAAACTGATCCAAGCACCCGCGACAATCATAGCAAAAAATGGCGATAAACAAATCTAATTACAGCTAAATCTCGATAATAAATTGTTTAAATTCATGTAATTAAGATATTTTGATAATCATTGGTATTAATATGATTGTTGATTTAGCTGAGATAGCAATGAAAAAGCGTGTAGAAGAATAACAGGGTGCTTGTACCACCAAATCATCACTAAAGAGAAATGTGGGGGAAAGTTTCCCCCACAAGACTAGTTATCGCAAGATAACGTAGCTTGAACCAGTGTGTTTCCGCTACTGATACTGAAAGAGCACAGCCTTTCTTGCATCAATAACGAAAAACACAACACCGTAAGGCACACGGTAACTAGCCCCAGAAGGGCAATTTTGGCCATTCCTCTTGACTCCTTTTCTAAAAGGAGACAGAATCAAATTGTTGAGATTTGGAAACTGCCTCGGATTAAGATTAACATCTAAATTCGGGGCTTTCGTCTTTTTGGCTCTCACAAATGCTTGAACTAAAATGATCCAAGCACCCGCGACAATCATAGCAAAAAATGGTGATAAACAAAGGTTTTTTGTTGAGGGTTTTTATTTTAATCCTTTATTATTCAAACGATTAAATGATTTTAATCATTCGTTGTTAATAGCGGATTTTTCCGTTAATCCTCTAAATAATCATTAATACCATTAGGTAAAACTAATTGGGCTGCAACTTGGCCTGCAATTTCGCGCCCGACCAATAACTCAATCAATTTTAAGGCAAAATCAAAGGACGTTGCGGGCCCTTGACTTGTTAATAAATTAACGCGTTCATCAAAGTAGACTCGGCGATCGACCCATTTATGGGCTGGAATTTTATCTTTCATTGATGGAAAACCAGTCATATTACCTAGCGGAAACAATTGGTGATATTCAAGTACAAGCGCTGGCGCCGCACAAATAGCCGCCACAATTTTACCATCAAGATGCATTCGGCGAACTTTTTCCACAACCAGTGGGCTATCACGAAATGTTTCCGCTCCAGTCATACCACCAGGCAGTACAATGGCATCAAAAGGTTCATCAGCAACTTTAATCAATGGGGTATCGGCACTAATTTTTAGCCCTCGTGAAGCGGTAATGGTTAAAGAACCATCTTCCGTCACGCTCGCTAAAGTCACATCAATACCTGCTCTAACTAATAAATCAGCAGTAATGGTAAATTCAATTTCTTCACTACCATGAGCGATGCAGATTAGAACGGATGTCGTCATATTGTTGTTCTCTATTTTTGACTAAATGGTAAAGGCGATCGTTTTCAGGTGTACTGATCCCATGAGCTCGTGCTTGTTTGATTAAAAAGCCAGTGATGTAATCAATCTCTGTACGGCGATTGTTTCGTATATCTTGTAACATAGAAGAATAGTTATCAGCGGTATTATTAATAATGCCGTAAATATACTCTGTTAGCTCTGCTTTATCCGTATGCAGCCCTTCTGCCGCCATAACATGACATATTTCATCAATGATCCGAGATATTTGTGCAGAATGTTGGATTAATTCACCATTTTTACAGTCATGTTCTACTGTTAGTGGGTTAATGACACAGTTTACAATCAATTTACGCCAGCAAGTGGTTAAAATATTATTATGCCAAGCCACATCAGGTAAGGCTTCATGCAAGATATCTGCTATTGGGTAGTATGCTTGTGCTTGGGAATTGATAGCGCCAATATGTGTGATCCCATTTGCGACATGAAATACTTGGTTATTTTCTTGCCAAGCCGCATGGGTTGTGACGCCCGCTAAGATAGGATGGCGTAAAGGCGTCAGCTCTTCAACCGTTCCCATGCCATTATGCAGTAATAAAATAGGCGTATTTTCTGGGATAGTATTAATCAAAGGTAATAAAGCATCAGAAACTTGCCATGCTTTTAAACAGACAATGATTAATTCACTGGTTTGTAAGTGGTTAATATTATTAGAAGGAATCAGTTCTCGGAAAGTACGTCCATCAGGTTCATTAACATCGACGAATAAATCAGACTGTGCAACACGTAGCCAACCTTGTATGTCATGCCCTTGTATTGCAAGTGAAGCAAGCCACAGTTTACCTATCGCACCACAACCAATTAGAGTTATTTTCATTGTTTCCCCTTTGAATATGGGACTTTAACGTCTTATAAGGTAAGGCGGAAGTGATTTATCACCAGTATAACCTTTTACCATACGAAGTTGTAGTTAACGAAATATCATAGGCTCCGATAACTTGAAGTAATGTGAGTAAAAACGTTATCATGCGCACAATCTAAAAATTATCAGTGAGGTTCTAGCTATGCCATCATTTGACATTGTATCTGAAGTGGAAATGAATGAAGTACGTAATGCGGTGGAGAATGCGCAGCGTGAGTTAACCAGCCGTTGGGATTTTAAAAATGTTGAAGCCAGTTTTGAGCTCAATGACAAAAATGAATCAGTTAAAATCACTAGTGAATCGGATTTCCAGGTACTTCAGTTAGTTGATATTTTAAGAGAAAAAATGGCAAAACGTGGTATTGATGGTGCGGTATTGAATGTGCCTGAAGATATCATTCATAGTGGAAAAACCTATAGCGTTGAAGTTACGTTCAAACAAGGTATTGATGCTGCAATTGCCAAAAAAATCGTTAAATTGATTAAAGACAGTAAATTGAAAGTCCAAGCACAAGTTCAAGGTGACCAAGTGCGTGTGACAGGCAAAGCCCGTGATGATTTACAATCGGTTATGGCATTAGTACGTGGCGGGAACTTAGGCCAACCTTTTCAGTTTAATAACTTCCGCGACTAGTTATTTTTCAAGTATTCGTTTAAAGCCCGCGCTAGCGGGCTAATTTTTACTGATTTATTAATGCTTCAAGTTGTTCTCGATTGATGATTTTTCTATCAACTTTAACATAAGCACTATATTCTTCGTCAACGACGAGTGCTTCCATCACCCCTTTCTGGGCTTGTAATTTCTTCTCAAGAGCCCTTGTATCTCCAATATGATTGGGTAATTCAATACGAATACTGCTGACATACGGAGGTTGCTGCATAGTTAAGCTAATGATAAACCAGATAATGGTTAATATTAGTCCGCCAATAAAAACCGTATTAGCACCTTCAAAGCTGTACAACCACCCACCGACAATACCGCCAATGGCAACACCTAAAAACTGGCTGGTGGAGTATACGCCCATGGCAGTTCCTTTATAGCCAGCAGGTGCCTCTTTGCTTATGAGTGACGGTAAAATGGCTTCCATAATATTGAAAGCAATAAAAAATAGTTGGATACCTAAGAAAATCACCCATAAGTGATTACCAGAAAACCATAAGGTAATTTCAGCCAATGCCAAAACGACAATACAAAATAAGAAGACCTGCTTCATTTTGCGGTATTTTTCCGCATAAATTATGAAAGGAAGTACGGTAACAAAGGCGATTAACATCGTGACTAAATAGGCTTTCCAATGGTCTTTCGCTAAAAAACCAGAATCAGTCATAATAAGAGGTAGAGCCACAAAACTGGACATCAGTAGGGTATGTAAGCTGAGGATACCTATATTTAATTTGAGTAGCTGAGGGTGCATTAAAACCGTTTTTAAATTACTTTGCACAAATGCAGACTCACGGTTTAGAACATGAGTATTGGTACTAGGAACAATAAAAACAGTCACTGCAATAGCACCAGCTGCAAGTAGTGCAATTCCCCAAAATAGGCCACTTAACCCCACCACGTTGGTGAGTATTGGGCCAAGAACTAGGGCAATGGCAAAAGTTAAACCGAAACTAATACCCAAAAATGCCATGGCTTTAGTCCGATTTTGCTCTCGAGTTAGGTCAGAGAGTAGCGCCATAACAGCAGCAGAAATTGCTCCGGCGCCTTGTAAAGCACGCCCAATAATAATTCCCCAAATAGAATCGCTTAATGCTGCAACGATACTTCCGATAATAAAAATGACTAACCCAATAATAATTAAAGGCTTTCTTCCGATTTTGTCTGACATCAAACCAAAAGGGATTTGGAAAATAGCTTGGCTAAGACCGTAGATACCAATAGCGACACCTACTAAGAACTCGTTAGCTCCCTGTAAATGCATCCCATAGCTGGTCAAAATAGGTAATACCATAAACATTCCAAGCATTCGCAAGGAGAAAACAGAGCCTAATCCCCAAGTGGATCTAAGCTCTGCGGATGTCATTTTGTTATCATTCATTTTTATTCTTCATATTTCGTGCTGTAGCGGTGTTGGCTTCTCTCTGCTACTTAGGTCACATATTAGTAAATACAACAACTTGAACAAATATGCAGTACGTTGTGGTGTTATATTTTTAGTATCAATCTATTAGAATTTTAATAGTGCATTTAATATCTAGCTTATCAATGGCAAGCGGCTATTTAACCATAAAATAGATTCATAAGGATAGGCAGAATAAGTAAAAGTGAGTTGTAAAAGCAGTTAGAGACAAATAAAAACGGCGGGGAAGGCCCGCCGTTTAGACATTGTTATCATCAGTAAACAGATAAGTTATCTGACGAGAGCTATAACAGTATCGCTTGAGACTATAGGATCAACTGACATCATTACACTCAATGAAGTAATTGCTACGATTGAGAAGATGAATAGTTTTCTTGCCCAGACTCGGTCGTCATTTTCGGTTTTGAAACCCGAAATTGCCATACCTAGCCACCATAAGCTGACTGCTGCACCTACGATGAGGTACTTATAGCCCGCGTATCCGCTGATAGCTAACATTAATGTTGCGACCATAAACGCTAGGATATACAGGAAAATGTGCGTCTTCGCGACGGAAATTCCTTTAATAACCGGTAACACAGGAATGTTTGCGGCTTTGTAATCCTTAAAACGGAAGATAGCAATGGCATAAGAATGAGGCATCTGCCACAAACTGAATATCAATAACAGGATAAGAGCACCCATATCGAATTCATTTGTAACAGCGCAGTAACCGATAACCGGTGGTGCTGCGCCTGAAAGGCTGCCAATCAGCGTGCCATAAACGGATTTACGTTTCATATATAGGCTATAAACACCTACATAAACAATGAAACCGATAACTGCAAGCAGCATTGCCAGCGCATTGGCTGCTACAAGTAGCAGCACCATACCAGCAATACCCAATGCAGCAGCGTAAATCAGGCTAACTTTCGGATCAATCAACCCTTTAACTAAAGGGCGATTCTTCGTTCTCTCCATGATACGGTCGATATCACGGTCGATGTAGTTGTTAAAAACACAACCAGAAGCCACGACCAGTGATACACCCAGCAAAGTCGCAACGAACAGTGGGTAATCAATTGACCCTTTTGAAGCCAATAAAAAACCACCGATCACAGAAATCAAGTTTCCGAATATAATTCCTGGTTTGGTCACTTGCAGGTATTGCTTAAACATATCGGCAACTCTTTAGTCGAGCATCATATTGATGTTCAGGTTGTACATAATCCACAGCGAGCCGATGACCACGATACCAACAATTAGCATCGTGAACAGGAAGGCAACTAAATTCCAGCGCTCATCTGATGATGTATTCATATGTAAAAAACAAACCAAATGAACTAGAATTTGCACAACAGCCATACCTACTACAGTCCAAAGGATTGCTGAGGTTGACGCTGTACCTTCCATCACCATCCAGAAAGGAATCACTGTCAGGATAACTGATAGAATAAAGCCAATTAGGTATGTTTTAACGCTACCGTGGCTTGCTCCAGTGTGAGCATCTTTTGCATGACTCATTTAAATAGCCCCCAGAAGATAAACAACGGTAAATACACAAATCCAAACAACGTCTAAGAAGTGCCAGAACAAACTTAGGCAGTTTAAACGTGTTTTATTGACATCAGTTAAGCCACGGCGAGTCACTTGAATCATCATAATGATAATCCAAATCAGACCTGCTGTTACGTGTAGACCGTGTGTTGCAACAAGTGCAAAGAAGCCAGATAAGAAACCGCTACGGTCAGGGCCAAAGCCTTCTGCGATCAGTTCATGGAACTCATAGACTTCCATGATCACGAAGCCAAGGCCTAACAGGAACGTTGCAAACAGCCATAAGTTAACGGCAGCAATCTTACCTTTATGCATCGCGATCATTGCGAAGCCGTAAGTAATACTACTCACTAACAGTAAGAAGGTTTCGCCTAATACGAACTTCAGACTGAAGATATCTTTACCAGCTGGTCCGCCGGCAGTTCCATCGGCCAAAACAACATAGGTAGCAAACAAACAAGCAAACAGAATCAAGTCGCTCATAATATAGAGCCAGAAACCGAATACTTTTGTTCCACCTGTATCGTGGTGCCCATGCTCAGCATGGGCGATATTTTGGTTAGTCATTGTATTAGTTGACATCGTTCACACCTGCCTTACGCAATTCTTCAAAGTGCTTATTCTCGATTTCTTCGATTTCAGCCACAGGTACGTAGTAATCAACATCTTCGTCGAAGCTTTTTGCAATCCAAGTTACGATCATTCCACCGAAACCAATGATTGCGAGCCACCAGATGTGCCAGATCATTGCGAAACCTAAAACCAAGCTAAATGCAGCGATAATAACGCCAGCGCCTGTATTTTTCGGCATATGAATTTCTTCATATGAAGCCGGTTTCTTGTGAGCAAGGCCTTTTTCTTTTAGATCCCACCACGCATCACGAGTTTGAACGTGAGGTTCAATCGCAAAGTTATAGAATGGTGGTGGAGAAGATGTCGCCCACTCAAGTGTACGTCCACCCCATGGGTCACCGGTTAAATCACGGTTTTCATGACGGTCACGGATACTCACGATGATTTGGATAACTTGGCATGCAATACCGATTGCGATTAACGCAGCACCACCCGCAGCAACAACTAGCATTGTGTGGTAAGTCGGGTCAATATTCTGACTTAAACGACGGGTCATACCCATAAAGCCAAGAATATACAGTGGCATAAAGGCCATGAAGAAACCGATGATCCAGAACCAGAAGGCACGAACACCCCATTTCTCATTTAGCGTGAAGCCATATGCTTTCGGGAACCAGTAAGTCATACCCGCGAAGCATCCGAATACAACACCACCAATAATAACGTTATGGAAGTGAGCAATCAGGAATAAACTGTTATGCAGAACGAAGTTTGCACCTGGAACAGCAAGCAGAACACCCGTCATACCACCGACAGAGAAGGTGATGATGAAACCGATAGTCCACAGCATAGGTGATTTAAATTCGATACGACCTTGGTACATGGTAAACAACCAGTTGAAAATCTTAACCCCTGTAGGGATTGCGATAATCATTGTGGCGATACCAAAGAAGGCGTTAACGTTCGCTCCTGAACCCATCGTAAAGAAGTGGTGCAACCAAACGATGAAGGACATAACGGTAATCACGATTGTCGCCCAAACTAATGAGGTATAACCGAATAAACGTTTTTTCGAGAAGGTTGCTGCAACTTCAGAGAATACACCGAACACAGGCAGAACAAGGATATACACCTCAGGGTGACCCCATGCCCAAATCAGGTTGATGTACATCATCATGTTGCCGCCCATATCATTAGTGAAGAAATGGGTGCCTAAATAACGGTCTAACGTCAGAAGCGTTAATGTAACAGTTAAGATAGGGAAAGCAGCAACAATCAATACGTTAGTACATAACGCAGCCCAGCTGAATACAGGCATTTTCATCATCGACATACCCGGCGTACGCATACGGATAATAGTCGCGATGAAGTTAACCCCTGTTAATAGTGTACCAATCCCGGATATCTGGAGACTCCAGAGCCAGTAATCGACCCCGACCCCAGGGTTGTACTCCAAGCCTGATAACGGCGGATAAGCCAACCAACCAGTCTGTGCGAATTCACCTACCCCTAGAGAGATGTTGATTAATACAACACCAACAACAAAGAACCAGAAGCTCAATGAGTTAAGGAATGGGAACGCCACATCTCGTGCACCAATTTGCAGAGGTACAACTAAGTTCATAAGACCAACAACGAATGGAGTTGCCATGAAGAAAATCATGATAACGCCGTGCGCGGTAAAGATTTGGTCATAGTGATGAGGATTTAAGAAACCCTCTTGGCCAGCAGAAGCTAGAACTTGCTGCCCACGCATCATGATTGCATCAGCGAAGCCACGGAATAACATGACCATCGCCACAATGATGTACATGACACCAATTTTCTTATGGTCAACAGAGGTTAACCATTCTTTCCACAGCCATTTCCACTTACCGAAGTAGGAGATCACACCGACTAAGCCAAGCCCACCAAGGACAATAGCAATCAGTGTAACAACGATAATCGGCTCATGGAGCGGAACTGCATCTAGTGTTAATTTTCCGAACATGCCCTTATTCCTCAGCGCCTGCTGCATGAGCACTGTGGCTCATTTGCATTGAATTGCCTGTAGCATCGTTATGGTCAGTCATTGAATGACTTTGATTTTCTACAGGAGCGTGACCTTTATGGTGCTCATGACCAAACTTCAGAACGATATCTTCATAAAGTTTAGGCTTCACGCTAGAGAAGTAGGTAACAGGAACGTTCATGCTTGGCTTAGCGACTTCGTCGAATGCCTGCATGGTGTCCATTGTTTTAGGAGAAGCTTTTACCTTTTGTACCCACTCATCAAAACCTTGACGATCTGGAGTTGCAATAGCATTAAACTTCATATCAGAGAAACCGTGGCCACTGTAGCTTGCAGAGAAGCCTTTATAAGTACCTGGTTCGTTAGCGATTAAGTGAAGCTTTGTTTGCATACCCGCCATCGCGTAGATTTGGCCACCTAAAGATGGAATGAAGAAGGAGTTCATCACCGAATCTGACGTGATTTTGAAGTTAACTGGCACACCTGTAGGGAATGCGATTTCATTAACTGTTGCAATTCCTTGCTCTGGATAAATGAATATCCATTTCCAGTCAGCGGAAATAACTTCAATAGTGACAGGTTCCTGATCACTCACTAATGGCTGATACGGGTCCAGCTCATGTGTCGTCTTCCAAGTGATAGCACCCAGAATAATGATAATGATGATAGGAACAGTCCAGCAGACTAACTCAATTTTATTCGAGTGAGCCCAGTTAGGACGGTAAGTAGCTGACGTGTTGGATTCACGGTATTTTCTTGCGAAGATAATCGTCATGAAAATAACAGGAATAACAACAAGTAGCATTAAGCCAATTGCAATAAGAATTAGCTCTTTTTGTTTAACGCCAACGGCGCCTTTTGGATCCATCAACACCATATCGCAACCACCTAATAGTAAGGTAGCTACAACGAGTGAGATTGCTCCAATGCTTTTTTTGTAGTTCATAAGTCTCATCCACGACCCCAAATGACAAAGATTCTAATTGTCGTTTCATCAGTGCGGGCATTTTACGGTAAGGTTATGCGAGTGTAAATGATTGTAAGGCAAAGAAACGGAATTGTTAGCTCTTTATGTTAATATGATCACATGTAAAGAGCTTATAAAGAAAACGTTAAAATTGATGAGGTTTATAAGTATGCATTGATAAAACTCAATTAATAGTAAATTATCTTAGTAATTTTTCAAAGAAAAATATATACAAAAGAAATGAAAAAACAGTGAAACTGATATAAATGATTAGCAATATGCTAAGGGAAGTTACAGTTTTTATTGCCGATAAAGCTATTTTGGTTGCTTTATCGGCTAAATCATAAAAAAAATTCTTATTTTACTGATAAAAAAAAGAAAACTATTAACTCTGATACAATTCTCTATCGAGCGCTAAAAGGTATACTTTAATGTATAAATGATTGCATCTTGGTAGAAAGTATCGCCTAATTTATTATCAGCATAGCGGTATTGTACCCCAGCAGAAACATGGTTTGTGGCATTCCACCAAAAAGCGAGAGCGCCATTTATGCCATTACTCTTGCCTCCGTTATAGCGTTTGTTCCTAGCAAACTCCATTTCATGCCAGTTCGTTATCATGAAATTTTCGTCAAATACGCTGAAATTATAGCCGGCTACCCAACCCGCGACATATCCATTATTACCTGAATAGAATGTCTGGTCGGTGTAATTAAGGGCAATAAAAGGTTTAAACCATAAGTCACCGAATGCCGTGTTATAGCCAATACCATATAAAGTGTTCACATCATGGAAATTACCACCATATTTGGCACCAGGTAATGACCAAGTACCATAAACATGGCCATATAGGTTGAAACCAGTGTCACCTAAATAAAAGCGGCCTGTTGTTTTAATGGTATAACGTTTATTTCGTCCTGAATCGGTGTGTTGGCTGTGGAATGGGTTTTCGAGATCAAAAAAACCATATAACTCCCCCCAATTAAAATTGGCACCTCCTTCAAGTTCAATATAGGCAAAGTCTTTTTTACGTGTCGTATTTTCTGTTTTATTTTCAGTACGATGTGACCAATCTAAATAGTTTACATTGACATCAGCAAAGCCATTTTTATAGCCAATAATATCGTCAGAATATGCCGTACCTGCTAGAGAAATTAAGGTGGCAATGTAAATGATTTTTTTCATATATAGATTATTTTCACTTATAGATTAATGGGGTTTAGTAAAGCGTTAGTTATTAACATTTTAGCTAACCAATTTATAACTTGTGATATATTAGACTTGAAAGTTGCAATTAAGAAATATTTTGCACGTATGAAGTGATCGCAATCACGATATTTTGACATTATCGCTTTGTTTTGTTATTTGGATCTAATTTATAGGTAAAGATCAAATTACCTAAATAAGTAAACTTTATTTAGGTAATCGTTGGGTTAATGAGAAAAGTATAGAAAGGGTTATTGTTGTACTGTCTTGCGAACGGCGAGGTAGTCTAAACTACCACCAATAACTAGGCTGATAGCACCAATACTAATGCCAGTATTAAAAATAAGATTTTGGTAGTGAGGTAAACTCAGCCAAAATTCAATTTGTGTAGTAAATAGATAAACTTTCATACCACTAAATGAAAATACAAGTAATGAAAGTAACCAAATAGCAAGGAAGCTAACGGCAGTAATAAGTGCATATACGGCAATGCGATAGCCTTTTGCATACAGCTGGCGCCGCTGAAATAACCCTGTTGCTTGTGTGTATATTAGGGATGTCCGGCAAGCTAATAAAAGCAAAACACCCGGAACCGCAACTGCGATTGAAATAAGGTAGAATAGTGGCCAGCCATAATTACTGACGAAAATACTCGCAACTGGGCCAATATAAACACGGCCTACAGCCGAAAGAGCGGAAAGAAGTGCAAATTGCGTTGCGGATAACGATTTATTACATAGTGTCATTAATAGGGCGACAAAAGCAGCGGTTCCCATACCAGAAAAGATATTTTCTAGAAATATAATCGACCCCATGGTTAGGATATGAGGTGGTGTTATCGCTAAGAACCAATAGCCTATATTAGAGCCACCTTGTAGAAGCCCAAAAATAAACAGAGCTTTAAATAAGCTCATGTTTTTCATTAAGTAACCACCAAGTAACGCCCCAATAATGGTTGCGGCCATACCGACAGTTTTATTGACGGTACCCACTTCACTTAAACTAAAACCAAGGGCATTTAATAGAAAATTGGTGTTGAGCGCCATCACAAAGGCGTCACCAAGTTTGTAAAAAACTAACAGTAGTAAGATTAGCCAAGCATTGTTCCGGCTAAAGAATTCAGCGAGTGGTTCGTAAATCGCTTTTTTTAGTGACGTTGGCGCAGCACAACTCTCTTCGGGTTCTTTCGCAAGTAATGTAGCAATAACACCGATAATCATTAGCCCTGCCATGACTAAATAAAGTTGTTTCCACGTTAAAAACTTATCCGCTAACCAAAGTGCAAGGCCGCCTGAGACTAACATACTGATCCGGTAACCCATAACTGAGGTTGCAGCGCCAATTCCACGTTCTTCTGCACTCAGCAAGTCGGTTTTATAAGCATCAAAAACAATGTCTTGCGAGGCTGAACAAAATGCAACAGTGACCGCCAGTGCAGCAAGGTACCACAAATGTTCTGACGGATTCATAAAGCCCATAGCGGCAATGCTGATAATCAACAGAATTTGAGTGGTTAATAGCCATCCTCTTCGACGACCAAGAAAGGGTGGGGTATAGCGGTCCATCATTGGAGACCAAAGAAATTTCAACACATAAGCCTGTCCGACTAATGAAAAGAAACCAATGGTTTTTATATCGACATTTTCAACAGTTAGCCAAGCTTGTAATGTACCTGCAGTTAAAGCTAAAGGTAGACCAGAAACAAAGCCTAAAAGGATTAAAGTGATGTTATTTGGTAGAGTAAAACGAGGCATTATTTCCCTCTAAGCCAGTGTGATATTGCTGCAATACATTGCGCTGCAGAGGTATTGGCTGCGCTATGCTACCCAAGCTCAATCAATGAGAGCTTAGGTAGCTTAATACTTAATGATAATGATTGCTCAATTAATAGCGTGAATTTTGTCTGATAAAATCGGTGATTTCTTGGTCTGTTGCCATATCTGCAATTAAATCAGTTAATGCGCTATTGATAGCCGTTTCTATCTTGGCATTATTGGCAGCCAATAATTCTTGTGTATTAAAATTACGGGTAAATGAACGTGTTTTTGTCGAGCCATTTGGCGCTGTTGCAATAATACTGACACTGGAGTTTACAGTAATATTATGGCGCAGGCTGCCTTCACTTACTTTGGTATCGAGTTTATTCAATTGAACGACTAAATTCACATTTGCCGGTGATGTCACCATAAACCCACGTGCAGCCATTTGCTTTTCGACGGCTTCTTGCATCAGATAACGAGGATCGCGTGAAGGGTTCAGTACAACTAAACTACCATTACGATTAACTTCTGCTAAGGATTTATTCGTACGGTTATCGACACTGCTGACACTAATTGAAGTTGCATTCAGTGTAGGGTTTTTCGCAGGTAAAGCTATCTTAGGCTCTAGTGATAATGTATTGCTGCTGGTTGCACAGCCCGCAAGAAGAAATAACCCTAAAAGTGGAAAACACAGTTTTCTTAACATAATTTTTTCCAGTTCATCTTTCCTAATTGAAAATGTTTCGTTATGGTGCGGGTATCCGTCGTTCAATATAAAGCTTAGCGGCTTATTTATCCTGAACTATTAGACAACAATTTTTGAAAAAATTCGCATCAATGTGCCGCTATCATAACATTGGTAAGTTATTATCGGATATTTCTATAATAAGAAGATAGCAATAATCAACGCGTACAATAAAAATAATTGCCTCTGGGCATAATTTTTAATTAAGGAACATTTTATGGTCGCTAATGCAGCTCAAAGTATGCAATCTCTCGTGAACCAAAAGTTACACGTTGCTTTTGAACCTACACATTTGGAGGTCATTAATGAAAGCCACCAACACAATGTGTTACCGGGGTCTGAAAGCCATTTCAAAGTTATTTTAGTGAGTGATAAATTTGAAAATAAACGAATGCTTGCCCGTCACCGCGAAATTTATGCTATTTTAGCGGACGAATTATCGGGAGGGATCCATGCCCTTGCTTTGCATACATATACTCAACAAGAGTGGAATGAGCTTGCTGACACTGCGTTAAAATCACCAGCTTGTCGTGGTGTTGGCGGTGTTAATCGGTAGTTTTTCATTTCAGTTAATACACTGAGACTATGCTTTACATAATCAGCCATGCTCAATGATGAGCTTGGTGAATATTTTTTCTTCACTTTAGGTGAAAAAACAAAAAATTTAGTCAGAAAAGTCACAAATAATGAGGAAAAAACGCTTCTTTTCTCAGCTTTTCTCGACTCAGGGCGCATGCATCGGTATAATGCTGCGTCTAATTTTCAGTAAGGTTTCGGGACGCTTCTGATATCAGGGATTGACCGTTACGAAAGTAACGCCCCCCGGTTCTGGAAGGGAGACAGCCATTATGATTTAATGGCATAACTCTGGAGTAGACCGATCACTAAGATTTATTTTGAGGTAAGAAGATGCAAGTTTCTGTTGAAACGACTCAAGGCCTTGGGCGTCGTGTAACAATCACCGTTCCTGCCACTGATATTGAAAAAGCAGTTAATAGCGAATTAGTTAGTGTTGCTAAAAAAGTACGTGTTGATGGTTTCCGTAAAGGAAAAGTACCAATGAACATCGTTAAACAGCGTTATGGCGCGTCTGTTATGCAAGACGTTCTGGGCGATGTAATGCAACGTAACTTCATCAACGCAATTATTGAACAAAAAATCAATCCAGCGGGTGCGCCTAGCTACAAGCCTGAGCAACTCGAAGATGGTAAAGATTTTGTTTATTCAGTTGAATTCGAAGTTTACCCAGAAATCGAATTAGCAGGTTTAGAAACTATTGAAGTTGAAAAACCAGCAGTTTCTGTAAAAGACGAAGATCTGGAAAATATGTTAGAAACTCTGCGTAAGCAACAAGCGCAGTGGAAAGAAGTTGAAGCGGCAGCAGAAGCTGACTCTCGCATCACTATCAACTTTACCGGTTCTATCGATGGTGAAGAATTCGAAGGCGGCAAAGCAGAAGATTTCGCTCTGGTTATGGGCGAAGGTCGTATGATCCCAGGTTTCGAAGAAGGTGTTGTTGGTCATAAAGCGGGTGAAGAATTCGATATCGAAGTTAACTTCCCAGAAGACTACCATGCTGAAAACCTGAAAGGTAAAGCTGCGAAATTTGCTATCGTTCTGAAGAAAGTAGAACAACGTGAACTGCCTGAATTCACTGAAGAATTTATCAAGCGTTTTGGTATCGCTGATGGTTCTTTAGATGGCCTGCGTGCAGAAGTACGTAAAAACATGGAACGTGAGCTGAAAAATGCCGTGCGTAACCGTGTTAAAGCACAAGTTCTTGATGGCTTAATCAAAGCGAATGACATCGAAGTTCCAGCTGCAGTTGTTGATGGTGAAATTGATGTTCTGCGTCGTCAAGCGGCACAACGCTTTGGTGGCGACGAAAAACAAGCGATGGAATTACCTCGTGAACTGTTTGAAGAACAAGCAAAACGTCGCGTAGTGATTGGTCTGCTGTTAGGCGAAGTGATCAACAAAAACGAACTGAAAGCTGATGAAGATCGTGTTAAAGCGCTGATTGAAGAAATGGCTTCTGCGTATGAAGATCCAGCTGAAGTTATCGAATACTACAGCAAAAACGAAGAGCTGATGAACAGCGTTCGTAATTTAGCTTTAGAAGAACAAGCTGTTGAAACTGTATTGGCAGTTGCTAAAGTGACAGAAAAAGAAACTAACTTCACTGAACTGATGAACCAAGTTCAAGCAGGTTAATTTTTTCTTGCTGTATAAAATAATGAAACCCGTGGTGTACTGCTACGGGTTTTTTGTCAATTAAAGCCTTTAAATTATCACTTTAGCGAATTTAATTAGGATACCCTTGAAAAACACATTTAAACCCTAATTATATTATCTATACTTCAAGTAGTCTAAATGGGATTTTAATTGCAATTTGAACTATTTTGAATAGCTTAACATTGTCGAAAACGGTGATATTAACCAACTGAGTTATTTTGTTTCCCTTGAAAATCAAGTATGGTTTTCTAATGGTATAATTCCATGTAACCCAATAGACTTGTGTTAAACTCTTTTAAAGAGCGTCTTATTTACTGCAGCATACTTAGCTGCATTTTCTTCTTATTTCTGCAGTTATTTGGTTAAATATTAGCTAAACTAGAAAAATAAGAGAATTGAAAGAGCCTGCAGACACAGGAATTTTTTAAAACCGTTGTTTGTGGCATGATCTCTGCTCAAAATAGCAGGCAGACAGCAAATTAGGCGCAAGCACCAGAACGTTTTTAATAGGAGATTTCGATGTCACATTTTGGCAGTCAGGAACAATTAGCATCTCAAATGGCCCTTGTGCCTATGGTCATAGAGCAAACTTCTCGTGGTGAGCGCTCGTATGATATTTACTCACGTCTATTAAAAGAACGTATTATCTTCCTGACCGGTCAAGTGGAAGACCATATGGCGAATTTAATCGTCGCTCAGATGTTATTTCTTGAAGCAGAAAACCCTGAAAAAGATATTCATTTGTATATTAATTCACCAGGTGGCGTTATTACCGCAGGAATGTCAATTTACGATACGATGCAGTTTATCAAGCCTGATGTAAGCACTATTTGTATGGGGCAAGCTTGTTCCATGGGAGCTTTTTTATTGACGGCGGGCACCAAAGGTAAACGTTTCTGCTTACCAAATTCACGCGTGATGATCCACCAACCGTTAGGGGGTTATCAAGGCCAAGCGTCAGATATCGAAATCCATGCCCAAGAGATTCTTAAAGTGAAATCTCGAATGAACGAGTTAATGGCTCTGCATACGGGAAAATCCATTGAAGAAATTACTCGAGACACAGAGCGTGACCGTTTCTTATCTGCAAATGAAGCAAAAGAGTATGGTTTAGTCGACCAAATTTATAGTAGCCGTTAATGGGTTAACTTTTGGTATAATTAGTTCATACCATAAACTATTTTAAAGAAAATCGTTGTTTTGTTTTTTTAATCAACGAAAACGAAACAATATGGATAAAAGTGAGGTCAACTGATGACAGATAAACGCAAAGAGGGGACAGGAAAACTGCTTTACTGCTCTTTCTGCGGAAAAAGTCAGCATGAAGTACGTAAGCTGATTGCCGGTCCGTCAGTCTATATTTGTGATGAATGCGTAGATTTATGTCTCGATATCATCCGTGAAGAAATCAAAGAACTTACGCCGCATCGTGAGCGTAGTGAACTGCCTACACCACATGAAATTCGGCAGCATCTTGACGACTATGTCATCGGTCAAGAAAAAGCGAAAAAAGTTTTAGCTGTTGCGGTATATAACCATTACAAGCGCTTACGTAATGGTGATAAAACCAGTGATGGTGTTGAATTAGGTAAAAGTAATATTTTGCTAATTGGACCAACAGGTAGTGGTAAAACACTTTTAGCTGAAACTTTAGCGCGTTATTTGGATGTACCATTTACAATGGCTGATGCAACGACATTAACTGAAGCTGGTTATGTTGGTGAAGACGTTGAAAATATTATTCAAAAATTACTGCAAAAATGCGATTACGATGTTGAAAAAGCCCAACGTGGTATCGTATACATTGATGAAATTGATAAAATTTCACGTAAATCAGATAACCCATCAATTACCCGTGACGTTTCCGGTGAAGGTGTGCAACAAGCACTTCTGAAACTAATTGAAGGAACTGTTGCGGCAGTACCACCACAAGGGGGACGTAAGCACCCTCAGCAAGAGTTTTTGCAGGTTGATACCTCAAAGATCCTCTTCATTTGTGGCGGGGCATTTGCAGGGCTCGATAAAGTGATCGGTCAGCGTTTAAATACCCGTTCAGGTATCGGTTTTGCTGCAGAAGTGAAAGGTGAATCAGATAAAGCAACGGAAGGCGAATTGTTAACGCAGGCAGAACCAGAAGATTTAATTAAATTTGGTTTAATCCCTGAGTTTATTGGTCGCTTGCCTGTTGTTGCAACATTAACTGAATTAAGTGAAGAAGCATTAATTCAGATTCTGAAAGAACCTAAAAACGCATTAACTAAGCAATACCAAGCCTTATTTAGTCTTGAAAATACAGAGCTTGAGTTCCGTGAGGAAGCATTAAAAGCCATCGCTAAGAAAGCCATGGCACGTAAAACCGGAGCTCGTGGTTTACGTTCTATTGTTGAAGCTGCATTGTTAAATACGATGTATGACCTTCCTTCAATGAGTAATGTTGAAAAAGTTGTCGTTGATGAAAACGTCATTAATGAGCAATCAGAGCCGCTATTGATATATAGCAAACCTGATGCTCAAGCTTCCGGCGATAACTAATCCCATATAAAACGTTCAATAGTTAATCAAACGAAATGAGGGGTTTCCCTCATTTTGTTTTTTATGTTCAACTAGCCATTGAATGCTAAAATCTTGTCCCCATATAGTTTATATTCTGAGGTGTGGTTTCCTTGTTTTAGAAAGCAATTTTAAAGCAAGAGACAGAAACCCTTAAACTAGCGTGAGCTAAACGAAGAGAGAGCTTTATGAATCCTGAGCGTTCCGAACGCATTGAAATACCAGTATTGCCTCTGCGTGATGTAGTGGTATACCCACATATGGTGATCCCACTGTTTGTTGGACGTGAAAAATCCATTCACAGTCTGGAAGCAGCGATGGATCATGACAAGCAGGTAATGCTGGTTGCACAAAAAGAAGCCTCGACTGATGAGCCAGGGGTGAATGATTTATTTGCTGTCGGTACAGTTGCATCCGTTATCCAGATGCTAAAACTGCCTGATGGTACAGTTAAGGTCCTCGTTGAAGGGCTACGACGCGCACGTATTACCAGTTTGACAGATAATGGCGAATATTTCTTAGCGCAAGCAGAGTATTTGGCAACAGAGCAAAATAGTGAATCTGAACACGCACCGTATGATGAAACGGCAGCGGGTTCTCAATCATCAGATGCACTTGATGAAAAAGAAAACGAAGTATTGTATCGCACTATTGTTAGTCAGTTTGAAAGCTATATAAAACTGAATAAAAAGATTCCACCTGAAGTACTAACTGCGTTACATGCAATTGAACAAGATCAGCTAGATAAACTGGCAGATACCATTGCCTCTCATATGCCATTAAAATTAGCAGATAAACAACGCGTTTTAGAAATGGCAAATATTGCTGAACGCGTAGAGTTTTTGATGGCCATGATGGAGTCAGAAACTGAGTTGCTGCAAGTGGAAAAACGCATTCGTAACCGCGTTAAAAAACAGATGGAAAAAAGCCAGCGCGAGTATTATCTGAATGAGCAAATGAAAGCTATTCAGAAAGAGCTGGGTGAAATGGATGATGCGCCAGACGAATATGAATCGCTAAAACGTAAAATCGAAGAAGCGAAAATGCCAAAAGAGGCACAAGAAAAAGCCGAAGCAGAATTGCAGAAGCTGAAAATGATGTCTCCGATGTCAGCAGAAGCTACTGTTGTCCGTAGCTATATTGATTGGATGGTGCAGGTTCCATGGCATAAACGTAGCAAAGTCAAAAAAGACTTAGTTAAAGCACAAGAAGTGTTAGATACCGACCACTACGGTTTAGAGCGTGTGAAAGACCGTATTTTAGAGTATCTGGCAGTGCAAAGCCGCGTCAGTAAAATTAAAGGGCCAATCCTTTGCTTGGTTGGGCCTCCGGGTGTAGGTAAAACCTCTTTGGGGCAATCTATTGCTAAGGCTACGGGTCGCCAATATACACGTATGGCATTAGGTGGGGTGCGCGATGAAGCTGAAATCCGTGGTCACCGTCGTACTTATATTGGTTCAATGCCAGGTAAGCTGATCCAAAAGATGGCAAAAGTAGGCGTCAAAAACCCACTATTTTTACTGGATGAAATTGATAAAATGTCATCTGATATGCGTGGCGACCCAGCCTCTGCATTACTAGAGGTGCTTGATCCAGAACAAAATATTGCCTTTAACGACCACTACTTAGAAGTGGATTACGATTTGTCTGATGTGATGTTCGTTGCAACATCGAACTCAATGAACATCCCTGCACCATTGTTAGATCGTATGGAAGTGATTCGCCTTTCTGGTTATACAGAAGATGAAAAACTGAATATTGCGAAAAGACATTTGCTGTCTAAGCAGATTGAACGTAATGCGTTGAAAAAGAATGAGTTAACTATCGATGATAGTGCTTTAATGAGCATCATTCGTTATTACACTCGTGAGGCTGGAGTTCGTGGTTTAGAGCGCGAAATCTCTAAATTATGCCGTAAAGCGGTTAAAGCGCTACTTATGGACAAAAAGCTCAAGCACATTGAAATCAATGCGGACAACCTGAAAGATTATCTGGGAGTTCGTCGTTTTGATTACGGCCAAGCAGACACAGAAAACCGTGTTGGGCAAGTTACAGGCCTTGCTTGGACTGAAGTTGGTGGTGACTTACTCACGATTGAAACTGCTTGTGTGCCCGGTAAAGGCAAACTAACCTATACCGGTTCTTTAGGTGAAGTGATGCAAGAGTCTATTCAAACCGCATTAACGGTTGTTAGAGCTCGAGCGGAAAAACTGGGTATTAATAGCGATTTTTATGAAAAACGCGATATCCATGTGCACGTACCTGAAGGGGCAACGCCAAAAGATGGTCCAAGTGCAGGTATTGCGATGTCTACAGCATTAGTTTCTTGCCTAACGGGTAATCCGGTGAGAGCAGATGTTGCTATGACGGGTGAAATTACATTAAGAGGGTTAGTTTTCCCAATTGGTGGCTTAAAAGAGAAATTATTGGCGGCACACCGTGGAGGGATTAAAACAGTATTAATTCCTAAAGAAAACGAACGTGATTTAGAAGAAATTCCTCAAAATGTGATCGCAGATCTTGAAATTCACCCTGTGAAAACGATTGAAGAAGTCTTATCTTTGGCTTTAGTTAATCCTCCTTTTGGAGCTGAAGTAGTTAAAAAGAAAGCTAAAAGAGTGAGCTGAATCAAGAAGTTTGTATAAAATTAAGGCTGACAGCTAATTTAGGGCTTGTCAGCCTTTTTTTTCATCGCTAATTTAACGATGATTCTGATAATTGTTTGTATGCAATCTGTTCTCTTGCCATTGGTAATCAGGATTGATATAACGGCTGCATCATTAATTAACTATACTAATAACTGCTATAGTTAATTAAGAGATTTATAGTCCAACTAATATGGGGATGATAAGAGTGAATAAAGCTCAACTGATTGATCAAATCGCTTCTGATGCGAATATTTCTAAAGCTGCAGCAGGTCGTGTTGTTGACGCGTTCGTTGCTACCGTAACGGGTTCTTTGAGTAAAGGGGACGATGTTGCTCTAGTTGGCTTTGGGACTTTCTCTGTTCGTGAGCGTGCAGCACGTACAGGCCGTAACCCTCAAACGGGTAAAGAAATTAAAATAGCTGCGGCGAAAGTTCCTGCTTTCCGTCCAGGTAAGGGTCTTAAAGACGCTGTAAATAGCTAATTAGGTATTTAAGTTTGTCTTTCTCGTATTTTTGCGAAAACTCAAACTGACGGAATGTCTTTAATCAGCTAATATATAAGCGCACCATTGAAATGGTGCGCTTTTTTTTCTTTCTGAGTTAAGATTAGCGTATTATCAGGAAATTGAATTCAACAAAGCGGAGTTAAGCCTTTTTATGATGGAAAATTTACGCACAAAGGCGAATAGTCCTTTGCTCAAAATAATACTGGCGCTGATTATCCTTTCATTCGTGTTGGGTGGCGTTATGATGGGTGGCCTTGGTGGCAACAGTGCAAATAATGCCGCTGAAGTTAACGGGCAGTCAATAAGCCGAGAGCAGCTACAGCAGGCTTTTCAACAAGAGCGCCAATCATTACAAGAGTACCTGGGGGATAAATTTTCAGAAGTCGCTAGTAATGAAGAAAGCATGAATTTACTGCGCCGCCAAGCTCTTGATAACTTGATTAACAATGAATTGATTAATCAGTATGCTAATGAACTACAACTCTCAGCAAGCGATCAGCAAATTGAGCAATATATTTTCTCAATGCCTGTTTTCCAAACAGATGGCCGGTTTGATAGCGAAAAATATCGTGAGATCTTAAGCCGTAACAACATTAATGCAGATAGCCTTGCGGCTCAAATTCGCCAAGATCTTACACGTGCTCAGCTAGCCAAAACTTTTACTGGAACGGATTTCGCTTTACCATCTGAAGTTAAAGCGTATGCTGAATTATTTATGCAAGAGCGTGAAATTCGCACTGCAATTTTAGATTTAGCAGAGGTTCAAGCAAAACAAACAGCCTCTGAAGAAGAATTAAAGTCCTATTATGATGCTAACCAAAATAGCTTTATTTCACCTGAGAAGGTGCAAGTAAGCTATGTTGAAATGGATGCAGCATCGATGGCACCAGCGACAGTGTCTGATGAAGAAGTAAAAACCTATTATGAGCAAAACCTGAAAAATTATACTCAAGCAGAGCAAAAGCAGTACAGTATGATTCAGGTTGCTTCTGAAAAAGAAGCGAATGATATTCTGGATGAATTAAAACAAGGTGCAGACTTTGCAACGTTAGCCGCTGAAAAATCAACGGATAAATTCAGTGCAGGGCAAAAAGGCCTGATTGGTTGGATGGAAGCTGCATCAACGCCAAGCGAAATTGTGGATGCTAAATTAACAGAAAAAGGGCAGCTTTCGGCACCTGTTAAATCACAAAATAGCTATGTTATTTTTCGTTTAGATGATATTAAGCCAGAATCTATTAAACCGTTTGAACAAGTAGAAGAAAGCATTAAAACTAGCTTACTTCAAGATAAAAACATTAAGCAATTCTATGATTTACAGCAAAAAGTCAGTGAAGCGGCCACGAGTGATATGGAATCATTAGTATCAGTTGAATCTGTATCTGGTTTGAAGGCTGTGACAACGGATTGGTTTGATAGAACAAACCCACCTGCTGCGCTTAATTTCCCTAAAGTGGTCAGTGAAGTATTTAGCGATCGTTTAGTGGATAAAAATGGTTCTAAAGGAATCAACTCAGACGTTATTAACGTGGAAGGTGACCGTGCATTTGTTGTGCGTGTTACAGAGTACAAACCTGAAAGTGTTGAACCTTTTGAACAGGTTAAGTCAGAAATTGAAACACTGGTTAAACGCCAAAAAGCCGAAGCAGAGTTGAAAGCTACGGGCGATAAATTACTTACTGAGTTAAAAGCGGGTAAAGGGGCTGAAGCTCTAAGTGCCACGGGTGTTAAATTCTCTGATGCTCAAACCGTTTCTCGTTTAATGCCACAAACAGCGGTTATCAATGCGACAATGGAAATGCCACAACCTGTTGATGGTAAACCAAGCTACGCACTTGCGCGTGATGAGTCTGATAACTATGTGGTTATTCAGCTAGATAAAGTAACATTAGGTCAGCCAACGGATGACGAGTTAAAACAACTAACTCGTGAATACCAAGGCGCTATGAGTTCTGCGGTTAACGAAGCTTTGATGCTTAACTTGCGTGAAAATGCAAAAATTGAAGTGCTGAATATTGAATAATTGCGAGCAGCTTTGCAAGTAAAATTGTAACGTTATGAATAGAAGGCCACCTTTGGGTGGCCTTTCGTATTTTTAATTTTATTAAAAAGTGTTCCATATTTTTCTATGGCATCGTTGTGTCTCAACATACACAGGAGAACAAATATGTTATGGAATTCAGTCAATAAATGCAGATTAGGTATTGTTCTGCTCCTTTCTTTATTATGCTCATTTTCTTCTTTTTCTTTGGCTAAGAAAATTGAGCCAGAAAAAGCCACTACGGCTGTCACTCAAGAAAAACAAGTAAGTAATAACTCACCATCAACTAACCATGAGCAGTCTGACAAGGTAAATATTAACTTAGCAGGTGAAGAGGAACTTGCCGAAAAACTTAATGGCATAGGTAGGCAAAAAGCTAAAGCTATCGTTGAATATAGGCAAAAATATGGGGCTTTTAATTCCATTGAGAATATTTTAGAAGTTCAGGGGATAGGTCCTGCATTTTTAGAAAAGAATAAAGATAAGTTAACTTTGTAACTAAAATCCCCCATACAAAGTATGGGGGAATATATTTAAGGTTAATAATTAAGCAGAAAACTAAGCATCTTGTAAATAATTTGGGAGCTAAGTCTTATTCTTGATAATCATTCAGCACATTTTCCGTACATTTGTTATTTTTATGTTATTAAAAATAAACTGGTCGGAGTAGTTATGACAACACACATTAAAGTTCATGGTTATCATATAGATGTTTTTCAGCACGTTAATAATGCACGTTACTTAGAATTCTATGAAGCAGACCGCTGGGAATGGATGAATAAACGCAATTTTATTAGGTGGGCTATAGAAAACAATTTAACAATAGCTGCGGTGAATATTAATGTAAATTATATACAAGGTGTCTTACTCGGTGATGAGCTGACTGTGGTGACCCGTATGGACAAAATAGGCAGTAAAAGCGCAGTATGTTATCAACAAATTATTCGCACTAAAGCAGGAATTCAAGAGGTTGTTTCAGATGCTTATGTGACATTTGTTTTTATCAATAATATCGAGAATAAAGCAATTATTATCGATGAACAGTTGCGTGAGAAGTTAGAGTCATTCAAGGTGGGTTCTGAAGATTTTATTCAAAACTAGCCTACCATTAGCTTGAATATTACGAATAAGCTAATGATAGGCTGTGTGTTTGACTAATTCATTATGGCTTTTGCTTTAATGAGAGCATGATGGCTTCTTTATCATTTAAATATTCATTTAAGCCCTTGCTCCTTAAATGGCAGGCAGCACATTCACCGCAACCATCACCTTGAATACCATTATAACAAGTCAGTGTTTGCTGCCTGATGGTTTCAAGGTGGCCATAACTGTCGGCAAGAGCCCATGTTTGGGCTTTATTTAACCACATTAATGGGGTTTCAAAGCGAATATTTTTGGCAAGACCGAGGTCTACAGCATGATTGAGGGCTTTGACAAATTCATCTCGGCAATCTGGGTAACCTGAAAAATCAGTTTCACAAACACCGGTTATCACCGCTTCTGCTTTTACTTGGTAAGCATAAATTGCTGCTAATGTGAGGAATAAAATGTTGCGCCCTGGAACAAAAGTGCTGGGTAAAGTACTGGACTCGCTTTCTGAAAAATCAGGAACTGGGATGTTATCTCGAGTTAAGCTGCTGATTGCTAATTCATTGAGTAATGTGACATCTAACACTTTATGTGCTGTAGCACCTAAAGATACGCTCAATTTCTGTGCGACTTCGATTTCAAAACGGTGGCGCTGGCCGTAATCAAAAGTAACACAATGAACTTCATCATAGTTTTGCAAAGCTTGAATAAGACAGGTTGTTGAGTCTTGGCCTCCGCTAAAAACCACAACTGCGCGTTTCATAGGTACTCCTTGGTGATATATCATTATCAAAATGTGATGGAAAGAGAGTAAAGCATGTTAGCGATACTGGGATGTAATTCATAGTTCTATTTTTATCAAATTAGTTTGATTGAAGGACTATTTATATGCTGATTTGGTTATCTGTATAAAAATATTCTATAATCATGGTATTTGGTAACATTTTTATTGTTTTTTAATTATTCAATTTTGCATAATATAGTTATACAGCTAATAAAATAACGATAAAAGCACTTACACCCAAGCCAAGAGAGTAATTATGTTAGATAAAATAGACAAAAAACTGCTTTGTTTATTGCAAAATGACAGCAGCTTATCCTTAAATACCCTTGCGGAAGCTGTTAATTTAACCTCTACTCCGTGCTGGAAAAGATTAAAAAGGCTTGAAGATGAAGGTTATATTCGAGGGCGAGTCACTTTACTCGATGGTGAGAAGTTAGGTTTAGGTTTAACGGTGATTGTGACAATTAAAACACAGCATCATAATAGTGAGTGGTATGAGCAATTTGTTTCTTTTGTTAGTCAACTTCCTGAAGTTCTGATGTTTTATCGTATGGCTGGGGAGTATGATTATCTTATGCAAGTGGAAGTTCATGATATGAAATCATATGACTTGTTTTATAAAAAGTTAGTTAATGGTGTTCATGGTTTAATCGATGTAACTTCAAGCTTTGCAATGGAAAAAATCAAGTATACGACAGTATTGCCTATTCCTGATTAACCCTGTAATAACTTAGATAATTACGGGCTCTCATTCTTAGGCATCAATAAATCAATATATTCAAGGCAGTATTACGTGCGATTATTTTCACAACTAAGTTGGTATTTTTTGAGTGAATGGCGGCGCTATCTCGGCGCTGTTTGCTTTTTAATTATCATTGCTATCTTACAATTAGTTCCCCCACGCATTGTTGGTGTTGTTGTTGATGGAATTAGTAAAGGGGCAATGTCGACAAAGCAATTGATCACTTATGTTTTAGTCATGCTGTTGATTGCATTGGTTGTGTATGGTTTGCGCTATGTCTGGCGTTTATGGTTATTTGGTGCTTCTTATAAGTTAGCCGTACAACTACGACAAAAATTTTATCGGCAACTAAGTCTGCAAAACCAAGCATTTTACCTTAGGTACCGAACGGGAGATTTAATTGCACGTACAACGAATGATGTTGACCGAGTTGTGTTTGCTGCAGGAGAGGGCGTTTTAACATTAGTTGACTCATTAGTGATGGGGTGTGCGGTGCTCATTATGATGAGCGTTGAAATTAGTTGGCAGCTTACTTTACTTGCACTTATTCCAATGCCAATTATGGCATTAGTCATTAAACGTTATGGGGATCAGCTTCATCAGCGTTTCAAGCATGCCCAAGGGGCATTTTCGTCTTTAAATAATCATGCACAAGAAAGTTTAACAAGTATTCGCATGATTAAAGCTTTTGGCCTCGAAGATCATCAATCAAATCAATTTGAACAGGTAGCTACCGAGGCAGGGCGTCGCAATATGCATGTTGCTAAAGTTGATGCTCGTTTTGACCCCACTATTTTTATGGCGATTGGTATGGCCAACTTACTCGCTATTGCAGGGGGAAGCTGGATGGTATTAAACGACACACTGACGCTAGGCGAATTAACGAGCTTTGTGATGTATCTAGGGTTAATGATTTGGCCGATGTTAGCGCTCGCATGGATGTTTAATATCGTTGAACGGGGTAGTGCAGCTTATAGCCGTATTCTTAGTTTACTCAATGAACCGTTAGTCATTCAGGATGGTTCGCATTCATTACAGCCTGAAAAGGGAAATTTGAATGTAAATATCATCAAATTTAGTTATCCAGAAACCTCGAGAACAGCATTACATGATATTAAGTTTGACCTAAAACCTGGGCAATTTTTAGGGATATGTGGGCCAACAGGATCTGGAAAATCAACATTGTTGACGTTATTACAACGTCAATTTGATATTACGGAAGGGGTTATTTTCTATCAAGGTTTACCGTTACCCGAAATTCGTTTAGATGAATGGCGTGCTCGGTTATCTATCGTAAATCAGTCTCCATTTTTGTTTTCAGATACCGTCGCAGGCAATATCGCGCTTGGGCGACCTGATGCCACTCAAGAAGAAATTGAACAGGCTGCACGCATTGCTTGTGTACATGATGATATTTTACGTTTACCTGAAGGCTATTCCACTCAGGTTGGTGAGCGAGGCGTCATGTTATCAGGCGGGCAGAAACAACGAATTTCTATTGCGAGGGCTATCTTGCAGAATGCGGAAATCTTGGTGCTAGATGACGCACTTTCTGCCGTTGATGGGCAGACTGAGTTTACAATTTTACAAAATTTAAGCCATTGGCGACAAGATAGAACCATGATCATCAGCGCCCATCGTCTATCTGCATTGGTAGAGGCGGACAATATTTTAGTGCTATCTCAAGGTACTATTGTTAGCAGAGGTAGACATGACGCGCTTATTGAGCAATCGGGTTGGTATAAAGATATGTATCAATATCAACAGATTGAAGCAGCTTTGGATGGTGATCTATGAGCCAAAAGAAACCGCTGTGGCCAGCACTTAAGCGTTTACTTGCTTATGGAAAAGCGTACCGAGGAACCATGGCTATTGCCATTGCAATGCTATGGCTAGCTGCTATTGCAGAAGTTAGTGGGCCTCTGCTAATCAGTTATTTTATTGATAACATGATAGCGAAAAAACAAATCATCATGCCACTGGCTTTATATATGGCTGTTGGGTTTATATTGCTCCAAGTTATTGCTGCACTATTACATTACTATCAAATTATTTTATTTAATAAAGCTTCTGTGGGGGTAGTGCAAACATTACGAACAGATGTGATGAATGCTGCTCTAAGGCAGCCTCTAAGTGCATTTGATAAGCAGCCAGTTGGTCAGTTAATTTCACGAGTTACAAATGATACTGAGGTTATTAAAGATCTATTTGTGATGGTTGTACCAACCGTGTTTCGTAGCTTAGCACTGATCTGCGCTATGCTGGTTGCCATGTTTTCATTGGAATGGCGTATGGCATCAATTGCAGTGATGATTTTTCCTGCTGTATTTGTGGTAATGCTTGTTTATCAGCGTCTAAGCACACCGATTGTACGTCGTGTGAGATCTTATCTTGCTGATATTAATAACGGTTTTAATGAAGTTATTAATGGAATGACAGTTATTCAGCAATTTATCCAGCAAGCTAGATTTGGCGAAAAAATGCAAAGTCTTAGCCAAGACCATTATTTTGCAAGAATGAAAGCATTAAAGCTTGATGGCTTATTATTAAGGCCATTGTTGAGCTTACTTTCTGCCTCAGTATTATGTGGTTTACTATTGCTATTTGGATTCGAAGGAACGACCACCATTGGTGTTGGTGTTTTATATGCTTTTATTAATTATTTAGGCCGCTTGAATGAACCGCTCATTGAATTAACTTCTCAGCAGTCAATGTTGCAGCAAGCCGTTGTTTCTGGTGAGCGTGTTTTTGAATTAATGGATAGCCCGCAACAAGGCTATGGCGCAAGTATTGAGCCGTTACAAGGTGGTTCAATCTCAATTAACCATTTATCCTTTGCCTATCGTGATAACAACATTGTGCTTAAAGACATTAATTTACAAGTGCCTGATCATAATTTTATTGCGTTGGTCGGCCATACAGGAAGTGGTAAAAGTACCATTGCAAATTTAATTATGGGATATTACCCATGGCAAGAAGGGGATATTTTATTAGATGGGCGTCATTTAAGTTCACTATCTCATCAAGTATTACGTAATGGTATTGCAATGGTGCAACAAGACCCTGTTGTTCTCGCCGCTTCTTTTTTTGATAACGTCGCATTAGGACGTGAAATTAGCCAAGATAAAGTCTGGGAAGTTCTTGAAACTGTTCAGCTTGCTGAGTTGGTTCGTGCGTTACCTGATGGGTTAGATACCGTGCTCGGAGAACAAGGAAATACGTTATCTGTTGGGCAAAGACAATTACTAGCGATGGCTCGAGTTCTTGTGGTGACACCTAAAATTTTAATTTTGGATGAAGCAACCGCGAACATTGACTCAGGAACAGAGCAAGCGATACAAAAAGCATTACGTATGATCCGCCAACATACTACTCTAGTTGTGATAGCTCACCGTTTATCGACGATCGTCGATGCTGATCAAGTCGTTGTGTTACATCGTGGTGCAATTGTTGAGCAAGGTAAGCATTCACAGCTTTTGCAACAAAAAGGACGCTATTATCAAATGTACCAGTTGCAACAAGTTGGGGAATCACTGAATGCCCATAGTGATGCTGAAGTTGAGGCTATACCTAGTTAATTGTTCTGCACTCTTATAATGCATCCTCTAAAGCCACTCATCCGAGTGGTTTTTTATTTTGCCCTTTCTTATTGAATTATATGAATAAATATATTTTGGCACACGGTTTGCTATAACGTCAGTGCTGTTCAAAGCATTGAGCAGTTTATTCACCTGACTTATAGGAGTGAACATGAAATATATCATCGCGATCATTAAGCCATTTAAATTAGATGAAGTCCGAGAAGCGTTATCAGATATTGGAGTTCAAGGGCTTACCATTACTGAAGTTAGAGGGTTTGGGAGGCAAAAAGGGCATGCCGAGTTGTACAGAGGTGCTGAATATACTGTCGACTTTTTACCTAAAGTACGTATGGAAATAGCCGTTTCTGATGAGTTAGTGGAGCAGGTAATTGAAACAATTGAAAAAAAAGCTTATACGGGCCAAGTTGGGGATGGAAAAATATTTATTTTGTCATTAGAACAAGCGGTACGTATTCGTACAGGTGAAAAACAAGACGAAGCACTGTAGGAGAACAACTATGCGCAAAGGGTTCCAATACTTATTCTTATTAATGGGTGGTTTTCCAATAACCGTGTTTGCTGCAGAGGAAGCTCTGGATAAAGCGGATAATGCATTCATGATGATAGCGACTGCTTTAGTTATCTTTATGATACTGCCAGGTATCGCATTATTTTATGGTGGGCTACTAAGAAGCAAAAATGTCCTTTCTTTGATGGCTCAAACTGCAGTTATTTTTGCTTTGGTGTCTGTTATTTGGATTGTTTATGGATACAGTTTAGCTTTTAGTGAGGGAAATGATTTTATCGGTGGTTTTAGCCAGATCATGTTGAAAGATATTACTGTAGAAAGCTTATCTGGACCGATCCCTCAATTTATTCACGTCGTGTTTCAAGGTGCATTTGCATGCTTAACGGTTGCATTAGTGATTGGTGCATTAGGAGAGCGAATTAAATTTTCTGCAATTCTAATTTTTACCCTTATTTGGACTACATTTGCTTATTTGCCAATGGCACATATGGTGTGGGGAGGTGGTATTTTATCGCAAGATGGCGCATTAGATTTTGCTGGAGGTACGGTTGTTCATATCAATGCGGCTGTTGCAGGCTTAGTTGGTGCTTACTTACTGGGGCATCGTACCGGGTTAGGGAAAGAAGCCATTAAACCTCATAACCTACCTATGGTATTTATGGGAACTTCCATATTATTCATTGGCTGGTTTGGTTTCAATGCAGGTTCGGCTGGAAGTGCAAATAGTATTGCTGCACTCGCGTTTGTGAACACTATCGCAGCTGCGGCAGGCGCTATCTTATCGTGGACTTTAGCGGAATGGCTTTTCAGGGAGAAACCTTCATTATTAGGGGCTTGCTCTGGGTGTTTGGCTGGGTTAGTCGGTGTTACGCCTGCTGCGGGTACTGTGGGTGTTGGCGGGGCATTAATCATCGGACTACTTTCTGGATTGGCAGGTTTATGGGGGGTAGTGATTTTAAAACGTCGGTTAAAAGTTGATGATGTTTGCGATGTTTTTGGCGTTCACGGAGTCTGTGGCATTTTAGGGTGTTTACTCACGGGGGTATTTACCTCAACGGTATTAGGCGGAAGTGGCTATGCGGAAGGTATTACGATGATGAAACAAGTAGGAATTCAAGCCGTTAGCATCCTAGTTTGTGTTGTTTGGACTGCAATTGTTGCTTATATCGCATTTAAAATTGCAGAGAAAACGTCAGGCTTACGAATTAATGTTGAAAAAGAAAGGGAAGGCTTAGATATTACTTCTCATGGTGAAAGTGCCTACAATTAACCTTCATGTAAAGATAATTACAGGATAATACTGTGTTTTATGTAAATTGATAATGGCAGCTTATTGCTGGCTGCCATTACCTTTTTAAACTGACTAATATATTTTTCTAAGTAAGTAATCACTTACTTTAAATAGCGGTTATTTACGAGGTTGCCGTTGACGAATTACGCCTTCTTGGACTGCAGTTGCAACAAGATCACCTTGTAAATTATAGATTTGTCCTTTCACAAAACCCCTCCCACCTGATGCCGAAGGGCTTTCTACAGCGTACAGTAACCAGTCATCAATTTTAAATGGGCGATGGAACCACATTGAATGGTCAATAGTTGCAACCTGTAAGTCGCGTTCCATAAATCCTCTACCATGCGGCTGTAATGCGGCAGGAAGGAAATTGTAATCAGAGGCATAACCTAATAAATAGTGGTGTAGTGAAGGTATATCAGGCAGTTGCCCTTTCGCTTTGAACCAAATATAACGAAATGGTTCTTGAGGTGCGGCATCGAATGGGCTGTAAAATTCAACGGGACGAAATTCAAAAGGAGTTGGCCGAAGAGCATACTTTTTAACTGCTTCTGGTAATTTATCAGCCAAACTTTGAACAATATCATCTTGAGAAATTAATTTTGTAGGTGGTGGTACATCTGGCATTAAGTTCTGATGGCTATAACCTTCTTCTTGAGATTGAAATGATGCGGTCATAAAGAAGATAGGTTTACCATTTTGAATGGCACTTACTCGGCGTGCGCTAAAGCTTCCGCCATCGCGTAAAATTTCCACGTCATAAACAATGGGACGTGAGCTATCGCCTGGGCGTAAAAAATAACTATGAAAAGAATTAATCGCTCTTTCTTCAGGTATGGTTTGCTTCGCTGCATACATGGCTTGTCCAACAACTTGTCCACCAAAAACTTGAGGTAAACCAAGGTCTTCGCTTTGTCCACGAAAAATACCTTCTTCAATTTTTTCGAGTTCAATTAGGCTAATTAAATTCTGTAATTCTGGGCTCATAGTCATCTTAGTTCAGTTATACGTAAATGAGATATTGGTATTTTCCCATTATTTACCCTGAATAGGTAGATTAATTACTAGCGAATAAATTGGGGTTACGTATTGTTACATTTGGAAATATAAATGTATTATTCTACCAATATTAGTTATACTTTTTATTATTCCCTCATCAGAAAATGACTTGTCTATTCCGATTATTTTAAAATGTTTTAGTAAACATTGTGTTATAGGTAATAACTATGAAGTTTTTTCGCTATATTGTTAGCTTATTAGTGATTTTAACGTTGGTTAGCTGTGAAGGGAATAGCACCAAGCCCAGCGAAAAAGCACTTAATGCTCAAAATAGTAATAATAACCAGACAGTCGATTCAGGAAAAATCGAGGGCCGTGTGGTGATTTTACAGGATACTGTTTTACCTGAAGACGCAGTTGTTACAATTACGTTGGCAGATACAACGGTTGCGGACTTACCTGCACTGATATTATCTCAAAAATATTACAATTCAGTGAATAATCGTCCAACCATTCCTTTTGAACTAACTTACCAAAAAAATGAAGTTAGGCAGGAAGGCTCGCTAGTTGTTAATGCAACCGTGAACGCGAATGGAAAACTTTTATACATTAGTGATAGCGTTGTAGAGGTTATCAATAATGGCGTCACAAAAAATGTTGAATTGTTGATGGTACCTGCGAACTAGCCAATAAGCGACTTTTTAGTTGAGTCGCTATTTTTATATGAGTTTGTGTAATAAAACGTCACTTGGTCAGGGGTTTCTTGCTATTTCAATGACTATCAAGCATAATGCCCCTGCTTTGAAAGAAGCAATCAATGGGGGCTCTGTTGGTTCTCCCGCAACGCTAACTTGTTAACTTGGTCAGGTCCGGAAGGAAGCAGCCATAGCAGGGGTCGTGTGTGCCGGGATGCCGCTGGCAGGGCTCCCACCCAACTCAGCATCTTTTGCCTTTCCTCTCATCTATATATTCTAATTTATTATAAATATGTTATTTAATTATATTTTATAATTGTTAATTAAACTCTAAATCTCAAATAAATTCTGAAGTTAAAAAAGAAAGGTTAAGAATACAACATTCATTGTTGATTATTGTAATAAGAAAAGTTGATATGCTAAAATTAAAAGCAATAAATTTCCATTAGCATAATTATAATGCCAATAATAAAACGATAATTGCATTGCGTCCAGCCGATAAGGGGATTTACCGGCTACAACCATTCACTATCTGTGCGTGTTAATAAGATATTACCTAACAAATTTCCAAACAGAAGCTGGAATTTTATCATAAAGCTTATTCATTGTGAGCTCAGCTAAGCGGTGATCTGCAGCTGAATAGAATAGCTCTAGCTCATCATCAGATAATTCATACTTATTTTTTTCAATGACACGCTCAAGAGTTTCAATTGTTGTGCATTTTCTTAAACGCATCAGATAATCAGATTTGGTCATAATACCCTTTCTTTTGTGCAAAATTACTTATTTATATACGGTTTTGTAGTTGAGCTAAAGATAAATAATATCTTTAGGTTTTGCTGGTTAGACACTTTAGGTCATCATCCAACACAGTGACAAGACTCTGATTCATTGCTTCCCAGTCTATAATTTCACTGAGCGTGATGACTGGGCTGCCGAATAAATCGTAGGTCTCATCGAGATACTCTTCGATAAGTGATATAACAAGATTTTCTTTTGGATATTTGATTTTAAACCGCCATACAAATGCAGCGATATGTTCAATAAGTTCATTCAAGGCTGCGCTTTGCGGGGAGCTTAAATCATTAATCCAGTGTGTATTTGTTTTTTGTAAGCTTAAAATAGCGTCTCTATTGAGGCTATTACATAAGTATTTTAGTTCTGCTATATCGTGTCTTTTGGGTGAGTATTCATCCATAATCACCTCCGCAGGCGAATCTGACTTTTGCTGTGTGTATTTTTTATCAATAATGTCATGTTAACTAATTAAAGCACCTATGTTCAATATAAAAGGTTGCATGTTAATATATTGAAAAATATAAGATTATTGCTAGTTCGTTAAACTTTCGAAGATTATTAATATAATACATAAGCGATATTCGAATACGGACTGGCAGCTCGGACTAAACTAGCCGCGATATAATAATAGCATTATTATCACATATGTCACCAGCAATAAACTACTTTTTCTAGTTTATTAGCAAGTTGTTGGGGGCTGGGTCGCGTATGTTCTGCTTAAACTCAATTTTATGAAGTATTTAAATTATAGTTTAACCATCAGTTATTCTAGTACAGTGAATATGAAGTGTTTATACAAAAGATGTTATAAAAATTATTTTCCTATTTAATTCATTCAAATAATTTATTTTTACTAATAAGAGAATTAAAAATAAAAAAGCTTTTGCCTGAAATAGACAAAAGCTTTGTTGATGAGAATAACTTAAAGATAGAGGTTTAAGGTTACCCCTGGTTTCAGGTCTGCCATTTTAACACCTGAATTCCAAGTCATTAAATCATTGAGCTTTATGCCATGACGTTTCGCAATGCTATAATAGGAGTCGCCTTTTCTTACTTTATAGGTTTTTGCCTTACGGTTACTTGCAGTAGGCGCTGAGCTCGTAACTTTTAATACTTGTCCTGGTTTGATAACACTCGCAGTTTTTAACCCATTTAGCTTTTGAATATTTTTGGCGGTAGTATTGAATTTTTTTGCAATACTCGCGACAGATTCGCCTTTGCGTACTTTATATGTAGCTATTTTAGCTCGATTTTGACGCGCGCTAGAAATTGCAGTGGGTTGTGCTGTTTTTATCTGTTGGTTTTGTTGTGCGGCTAAACGAATAGTGTTTAAAACATCTTCGTCTGAGAGTGATGTTTTGAATTGTTCAGCTTTTGCTGTAGGTAACATAATATAATGAGGGCCACTTGGCGATGTTATGCCGCGTGTATAACCAGAATTATACGTTTTTACCGATTCAACAGTTAACCCAGCCAACTCAGCGGCTTGAGATAACGTGATTTGTTGACCAACATCGATTTGAGTGAGTGCTCGATTTTTATTACTTGTTGGCAAATTAACTTGGTACTTTTCAGGATTTTTCAATACTTGGCTAAGTGCTAAGATTTTTGGTACGTATTGTTTAGTTTCTTTTGGTAATGAGAGTGACCAAAAATCAGTAGGTAGCCCGGCAGCTTCGTTTTTCTTGATAGCATTTTGAACACAGCCTTCTCCACAGTTATAGGCAGCAAGGGTGAGCTCCCAATCGTGGCCAAACATAACATTTAAGTTTTCGAGAAGATCAAAAGCTGCTTTAGTTGAAGAAACCACATCCCTGCGCTCATCAACCCATTGTGTTTGTTTTAGTCCATATGAGCGTGCAGTGATAGGAACGATTTGCCATAGACCTGCGGCTTGTGCAGGAGAAGTTGCTTTAGGATTAAATGAGCTTTCAATAATAGGAATTAAAGCTAATTCCATGGGTAAATTGCGCTCATTAATTTCGTCTACGATGAGGTACATGTATGGCTCAGCTCTTAATGCCACATCGTAGACAAAACGTTGTTTATTTAAATAACTATTTGCGAGTTCCCTAATTTGAGGTTTATCAGGGATATCCATTTTTAGTTCATCACTAATATAGCCCCATAGGTCATAGTCGACTTTAGGTAATTGTCGGCTGGCTGCTTGGTTGTGTGATGCAACAGTTTCAATAGTATGATTAGTTGGAGTTTTGTTCTGCTTAATTTTTTTCGGGGCAGTTTGGCATCCGGCCAACAGAACAATGGCGATAAGCGTCGCGATTATCTTCATTCTTTTCTATTGTTCTTCATTTTGATGTTTAAAAGTCGAACAATAATACTTATCCCACCCCGATATGACAATCATTAAACTTTAATATTGGTCTTTTAATTGACGCAACAGGGTAAAAACTGCTCTTAAAGGTGGATTTTGTATATTAATATCGAGTTTTTTCTGTAATTGGTGGTTATCGCACTGCAGAAAAATATTTATTTTTTTCTCTGTTTTCAATGTAGTAGGTACTGTTGGTTGATTTTTGTCACGTATTTGCGTTATTTTTTGTAAATATTGTGTAATCGCTTCATTTTCAGGCCATACATGGTGTGCAAATTTTAGATTAGATAAAGTATATTCATGGGCACAGCAAATTAAGGTTTCATCAGGAAGCTCAGCAATTTTTTGGATAGATTCGAACATTTGTTCCGGTGTTCCTTCAAATATCCGCCCGCAACCGGCAGAGAACAGCGTGTCGCCACAGAATAAATAAGGTGCTTGGTAAAAGCCGATGTGCTCAGAAGTATGGCCTGATAATGCAATAACTTGTAGGTTGAACTCGTTAATTATGACCTTATCACCGTTTTCGACTATTTCTGTCGCCCCTTTAGATTGGGTTTCTTTTGGGCCAAAAACAGGAAGAGTTGTAAATTTGCTTAAAATCCCTTTTACACCACCTGTATGGTCATTATGGTGGTGAGTTAATAGGATGGCGACAGGCGTCAACTGTTTAGCTGTAATTATTTCAAGCACAGGCTCTGCCTCTGCGGGGTCAACGATGATACACTGTTGGTGGCCATCGACTAAAACCCAAATGTAGTTATCGTTTAAAGCTGGTACTCGAATTAACTCCATAATGACCTCGATACTTGTTAATAGTTAATAGGGGAATTTCATGAAGCCTGCGCGTATTGATAAAAAAATTCAAATGCCAGTTAGTTGGTCTGACATTCCTTTTGGAGAACAATATCGTCAAGCCATAGAAAATCAACTTAGCCCTTGGTGGCCGAAGATATTTGGCTTTCATTTGCTTAAGTTAGGCCATTTAAGTACTGAAATCCATACCGAAGGCTGCTTAATCTCCCACCAATTTAATGTTGGTACTGGTGATCCTCGTTTTAATCTTATTGCAAAGCCCGAGGCATTACCATTAACCCAAAAATCGATAGATGCCTGTCTAATGACTCACTGTTTGGCATATAGCCATGATCCTCATTGGCTTTTACGGGAGGTTGACCGGGTGTTAATCGACGATGGCTGGCTAATCATCTCAGGTTTTAACCCTTTCAGTCTTGTCGGAATGGCGAAACTCGTACCTGTTTTACGTAAACGGCAGCCTTATTGTAGCCGTTTTTTCCCCTCTGTTAGGGTATTTGATTGGTTAAGCTTATTAAACTATGAAGTTTTGTATCATCGTAATTGCCAAATATTTCCTTGGTTGAGTGCACAAAGACGAATGAATAAAAACTGTGGGGGAATTGGGGCTTTAAGCGTGATTGTGGCGCGGAAACGGACTTATCCACTGACTCCGACACCACTAAAATTCAAGCAACCGAAGGTTAAGATTGGAACAGCACTCGGTGCGGCGAAGGAGATCAGTAAATCAATGAAGATAGACGACCCTTCTTAGTTTTGTGCAGGCTGGTAACCTGTATCTTCTTTAGTCGGCGCTGACGCGGCAGCTCGAGCCAGTTCATCACATTTCTCATTTTCAGGGTGGCCTGCGTGGCCTTTAACCCAACGCCAATCAATTGTATGTCGTTGGATGGCGTCATCAAGGCGCTTCCATAAATCAACATTGACGACAGGGGATTTATCCGCTTTTCGCCATTGTTTTCGTTTCCAGCCATGGATCCATTGTGTGATTCCTTGTCGTACGTATTGGCTATCAGTGGTTAAAATAATATCACAAGGCCTTGTTAGTGATTCCAATGCAACGATGGCTGCAAGTAGTTCCATGCGGTTATTCGTGGTTAAAAAATATCCATCACTCAATGTTTTTTCATGTTGTTGGTAGCGTAGAACAACGCCATATCCACCCGGGCCAGGATTGCCCAAACAGGAACCATCCGTGAAAATTTCTACCTGCTTTGTCATTTCTGTTACACTCTATATTATTCGTTCCTTTCTAGTTTGACACAAAAAAACATTATGAGCACGGTGATAACCAGACAAATTGTCCTTGATACTGAAACAACCGGTATGAATAAACTCGGTGTTCATTATGAAGGGCACAACATAATTGAGATTGGTGCGGTTGAAGTGATTAACCGCCGACTCACAGGGCGTAATTTTCATGTGTACATTAAACCTGACCGTTTAGTGGATCCTGAGGCATTTGAAGTGCATGGGATAAGTGATGAATTTTTACAAGATAAACCTGTTTTTGCTGACATTGCGGATGAGTTCCTTGAATTTATTCGTGGTGCAGAACTTGTTATTCATAATGCCCCCTTTGATATCGGTTTTATGGACTATGAATTCCGTAAACTCAATAAAGGTATTCCGCCTACGCAAGAATTTTGTACTATCACTGATAGCTTAGTATTGGCTCGCAAACTTTTTCCTGGTAAACGGAATAACTTGGATGCGTTATGTGACCGTTATTTAATTGATAACTCTAAGCGTACACTGCACGGGGCTTTACTCGATGCTGAGATTCTGTCAGATGTCTATTTGGCAATGACGGGCGGGCAAACTTCATTATCATTTTCGATGGATTCAGAATCAGCTAATAATGAGCAAGAGTATGAAATTCAAAGGATTGAACGTCCTCAGAGCGGTCTTAGAGTGATTTTTGCTTCTGATGAAGAAATAATTGCTCATGAAGCTCGGTTGGATATTGTTGATAAGAAAGGCGGCAAACCTTGTCTTTGGCGCCAACCTTCTGATGAAGCTGAAAATTTACACTAATAATTGATTTCATTATTTATACTTGCTTAGGAAAATGGATAGAAAAGCCTCTCAAGGCTAAAAACTGTTCAACTGTGCGATTTAACAAGAAAAAGTGTTGACGGGGTCCTCAAGTATTCGTAATATGCATGGCGTTCCCAGCAGGGAACATCAGGAGCGGTAGTTCAGTTGGTTAGAATACCTGCCTGTCACGCAGGGGGTCGCGGGTTCGAGTCCCGTCCGTTCCGCCAAATTATAACGCCACGCTAATTTATTAGCGTGGCGTTTTCTTTTTGAATGACTGTATTCAACTGCACTGAGAGTTCCTTTCTATAGATATCATTTGCTGCTTCTAATAACTTCTTCGAGTTAAGTTTTGATATAATGAGATTTGTAAATAGTAAACTTGCGAGAATAATTCGCATTTTTTTCAATCATATTAACTACTTTAAAATTTTTCATGTTGTTATTGATATGTGATTTTGAGCACTTATCTTAAAATTAATTTCTTATTTAAAATAATTAATTTAAATTTTGTATTGCTTGTATTAATAGTAATTCGCATGAACTCTAACTAAGATAACAGATCTAAAGTAATCTAACCAATCTTTTCCTAATACTTTAAGATATGTATGAAGGCTATCAATAGAAATAGCAGATTGGCCATTCTCATATCTTGATATTTGTTGTTGGCTCAAATTTAATAGATTTCCTACCTCTGTACCCGTTAATGATCTTTCAATACGTGCAGATTTTAAGTATTTTGCGGTGGCCATAACAATATCTAGGTCGTTATTTATATTCAATTCTTTAGTATTGATATGTTTCATTTTATATTCTCTCTATTATAAATTTATTATCTAAAAGTTAGCTATTAATGATAGCACTATTTTAAATTTTTTGGCTTTCTCAATGAAGGGTAGATTATATTTTTTAGTTACTAATGTGAAATTGTTTTAATGAATCAAAAATAGTTTATTTAATAGACCCTGACTATCAATATAGATATTAATAATGACTATAAACTATTAAACTAAAGTATAGGTTTTTATAATTCAATAAAAACAATGCGTTATGTTAACTTGAAGGGGGGCTTAAAAGTAGAAATATAATAAATAATAAATGAAAAAAATGCATTTATAGCCATATAAAAGTAATTATTTATATTTTTACATAAAATTACAGAAAGTATTTATAGATTAAGTTGAAATGGTGACTTATTAAGGGTTGAGTTAGTACTTATCGATAGGTAGCATACAAATTTAATTCTAGATAAAAGTATAATCAAACCTAATTAGTTGGAGATAAATAGAAATGATAATAAGAAGCAAAGATGCAATACTTGCTATTATCTAAACTTTATAAGTGGAACGCTATATATTAAATTGTATTTAATTTGGCTTGTCTGCTACAGACAAAATAAGGGCCAAACGAACTTGAAAAAAGGTACCAATCAGGAGTTATCTCATCAATTTCTACATATGCAATTGAATTTAGGTTGAATGCTTTGAAATATTTTTCGAATATATCATCAGGGACATTATCATTTGTAGATTTTCTGTCATAACTTATGGTTAATTTTAAATCTTTTATATACTGTCTTGATGATTGATTGAAATGAACAACTCGATTGACAGTATATGTCTTATCAGTTGTAATTGTTCCTAATAATTTAATATACCCACTGTTATCATTGTTTTTTACTAATTTCATATCTAGTGCATATGATGATTTATTATTAGCCAATATGAAATTAGAGGAAACAGTTGCTTCGCAATATTGCGCTTTATTTTTTTCTAAATTCAAGTTAAACAACAAGAAAACGATGATTAATGAAAATGTTAGTATCAATGAGTATAGTGTTTTATTAGTCATTTTTTTCCTGCCAGTTTATTCTTGTTGAAATGCAATCTTTGTTTTTTTTGCATTTTACTAATAAGCTATGTTTGTTTTTTCCTAAGTTTTGTATGTTGTTGTAATAATAAAAGATATCAGAATCTTCACAGGTTAAGTTAAAATCAATTGCTTGTTTGCCTATTGTATCACTTATGTTTTTTTCATAGTTATCTTTGAATCCATAAACAGGACAATCACCAATTGTGCTAATTTTGTATGATTGTATTGATGTATATGGGTATTTTACTGCGTAAATTTGATTTACAAGGTAAATAATCACCAAAAGTAAAAAAACACTAATTATCAATAATATTTTTTTAATAATATGATTTTTATTACTAAGTAATAGTGATTTGGCAGATTTTTTGCTTGAAATGGGAGGGTTAGCTAGGCTTTTCTCTATTTTGTTATTGAACTTGGCAATCGATTCTTCAATTTGAATTTCAGAAGAGATAACAAGGCCTTTTTTTGATATGCTTAGAATTGCATTTTCAACTAAAAGCTGTTGATGTAATACTTTTCTTAATGTACTAATGTATTGGTTAAGCGTGTTTATCGAAACTTTTAAGTCATATTTATTTAGTATTTTTTTTAGTATCTCTTCACGAGTGATAGTCGTTTTGTTATTTTGAATTAGTATTATAAAAATATAATTCAATACGGGGGTTAATTTCATTACACTGAGTTCTGTATCCACCCTAAATATTTCACCTAAGTCAGAGTTATATTTTATTATGTTATTCAGTATATATATCATACATGACTCTTATTTAGTTATTAAAATATGTGCTTAGTTTGGTTACTTTTAGCTAACATGATAGTCATTGATTTTAAAGTAATTATATCAGTGTAATATACTACTCTTTTTTTGAGAAGAAAATATGAAAATAAATTTTTGTTTATAATGATTGGTTATATATGTAATGATGAAAAATTTCAGTGTATCGTATTAATGAAACTGACATTTTTTGTTTTGATGTTTTATATTTGGGCAAAAAACAGTATTAATCACTATTTCAAGTCATAGATGCTTAAATTAATTTATTTTTAAATTGTCTGAAGCAATTTTATATAACTGAGTTTTATGAATTTGTAATGCTTTTAGGTAATTATAGATACAGAGTATCTATCGAATTATGATTAGATAATTAAATTTTTTTAAACAATAGCATAGTCAAATTTGTCATTTTATTTTATAACAAATTGATATTATTGGTTTTTTATTCACAGTTGCCAATTGGGTAATATTTATCAAAGATTACAATATATTTACGGCTCTTCTTTTTAAGACGCTCATCTTTAGATTCTTGGCCAGGTAATAAGTAAAATACATAAGGCTCGGAATCATCATTAGCATCACAGTTTTCATGTAAGAGCACTCTAAAATAGGTATTTCCCGTATTTTTTAGAATACGAGTACTGGGATTAAGCTCATATTTGAAATCTGGTTTTTTGGGTCTTACAACGAAATAGGTTTCTAGGCTAACCGTTGGGTAAAATAAAGGTCGCTTTTTTTGTTCATCATCATTACGCATATCAAGAGGCGTTTCGCTAATGATGATTTTATAATAGCGCTCAGTCTCATCGGTTTCTCCTCGATAAAAAATCTTAAAAAACTCTTGTTCTCCAGGTAATAAAATTTTCTTCAATGGAGTAAAAATAATCTCGCCATTATGGAGAGATGTTCCATGTTCTTGGTTACCTGGTTTATCAATTTTGTAAGCACTAAAATTATATAAATTAGTTTTATTTGTGTCATTGATGTATGGCTTAGAAAAAAACTCTTGTCCTGACTCCATCGAAGAAATATCTGCATTGATATATAAAGCAACAGCACTATTGCAAAGCATTGATAGCACAATCAAGAATAGGATTTTAAGTAAATAAAATGGTTTCATATTAAAAATCCAAGCCAAAGTTTAAGTATATATGAGGTTCAATAAAAGGGCCATTTGAGCTTTTACAAGTAGCCCTATAAGTCGTCATTAGATATTATTGAATATCGGGTCCAGTCCAAATTGCTTTGACAGTTATTGTGCCACTTGCAGAAACGGTTCCTAACCAATCAATGCCATCTAATGTAAAAAATGATTCAGAGTCATTCATTGGGAATGATAAATCTAAGTTAGTCCGATAAAAAGATCCTAAATCCTCATTAGGCCTATCCCATGGTGTTTCAGACCATAATGCATTTTTTAATGAAACTTCATTGCTATCACAACTTGCTCGGTGTGATTCTCTAGCGCCATTTTCATTTTTAAATGAAAGATAAGCGGAAAAAGGGACATTAAGTTTATTATCACTCGAGGTAAATAAACAGTATGATTGTCCTTTTAATGTTGTGTTTGGTCCTTCAACTTTTGCCGTAATAGAATCCGCTTGTCTTGGCCCGCTAGTTGTGACGATATAATTAAATTCTATTGGTGGTTCATCATTGCCGACTTTGCCCGTTTTCGATTGGTTTGGGTTAAAATCTGCAGGAATAATGCTGATTCCATAATCCCTCGGTTTAATTATTAAGAAATTTGAAGGCGTAAATTCATAAAATCCCGATTGAGGAAGTGGTGATTGAAAACCAAAAGTATACACGCTATCAGCGAGTGTGACGGTTGAATTAGGTGAAGCATCAACAATTGACTTTAAATACTCATTTGAGAGGAAAACCTCAATATTTTGTGAGCCATTATTAAAGATCTCTGACATGTTGGTTGTTGAGGACCAATTCGTCCAGCGTGTGCTGTTACTCCCTTTATACTGAATAAGTGCAGCCCGGGGGTCCCTAGCTAAGCCTAATTTTGCGCTATCAATATACATACGAACTGTAAATGTACCGCCGATAGATTGCCCTTGGGTTTCTAATTCAACTAACTTACAAATAATTCCAGATGTATTTCCAACAATTCCTGTTGAGCAAAAGTTAGAACCAAGTCCAATAGTTGGATTGCCATTGCTATCCACAAAAACTTCTTGTAAGGCTCCCGTTCCTTTTAGAATAATATTACCTTTTTTATTGGTTGGAATGTAATGTTGTTGTGTTGTTGTTCTTCCGCCACTCGTCATACAGGTTGCGTTACTTAAATCATAATCATCGCGGCTTGTACAGGTTCTTAAATCAAAAGTATATTCTGTTCCTGGTGGTATTTCGGCTAACCAGCGATAAAAAGATTCAGAAAATATCGGTCTTGAATATCCAGACTCACCCGGTGTTCCTGTTTGTTGGATTTTATACGCACCATTATCTCGTAACTGCTGAGCTGACCAATAAGACGTCGCCGGGCAATTTCGGTTATTTGTCATACAACGATTCCCGATAAAAGGTTGGCTTACGGGAGAATTTTCTAACCAAATATCACCTGTATTATAAGTTGAGCTAAAAGGTGTTCCTGTATATCCCATATAACCTAAGCTGTATTGCCTATTGCGCTGGTATTTTGTGAATACATTTGAGCCCGAGAAGCGTGGGTCAACTCTATTAGCAACAATAAAGAATTCGTTATCAACTTGGTTTTCGACAATGACATACTCTTGTAATGGTGCTGTTGCAGAAAACGAATTCGGTATTAGAGCCGAAAATGAAATAAAAAGTGCTGTTATCGATAATAATCGCATATTAAATTAGCCTTTAAAGTGATAATTAACGTTTAGCAAATGCTTCTTGAGGTTCACATGTCACCTCACCGACCCACAATGCACCACGTGCACCTTGAAGGTTTAAATCTGCTTCACAAATTGTTTGCTGATCATCTTGTAATAGCGATATCACTGGATATCGGACGTCAACATCCATGGAAAATTCACCATTTTGATCTGTTTTTGTGCGACCAATATGATTTCGAATTGAGGCATATTTTATGTATTCACCATTTGGTGATTTCAGACGGCCAAATACCGTGACTAATTGCCTTACCTCTGGTTGATAAAGAGCAATGTTTCCTGGGTATAATGTGACGGATTTATTTCGCCCTGAGACAATATCAAAGCTGTCTTTTGATTTTCCGTCATTCATTAACTGAATGTCATAATCCGAATAAGGGGATAATGGAATAAAGGTATTTTTTCCGCTAATTGGGTAATTTTGCCCATTTACTTTTGCGACCATACTACCGCTACCTTTTATATCGGAATTAATAATAACGCCTGATTTGCCTTGCTGCCCACTTGGCATGATCATGCCGTCGCTATATGCCACTGAGCCACGAGATGTTAAGTTGCCATTAAGCCTGTTATTATCGGGGCGATTAATCGTCACTGTACCTGAATTATATTTAGTATCATAAGAAGCATAGCCTAATGTTGAAAAATTGGATTCACCATTATCTTTATCTCGGACTAATTTGGAGACAGAAACCCCTACATTGGTAATCACCGAATTTTCAAAATTTTTATTCGCATAAATATTCGCTTTCACATTACCATTTGTTGAGGAAACACCTGTACTCAACCATGTTGATAAGGGTAAGGAAAAATCGAGGTTAATATATTTTTCGTTGGTACTATTTTGATTATCATAATGATAACGCTGTACACCTGCTCTTAGCCCCACGGTTCCATAACGGCCAGAGAATAATGTATTCGCATATTCATAGTTAATTGAATCACTGCCAATACGACGATCTTTAGTATTACTAATAGTTAGTGACCCAGTTCTATCAATTATTTTGTCAAAATTAATGGTTCCGCCATAAGAATAACTGTCAGCATCATAAAGTGGTAAATCACCAGTCACTACAGTTTTTTCTTTAGATGCCCATAAAGAACCGTAACCTTCCGGTATATTGACAGAAAGAGTCGCAATATTACGATAACTACCATGGTTTTCTAGCATGCCTTGCCAGTTAACTGAGATATAGTTATTTAAAGCTGCATTGATACTCGTTTCTTGTACAACAAATTTATCAAACCCATAATTTGACATTTGAAAACGCACGCCAGACAACACAGGGAAGTTATAAGCGAAAGAGGCTCCGATTAAATGGCTTTTACCAGGAGTTTGGCTCGTTGAGCCTTCATTTCTTACATAATGGCGCTTATCAAAGTCAATATAACCACCATAAATTTCCCAATTGAGTTTATCAAAACCGCCTGTTATCGCTCCGAAGGATTTATTAATTGTTTGGTGCTGTGTTGTGACAATTTTGCCATCGATTACCGTCTCAATAGTGACGTCGTAAATGCCATAAGGCAGTATACTTGTATCAATTTCAAAATTACCCATGGGAAAATTTTGAATATTTAATAATTTACCTTGTCGATAAATACGTACTTCACCTGGGCTATTTAAAAAAGCATAAATCGGCGTGAGTGATTGCTGCTTATTTGTCACCATACTTGAGGAATTGTTTCCTATTGATGCCGCATAAATTTTACTGCTGCTAAGGGCAGTTAAGCTGGCAATAGACTGCAAATTCCATGTACTCATTAGCCCAAGTGCAAAACGGAATCCGTTGAAATCACGCTCATACATTGCACGATACAGTTCAACATTAGAATTAGATTTTCCAATGCTATATGCTGATGCATTTACATTAAAGTGATGTTCCGCAGCTGCGAATAATGTATCTAAATTGAAATAGCTACTGGATGTATCTTTTGAATCTTTAACACGGCTCTGAAATACCCCTAAATCATAGTTAGCTACTGCTGAAAATGAATTGACTGAAGAATTTCCTAGTACAGATTGCCGCGCATGTTCTTTTGGCGAAAAAGCAGCTTTATCAACATCTAATGATAAATTAAATGAAGAGATGTTTAATTGAAGGGTTGCATTATTATCAATAACAATGCCATTACTTTCATTAAAAATGGCATCCTTTTTTTCTTCAAGTTTATCGACTAGTAAATTATTTAGTTTCGCACCGTGCTCATTTTCAATGAGATGAATACTTGATAATTTAATATTATCATGGTCGATTACAATAACTGCATCTGCAATTTTGCTTTCGCTCTGATTGGTTACCGTATCATCATTTAGTCGTAAAAAAACAGGTACAGACATTCCTTCTTCCAATGCACTAACAAATGCAGGAGGAATAATATATCCACCGATCTTAACGCTTTTCATTTCATTGGCATTAATCGTATTCGAAAAAATAATACTTAATATTGATAAAGCAATAGCACTTTTACGCATAATTTAAGTCCATTCTTAATTATTTGACAACAATGAACTCTCCTTTGTGCCAAATACCTACGCTTGATTTTTTATTTGTGACATCGACAAATTGTAATTTGACAGCTAAATTTGGCATGAGGTAATAACGCTCGCGACAAATACCACCCGCTCCGTATTTTTGTTTTTCTGCTAAACAAGGGCCTGAAGCCACTACACGGAAGGTGCTGTTTCCAGTATTTGAAACTTGGGAATTAGAATATTTATAATTAAAGTTTTCAATTCTTGGTGCGACAACGAGAATTGTGCTAATTGTTGCCGATGTTGTTGCTGATGCCGATTTCGCACTTTGTGTAACACCACTCTCGCCAATAGGATCATCTTTCCAATTTAATCGATAGTAACGTTCTTTATTATCTTTTGGGCCTTGATAAATTATCTTAAATATATCTTTTGCATGCCCCGGAAGAATTAAGTTAGCGGGGGTTGATAATATTTCATTGGGATCAGTAACTGGAATTACTTTTCCAGTATCAAGTGGTGAATCTATTTTTTCTATCGTTAAATTTACCAATCTTGCCGTATCTACTGTATTTTCAATTTCTTTAGATAAGGTGTCTTCATCCGATGATATTATTTCAGTGATATTTCCCACATTGACAGCAAAACTGCTTTTTAATGGTAACCATGATAATAAAATTAATGCTAATGTTATCTTTTTCATAATCATAAATTTATAAAATGAATGACGATAAAGATATTATTTCCCTATAGTATCTTTATCGTAATATTTAGTTATCTAATAAGGGGATATTGAATTAAGGAGCTGGAGTAAACTCACCGTCCCAAGTTGCAGTAAACTGAACTTTCACATCACCATCCCATGTACCGTCAGTCAGTGCTTTAAAGTCAGTCGCTGCGCCATCAGCTTCAGCGCCAGCAATAACAAAGGTAAATTCACCGCGATCTGCTGCACGCTCTGAGCCATTATAGATACCATCAGCCGCTAAATTATCTAAACCAGAAGTTAAACCGGTTGATGTATCAATTAATACTAAATCATTATTTTTAGTCAGATCTTCACCATTCCATTTAACACCAACAGTTAATTTAGAATCGTCGGTAGTTCTTGCTAATGTATTAGCAATAATTTTTGACGCTAATTTAAAGTCAGTTGCACCAGCTTGGCCTTGAATAGCGATATCAAATGCGCCATTTTGTTGGTTAAAGCTTTTTTGGCCTTCGGCATAATTAAAGGTTAAACTTCTTAATGGAGTCACAACTAACATACTTGTCGTGTCTTTAATTGCAGTTGCTTGCCATGTAGCTGTTGCTTGAGCGGTACGTGTATCTGCATTTGCAACGGTAGCAAAAGAAGCTGCAATAATTGTTGATAACAATACAGAAGCCATTTTTTTATTTAACATACTAATCTCTCTTTTTATATTGATAGAAAACAATAGTAAAAATAGTTATTTAATTTTTACATATTGATATGGTTTTATTGAATTTAAAATGAAAGGTTTAAATATCTTTCATGCTATTTAGTAATATTGCGATTGTTTTTTTACTTAAATTTATATTGTTTCTTTTATTTTCTTCAGAGAAACAATCAATATAGTAAATCATTTCAATCCATCTTTTGTCTAAAACAGTTAAGATTTCATTTAATTGATCTAGCGATAATGAACTGGTACCAGTTTCATAGCGAGATACCTGTTGTTGGCTAATATTAATTAATTCTGCCAACTGTTTTCCTGTCATGTTTTTTTCTTTGCGTGATTTTCGTAAATAATTTCCTACATGACTACTAATTATATTAGCTTTCATTTTTTCAGCCTCTAATATTAATAGATCTATTTATGTGATATTCGTTAGCTCACTCGCTTGCTTAATTGAGTGTTATAATAAATACATTAAAAAAAGAGTAAATGGCAGGGTTTCTATTAAAGATTTACTTTCAATAGGTTTTTTCTATTAAATCTGTTTTTTTTAGCATTATTCAATTAAAAAATATCTCTTCACCAGTTTAATTGGTTAAAAATACACTTCATAATGTTGAAAACAGGGTATTCAATAAAAAAATACACCAAATAAGTGTAAAATTATTATAATTTTTAACAAATGTATATTTAATTAAGAAGCATAAAGAATCCACATTGAAAGTTACAATTTATTACAATTAAAGAGAGGGAAGAATTGAGAATAAAGGTAGGAAACCAGTTATATTGGTAGAATTGTAATTTTAAATGTGTATTTAACTCTCTTATCTATTAATAACTCAGTTAACTAATTTAATGTGTATGATGTTAAAGTCCCACTTTGATAATTAGATATATGATATAATATCAATGTCTATTAGGTGAAGAAATGTAAGATAAAACAAATAGTTGATTTGCTTTATCCACTATAGTATCAACTTTCTATATCATGAACCTATTGTGGTACATAGGGAGTAGGAGCTAATACTTCGTCCTACAGACCTGTTTATCTTCTATAATTTCATAAAGTACTTTACCAGTGATAGTTGAATCAGGGGTGGGGGGTTATGTCCTCCATTGCCTTTCATTTTACCGATTTTGCAGTACCTAATACTATGCGCGTTTGTTCCAAACCCAATTCATCACCTAAAGCTACTCTAAATATTACTTATAAATTAGATATAACTATCTACATAGCAGCTAATCTAGATTTTAATCCTTTCTTTTGCACTTAGCTTTCCACTAGAGATTATACTTTTGGGTATAGTAACAGAGCATAGGAATGTCTGTTAGTAAAAACGTTGGTTGTTAGAAGTCCATAAGCTATCTATACATGATGAGTAATATCGATAAGCTATCCTGGGATAGCTAGCCAGATTGTTTTTTGAACGATTTTCTTTTTCTTCTTGGTAAGTGTGAATTATAATTTATAAACGTTACTATTTTTCTTTGGTATAAATAGAGCAAAATAGATGGTTTTTTGTGCTTTATTTGAAGGGTTGAAATGATGTTTTTTTTATATCATTGATGAACTGTTTCAGTAGGGATAGTTATTATAGTCATTGTTTTTATTTTTTTAATTCTTTAAAAAAATAAAAATGAATGAGTATATTTTGATATGAATCAATAAAAATAGCATACTCGATCTTAACGCTAATCAATGAGTATTTTATAGAGCAAAATCCTTAATACTCATATTAAGTGTTATTTTAAATTACAAGTAATACATTGCATTCCAAATTGTAACAAAATGAAACTTAGCATTAATTGGCGTGTCACTGTAATCTATATTGTTTTATAAGTAATAATACTTGCAACATATTATAGCAATAACAGCAACAATATCATCACATTTAAAATTAATCTATTAATCACATAGTTACTTATCATTTTTCTACTCCAATTGCGTGTTTTATTCGGTTGTATATCTCAAAATATGGGTACAAAAAAACATTAAAAAGCTCAGGCCTATTGATTTTAATTCTATTGATAGGTTTAAACATTTTTACACGTTTTTTAATCAATTTATATTATTAAGCATAAATTAGTAGTTAATGAATTATCACTAGAATAATTTAGCCTATTAAATAAATATATTAATGATTATCATTTAATAAAAATTAAATTTGGTTTATACATCGGGAAAATTTTGGAAATGCTTATGGAAGTAAATAGGTTGAGTTATTATGCGGGAATATTTTTAAGAAAATCTCGAAAGGAAAAAAATTTAACGGGAAAGCAATTGGCAAAGCTAATGCATGTTAGCCAGCAACAAATATCTCGTTATGAAACAGGGAAAACATCATTAACAATAGACCAATTAAGTCATCTTTTACGCCTATTAGATAAGAATTGGGTTGAGCTTATTTTATTTGTTCAAAGCGAATGTGATATCGATATAAAATTGGAGAAAGAAAAAAGTAAAAAAAGTTATTTATTAAGCAATTACTTGATTGATAGTTTCATAAATAAAAAGCAGTAATATTATTTTAAATTGTTCTAGCTCTATTCTCATAGTGCTCAAGATTATGTTTTATAAAAAACACAGTTAAAAGTGTTTTTTATACTAAGTAATTTTTCATTTGTTGTATATTGAATTTAAATTAGAGAGAATAAAATGTTTAATAAGAAAATATCATCTGTATTATTATCTGGGGTTATTGCTGCTTCTTTTGCTACCGTTGCAAATGCAGATACACGTACCGCTCAAGCAACAGCAACATGGCAAGCGACTGCAATTAAAGACACGACAAGCATGTTAGTTGTGACTCCACTAAAAAGCTTAACTTTTAATTACGCCGAAGGCCAAAAAAGCTTTAATCAGCAAAATGGTGCATTTGATGTCGCTATTCAAGGACAATCCGGCGCAACTGACTTTAAATTAACATCTAAAATTATTGCTAATACATTAGCAAGAACTACCGACGATTCTACATTAGAAGTTGGCGTTAAATGGAATGGTACTGATTTAAACACTGCTACGGATACTACGTTAATCAGCGTTGCTGACGGTATTACTTCAGGTTTAGATAATTTAGCGGCTGATGGTGTTTATAATAGCTCAGACCGTGCAACAGATCGCGGTGAGTTCACCTTTGTTATTGCTAAAGCTAAAGCAGCAGGCGCAGTCGCTGAGTTTAAAGACTTAGATGATGGTGTTTGGGATGGTGATGTGAAAGTCCAGTTTACTGCAAACTGGGAAGGAACTTTTGTTACTCCATAAGTTTTTTATTAATTAAATAAAAAATCCTTTGTTACGATAAAGATAATATAAGGATATAGAGTCTTTATCGTTTTTTATTTTGAGTTCTATTATGAAAAAAACAACAATAGCAGTTATTCTATTATCAATTCTCCCACTAAAAAATACCTTGGCTGTTAATGTTGGTAATATCACAGAAATTATTTCATCTGATGAAAATTCACTTTCTAAGGAAATTGAAAACACAGTTGATGCGGCTAGATTAGTAAACTTAACGATAGAAAAAATAGATACACCATTAGAACATGGAAAGGTAATTTCAACTAACGATCCTAACGAAATATTGTCAACACCAGCGAATATTATTCTTCCGGGAAATGCACGTGATGTATTTAAAGTTATCTACAATGGCCCGAAAGACGATAAGGAACGTTATTATCGACTAAATTGGAAAGATGACCCAATTAGTGAAAGTGGGATTACGAAAAGTTCAAAATCAGCATCAGCAACAACATCTGCAACGATTAGTACAATACTTGTTGTTGCACCTAGAATAGAAAACTTTCAATACAAATATGAAAATCAGAAAGTTGCTAATTTAGGGAACAGTTCTTTTCGTGTTGTTGCTTCAGGACCTTGTTTACCTGATAAAATAAATCTTGGTTCCGATGGGATCTGTAAAGAACGTTATTACTTGATGCCAAATTTAGCTGTAAAACTTCAGTTGGTCGATATAAATAATAAAAAAACAAGTGTTGGTATTTGGCACAAAGGTAATTTTATTGTGGTCAAATAGCTAATATTGGATCTTAACTATGCATAAAAGTATTATTGCATTATCAATAATGAGCTTTATTTTTTCAAATGTTGTTTATGCTAAAGATAACAAGCGTATTAAAATTGGTGGGTATATTATTCCGCCAGCTTTTGTTATGGCACTGGAAGAGGGAATGTCAGTACCTGTTTTTTTACGATTAAATACCTCTAGAGAAAAAAATCAAAGTGAAGATAAAATTGCTGATGCCATCATTATTGTTGAACAAGGAAAAATTAAACTTGCGAATATTAATTTTATTGATAATAGCCAAGGACCAAAGTTAAGCTCATTATTGATAGATGAATTAGAAAACAGTAAGGATAACTTTTTCAATGAATCAAATAACATTAAGATTGATAAAGATGCATTACTTCAGTTAGATATTTCTTCATTTAATCTGTCACTCGATGTTGACCAAGATGCTTTTGTGCCTAAAGAAAAAGTTAGGCAATTTTCTCTAGGTGACTCATCGGTAAATGATTTTTCTGCAGTAGCTAATTATGATTTAGGTGTTTTTGGAAGTCAGGTAAAAAAAGGGAAAAATTCGTCGAGTAGCTATTTTAATTTAGATACTTTGTTGGCTATAGCCGAACACCACATTAACATTAATGCATCAGTTTACAGCATTGGTAAATCAAACTCTGATATTGAATTATATCGTGCTATGTATGAACGCGATTTTAATGGAATACGTTATGCGATTGGGTTAATGAGTACGTGGAATTTACAGTCTATTGCGAGCCTAACTACACTAAATAGCAGTAAAATTTATGCAGTTACACTAGGAAATAATGCATCTAGTGTCGTGGTGAACTCAAAATATTCGTTAACACCAATCTATGTATTTTTAAATAGCCCAGGTGAAATTCGTATTTACCGTGATGGAAAGTTATTAAATATTCAAAATTTTCCGATGGGTAGCTTTGAAGTCGACACGAGTATTCTTCCATTTGGTATCTATGATGTCACGATTGAGACCGTTGTAGATGGTAAAATTGTGACGACTCAACATCAAACAATTAATAAATCTTTTGGAACTAGCGGCGCTAATTTTGAAAAGTTAAATTGGGAAGTCTATGGGGGATATGTTGATTTTGATAAGAAACGTTATGTAAGAGGAAAATATTCTAAACGTGAGCCACTGAAGCAAAGTTATTTAGTCGGTGCGTCCGTGGCAAAAGGTTTTCCTGTTTTATCTGGATTAAATATTCAGATGTCTAATTATGGCTATGACAATTTTTTAATTAATGAAAGCAGTATTAACTTTTCTTTAAATCAGTATGTATCACTGTCTTGGCAGGGAATGATTGAAAACCATGGAAGCCATAGAAATATTGCTACGCTATCGACAAATATACCTGATGGCTATGGATCTGTTTGGGCTTCGAAAGAAAAGGCCGTAGTAAAAGGTGAATTACCCATTTATGACTCTGATAGTTATTCTTATGGCGCGACTTTAAATTTTGACAAGGTATTTGAGCGAGCGGGAACATTCACTATTAGTAGTACAAAAGATAAACGTATTGGTAGTGATTCAATTAACTATGAGTATTCAAATACATTGTTTTCAGGTCGTTACGGCACGATTGGGTTAAGAACAGGCGTTCAGCGTTATCACTATGATGACCAAAAAAGTATGAATGAAAAATTTATTAGCCTCGATTTTTCATTACCGTTATCAACATGGTTGAGTACAGGTCTTTCATCGAGCAATGGTAATGTGAAAGCCAATATTTATGCGAATAAGAGCTTTGATGATTCGGTTATTACAAGTGTCGGAGGTTCGGTGTCAAAGCTAGTTAAAGATAAAAATAACGGTGAGTCTAATATTTCAACAATGGGCTATGCCTCTTACGAGACTAAATATAACTCAGGTATGGTGACACTTAACCGGCCCGATAGTAATAGGCTTAATGGTAATTTGACCTCAAGAGGCTCAGTCGCTTATAGCAATGGAACTATTATGCCAAGTGGGCAGCAAGGGAAATCAGGCGTCATTATTAATTCGGATATTTATGGGGCTGGGAGTATGACAGCACGTGTTAATGGGCAAAATTACCCTATTAGTGGAGCAAATACCTTTATTCCATTATCCCCTTATTCGGATTATGACATTCAATTAATGAATGATGCGAAATCTAAAGACAGTTTTGACATTGTATCGGGGCGAAATAAGTCTGTCACATTATACCCTGGGAATATTGCTATTTATAAACCTGAAGTTAGGCAGCTCGTGACGGTATTTGGTCGTTTGAAATCGCCAACTGGCGAATTTATTAAATATGCGTCTATCCGTAACCATATTGGTCGCACAAAAACAGATCACAATGGTGAGTTTTCGATGGATGTCGATGTTCGCTACCCTGTTATTTCACTTCTACAAGAAGATGAGCAAACTATTTGCGAAGCTGATTTGAATCTAGAGGGAGCCAGAGGTGCGTTATGGCTAGGGGATGTTACCTGTGACCCGCAAAGAACAGTCGCATTAAGGCAATGAGAGTTTCATGATGAATAAAAAATATTTCTTACTATTTTTGACGAGTTGTTTGTTGAATGGCGTCTTTAGTTCTTCTGGCTTAGCTGTGGCTCTGAGTAACTCTTATGTATTTATTGAAAATGGTGTTGATAATGAGTTTTTTGTAACACCAAGGTCTTTAGATCCTCGATTCACTGGCGCAAATAAATTTTCCCGTTATTCAGCAAGAAACCAAGAAAGCTTAGGTTATATGGGCTACACCAATACCTCGATTCGGGCCAACCAGAATGTAGATATTTGGTTTGAAAATTCACCGATTGATAGCCCATTTATTGGTAACCGCTGTATGCGTAATTACTGTAATCGCGATACGGGTTATTGGCCTGCACAATATGTTGGTCGAAATGGCGCGTATAAAATTGTACAGGATAATACCTTGGGGGAAGGGGCATATGCGCGAGGTATTTTTAGTGAGTCAACATACCAATATTTTCAAAAACTGCCTATTGGTACAGTAGAAACTTATAGCTATCGTGCATGTATGACTGACTTGGATTATGACCCTGCAAAAGGGGAAAGTTGCCAAAGTGTTGGTGGACGAATTATCGCATCTCATGAGTTTACAATGACGAAATCAGGGCATATTAAACTGAGTTCAACAGGCGCAATGCAAGAAGTTTACATTGATAGTAATGGTAACCCAAGCCTAGGTCCCGGGGAGCAATTTTGTCGTATTGGTATTGTTGCCAACGTGAACGGTTTAATTTGCCAAGTGGTAAAACATGAAACATCGGGGGATATTTTTGCGAATGTGTTGCTAACATTAAAAGTAAATTCAACATTAATTCCATTTACCCCTGCTGCTGCGTCAATAAAAATAGGCCCTGACGACGGTTCTAATGTTTGGCAAAATTACAACTCATCTTATGCAGCGAACTCATATTTTAAAAGTTCAAATAACTATGTTTCTATCTTTTTTTCTAATACGTTTTTCAAACAATTAGTGACAAATAATATTGATTTCACCAATAGCCAAGACTTTTTTACGTTTTCGTTTACGAACCCTGCCGCTGCCCCACAGTCAGGCTATTATGAATTCACGCCATCGAACCAGTTAGTGATAAAGCCTAGGGACTACAGCATTAGTATTGTGCCTGCGGATTATATTCCTAACCCGTCAAAAACTGGGAAAATTGGCCCAGCGGAACCACCAATTGAGTTTAATTATATTGTGACGACAAGCGGCCCTCGACAAGCGGACGCGATCACTGCAAGAGTCGAGGGGCCGACAGTGAATGTTAACGGACAAAACTTTTGTTTGTTCAGCTCCGATGATGACAAATTTCGTGTTCCGTTTTCAGCTTACTTGTCATTTAAAAATGCTTCAGGTATCGAAGAGTCTTATCGCTCAAGTTGTGATGGTACGGAAATATCGATGGATAATGCCTTGTGGACGGAAACACCATGGGATATCCCTAACCAAGATTTAGGTTCTTTTTATCGCACTAATTTGGATTTACGTTTCCCAATGAATGATTCAAACTCATTATTTACGTTAGATGGCATCGATTGGTTAGGAACGGTGTCTGCGAGTGGAACGGTTGTCGTGAAAGCGATTTGGACGGGGCCAGATGTCCATTTATAAGGTTGGCGCGATTTATACTGATAAGCTGAAGCGTATAGCGACTCAACTATTGATTAGCTCGCTGTTATTATTGCTTTTTTCATGTTTTGGTAAAGCCTATCCACTTTATTTGAGCTCAGATATTTCATCTTTAGAGCCCAATAAAAGCTTTTTTTCAAAGTCCTATATCAATGATACGAAAAAGGTGAATTTATATACATTTAGTGCATACCAAATAGATAAGCCTGATAATAAAGAGCAAGGGAAGCCAATAGAAGAAGGGGAAATTATTTTTACCCCATTAAAAAAAATCGTATTACCCGGTGAGCAAGAGTATTTTAAGATTTTTTATCGCGGTAAAGCGGATGATAAAGAACGCTATTATAAGATTGTGATCAGTGAAACGGCACTTGATGTGGAAACTGACTCTTTTCAGAATCAGCAACCGTTATTTTACCCCACAGTTAGTTTAGAAACCTATTTTGTGGTTAGGCCGAAAGATATTGCATTTAAATATGCGATGGATGTGGATGCGGGCATATTAAAAAATACGGGCAATACTTATTTTAGGGTGCTAATTCATGAAAGCTGTGAAGTAAAGGATGATGAGCAGCCCTTAGTTCTTTATCTTTTACCACAACAAGAATTTCACCATGAAGCTGTAAAGAAAAAAAGCCGTAAATACATTGTTATATTTGATAAATACTATTCTATAGGCAACTGCGATTAGCTGATTTAAAATTTTATATTATATGATTAGCCAGTAATATTTGTTGTTACTGGTTTTTTTTCAATTCATGTTACTTCTATCTATTAATAGTCATTAGAAAGGCTAGGTCTTTTACTCAACTCAAACAAAAATATTCGGGCATATTGCGCTTTTTTTTGTCTAAAACTTTGCCAATTATCACTAATGTGGCAGCTAAATGTGCTAGAAGCATAAATCACCTTGATCCCAGACACTGAACTCAGGTTTAATAAGGTTAGTCACTTGCGCAAAAATGTAAGTCTTAAGGGATATTTTGCGCAATGGAATGGATTCAGCTTTGCGGCAGTTCAATTTATTAGCGATCTGCTGCCATGAACATAGCAAATATTGCGGTATGGGTAGAATTGGGTTACTTTCAATCGCTCTATTCGTGAAATGCTCAGTTTGTTGTCGATGTGCTGTGGTTTCTTAGATAAGGAGACCGATGGCGATACCTCGGTAACTTGATACTTTCATGTTGCAGCGAAATTAAAGTAGCACTATCCGTATTGCGTTGTAAAAATTGGTTTAAGTACGTTTTTATCCTACCTGGAGTATACTGATGACGACTCGTAAAACCCTTGCTAATGCTATCCGCTTTCTAAGTATGGATGCGGTTCAAAAAGCAAAATCAGGGCATCCTGGCGCGCCAATGGGCATGGCTGATATCGCTGAAGTACTGTGGCGTGACCATATGAATCATAACCCAGCAGACCCTCACTGGGCAGATCGTGACCGTTTTGTACTGTCAAACGGCCATGGCTCAATGTTGATTTATAGCTTACTGCACCTCACTGGTTATGACTTACCTATCGAAGAGTTAAAAAACTTCCGCCAATTACACTCTAAAACACCGGGCCACCCAGAATATGGCTATACTCCAGGTGTTGAAACAACAACTGGTCCTTTGGGGCAAGGCATTGCAAACGCAGTGGGTTTTGCGATCGCAGAACGCACATTAGCCGCGCAATTTAACCGCCCTGGCCATGACGTTGTTGATCACCACACTTATGTTTTCATGGGTGATGGCTGTATGATGGAAGGTATCTCGCACGAAGCATGTTCTTTAGCGGGTACACTGAAATTAAATAAACTGATCGCATTCTATGATGACAACGGCATCTCAATTGATGGTGAAGTTGAAGGTTGGTTTACTGACGATACCGCAGCACGTTTCGAATCTTATGGCTGGCATGTTATCCGTGATATCGACGGACATGACGCATCACAGATCAATGCGGCAGTGAATGAAGCGAAAAACCAAGCTGATAAACCAACACTGATTATGTGTAAAACTATCATTGGTTTTGGCTCACCAAACAAAGCTGGTTCTGAGTCTGTCCACGGTGCACCTTTAGGTGATGCTGAAATTGCAGCAACTCGTGAAGCTCTGGGTTGGAGCTACGGTCCATTCGAAATTCCTAAAGATATCTACGAAGCTTGGGATGCTCGTACCGCAGGTAAAGAAAAACAAAGCGCTTGGGATAAAAAATTCGCCGCATATTCAGCCCAATTCCCTGAATTAGCTGCGGAATTTACTCGTCGTATGAATGGTGAATTACCAGCTAATTTTGACGCGGATGCAAAACAATTTGTTGAAAATCTGCAACAAAACCCAGCAAATATTGCCAGCCGTAAAGCATCACAAAATGCATTAGAAGCGTTTGGTAAAGTGTTACCAGAATTTATGGGTGGTTCTGCAGACTTAGCACCAAGTAACTTAACCATGTGGTCAGGTTCGAAAGCGCTGAATGTTGACCCAGCGGGTAACTATATTCACTACGGTGTTCGTGAATTTGGTATGTCAGCTATCATGAACGGTATCGCGTTACATGGTGGTTTCATTCCTTACGGCGCGACATTCCTGATGTTTGTTGAATACGCGCGTAATGCGGTTCGTATGGCAGCACTGATGAAAGTGCGTAGCATCTTCGTTTATACTCACGATTCTATTGGTCTGGGTGAAGATGGCCCGACTCACCAACCGGTTGAGCAACTGGCAAGCCTGCGTGTGACACCAAATGTCAGCACGTGGCGTCCTTGTGACCAAGTTGAATCTGCGGTGGCGTGGAAATATGCTATCGAGCGTAAAGATGGCCCAAGCGCATTAATCTTCTCTCGCCAGAACTTAGAGCAACAACCTCGTAGCGCCGAACAATTAGCCAATATCGAGAAAGGGGCTTACATTCTGAAAGATTGCGCAGGTACGCCTGAGTTAATCTTTATTGCTACAGGTTCTGAAGTGGAATTGGCAGTTAAAGCGGCTGACCAATTAACATTAGAAGGCCGTAAAGTTCGTGTTGTATCAATGCCTTCTACTGATGCATTCGATAAACAAGACGCGGCTTACCGTGAAGCAGTTTTACCTGCCAATGTGACAGCACGTGTTGCTATCGAAGCGGGTATTGCAGATTACTGGTTCAAGTACACTGGTTTAAACGGTGCCATCATCGGTATGCATACCTTTGGTGAATCTGCTCCTGCCGAAGTTCTGTTTAAAGAATTCGGTATCACAGTAGAGAAAGCAGTTGAAGCTGCGAAATCTTTACTGAAATAAAATAAGAAGGAATGAGTTCCGAATTTCGGTTCTCATTTCTAATTATCTTGCTGAACAACGCCTAGCGATAAACTAGGCGTTGTTTTTTTGTGCACCAATATAGGATTTTCTATTGCGTTCTATAAATATATCCCTTAATCTAATCCTAGATAAGCTGAACCGTTTCAGTTGTATGTTGCAGAATGAAAATATTTTTTAAAAATGTCGGTTGAAGCACACTTTTGATGTTTGACAGCTAAAATGAGCAGTAGAGTTGGTGTGAGTCAGTTATCCTTAGCAACCGTGTGATTTTGCTCAGATACAAGGTGTAGAATGGCAATCAGGGTAGCAATAAATGGCTTTGGCCGCATTGGTCGAAGTGTTCTAAGAGCGTTGTATGAGTCTGGCCGTCGGGCAGAGATTGTCGTGGTGGCGGTTAATGAACTTGCTGAACCTGAAGGGATTGCGCATTTGCTGAAGTATGATTCCAGCCATGGGCGTTTTGCTTGGGATGTACGACTTAACGGAACACTTTTACAAGTTGGTGATGATAATATTCGTTTATTTCACCAATCTGAGCTGCATGAGTTGCCTTGGAAAGAACTGGGGATTGATGTTGTTTTAGATTGTAGTGGGGTTTATGGTTCACGGGATGACGGCTTATTGCATTTAGCGGCAGGGGCGAAAAAAGTATTATTTTCTCACCCGGGTACTGATGACCTTGATGCAACTATCGTTTATGGTGTTAACCATGAAAGTTTAACCGCTCAAGACAAGATTGTTTCCAATGCTTCTTGCACCACCAACTGTATTATTCCTATTATTAAATTGCTTGATGAGGCATTTTCGATTGAATCGGGAACCGTGACGACGATTCATGCGTCAATGAATGACCAGCCTGTTATCGATGCCTATCATAAAGATTTACGCAGAACTCGTGCAGCGAGTCAGTCTATTATTCCTGTTGATACCAAGTTAGCGGCAGGAATTACGCGAATTTTTCCGAAATTTAAAGACCATTTTGAAGCCATTTCTGTCCGTGTACCGACGACGAATGTGACAGCGATTGATTTGAGTGTTACCGTACATAACGATGTTTGTGTTGATAAAGTCAACCAACTACTGCGAAGCGCGGCACAAGGCCATTTTCGTGGTATAGTGGACTACACTGAATTACCGCTAGTCTCGATGGATTTCAATCATGATCCACACAGTGCTATTATTGATGGTACACAAACGAGAGTTAGTGGTAAGCATTTAATTAAAACCCTAGTTTGGTGTGATAACGAATGGGGGTTTGCTAACCGGATGCTAGATACAACATTAGCGATGGCAGCGACAGGTTTAAACTAATTGGCGACTGACAGACAGCAGGGCATGATAACTTTATTGTTTTGCACAGTCGCTGATGGAAACTTTATAGAGAATCAACGAGAGGATTCACCATGTCTGTAATTAAGATGACCGATTTAGACTTAGCGGGTAAACGCGTATTCATCCGTTCTGACTTAAACGTTCCTGTAAAAGATGGCAAAGTTACTTCTGATGCACGTATTCGTGCTTCATTACCAACAATTGAAGCTGCTCTGAAACAAGGCGCTAAAGTCATGGTCACTTCTCACCTTGGTCGCCCGACCGAAGGCGAGTACAACGAAGAGTTTTCACTGCAACCTGTTGTTGACTATCTGGCTGACAAAATGGATTACCCAGTCCGCTTAGTTAAAGACTACCTTAACGGTGTTGAAATCGAAGCTGGCGAGTTAGTTGTGCTGGAAAACGTTCGCTTTAATAAAGGCGAGAAAAAAGACGATGAAACCCTGTCTAAACAATACGCTGCATTGTGTGATGTTTATGTTATGGACGCATTTGGTACGGCTCACCGCGCACAAGCGTCAACACATGGTGTTGCTAAATTCTCTCCAGTTGCTTGTGCTGGCCCACTACTGAGTGGTGAGTTAGAAGCATTAGGTAAAGCATTAGATAACCCAGCTCGTCCAATGGTTGCGATTGTTGGTGGTTCTAAAGTGTCAACGAAACTGACTGTATTAGATTCCCTATCTAAAATCGCAGACCAGCTGATTGTTGGTGGCGGTATTGCAAATACCTTTATCGCAGCGGAAGGCAATAATGTTGGTCGCTCATTATATGAAGCGGACTTAATCCCTGAAGCGAAAAAATTACTGGCAAACTGCCAAATTCCAGTACCAACGGATGTTCGCGTTGCAACCGAGTTCTCTGAAACTGCACCAGCAACTCTGAAAGCGAGTACTGAAATTAAAGATGACGAACAAATTCTGGATTTAGGTGATGAATCTGCACAGCGCTTGGCTGAGATCCTGAAAAATGCCAAAACCATTCTTTGGAATGGCCCAGTAGGCGTGTTTGAGTTCCCTAATTTCCGTAAAGGTACCGAGATCGTTGCAAAAGCGATTGCTGATAGCGACGCATTCTCTATCGCTGGTGGTGGTGACACCCTAGCAGCTATCGATTTATTCGATATTGCTGACAAAATTTCATATATCTCTACTGGTGGCGGTGCTTTCCTTGAGTTCGTTGAAGGCAAAAAGCTCCCTGCCGTTGTGATGCTAGAAGAACGTGCTAAAGCGTAATTAATTGTTCATACACAACAGGCAGCGTAGGCTGCCTGTTTACCACAGGACCTTTTCACATGTCTAAAATTTTTGATTTTGTTAAACCGGGTGTTATCACGGGTGATGATGTACAGAAAGTTTTCGCAGTTGCCAAAGAAAATAACTTTGCATTGCCAGCGGTGAACTGTGTTGGTACGGATTCAATTAACGCCGTACTTGAAACGGCCGCGAAAGTGCGTGCGCCAGTTATTGTTCAGTTTTCAAACGGCGGTGCCGCATTTATCGCAGGTAAAGGTTTGAAAGCAGAAGGCCAACAAGCTGCAATTTTAGGTGCAATTTCAGGTGCTTATCATGTGCATCAAATGGCAGAGCACTACGGTGTTCCTGTTATTCTGCATACTGACCACTGTGCGAAAAAATTACTGCCATGGATCGATGGCCTGTTAGATGCAGGTGAAAAACACTACGCGAAAACCGGTAAACCACTGTTCTCTTCTCACATGATTGACTTGTCAGAAGAATCACTGGAAGAAAACATCGAAATCTGTGCTAAATACTTAGCACGTATGGCTAAAATCGATATGACATTGGAAATCGAATTAGGCTGTACAGGTGGTGAAGAAGATGGTGTTGATAACACCGGAATGGACAGTTCTGAGCTGTACACTCAGCCAGAAGACGTTGCATATGCGTATGAAAAACTGAGTGCAGTGAGCCCACGTTTCACTATCGCTGCATCTTTCGGTAACGTTCACGGTGTTTATAAACCAGGTAACGTTCAGTTAACGCCAAAAATTCTGCGTAATTCACAAGACTACGTTTCAGAAAAATATAATCTGCCACACAACAGCTTAGACTTCGTATTCCACGGTGGTTCTGGCTCAAGTGCTGCTGAAATCAAAGAAGCAGTTAGCTACGGTGTTATCAAAATGAACATCGACACTGATACTCAGTGGGCAACTTGGGATGGTATTTTACAGTACTACAAAAAGAACGAAGGCTATCTGCAAGGTCAGTTAGGTAACCCAGAAGGTGCGGATAAACCTAACAAAAAATACTATGACCCACGTGTATGGCTGCGTAAAGCACAAGAGTCAATGGTTGTTCGTTTAGAGCAAGCATTTAAAGAACTGAACTGTGTTGATGTTCTGTAATTAACACGCATTAAGTTTCTTGTGATGAATCCCTCAGTAAGGTGACTTACTGGGGGATTTTTTGATCATGTAGATAGCGAAGTTTCACTTAATTGTGAAAGTAGTTTTAAAAATAATGCTTCACTTTGTGTTAGCGGTTTACTGGCCTCAGTGATCGCACATATGCGGTTATGAAAAACAGGGGAATCGTTCATTTCTACTAGTGAGTGGCGAAAATTAATATGAGAGGCATAGTTCTCGGGCAGAATTCCGACATAGTGACCTGAAGCGATAAAGGTAGCAACGGCCTCAAGGCCAGCGGCTTCAGGGCCTCGACTAAATTCACCCGATGCTAAAATACTTTCAGTGAATGGATGTGGCCGGTAAACCAATGCTAGATTATGCTTGTTGCTGGCGGTATTGGCAGAAACATAAAGCTTATGGTTTTCTATAAATAAGAATTGATAATTATAACGGTTATTTTCGTGATACTGCCCCCGAATACCAATTTGAATTGTTCTGTCGCTAAGTGCTTTATTTAATTGATTATGGTTGAGTATGCTTAGCTCTAATTTGACATTAGGTGCTTCTTGGGTAAATTGAGTGATTGTTGCTGATAGATGGCATAGTGGATCCGTTAAAATATGTTCAATAACACCAATAACTAATGTGCCAGATAAAACCCCATGGCGTTCATCAACTTCAGTTTTGATATTATCTAATGCTTTCAAAGCGGTTTTGGCTTTTTCGATAACAAATAAACCTGATTCAGTTAGCTTAAAGCCTGAAGGCCCTCTTTCACATAATTGGACACCGAGTTTTTCTTCAATTTCACGAATATGGCGGCTTATTGACGCTTTTGACATATTTAATTTTTTTTCTGCAATGGTAAAGCCACCGACTTCTGCAACAGAAGTAAAAACACGTAATGATTTTAAGTCTTTTTCCGTTAATTTTTTATTATGCATATTTATACCTATTACGTGAAATGAATCACTAAATGCTAATCTAGCTTAATTTTTGTTGGGATACAAACGACACAAATAATGTTGTTTTATTTTAATTATTAAAATTATTTTTGTTTTCTATAAAAGGTTTCATTTTATGAAACCATAGGATCAAAAATATCACTTTTATTCCTATCAGATACGTATATCTTAAAGTTGTAGTTGTTAATAGATTATTACCAAAGTGGCGCCACAAAATAATAATTAATCCAAATATATATAAATACAAAAGGATTCTAATTTATGGTCACAGATGAATTGTTAACAATAAAATTAGATATGATTACATTTACAGCATTAGGGGCTTTATTATTAATCGCTAGCAATGTAATTATAAAAAAATTCCCATTTTTTATGAAGTATTCAATTCCTAGCCCTGTTATCGGCGGGTTTATGTTTTCTATTGTAATGTGGTTAGCTTATCAATTTAATATTGTAGAACTTAATTTTGATAACACATTATATGACTTATCGATGTATGTATTCTTCGTCACAATTGGTTTAATGACAGGTGTTAAACTATTAGTGAGTGGTGGAAAAATATTACTGATTTATATGGTAATTTGCTGGGGATTGGCATTTATGCAAAATGGCGTCAGCATTGGTTTATCATATGTTTTAGATATTGAGCCATTAGTTGCCATGATGGCAGGCCAAGCCTCGATGCAGGGTGGTCATGGTATGGCGGCATCTTTAGCACCACTGATTGAATCCTTTGGTCATGACCAAGCACTGAATGTTGGGTTAGCGGCTTCAACGTTTGGTTTGATTGCAGGGTCAATTCTAGGGGGGCCAGTTGGGAACTGGTTGATCCAAAGAAATAAATTAAAAATTGAAACTGACCATGTTGATTTAGAAAATTTAGCAGAAAGTAACAGCAAAGAAGATAAAATTACAGCCCAACAATGTATTATTACAGGAGCGATTATTTTAAGCATACTCGCTATCGGAATGCCGACAGCGAAATGGATAAGCACAGCAACAGGCTTTACCATTCCCGGCCATATTTTTAGTTTATTTGTTGGTGTTGTATTTCATTCAATTAATGAAAGAAAACCGATAATTAAAATATCTCGTAATACAGTGGTGTTAATTTCTACTCTATCACTAGAAATGTTTTTAGTGATGGCAATGATGAAATTAAAACTTTGGGAATTATATGAGTTAGCATTACCACTAACGATTATATTAATATCTCAGGTTATTACAACAATATTAGTTTCTATATTTGTTGTTTATCGCGCATTAGGTAAAAACTATGATGCTGCTGTTATGTCCGCTGGTTTTATTGGACATGGTTTAGGTGCAACACCAAATGGCTTAGTGGTTATGGACGCTATTTGTAATAAATATGGTTTATTCTCACGAAAGGCATTCATTATTATTCCAATCGCCGGAACGGTATTAACGGATATTGTTGGTGTTCCTCTATTTGTATTCCTAGCTAACACATTTGGTGGCTAAGAAATAAAAAATAAAAGAAATAAAACTAAATCTAAGAAGGAATAGTTTGTATGAAAAAATTAACGACACCCCCAAATGTTGGGCATAAAACATTTTTATATTCAGAATTAGTGACTGAATTGACCGACATTGAAGCGGATATTGCCATACTAGGGATGCCATTTAGTTCTGCTTATAGTGCTCACGCATTTACCAATGACCAATCTCGAGCTCCACAATATTTACGTGATATGAGTGACCGAATTGTTAGGCATCCAGATCATTATGATTTTGATATTGATGGGCCACTATTACAAGGCCGAAAAGATATTAAATTTGTTGACTGTGGTGATGTTATTCCTGATTTATCAAAGCCTTTGGGGGAACATCATCAACGTGCGGCTGAGGCGGTTCGGCAATTACTAAGAGCTAAAGCACTTCCTATTGTTTTAGGGGGCGATCATGGCATCACAACACCTATTTTGCAGGGATTTGATGAAATAGGACCGATTACACTTGTGCATATTGACGCGCATTTAGATTGGCGTGAAGAGGTTAATGGTGTCGATACTGGCCTTTCAAGCCCGATCCGCCGCGCTTCAGAAATGAAACATATCGGTGAAATTTTCCAAATTGGTTTACGTGCGCAAGGTAGTGGGCGCCCAGCGGATTACCAAGCGGCTAAAGACCATGGGGCGCATGTTATTCCAGCCTACGAACTGCATGAGGTTGGGATGCAAGCCATTTTAGACCGGATCCCTGATAATTCGAACTACTATATTAGTATTGATGCAGATGGGATTGACCCAAGTATCATGCCTGGAGTTGATGGCCCAGCTCCTGGTGGGGTGACCTATTTGCAAGCTCGGAGCCTAATTCACGGTTTAGTGAAGAAGGGTCGCGTTGTTGGTATGGATATTGTGGAAATTACCCCAGCCAAAGATATTCCATCTAAGCTAACGGGGGTGACTGCTGGGCGCTTCGTGGTGAATCTTATTGGGGCATCTATCCGAGCGGGTTATTTTGATAAGTAATCGTCAATAAAAAACAGCAGTCTTCAAATGGAGGCTGTTGTTTTTCAGTAGGCTTCAAATTTTTTAGTAGAGAGTTATATTGGGGTTCCTTGATGAAACCGCAGCTGCCATTGGTTTTCTGAATTTTTTAGCCAAATAGATGAACGATGGGTGGGTTTGATTTTTTTACCATAGTGTAATTCAAAACTGGTATAGGTCATTAACACGGTATTATCGCTCAAGAATGAGCAGTGATAATTTTCTGAATAAATAGATGTTTCCATTTCATTTGCTAATGACAAAAGCGTATCTCGCTTATCACTGGTTCCTCCAGAACGAGCAAATTCAAAAAAATCTGCATGCAAAATCTCACGAAGAAAATGGCTATTCTGTCGGTTAGTACTGTTATGTAATTTTTTTTCTAATTCAATCAGTTTATGTATCACTCGCGTTCCTCCAATTTTTGTGCCAGTTTCTCGGCTAGCTGAGTAACAATATCCGAAGTATTTGCGTGGAAATGCATGGCAATTTCCATTTCTTGAGCGGCTGGGAAACCTTCTTCTTCTGTTAAAATTCGATGTTGAGGTAGTTTTGCTCGCAAAGGTAATAAGCTGACCCCTAACCCGTCAGCGATAGCACTTTGAATGCCCGCGAGGCTAGAACAAGTATAAGTTATGTGCCAAGGGCGCTGTTCATTGTCTAATAACTTAAACATATCATTACGATATAGACCATTTTCAGGAAAAACTACCAAGGGTACGGAATCATTATTGAAGTGTTTATATTGGTTGCTAATTAGCCAACATAATGGTTCAGGCCAATGGTAATCGCTTTTAAATTCGCCTTTTTTCTGTTTCACAATAATTAAATCTAACTCACCATGTTGGTAGCGCTGATGAAGCTGGCGGCTTAGGCCACTCGTGACTTCTAGCCGTATATTGGGATTAGCTTGCATAAATGCAGCAAGTGTTGGGGTAACTTGGCCAGAAGCGAGATCTTCTGGAAAACCGAGCCGAATAGTTTGAATTACCGCATTGCCAGTGATTTTCATAAAGAAGGTATCATTAAGTACTAAGATATTTTTTGCATAACTCAACAAAACCTCACCAGTTTCGGTTAAGGTAAGTATACGGTGTCCCCGGATGAATAAAGGCTGGCCGACTAAAGTTTCTAGCCGTTGAATCTGCTGGCTCAATGTTGATTGCGTTGAATTTAAATGCTGTGAAGCCACGGTGAAATTCCCTGTTTCAGCAACAGTGACAAAGGTTTTCAACAAAACAAGATTGAGCAATGGATTCATTTTATAAATACCTATCATTTAGTTATTTAATTTTTAAATAGCATACTTTTTCAGTAGATTAAAGAGTCATCGGGGAGATTAATCATGAAAACATTCTTTTTACGTGGGAAATGGTTGTTTCACTTAGCTAGCATTTTTATAGTTTCATTGGTATTTATGGTGAAAGGTATGGCGAATTCACAACTTGATTCTTTGGTGTCATTGGCTGAACAAGGTAATCTACAAGCTGTTAAATCCTTGGTTGAGCAAGGCGCGAATATTGAACAACGCGATTTACGCCAACGTACTGCGTTGATGGCGGCAACCCATGAAAACCGTGTGGATGTGGCGCGCTATTTAATTGAGCGCGGTGCAGATGTGAATGCGAAGGATAACATGCAAGATTCACCGTACCTTTATTCAGGGGCGCGTGGGCTGCAAGATATTTTATTATTAACCCTGAAAAATGGGGCTGATTTAAAAAGTACTAACCGCTACGGGGGAACTGCGTTGATCCCTGCGGCAGAACGCGGACACGTAACGACGGTCAAAACCTTGATTGATGCAGGGGTTGATGTGAATCACGTTAATCGGTTGGGTTGGACTGCACTGATTGAGGCGATTATTTTGGGTGATGGTAGCGATAAGTACGCACAAATTGTCACTGAATTAATTAAAGGCGGCGCAGATGTCAATTTAGCGGATGGCTCGGGGATATCACCGTTGACGTTGGCAAAAAGCAAAGGTTACCGTAATTTGATTGAAATTCTTGAGAATTCGGGAGCGAAATAATGTCGGATACGCAATTTTTGCAACAAGCTATCAACTTAGCAATGGAAAACGTGCAAGCTGGCGGACGACCTTTTGGCGCAATTGTTGTCTGTGATGGGCAAGTCGTTGCAAGTGGCGTCAACCAGATGCTTGAGCTCAATGACCCAACTGCCCATGCAGAGCTGATGGCGCTGCGTCAGGCAGGGCAAAAATTAAGCCGCGTGAAATTAGATGACTGTGTGGTTTATGCGAGTGGACAGCCTTGTCCCATGTGCCTTGCTGCCATGCGAATGGCGGGTATCTCTCGGGTCGTTTACGCCTATTCAAACGATGATGCCGCACCTTTTGGGCTTTCTACGGATGCCATTGCAAAAGCGCTGAGAGTCGCGCCTGAACAACAATCAGGTTTACGGTTTGAGCAATTAAAGCCCAACGGTGAAATGCGCAGCACCCTGTACCAACAGTGGTGGGAACGGCAATCTAAATGAGTAAAACAGCACCATCTTCGTTGGCGTTGATACTGACCATTGTCTTAGTCGGGTTGAATTTACGGCCCTTTATGACGGGCCCAGGGCCTGTTATCGACAATATCATTCAAACGACAGGGATGAGTTATCAAAGCATTTCGCTTTTAACCTTGTTACCCATGTTGTTGATGGGGGTTGGGGCATTGGTTGTACCGATGTTAAACCAACGTATAGGCGAGCGTGCAGGGATCAGTACTGCAATGCTATTACTGCTAGTCGGTTCACTCGCTCGTTACTTTGTTGTTGATGGTGCGGCTTTATTATTAACGGCTTTTTTATGTGGTGTGGGGGCGGCTTATATTCAGTCGGTATTTCCTGGGCTCATTAAAGCGAATTTCCCCCAAAAAATGGCGATGATGACAGGGTTGTATTCCGCCACGTTAATGGCGGGGGGAGCAATTGGCGCACAGCTCACCCCTTTAGTTGAGGAAATGACAGGCCATTGGCAGAGTGCCTTAGCGTGGCTTGCCTTCCCAGCTTTGCTGGCGTTGTTGGCTATTTGGGCGAATGTACATACAGAGCGGAGTTCAAAAGTAGAATCAGTTTCAGTATTGGTGTTCTTACGAAAGCCGAGAGCATGGTTATTGATGGCAGGTTTTGGGCTGATTAATGCGGGTTATGGTACCGTAGTGACTTGGTTGGCACCTTTTTTCCAAGAGCAGGGAATGAGTGCTGCACAAAGTGGCACGTTTGTTGCCATATTAACGGTATTTCAGGCGTTATCTGCGCTAATGATCCCTGTATTTGCTTCGCATAATATTGATCGTCGCTTTTGGTTGATAGTCACGCTCAGTTGCCAAGCACTTGGTTTTTCCGGGTTGATGCTGTTTGCCAGCGATGTGCCACTTTTGTGGGTGGCGTTATTAGGCATGGGGTTAGGCGGCTGCTTTGCACTCAGTATTATTACGGCTTTAGATCACCTTCCTCATCCCGTTAGCGCAGGCGCATTAACGTCGTTGATGCAGGCTGGTGGCTTTATTATTGCTGCATTTGGGCCATTAGTGGCGGCTTGGTTACATCAAGTCAGCCAGAGTTTTACATGGGTATGGGCAATGCATGTGGTCTTTGTATTAGTAACATTGATTCTTTATTTGCGTTTGAACCCTAAAAGCTATAGTCAAATCTTCAATTTAAGATAATTAATCTCCTCTTTTTTATTGCGAATGATAATTATTGTTATCTTGGTGTTTTTTTGCCACTATAACTGTTTATTTATTCGTCTAGGTAAGAGCTCTATGCAGCAGCGTATTGAAGATAAATTCACACAAGCACATTCAGCCCGTGAAGAACAAACTGTTGGTGAATTTATCCGGATCCGCCGCGGTGAGTTTCTGATTAACCGTGATTTAGGTATTGAAGAAGAACAAGCCGCTGGGCTCAAAATTGTGGCTATCCATCAAGGGGCAATGGGTTGCCGTAGTAGTGCGGGACAAAATGTTGAAGTCAATTCACCTTCTTTGATTTTATCGAGCAGCTCGCAAAATTATCTATTGAATAATCAATTTTATGGCCAGCAAACCATGAAATACACCATGATAGATATTTCTCCTGAATGGTTGGAAATGCAACAATTAAGTTTACCAGATACTTGTTATCATCCTCGTTCCCCAAAGCTATTACAGTTGGTTATTCCACCGAGTGTACTGGCGATCACTCATCAGTTATTTGCTTGCCCAACTCATTCGTCATTACGCCAACTCTATTTAAGCGCTAAAGTGTCTGAAATTACGGCACTGTGCTTACATCATTCGCTATCTCATACAAATACGCCTGTTATGAGCGTACTACGCCAGAGAGATATTGATATCTTGCATATGGCAAAAACTATATTGATTCAGGAAATGGAATCCCCACCCAGTTTAGATGAATTGGCTAAACGGTTAGGGGTCAATACCCGTAAACTCACGCAAGGCTTTCGCCAATTATTTGGCAATAGTATTTATGGCTGGTTGCAGGAGACCCGTTTGGAAACAGCTTTCCAGCTATTGAGTATGAATGATGCAAATATCTCAACAGTGGCTTACCAAGTCGGCTATACCCCCGCTCATTTCTCCGTTGTATTTCGCAAACGTTTTGGCATTTCACCTAATCAACTCAAAAAATAACAGTGTGTAGCCGGATAACGATAGACAAATTCCGGCGGTCGAAAGTATCCCATTACATTAATTGTTAAATTGATAACAATTATCATTTAACTTTTTTAGGGTGGGAAATGCTGTCCGTTTATAACATTAAGTCACGCGGAAAATTCCGCTTAACACCTTGTGCCCTTTTGTGTGCAACAGTGAGTTGCTCTGCGATGGTGAATGCAGCACCTATGCAACCGAAACAGGATGTTATACAAGTGACCGCATCTTCAGAGATTGATGATGACTATGTTGCACCGGGGGTGACAACACTCGGAAAAATTGCACTCAAACCACGGGAAGTGGCGCAATCTGTTAGCGTGATTGATAGAGAGCAAATTGAAAAACAAAACCTACAAACGCTTGATGATGTCATGCAACGTGCAACAGGGGTAACCAGTGCGCCCTATGTGAAGTTAACAACGGCTTATTATGTGCGCGGCTTCCAGATTGATTCATTTGAAATTGATGGTGTGCCAGCTCTATTAGGTAACATGGCCAGTTCTCCTCAAGATATGGCGGTATATGAGCGGGTTGAAATTCTTCGCGGGTCGAACGGCCTTTTACATGGTATGGGAAACCCCGCCGCAACCGTCAATATGGTAAGAAAACATGCGCCAAAAGAAAATATGGCCAAGTTGAGCTTAAGTGCGGGAAGTTGGGATCGTTATCGTGGAGAAGTGGACGTTGGGGGCCTACTGAATCAATCAGGTTCAGTGCGTGGGCGGTTTGTCATGGCATGGGAAGATAAAGACTATTTTTATGATATCTCTGACCAACAAACACGGTTGATGTACGGTACTGTTGACATCGATGTTACCCCAGATACTTTACTGCGTATGGGGGCACAATTCCAAACAATTGATTCTGTTACCAATATGGCAGGTGTTCCTTTCGGTAAAGATGGCAGTGATTTACATTTACCACGTAAAACCTATTTAGATGTGGATTGGGACCGCTTCAAGTGGGATACCTCCCGTTCATTTGCGGGTATTGAACATAAAATCAATGATGATTGGCAATATAAGCTTAACGCAGAGTATCAACATGTAAATGCCCGATTATTGTACGCAGGAGCATGGGGAAATATCGACCCTGTAACCGGTGATGGTGCAATGTTAATGGGGGGAGCGTATAAATTCCGTAACGAACAAACCAGCTTAGATACCAGTTTAAACGGTAAGGTAGACGCATGGGGGTTAACCCATGATGTAGTTGTCGGTGCAAGTTACTCACATGCCAGTGAAAAGCAATATAGCGCAGATTTAGACCCCGCCTTAAATGTGCCAGTGAACGTGTATCGTTGGGACCCTCACAGTGTACCAAAACCTAATGTTGGCGCTTATAGTTCCGCAGGGCCAACCAAAACGACGCAAAAGGGTCTATACGGGATGGGACGTATCAAAGTGATCGAACCTGTTACTGTTATTGCGGGGGTGCGTGATAGCTGGTGGGATGTCAAAACACCAACAGCAAACTTCACCGAAAATGGCCGCCTTACTCCCTACGGTGGTGTGATTTGGGATTTTACGCCGCAATGGTCATGGTATAGCAGCTATTCAACAGTTTATCAGCCACAAACAGGGAAAACGTGGAGCGGAAAAATGCTCAAGCCTGTTGAAGGGCAAACGCTTGAAACGGGTGTCAAAGGCGCGCTATTCAATGGCGGATTAAACCTATCAGGTGCTATTTACCAAATTGATATTAAAAATAACCCACAAATTGACCCTGCACACCCAACAGGGGGCTTTAATAACTATTTCATTAGTGGTGGTAAAGTTCGTAGCCAAGGTTTTGAGCTTGAAGGTATTGGTTATCTGACCCCATTTTGGGATGTATCGGTGGGTTATACCTATACGGATACGAAATACCGTGATGACAGTCAGCATCAAGGGGAGTCTTATAACACTTTAACCCCTCGTCATATGCTACGCGTGTGGTCTAACTATGACCTACCTTGGAATGAGCGCAAATGGAGCTTGGGCGGTGGTATGCAAGCGCAAAGCGCCTACAGCACTAGCAATGGTAATGTAACCTTGCGTCAAGGTGGGTATGCCATTTTTAATGCCCGCTTAGGTTACCAAATCGATGAGACATGGACGGCAGCGGTTAATGTTAATAACTTGTTCGACCGTCGTTATTACTCAGGACTCTTCTCTCCACAATGGAATAACCGCTATGGTGATCCACGTAATGTAATGTTTACATTGAAGGCTGATTTTTAATGAAATTAGTCAGTTGCCTAGCAGTTATTGGCACGTTGTTCGGTGGGATCGTGCTATCGATGTTGATAGCACGTTTTTATCCATCAGCAGATCCGCTCGAACGCGTATATGGTGCAATATTTCTAAGCGTTATCATCACGATGGGATTATTAGTTTATAACTTCAGTGCACTAAATTGGCGAAAATTATTAGTACGTAGCTATAGCTGGTGGCTATTGCCGCTTTTTTTAATGATGGCGGGGTGGGTATGAAGCATAAACAGCCTCTCACTCGTCGTTTAGACCAATTACATCGCAGTGCTGGGGCGCTATTTGGCGTTTTTCTGTTTGTGATCCTATTCACAGGGTGTTGGAGCTTAGGTAGTGATGCATTGCGGTTATGGTGGAACAATGTGCCACTTTCAGGTGAGTTATTACCACTCGAACAGCTTCTTGCGTTGCAACCAAGTGCAACCATGATCCAGCTGCCTGAGCAGCATAATCCTGAGATCACTTTTTGCCAAGGTATGGGAAGATGTGAATTAAGCTATAGCGCGATTAACGGTGAATTGGTTGCCTTAAACAGCCCGACAATGTGGCTAGTAACATTACATAAAAACTTATTTATGGATTTTCCTGGGCGAGTTTTTATCAGTTTATTTGGTTTTGCATTCGCCGTTTTGTTAATCACAGGGCTAGTGATACAACGCCGCAGAATATCCACAATGGTGCGCTTGCCGCGTGTGACACACTTGAGAGTGTTTCTCCATGATTTACATAGCTGGCTTGGCCTATGGTGTTATCCGTGGCTGGTTTTATTTGCGTTTACCGGAGCATTATCAGGCCTAGGGGCGCTAGGAACGGTTTCCCTTGGTGAAAGGGCTGCACCGGATAATCCACAAATTATCATGAAAACCTTGATGGGCGAGTTTAAACCACTGAAAACACCGGTTCCCGTGGCTGAAAGCTCGATTACTGCGGCAATCAGCGCATTACAGCAAACAGTCCCTAGCTTTATCCCTCAAATCTTGTTCAAGCAAGGTGATACGTGGGTGATTGGCGGTGTGCGTAATGGACAGTTATCTACCTCTAACTTTGAACAATATCAATTTGATAGTAAAAAGCGCCAGTTAGTTGCAGTGCGGGATTCTGCACAGCAAGGTATTTGGACACGTGCTTTTATCGCCATCCAACCTTTGCATTATGGGCAATATCAATGGTTACCTAAAATAAGTAATACATTGAGTTATCTGCATTTTATCGCAGGGGTGAGTGGGCTGATATTGGTTTCTGTCGGCCTCGCCATATGGTGTTGGAAAAGAAATTATAGCCTAGCGGCAAGGTTCATTGTGGGCAGTTGTGGTGGATTGCTGTTGTCCGCATGCGCACTATTAGCGCTAATACCATGGTTCACTGCTTTGCTACCAATGCACTTTTTTATGGGCTGGGGGATAGCCTGTATAGCGAGTTTACTCTGCAAAAATGCACAGTTGAGCTTGCAGGCATGCCTTTTATTCTCCGCTGTTTTGTTGCTATTCGCATTTATAGCCTCCTATCTGTTTAGTTCGTTGCCTTTTTCTCGTATCAATCTCGTTTTGTTATGTGGCGGAATAGGGCTTTTATGTATTTTATTCGGTTGTCGAAAATTGTCAGGCACAGCAAAACGTGCGCGGAGTGAGTATGAAAGATCTATTACAAAATAAACAGTTAGTGGTGACGTTGGGGTTACTTTATCTTGCGCAAGGGATACCGATGGGGATAGCAATGGATGCATTACCTACTTTTTTACGCCATGACGGAGGCGAACTGAAAGCATTAGCTTTTTTGCCATTAGTCGGTTTGCCATGGGTGGTGAAATTTTTATGGGCTTCGTTTGTTGATAACCATTGGGGGAATCGTTTAGGTCGCCGTAAAAGTTGGATTATTCCAATGCAAATTATTGTCACGATAACGATGTTCGCACTAAGCACCATCGGGTTATCGGTTGAGAATGCTTTACCCTGCATTGTATTGTTGTTTGCCGCTTCCCTTGCCAGTGCAACCCAAGATATTGCAACAGATGGTATGGCTGCGGAGCAGGTCAGTGGCACAATGTTATCAAAGATCAATGCGGTACAGATAGCAGGAGTGATGGCGGGCTTTTTTATTGGTGGCGCAGGGTTGATGATCATGAGTGAAAGTTTAGGCCAACACCTTGCTTTGGGGGTTTTAGCCTGCGTGCCGTTACTCAGTTTATTGTTTATTAGTGTCTGTCCATTAAAAACGCCATCAATAACACAGGATATGAACGAAAAAGCGAGCCTATTAAAAACGGTAAAACGTCGTGGTGCTCCGCGTTTATTGTTATTAACTTTGCTTTCTGCGGTGACGGCTGTTTCCGGTTTTGGTTTAGCCAAACTATTCCTAAATGATGCGGGTTGGTCATTAGCGCAAATTGGTAAAATGGGCATGGCAGGGGGGATAGTCACACTAGTACTGGGCTGTGGTGGTGGGGCGTGGTTAATCGGTAAAACCGGTGTGTGGCGCGCTTTCTCATTTGGTCTGTTATTTGCTTTGTTATCTTCATTGTTATGGCTGTTGCAATCGGCTAATGGTGTTTCTATTTCTTTAGTTGCACTGTGTATTACATTTGGTTCGTTATCTGCGGGGATTACATCAGTCGCGATAATGACGGCCGGGATGCAATTTGCATCGCGCTATCAGCAAGCAGGTACTGATATGACAGCAGTACAAAGTACCCGTGATATTGGTGAATTAGCCAGTTCAATGATGCTTGTAGGTTTAACCGCAGCGGTAGGCTATTCCGGTGGGTTTATATTAGGGGCGTTAATTGCCTTTATTGCGCTGTTAGTGACATTTTCGCACTACCGCTATATGCAGCGATTAGAAACAGAGCGAGTTTAAGATAAATAGATCCGGTGCTATTTTTTACGTTTCTTATTTTGTTTTTTGACTTCTTTATTCGCTTTCTTTGCAATGGAATTGAAGTAGATATCTAAATAGTGTCGGTTGCTTAAAAATGAAATTAAGCAACTGGCAACGATCACCAACCAGACAAGTTGCAACTTAATTGAATTTTCAATACTAAAAAGCAGTAACAGTGGGATCATGACCATCATGCTAATGAAAACGGAACAAAATAAAGCACCTGCAATGTAGAGCGAGTACTTTTTTAACCCGAATATATTGAGGATGATAAGGACGGCAACCGTTAAAAGTAGTGTACCGAATGTCGCAAACATAATGATAAGCCCTGCCTCTTGCTCAATGAGCCAATCGGTGAAACCAAACCAAGAGAAAGGGATACTTATCATTATAAACGCTCCTGTTTGCCATATACTCGTCATACTTCAAGTTGCAAGGGTGTTGACTACACTCAGCTAGCCGAATCACATACTTGTGTATGCTCATCGGCCTATCTTCCTTTGTCGCCTACCTGCAACTCGAATTATTTAGAGTAGAGTAGGGGGATATCTTTAAAACGAAATAATCTGGCAAAAATCAGATTGGGGAAAACATGAATATCTGTATTGTAGAGTGTGACGGTTTGGTTGAAAAATTCACGTCGGTCTGCAATTTGGTCTTCAATATGTTTTACTTGGGTTTGTAATTCCCTTAGGACTGCTTTACTAATTAGTGTTGGGTAGTTTTCTGCAACCGCGAGCAGTGGCTTTATTTTCGCTGTCAGTTGATTCGCAATATCGACTTTGGTTTCGATCGCGCTGCTGGATAAATAGCGCTGGCGGCTGGCAATCAATTCACTAAACAGCTGCTTTTCATGTGCCATCGCTTTATCTGCAACGTGAGTTAATACCGGCACTAATTCAATTTGCTTCTTTAGCAATACATCAATATTAGCAAACGCTTTATGGCAATTGTTTTTTAAAAATACAATATTATTATAAATATTAATAAGATAGCGTATAAAAATATAGCTAATAACCGCAATGATGATGAAAAAAATAAGCTTTTCCATGTTAGTCATTACCATCAAATAATGCGATCTGGTCGAAATGCATATTTAGCTGCCCGTTTTGATAATCCATTGGCGTAACTAAAATCACACCAATCAGAAAAAGTGCAATCATGGCGGTAATAGCTAAATTTCGACGTAATGGACCTGTTTTGTTCCAACGAACGACATAGTCCGAGGGGGAGACGCCTAATAGCATATGAGGTGCTTTACGTATAATAACCGATTCGCCTTTTTCGTTAGCGTCTGCTGTACCAATTAATAAATAACTGCGGTTTGCTTCAAGTAAATACTCTGTGTAACGGCGATTACCGCTTTCAACATCCATATGCGGCTCTAAGCCCGGGTAAACGAAATAATCAGGGGCACATTCTACCTTAACAGAGCCCGTATCATCCGTTAGGGTAAAGCTGTGCATGTTGCACTTACTACTTTGTAAGGTATAGCTTTTTTTACCGTCTTTATCTTTTGATATGGAATATTCAAAATAAAAGGAGCCATAGCAGGTTTTATTACCTAGCTGGCTTTTAATGGACGTGCCCGCCGTGATTTTCCCTTCAACTTCCACAAGTCCCATCGCCATTGAGCGTATTTTAGAGGTGGCTAGGTTTTTCTGAAATTTTAAGAAGCGCTTGGTTGGTGTATTTTCAATTGCTTTAAATACGAAGGCTAAGACAAATGCGATAAAAAATACGCGTATGTCGATAAAGAACCCAGCAAATAGGCAAGTGGCGATCAGCATTCCCACAAGGACTCTAAGAAACGCACTAAACTTTGATGAGCCTTCATTTTGTAAGCGCTGATAACGTTGGTAGGCTACTTTGCTAGAATTGACGACACTACGAGTAATAAAAAAGGTGATGACCAGTACAACGACATAATAAATGATACTGACATAATCACGGGTAGAAGGTGAGAGTGAGTACCACATACCACAAGCAACACCGACGAAAGGAATGATCCCCCAGTTTACTTTTTTATTTACCGAGAATTTATTATCAATAAATAAAATTAAGGCACCAATGGCGGCTCCGAGTAAAAAATACATATTCACGCATTAATACCTTTAGGCTTACATTATTTAAACTGGACGCCTTGATATTTTTTTTCATCTTCAGAAATATCAAGTAATGGCAGTGCTGAAAAACGAAAGGCATTGGCAATTAAGCTATCAGGGAACATTTGTATTGCAGTATTATACTCTGTTGTTGCGTCGTTAAAGCCTTCACGTCGTTGGGCTATTTTATTTTCAACATCACTTAAAGTGATTTGTAATTGGGTGAATTGCTCACCAGAAATGAGGGTGGGGTAATTTTCCGCAATGGCTACAAGGTTACCCAGTGCACGGTTCATTTCATTCGATGCTGCGATTTTTTCATTCATATTTTGGGCATTGAAATAGCGTTGGCGTGCATCACTTAATGAGGTAAATAACGTTTGTTCATGTTCAATCGCTTTTTCCGTAATAGTGACTAGCTGAGGAATCTGATCTGCTCTTTGCTTTAAAATAACATCAATATTGGCAAATTGATTGCTGACTTGATTACGGGTATTGACCAGGCGGTTATAGATAGAGATCCCCCAACCTATGGCCAATAAGAGTAAAACAAATACAACGATAAGTGTGATGGTCATATTGGTACCTTTTAACCCATGATCAGTGATTTGAGTTAAAAATATAAGAGCCTTATCGCTTATGCAATCAGAAAAGAATGAAAGTGAGGTTAGAATAAAGAAAATCTGATCTTGCTTTATGACAAAATCAGATTTTACTGTTTAAACAGTGCTTAAAGATTTATATCGACAAGGGAATGGTTCTCATAGATATTCTGTTCAAGAAAATAATCTAGGTCACACTGCAGTACATTAGCAAATATACATAGTCGATGAATCGTAAAATTCTGCGTACCGCGTTCATAACGGGAAATTTGTTGTTGGCTTAATCCCGACTTTTTCCCTAAAGTGTGTGCTGTCCAGCCCATTTGCAAGCGGCGCTTACGAAGTTGTAGTCCTATATAGGTGTTTGAAATTTCAGTTTGATATATTCTCATAATACTGTCCTGATTAATATAACACTACTTGAGTGAAAATTAGGTTTATTTATGTTTTTTTATACGTTATTTTTTTCTAAGCTAATTGAACTCGATACTCGAATTGCTATGCTTTCGTTATGATAACTACCCTGTGCATAAAAAGATTTCTCTCCATTAAATAGAAATAGCCCAATAATAAATACACCCAATCCAATAATAAATATAATAAAGCTGAATAAATAAGATAGTTGCTTGTTAATATAAAATAGGGATTGTTCTTCTAATGCGAAAGCGGCATCTGAGAATGATAGAAATAATATGACGATCCCCCAGTGTAATACAGAAAGTAAAAAAGGGTATTCAACATGATTATGTATAATAATAGGGGTTATTGATAGAATGATTGCCAATGGGTAACCATTTCCGTTAATTTTATATTTTATAAAAGATTGAAATACGACATAGATACCTCCGGTTAATAATAAAGATAAAAAAATCAAATTAGTGAACCCTCCAGTCATCAGCCAGAGTAATATTTCATTATGTGGATGAGGAACAATATACATTTTAGGGCTGAAAAAAGGAATTGCTGTTCTTTCATAACTGTTTTCAAATAAAAAAGACTGCTCCCATGCATCATAAGGTTTCTCTAAGAATAAAGTAATAGAAAAACGCAACATTTGTTTTAAATGGAATTGGTTCATAATTTCAGTTGCAATATACTGAGGGCATAGCCTTATTAGATAAATTCCAATAAAAATTGCTACAGCAATAATAAAATAACTAGCGCTAACACGTAGAGGGTTTTTCTTGTAAAAAAGGCAAATAAAAATAAATGCACAAACAGTAAAGCTTAGCCAAGCAATAACAGACTGCAGAACAACTAAAGTTAATGTGAAAAATAAAATACAAGTTCCAAGTAATACAACCCTAATTTTTTCATAACGCTCAGATAACAACGAAAATTGTGATAACACAAGAGTCATTAGAGATAATAAGCATGCAGCCGCCATGTTAACTGATAATATATTGACTTGTTGTGATAATCCATTTGACCTCATACCAGATGCAAGATAAAAAATATCGGCTTCAAATATATATTGATATGCAGTGATAAAGGCTTGAGCTACACTAATAGTGATATAACAGTAAATACAAAATGATTGTATTAACCATTTTTTTCTCACTTGTAACCCTGCAATATAGAGTAATACGCCAACAGTAATACCAGAACAATACCAAAAATCAATACTATTATTTTCTCCCTGATAAGATATTAATCCCATCATTAGAATGGCTAAAGAGAAACAGTAGCAAATAGCAGGTAATGTAATGATTATTTTAATTTTCCGATAGAAAACAGTAAATGCAATAATAGATATTGTCAAGGAAATAGATAACCAACTAATAATGTTTTGTGGTAATGATTGTCTTAGGCTTCCTAGGCTATCGATATAAATAAGACTAGCAAGGTGCCAAACAATAAAGATACCAATAAATAGTGCGCGGGATATTATTATCATAGTACACTTACCGCTAAATTAAATAAATGTGGCGATTAACCAAGCATTACCTTTGTAGTCTCCTGGTTCAGCGTCATAACCAGAAACTTTACTTTCAATCATAATGTTTTTTACTTTATCAATTGTTGTTTCAAATGTTTTTCCACTTTGATTATTTTGTTCATCATAAATTGTAAGCTCAGAATAAATAGTGTTATTTCCTGATTTTAAAGGGAGTCTTTTTTGTGGATCGCTATCTGTGGCATAGTCTAAAGTTAATTTTACTTTAACTGGCTGCACTCTATCGCATGTATAGGTAACAGTACGAGTTTCTTTACTATTAAATTCATAAGCATCCAGTGTTTTATGATCAATATTTAAATTATCAATATTGGAACGGCAATTTGACGGATAATTGATAACTGATGTAGCAAGGTCTAATTTAACGGTGGCTTTATCAATAGGTACATAAATATCTGGTGTTCCATAGTCTTGGAATAATCGTGTATAACCTGCGATCATTGCGTTTGGAATAACAATTTTTCCATCAACAGGAATATCTTTGACATAAACTCTAACGGTAAAAGGAAAATGAACAGTAAAAAATGATGTTGCTAATGGCCCCATTTCTTCATTAGAACATCCTCTCCCTGAAATATTTCGCCAGCCACTGGTTATTCCATTCTCAGAATAAAGAGTAAAAAATGTATTGTTGTTTATTTTATATGCGGTCAGCCCACCAATAGTAAAGCCTGCCTCTGGCATATAGGCAAAGACACGGTGGTAGGCGTAGCTCCAAGGAAGACCAGCGGAATAATTACCTTGTAAGAAGTTCACAGTACAATATACAGAGCCATAAGGCTGAGATGTACTTTCATTAATAACAATACCGGAGCTATTTGCTGGAGCGATTAAAAAATATTTATTGTTATCACTTCCAATTGCTGGGGTGTTAGAAACAACGGAGTTGTTAGATACTAAACTCATTTTATAACCACCACCACTTCCTGAATAGCGGGTCGCACTATAGGAATTTAAGCTAATTAAGAGTAGTAACAAAAGTAATGGTGAATATATTTTTATATTTTTCATAAAGACTTCCCAATATTACAGATAATCAACCATCACTGATAAAGCGGCACTAAATGGCCCTGCAGTGAGATTTTCAATAGCTTGATTAGTGACTAATTGTGATTGAATAACAACTTTCCCTGTATCACCACTTACGGATGGAGCAATCCTTTCCCATTTATTAAGGTTGAGCGCATTACTTTTATTTTCTTCTGAAAAACGAATACCCAATCCATTAATAGAGGTCGCAAGCACGGTTTCATTGTTTATTGTTAAAGTACTTCCTTCTCTAGGAGATAGGTAAACTTGTAAATTTTTTCGAAGTTCACATTGTTTAATGAGAATACCAAAGGACTGTTTTTCTTCAGTTAGTCTGTCTAGCGCCACCTCTCGAAAATTAATGACTAATTCTTTTTCGCCATTTTCTGCTGTAAGTACACATGGCGGTCTAACCAATTTAGCAGAAAGAGAAATTAGCACATCCGCTTGAGTACCTAAGGAAACTAATAAGCTAATTAAAGGGAATGAAAAACAAATGAATTTCATTTCAATTCTCCTTATTGATAATCAAGGTTAAAAGTAACAGTTGAGGAAAACCCCCCTGTTTTTAAACGAGTACTAAAGGGTTTTTGAGCATAAACACCAAATAAAAGTGTATTAACGGATCCTTTACCTGATTCAGTAACTGTGCTGACATCAATTGTTGTATTAAGCTCCAGTTCTTTACCACGACTATCAGTCAGAGCTAATAAAACATTAGATTCACCTGTGGTTTTTAAATAATTAATACCATTATGTGTTTCAATATTTTGGGTATTTAACGTTATTTTGATCGTTTTATTCAAAGCCATTGTAGAACAGTCCATGATATCCAACTTAAATGGCTGCATATCTGAACGTCCTAATGTTTCGATTGAAGAAAAACGTAGCCCAGAAAGATATATTTTTTTTTGTGTATCATCATCACTCAGCCGACAACCAAGAGGCACTAGCACACCCTCAAAGTAAACGGTTAGGCTATTGGCAAAGCTGGTATTCCATGTTAGGAATAAAAGGCTAAATAATAATGTTGAGTATCTAGTCATAATTTATTTCCACACGTTGCATCTTATTACTAGCAGGAATAGAGAATAAAATGGTGTTATTGCGTCGTGGTTGTGTTAGCACGTATTGGTTATTGCCTAATATCAGTGTAAACGGCGCCCAAGCTTGCTTTTGTATTGGTTTGCTACAATGAGAAAAATGCATTTCCACGCTATAGGTTGCTGCAATTAAAGTACTTTCATTTAATTTTAATGAGATATCAGGTAGACAAGGAGCAGTAACAATACGCGCATTGATATATATTGTGCCTGTTGTCACAGGCACAGCAGATTCAGCAAAAATAGGTATAGCAAAAGCCCATAGTGCTAGGTAATTCAATTTCATTGTTCTGCTCCTATCTATTTTTTACTCATTATTCCGTCACACTGCACTTTGAAGCTTGGCATTTGAAAGCAAGTGAAGGCTTTCCACCATAATCATTGATATATGTCAGGTAAGGTGTTGAAAATTTGGAGGATTTAATCATTTGATTAGATTTTGGCGGTACCATAACCGCGTCAAAATCACTTTCTTCAGATTGTTTTTGGCTGTTCCCTAAACCAATTACAGTTAAATAAAATGGTGTTGGATTATTTAACGTATAGCCCGATGATGTTGTTGTTAATGTTATATGTTTCGTCCAATCTGTTTTGCTTTGTGCAACAATGTTTTCAGGGCGATAAAATAGTTTTACACGGCTTTGTAATGCAATTTGCAACACACCCGCTTCTGATGATTTAGGCGGGATTTCACGCAGGTTGTAATAAAACAGGGATTCCCTGTCTTGCGGTAACTTTGCAATGTCAGGTGCGGTGCTTAGGCGAACTAGGCTAGTTGATTTGGGCTCCATGCGCTGAATCGGCGGAGTGGCAATAATAGGGCCGGTTTCCAATTTTTGTTCTAATGCATTTTCCAACCAAGACTGGGCTAAATAAGGTAGCTCCGGGTTATCATTACGGATCGTAATATTAATAGACGATTGATTTCCATCGAAAATTATACGAGTGCGATCAAGTGTAACCGCAGCATTCGTAACTGAAATTACACTCATAGTCAGCGTGAATACGCTAGTAAGTAATAAAAAAGGGGAATTCAATTTCATCTTAGTTCTCTTATTAACGGCAAATAATAGTTGGGTAAATCTCCTGAGGATTAATCACATCAGGCACATGGGCGCTACACTGGTGTTTATTTCCCCAATAGAGATTGAGTAAGTCTTTAGGTTGGATACCAACAATCCACGTAATACCTTGTTCACCAACAATTCCGAGTTCAATATTGTTGCTATTACGCACGCTAGTGCCAAAAGGTGGATAAGTGTCATCAGCCAGCTTTAAGCGAGCGAACGTTTTTTCACCTTGAATAACGTTGAGGCGACGATATCCGATTGCTCCACGAGTCAAAGTTGCATCGGTGACAGTCTCTAATGCTTCAACATCCTTTGGTAATTTACTGGTATTAATAGATGCACTGGTTTTCCGATAACTACTCACATTTGGCAATACAGCGAGTCCAAAGTGATTAGTTTGATAAACGCCACCACTCAGAGGAACGTTAGCTGCTCCAGGTGTTTCTACAACGAGTCGAGTACCGCCATAAGCGGCTTGGTGCATGGCAATGCCTTCTTTAATTAAGGTAATTCCACCATTAATTGATCCCCCAACACTGTGATATTCGTTCGGGACATAACTTGCGTTTCCCGAAATGGAGGCATAAGGAAGATTTTGGTTTAAATAACCACTAAAGCTGGTTTGGTCATCCTGATGGCTTCCTGTTTGATAACCGACATTTAAGTTATAATTGCGCTGCTCACTATATCCGCTATAGCCGATATTATGTGTTGAGCTGTGTTGGCCATTTTGGTTGCGGGTATAACCTTCAGAAAAGCTGACGCTACTTCCTTGACTTAAAGGAATAGTGAAATATAAGCTGATCGCATCATCTTGATATCCTGCTCTTTTTGAACGAGTTGCAGACGCTGTCAGGTTAATATTTTTTAGCCCAATAGCCGCCCAATTTAAAAGAGTACTTAGGTATAAGCTGTATTGTTCTTCTGTTTCACTATTCCAATAAGTATTATATTGATAGTTTCCACCCAATGAGAAATCATCAAAATATTTATTAATATTAACTTGATAGCTTTCTTTTTGAGCTTGGCTTTCATTACCAGTACGTCGTTCATCCAACGTTTGTTGCAAAGAGCGATAGGTTTCATCAGAGAAACGATACCCTGCGAATGTAATGTCAGTTCTGGCTTCATCAAATGATTTTGAATAACTAAGTCGATAACTTCGGCCAGTTAATGTTTTATCAAGCAATTGAGCATGTGACTGAGTCGCATCGAACGAAAGGCTACCGAATGAAAACAGGTCACGGCCAAAGCCAGCTGAAAATGCCTGATAATTTTTTGATAAAACGGATCCCCCATAGATAGACCAAAGGTTATTTAACCCGTAAGAGAGTTCTCCCGACGCAGTTAAATCACCTTCGAGCTGGCGGCCATTAAAACGTGGTTTACCCGCTGCAAATTTATAGCGGATTTGCCCTGGTCTCGTTAAATAGGGTAATGCTGCAGTGGTAATGCTAAATTGTTGCTCTTCACCATTTTCTTCTCGCACAGTCACATCTAATGTTCCACGAATGGAGCTATCTAGTGTCTGGATACGAAAAGGGCCAGCAGGTACGGTTGTTTCTAAAACTATACGGTTATGGCTTTTGACAATAACAGTGGCATTAGTTTGAGCAATACCAATAATTTCTGGTGCATAACCCGTTAATTTAGGGGGCATCATATTTTCATCGGTTTCAAGAGATACCCCGGTGTACTGCCAAGAATCAAAAATAGCAGAGTAAAAGTAGTTCTCACCTAACGTTAAAATAGATGCAATAGATTTTATTGAGCGATATGCAAATAATCGGCTAAATGTGGCATCGCTATATTGGTTCTTGAAGCTTCCTGTCGATTTTCGATAGTTTGCTTGGTAATCACCGCGTAAACGCCATGCACCAAAATTAAGCCCTGTTGTTCCGTTAGCAGAAAGGTACGATTCTCGTGAACCTGAATCTCGACGCGTTAAAGAACCTGTTAGGTTGTAATCTAATAAAAACCCATTTACCCCCTCCTCCCAACGTGAAGGAGGAACCCAACTGGGATCGGTATATTCTAAATAGCTTTGTGGAATTAAAATGGATAGCGTTAATGTTGATAAATCTACATTTAATGAAGCACCTTCAAGCGGAGATAAATCAAGGCATTTACCCTCATCACGATATTTAATTAATTTAATTGCGTCTTGAGTAAGCCCTAAACGATCAAGAATAGTAACGGGAACACAAACGGTATCGAATAAATTATTGTTTTGGGATTGTGGCGCTATCACAGTGATATCTTGTGCACTACCCATACTCTCATTATTGACTTTGAGGGTTAAATGATAAATACCAGGCATAATAAATCCAGCCTGAGAAAATTGGCTAAAGTCAATATTTTGAGTGTCTTCCGTATCTAACATATCGGTATTAAATTCGACAGCATAGGCTAACGAAGAGATTGAAGATACAAAAGAAGTCACAATGATGTAAGAGTAAATATTAAATTTAACCATGATTTTTTCATCAAATTAATTATGAGTTTATTTACTAATCGTAAGTAACGTTGAATTTAATTGTGGTAAAGTAATCGCCAGGTGTAATTTCGTTATTACTTGCACCCAATTCTGTTTCATATTTTAAAAAGCTCTCTTTACTCTTTTTATCAAAATAAACGTAATTATTAGAAATAGGATAGAGTTTATTTGGCATTAATAAATTATTATTAATATCGTATATATATAGGACAACCCCAGGCTTTGGGCCTGATAGTTTTATTGCATTAGAATACGTATCTTGCGGTGCAAAAAAACGAATTTTAATACCTTTATGATTACTGCTGTCATATTCACTAATACAGTTATTTAATTTTATATAGAAAGGTTTTCGCATTAATTTTTCATCTTCTATATTATTTATACTATAGTTAGAAATATAATCGTAATTTATATATTGATATTGACTATCAGTTTCAATTGAACAAGGTGCCGCAACGATATAACCTTGCATTACTGTTTCACCTCGAAGACCATCTTGAATATGTCCAAGGTTAGAGCTAGTCGCATTAGAGTTAATCGAGTTAAATAATAAGGCAATCCATAGATAAGTATTTTTTTTCATAATGAGCCTTTTATGGGGAGAGAATTCTCTCCCCTAAAAAAATTACTCGTATGTGATTTTAAAATCAGCAATAGAACTAAATTCACCTTCGGTAACGGGTGTTGTACCATCAACACGTTTAGCTAATGCAGTAAATTCTAAAACGTTTTCACCTTGTTTATTACGAATTTGATTCATAACAGATTTGGCTTCATCAAATTTGAAATCTTTGATTTGAATACCGATATTTGAAGCTGTACCAGTAGTACCTAAGAATTCTTTATCAGTACCGACATAGTTTTTACCACCAAAGGTAATTTTAATATCTTTAACAGCAACCCACTTACCTTCAGTGTCTTTGCTAAACTCATCAAAATTACATTCTTTTAATTTAATTGCGATATCTTTCTCTGCTGCATTACCCGCTTCTAAAGATGCACGAGAAAGTTGACCGAATGGAACTTCTTGTTTTGTACTTTCTGATTCAATATTACATGGAGCATTAACAACTTGGCCGCTGAAATGTAATTCACCGCTATTACCACTAGCAAAGATAGAAGTTGAAATAGCAGAAGTAGCGAATAAAACAGCAATGGAAAGTTTATTTAATTTCATATCTTACATCCTTAAAAATAAGTAAATATTTGATCCCTAGTAAGCCTTTATATAAGTACTGGCATAGGAATAAAGTTCAGTATCCATCAATGGATTTTCAAATGTCCTAATCACAGAACGCTTAACATAATTGTTTTTAGCGTGGGTCATTTCGACGGAGGAAATCTTATCCTTCTCAGGTGTAAAATGGAATAAAATTCTTTAATTTTAATTAAATTCAAAGTTATAGTTTGATATTTAGTTTTTTTTAATGTCTATTAATGTTTTTATATTGATTTAATTTGCTGTGAAATGTTTAATGTTTGTGCTTTTAAGGTGTTTTAAGGTTGGAGATGTTTAGAAATAAAAAAAATGCATCAAAATATTAATATTTGATGCATTTTTTGTGGTTTTTTTTGAATTTACAGAGTGCAAATAAAAAGTGGAGAGAAATTTTCTTCAAAAATATAACTTGTATCGGTTAATTTTTTTATTTTTAAAAAATAAAGTTGATTCATTTCAGGGACTCCCCGAATATTGATTTTTCCTTGAGCCTGATCACCTGGGTCTATAAATATATTGTCAACACGTAAAAAAAAATGGTCGCCTAAGTATTCATGTTTCATCAGAAATTTTCGTGAAATAGTATAGTTTTTACCATTTTCATTAATATTTCCATTCATGATGAACGTGTGTTGGTCAGGTTTGTTTTCATTAGGAATAACACTTAGTAGGTAAAATCCTTTTAAGGTAGAACGGTGATCAGAGATATTTATTTTTAAGGTTGTCTGACAATTTGGAATAACAGGAGTATTAATTATGTGATGAACATATAAGCTAATAAAAACTAGAGTTATAGATGTAATAAACAAAAAAAGCATTCTTGCTGATACTTTATTTGACATAAAAATTCTCACAGCTCACAGTTGTGCTCTCTTTCGGTATTGTTGGGCAATACGACAAAAATAGGAAATTGTCATATAAATTTTTATCATTAGCAACGATACCAACGTTATAATAAAAAACAGTTGCTGGCTTTTTACAATCAAGGTTTAATTTCGTGAGTTCATTTTGAATTGTCGCAAAGCTGATGGTTGTTGTATCGGGTTTATGATAACTATTAATGTAGCGGATACTGCATTGATCGATACGACCAACTTCAGGATATTCTGTTCGGCTTGCAAAGAAATAACTTTTAAATAGGTATAATAAGCAAAAAATAATGAGTCCAATAAGTGAGATTTCAACATACCGGTTATTCAGCATGTAATTTTTTTTATTTTCGCTTGCTTGGGGGGGAATCCCTTCGGGTGCTTTTGATGAAGAACCTAGTTCAACCTCAGTAGTGAGCAATTCTTTGTCATTATTATCCTTTATTTCCTCACGCTCATTCTCAATTTTCAGGTCAGCAGAAAACTTAATCCCAACTTTAGGTACTGTTGTGATAATTTCTTCATCAGAAAAGGAAGATAAATGGCGTCGTAGTACAGACACACTACTATTCAGGTTATTATCAGAGACGACTTGGTTATGTTCCTCCCAAACCCTGCGTAATATGGTTTCTCGGTCAACGATATCATGGTTGTTTTGCACTAAGACTAATAACAAGCGATTTAAAGTAGTTGTTAATTTTAATGCATTATCAACATTGTCGGTATATAACAGCCCCTGATGACTGTCATAATTAATATGATTATTAATCAAATAGTTCATTTTTAGATTGATTGTATTTATAGGAAAAATATTTATATTATTTGAGTTTATACCTGTTATTTATGTTATGTCAATTAATCATATTTAGTGTAATTTTAAAAATCCTTAAAAATCAGGTGGTTGGGTTTTTGTTTGCGCATGTTATGTTTAAAGGTTGGAGGCTAAAGGAGTATTTGTTTTTCCAGAAAAACACTATCCTTTAAAAATTATACAAAATAACTAATAATTTATATGTATAAAAAATTTCAGACTGAAACATTTTATGGGGAGTAAGTCTGTTGCTAGCTATTATTTTGACTAAACGATGAGATATAAAAAAATAGCCTCAAGTATAAGAGGCTATTTAATATAAATACTTTACCAATTATGCGGTTGGTTCAAGGATTTGGTGCATTACAGGGTGGAATTTACGTTTAAAGTAAACGAGACCATGCCCTGTATCGTTAACAATGATTTGTTTCATTTCAACCATGTAGACAGAGTGCGTACCAATATCTTGCACTTGTGTAATTTCACCTTCTAAATTAGCAAGAGAACCTTTTAATTGAGGTTGTTGTAAGAGGCCTTTTTCCCACACATTCCAGCTAAAACGCTCTTCCATTGTGGAACCTTTCATCCCAGCAAAATGGCACGCTAACTCTTCTTGGTCATGGCTCAGCACGTTCACGCACAGGCGGCCATTCTTTTGAAAAACCGCATTCATTGCACTGTTGCGGTTGACACAGACCATCAAAGTGGGTGGCGTATCTGTAACTGAACAGACTGCGGTAGCTGTAATTCCACAGCGACCCTCAGTCCCATCCGTGGTGACGATATTGACTGCTGCACCAAGACTTGCCATCGCATCTCTGAAACGCAGGCGATGTTCATTTTCTAAAGACATTTTGACCTCCTGCTGCCGACTATTTCAGCAGCGAATCTAACTGATTAATATCATTGTTGTTATGCAGGTGTGGACGTTTCCATCCATGTTGATCGTAATCTGATAAGCAACGATCAACCATATCTGTCATGGCTTTCATATTGCCAGAACCTTGTGCATGACGCAGACATTGCAGACGAATTTCGTCTTGGCTTCCTGCGTAGTTAATTTCATACAATTCATGGCGCCCACCAAATTCACTACCAATAGCATCCCACATTAACTTAAGGATCTTGATGCGTTCAACGTGATCCATTCCGTTCGAACCGCGAACATATTTAGCTAAATACTTATCAATTTCTGGATTATTCATATCACGAACGCTTGATGGCAGATAAATCAAACCACTTGTTACGTTACTTTCAATGATATTCTTGATTTTGGTGTAAGCCATTGGTGCCATAACTCGATAAGTTTGGATAGCTTGGGTATCCGGTAAGAATGCACCGCCTTCCCAGGCTTTGGCTTCAGAAGTCATTGCGTCAGTCAAGGACCAGAACAGGTTACGCCACGCAACCACTTCACCTAAATCTGCTTGTACACCACGAAAATCAATAACACCTGTACATTCTAAACTTTTTTGTAACAATCCGGTAATGAAGTCTAATTTAACCGCTAAGCGGACACAAGCTTGTAATGGGAATAAACGTGCGAATCCACCTTGGACAGCCCAATTACGTGCACGGTCAAAGTCACGGTAGATCAGGACGTTTTCCCATGGAATTAACACGTGATCCATCACCAAGATGGCATCATTTTCATCGAAACGGCTGGAAAGTGGGTAATCAAATGGTGCGCCTGTTGCGCCAGCCACTAATTCATAAGATGCACGTGAGATTAATTTCACACCGTCTGCGTCCATTGGGGCAACAAACATCAGGGCAAAATCAGGGTTATTTCCCATTACTTGTGCAGAGCCAAAACCGATAAAGTTATAGTGTGTTAATGCGGAGTTGGTCGCAACGACTTTAGCACCACTGACAATAATCCCTGCATCTGTTTCTTTTTCGAGTTTGATATAAACATCTTTCACTTCATCAGCGGGCTTATGACGATCAATCGGTGGGTTAACGATCGCATGGTTAAAGTACAGACCGCTTTCTTGAATGCGTTTGTACCAATTGCGCGCGTTATCTGCAAATTGGCCATAATATTCAGGGTTCGCTCCTAAACAGCTGGCGAATGCCGCCTTATAGTCTGGAGTGCGTCCCATCCATCCGTAGCTCTGGCGTGACCAATCTGCGATGGCATCACGCTGTTGGCGTAATTCTTCTGGGCTGGTTGCGAAACGGAAGAATTTGTGAGTGTATCCACCGTTACCTGTGTCGGTGTTCCAACAAAGTTGGTCATGAGTCGTTTTATCATGAAGCGCATCATATAACTGTCCTATTGAAGCTGCAGAGTTACGAAAAGCTGGATGAGTAGTGACATCTTTCACACGCTCGCCATAAATATAGATTTCACGGCCATCTTGTAGGCTTTTTAAGTATTCTTGGCTATTAAAAGGGCGTTTAGCATCTGAACGAAAATCTTCTGGTTTCATGTCTACCTCGTTATCTCACAATGAGGGCTTGCATTGATAGGGTATAAAGGTTGCAAGCGAATATGTTAATTTTATGTTTATTTTGTGTTTCTTAATTGAATCGTTTTTCGAGGGGGTTTTAAAGAGATTTTCTAAAGGTTCGCTGGTACTTTTCGTTGAAAATTGTTCTTTGTGAAAGAAATGTGATCACTTCGATGTTTTGATATTAATGTAATGCTTAATTTTATTTGTAACATATTGATTATTATTCAATAATAAAATTATTTCTATATTAATGTTAATTGTATTATTTTTTGTAATTGTTCTTTTTTTGATCTTTGTATTCACTTTTGGTTAAGCATTATTGGTATTTTTACAAAGTTAAAACGAAATTTATAAAATATCAAAAATGTTTTTAAAATGTAACGTGATTTGAGGGCGTAACAGTTTATCGATATAAACTTGAAGAGGATTTGAGATACAGCTAAGGAGCTATTGATGATTTTTTCTCAGAAATAAGAATAAAATCACTAAGGCTCCTTTTTAATGAAGGTTTTGTTCCCGCCATAGGCTAGGAGAGCATCCGACTAATCGGTTAAAAAAACGAGCAAAATAGGCAGGGTCTTTGAAACCGAGCTGGTAGGCAATCTCTGAAACAGGGCTATCGGAAAACAGTAACATCCGCTTGGCTTCTCGCAATATTCTGTCAAAAATTAACCTTTTCGGTGGCCGGTTAGCGAACCGCCGGCACATATCTTTAAGGCGTGACTCTGTGACATCAAGTTTTTTGGCATATTCAGGCACTGCGAGGTGTTCATGATAGTGTAAGTCAATAAGCTGATTAAACCGCTGGAATAGGCGGTGTTCGCCTCTAACCCCTGTTGTTGGGTGCTCATCAAGTGGAATAGAGCGCAGTAGAAAGGTAAATAGCGCTTGGGCTAAAGAGGCAAGAACTTGGTCTTTGCCTGTATGGTTATTAGCCGATTCACGAGCCATTAATGCCCAGTAATGGTTAAAGGTATCGATATCATCAGGCTTATCGGCAACAGATAAACAAATAGCAGGAATATCGACCAAATCTGGATTGGCAGGGTACAGTGAGCCAAGAAGCGGGGTGATCAGGTCTTGCCGTACGGTGAGTACGTGGCCGTCAGTGTCTTCTTGAGTGAAAAATGCATGTGCAACCGAAGGGGGCGTAAGAATAAATAACGGGGCTTGAACAGAATAGCGTGACTCATCGAGCTGCAAAGTAATATGGCCGGTAACCAAATAGTGCAACTGAAAGAAACCATCATGGCGATGAGCTTGCATGTCGCGACCAAAGAAGGCGGCCATGTTGCCAAAGGTTTGGTAGTGGACATCGTCGGTGCCTTGGGTTTCGTCGTAGTCTGTACTTATGTCTATATTGGTAATTAAAGTTGAGTTACCCTTCATTCTTCGGCTCGCAGCGTTGTTGGCCTCACAAGCCAACCCTAGTCACATACTTCAGTATGCTCCTAGGGATTAACTTGCTTGCCGCCTAGCTGCAAGCCAAATTATTTTGGGTAACACCCTTTAATAATTATTTGCAGCGTAAGTTATTAAAACATTTAAAATATCAAAACATCAAAACATTAAGGTGTTGCTCTTGGTCTTGAGTTTTTCATTGGGATAGCAATGACTAACAGCGCGCCGACCACCAGCAGGCCAGCCACAAAATACAGGCCTGAGTTAAAGCTACCGGTTTGGTCTTTTAGCCAACCAATTAACAGTGGACTGACGGCAGAACCTATATTACCTGTTGCGTTGATAACAGCAATACCGATAGCACGAGCACGTAGACTGATTGATTGGTCTGGCGTTGTCCAGAACACAGCCATTGCAGTAAATGAACCTGTTGATGCCATGATGATACCAATCAATTGAATGACTGGATGGCTAGTCATCGCCGCGAGCACCCACCCCGCTGCTGCAAATAAGTACGGTAAGGCGGTGTGCATTTTCCGTTCTTGTAACCGGTCAGAGCGGCGGCTCCAATAGATCATCCCAAGGATAGTACAAAACTGTGGGATGGCAGTTAACAGCCCAATCATGGCATTACTACTGCCTTGATTGAAGCTTTGCATAATTTGCGGAGTCCAAATATTGATGGCACTTAATGTATTGGTTAAACAGAAGTAGGCCACGGTATACATCAGAATGACTGGAGTGAAGATTTCTTTCCATAAACTTTTATTTTGCATTGCTGTATGGCTTTTTGAACCATGAGGTTGCACAAGCTCTAGTTGGTCCTGGTCCATCATTTCTTGCAATGTGTCTTTATCTTCTTGGGTCAGCCATTTGGCTTTCTTTGGTGAATCATCCAAATAGAACCAAACCAACACACCGAGGATCACGGATGGGAAACCTTCTAGCAGGAACAGCCACTGCCAGCCTTTTAGGTTTAAAATGCCATCCATGCCTAAAATATAACCAGAAGCTAGTGAACCGAATGCCATGGTGACTGGCATCGCAATCATAAATAAGGCATTAGCACGAGCACGGAAATAGGCAGGGAACCAGTAAGTTAAATAAACTAAAATCCCCGGTAAGAAGCCAGCTTCAGCGATACCCACTAACATCCGTAGGACGTATAAACTGGTTGGCCCTGTGGCAAACATGGTGGCTGTAGAAGCGATACCCCAAAGTACCATGATGGTGGCTATCCAGCGGCGAGCCCCAACAATCCCTAACATGATGTTACTTGGAATACCAAAAATCACATAAGTGGCATAGAACAAGGTGGCTGCTAAGCCAAACATGGTGGAAGTTAGGCCGATATCTTTCCCCATAGTTAGACCTGCAAAGCCGATATTAATACGGTCTAAGAAAGAAAAAACAAACAGCACAAATAAAAATACAATGAGACGTTTAAATAGTTTATTAATCACCCGCTGCTGCGGTTCGGTTAAATTTTTATGTTGTTCAGCAGGGTTAGTGCTTGCAAGTTGTTGATTACTCATATTGTAGGGCCCTCAATTCTTTCTTTTGCAGATTATTATAGGTACAAGGGACTAGTAGGCAGTCATGGTGCTGTCTGCCCTATATTGCGATATTGATTTTTTATTTATCTAATTAAGTTATTTGTCTGTAGGGTTAAAATTAACTTATTTAGAGATAGCTTTATTAATAAACACTGGGTGCACTCGAGGTCACCTCTGAAACTGTTTTACCAAACTTTGCTGCTAGTGCTTCTGCGGTACGTGCCAGTAGCGTGGTATCGACCCCGACGGCAACAAATAGTACGCCGAGTTTAAGATAATGTTCGGCAACATCTGGGGCTGCCATTAAAATACCTGGTGCCAAGCCAGCCTCACGAATTTGGACAATCGCTTTTTCTATCGCAGCTTTGACTTCTGGGTGGTTAGGGTTGCCTGAAAAGCCCATATCTGCACTAAGATCCGCAGGGCCGATAAACACGCCATCGACACCTTCAACTTTTAAGATCTCAGGAAGATTATTCATGGCTTCACGGGTTTCAACCTGTACTATCACGCACATTTCATCATTGGCACGAGTTAAATAATTAGGTACTCGGTTCCAGCGAGAAGCGCGAGCTAAAGCACTGCCGACACCACGGATCCCGGCGGGTGGATAACGCGTTGCGCGTACCGCTTGCTTGGCTTGCTCTGCATTTTGCACCATTGGCAGCAACAACGTTTGTGCGCCAATATCTAGCAATTGCTTAATGATAACAGGATCATTCCATGGCGGACGAACGACGGGTTGTGACGGATAAGGGGCAATAGCTTGTAACTGAGATAAGGTCGTTTGCACATTATTTGGTGCATGTTCACCATCAATTAATAACCAGTCGAAGCCTGCACCGGCAAGTAATTCAGCACTATATGGGCTGCACAAGCCAAGCCATAAACCAATTTGCGGTTGGCCACTTTTTAAGGCTTTCTTGAATTTATTTTCTAACAGATCCATGGGGATTCCTTATACAAATCGGCAGCTAATGGAACCCATATTGCCGTAGTCAACATGGAATACATCGCCTTTACGAGCAGGGACAGGGCGTGTAAATGAACCACCTAAAATAATTTGGCCCGGCTCAAGTTGTACATTATGCGGTGCTAATTTGTTCGCTAGCCATGCCACACCATTCGCTGGGTGGTTGAGTACAGCCGCTGCTACGCCAGATTCTTCAATGACACCATTGCGATAGAGCAGGGCGCTGATCCAGCGCATATCCAAATCGCGTGGCTTGATTGGTCTGCCACCTAAAATTACTGCGCCATTTGCTGCGTTATCTGAAATGGTATCGAACACTTTGCGTGGGCGATTGGTTTCAGGGTCAACGTTGTGGCAACGTGCATCAATTAGCTCAAGTGCTGGGATCACATAATCAGTCGCGTTATACACATCAAAGATGGTGCAGTTTGGCCCGCGTAATGGCTTCGCGAGTACGAAAGCTAATTCAACTTCAATGCGTGGCACGATAAAGCGGTCTGTTGGAATATCACAGCCGTCATCAAAAAACATATCGTCAAGAAGCGCGCCGTAATCAGGTTCATCAATCTGTGAACTGGCTTGCATTGCTTTAGACGTCAGCCCAATTTTATGGCCTTTTAACACGCGTCCTTCAGCAATTTTCACGCCAACCCACTCTTTTTGAATAGCATAAGCATCGTCGATCGTCATTTCTGGGTGATCGAGTGAGATCTGACGAATTTGCTCACGTGATTTTTCAGCCTGATTTAGGCGCTGTGCGATTTGCGATATGACATCTTTTTGTAACATCTTATTTTCCTTTTGCACCTCAGCTCGTCATACTTCGAGCTATAACTGCGTTAGCTTCACGATAGGCTTGCGCCTATCCCCTAGTCACACGGGTATGCTCCTAAGGGATTAGTCTCATTTACTGCCTTGTTCTAACTCGAATTATTTAGAGCTAAGATTTTAAAAGCGAAGACCGCCAGCTAATGTGTCTTTCTAATTGGAAAGACCACCAAAGCAGAGGTATTTCACTTCCAAATAATCTTCAATTCCGTAGCGTGAACCTTCACGCCCCAGACCCGATTGCTTAATACCACCAAATGGGGCTACTTCATTTGAAATAATGCCTTCATTAATACCCACCATGCCGCTTTCTAATGCCTCTGCAACACGGTAGATACGCCCGATATCTTTTGAATAGAAATAAGATGCCAAGCCAAATTCAGTATCATTGGCAAGAGCTATCGCTTCTTGTTCATCGCGGAATTTAAATAATGGTGCCAGTGGGCCGAACGTTTCTTCTTTTGCGACCTTCATGGACTCAGTCACACCTGTGATAACCGTCGGTTCAAAGAACAAGCCACCTAATTGGGCTGGTTTACCCCCTGCAATCACTTTTGCACCGTGTGAAACGGCATCTGCAATATGTTCAGTGACTTTATCGACCGCGGCTTGGTTAATCAGAGGACCTTGTTGGGAGTCTGCTTGTGTGGCAGGGCCGATTTTCAGTTCATTCACCGCTTTTGCCAAACGAGCTGCGAATTCATCGTAAACCCCTTCTTGGACTAAAATACGGTTAGCACACACACAAGTTTGCCCGCTATTACGGAATTTAGCCGCTAATGCACCTTGTACTGCTGCATCTAAATCAGCATCATCAAACACGATAAATGGCGCGTTACCTCCGAGTTCCAGAGACATCTTTTTCACCGTATTGGCACACTGTTCCATCAGCAACTTACCGACTCGCGTTGAACCCGTGAATGTGAGTTTGCGAACAATTGGGCTGGAAGTCATAACGCCACCAATAGCTTTAGCATCAGTACCTGGAACAATGTTAAACACGCCAGCAGGAATGCCAGCTTCTTCCCCTAACGCTGCCAATGCTAATGCTGATAATGGCGTTTCTGCCGCAGGTTTTAATACCATCGTACAACCAGCTGCAAGCGCAGGGCCGACTTTGCGAGTGATCATGGCATTTGGGAAGTTCCATGGCGTGATAGCCGCAACCACACCCACGGGCTGTTTTATCGTCACCAGACGACGTCCTGGCAGAGGTGATGGAATGGTTTCCCCATACACTCGTTTACCTTCTTCAGCAAACCACTCAATAAAGCTGGCACCGTAGGCAATTTCTCCCATCGATTCAGTGATCGACTTACCTTGCTCAGCACTGAGTAATTCGGCCAATTCCTTTTGGTTATCCATCATTAAACGGAACCATTTGTTTAAAATTTGGCTGCGCTCTTTGGCGGTTTTAGCACGCCATGCCGGCAGGGCTTTTTCTGCGGCTTCGATAGCTTGTTGAGTTTCTAAAGCACCGACATTGCTGACGTTAGCGATAACCTCGTTATTTGCTGGGTTAGTGACCTCAAATACACTTTTATTTTGGGCATCAACCCATTGGCCGTTGATATAAGCTTGTTGGCGAAATAATGTAGAATTAGTATTTATGCTCATTTTTCGTTGTTCTCCGAAGACACTGATTGGACTTGTGGGCGGATATTTTTAGCTGATAGCTGTTGGCTAGCAAAACTTAACCCGGCACAAAGCGCCATAACAAGTGCCATAGCGAATGGGGATTCATCTTGTAATACAGAAACTGCAACGCTGGCGACAGCCGCTAAGGCAAACTGAATAGAAATGGCAAGTGCACTGGCACTTCCTGCAATTTTCCCGCGATGTTGCAGTAATAGTGACAAACTGTTCGTGCCGATAGCATTGACCATCGATAAGAACAGTACGACTAGAATAACAATTATGGGCAAACTTTGTTGGTAAAATATGAGTAACAGCAGACCAAACGCTAATTGAAACCCACTTTGCATAGTCAGTATGCGCGTTAAACTATAGGTTTTTAGTAGTTTAACGTTCAACAACAGCATGACAATCATCCCCAAGATGTTACAGCCGAACAGCAAACCATAATGTTGTTCAGAAACACCGAAATAATTGATGTACACAAACGGTGAACCACTGATAAAGGCAAACATACCGGCAAAGGAGAAGGCCATGGTGCCAATAATACTCAGTGCTTCTCGGTCTGTGAGCACCTGTGCATAATTCTTGAAAGCGATACAAAGTATATTTTCAGAACCGCGCTGGTGGGTTAACGTTTCAGGGAGTAAGAAAAAAATTGCACACACCGAAGCCAAGCCAATCACTGCCAGCAAATAGAAAATCACTTGCCACTGAAAATGAATGAGTAAAAAACCACCCAATAGCGGTGCCAGTAATGGCGCTATCATGGTCACAAGTGTCATTAATGACAGTACTTTAGGTAACTCATGAGCAGGGTAAACATCCCTAGCGATAGCTCTTGCCATCACAATGGCCGCTCCACTGCCAAAAGCTTGCAGCGCTCGGAATACAATCAAAGTATTTGCATTGGTGGCTTGGGCGCACAACAAACTGGCGACAGTAAAAATGGCAAGGCCACTTAACAACATTTTCCGACGACCTAGAAGGTCACTTAGTGGGCCATAAAACAGCATTCCAATGCAGAATCCGGCAAAAAAGGCGCCAAGAGTGTACTGCATTTGCCCTTGAGTGGCGTGTAACGCAATACCCATTTGAGGGAGGGCAGGAAGGTACATATCGATAGACAATGGACCGAATGCCACTAATGACCCTAGTAATGGGATCAAATAGTGCGGTATGTGTTTATCGAAATTTTTAACCATCTTGCCCTCTCAATAAAATGATAAATAAAGATTTAAACCATTAACCTTTAAACTGTTAACCCTTAAATAAGGCATGAACATTGTTTTGCTTATAATTTAAAACTGGATCAAGCTCTTCCATGGTAAAAGATAATGCGAGGTAGCGTTTTGCCATCAAATCGGCAAAATGTTTTTTGATCAGCTCAAAAATCATTTCCCCCGTTTTTTGCCTATCTTCAAGAGAACGCCCAGCACCTATCTTCAACGTCATATGGACAAAAGCATAATCGTGCTTGCCATCGGCCATTTGCCAAGTATCTAGCCAAATAGCACGACTACGAATGCCACCTAATGGGAAGATACCTGTTCCCGCAAGGGCTTCATTCACTTTGGCGAAGAGCTCAGGTAGCTGAGCGTCATCACGAATGTTTTCTGTACATTCTGCATAAAAATGAGGCATAACAACTCCTTACGCAGTGGTGGCTTGTTTGTCAGTAATATAACTAGGCAGAGGGAATACCGCGTTTAATTGTCCTGTTCCAGAGCTTGCGAACAAGTCAGTTAAAATTTCCACTTTTTCGGCGTATTTATCCCAACCCAGCATACCTAATAGCATCACGGTGTCGTGCATATGGCCTTCGCCATAGCAGTAGTCGGCATATTCAGGTAACATTTTGCAGAATTCTTCAAAACGTCCTTCACGCCAAAGTTTGACGACGCGTTTATCCATTTGCTCATCAAATTCACGTGTGTAGCTGTTCATGCCATCTTCAGCACGTTGGTCATCAATAAAGCGGTGAGATAACGAACCACTTGCTAGTACCGCCACAGTTCCATCGTATTTTTCAATCGCAGTCAGTACGGCTTCGCCTAACTTACGGCTGTCTTCAAAACTATGAGAAGTACAGAAGGCTGAAATCGAGATGACTTTAAAGTGACGATCGCTATTCATATAGCGCATAGGGACTAATGTGGCGTATTCGAGGGTTAAGCTTGGAATTTCATGTGCTTGAGCACGAACGCCTAATTTACGTGCTTCCTCACCGATCATTTGGCCCAATACGGAGTTCCCATCATATTCATATTCCATATCACGAATAAAATGTGGAAGCTCATTACTGGTATAAATACCTTTGAAGTGGTCAGCACAGTTAATATGATAGGCGCTGTTAACTAACCAGTGTGTATCAAAAACAATAATAGTATCAACGCCCAACTCACGGCAGCGGCGACTGATTTCTTTGTGCCCATCGATAGCGGCTTGGCGACATCCAAAGTTTTTACCTGGTAGTTCTGATAGGTACATGGATGGGACGTGTGTTATTTTTGCTGCGAGTGCCAACTTACCCATTTCCTTCCTCCTTCGCTTATCCGTCATACTTCGCGCCGTAGCGTTGTTGGCTTCATAAAGTTACCCTAGTCACATACTTCAGTATGCTCCTAGGGATAACTTCACTTACCGCCTAGCTACAACACGAATTATTTAGGATAAGTAGCCAAATTAATTATCATTGATTCAAAATTACTTAGAATAAAGAATGGTGTAGCTTGCTACGGAATAATTTTGCTTTTTATTACACACCCCAGCGAGGGATGTTGTGGTCTCCGTAGGAGATACAGACGTTCTTCATTTCCGCGAAGACTTCGAAGCTATACTCGCCACCTTCACGGCCTACACCCGAAGCTTTTACACCACCAAAAGGCTGGCGCAGGTCACGCACGTTTTGGGTGTTAACAAACACCATGCCAGCCTCAATGCTGCGTGATAAACGTAAAATCTTGCTGACATCTTGTGTCCAAATATACGAAGCAAGACCGTACTCAATATCATTTGCCATGCGTAAACCGTCTTCTTCAGACTTAAACGGAATTAAACAAGCAACAGGCCCAAAGATCTCTTCTTGGGCGACACGCATGCGGTTATCGACATCAGCCAATACGGTAGGACGCAAGAAATTACCACCTTTGAGGTGATCAGGTAGATCAGTCGGTTTGTCTGGACCACCCGCTAACAAGGTTGCGCCTTCTTCCATACCTAAGCGAATATAACCCGAAACTTTGTTCCAGTGCTGCTGGCTGATCAATGCACCCACTTGGGTTTTGGGATCGTTCGGGTCACCGACGATCAGGCGATTTGCCCGCTCAGCAAAGCGTTTAACAAACTCAGGGTAGATGCTTTCTTGAATGAAAATACGTGAGCCAGCCGTACAGCGTTCACCATTAATGGAGAAAATAGTAAACAGAGCTGCGTCTAGTGCACGCTCAATATCGGCATCTTCAAACACCAACACAGGTGATTTACCACCTAACTCCATAGAATACTTTTTCAAGCCTGCATTTTGCATAATGGTGCGGCCAGTAGCCGTACCGCCGGTAAAGGAAACCGCACGGACATCATGATGCTTAACTAACGCATCACCCGCAGTGCTACCGTAACCTTGAACCACGTTCAGAACACCTGCTGGAATACCGGCTTCTAGTGCCAGTTCACCGAGGCGATTTGCCGATAATGGTGATAATTCAGACATTTTCAGAACCGCAGTATTACCCAGTGCTAAACAAGGGGCGGTTTTCCATGTGGCGGTCATAAATGGCACGTTCCATGGGGAAATTAGCGCACAGACACCCACAGGTTGAACCAAGGTGTAGTTCATCATCTTGTCATCAACAGGGTATGTACGGCCGTTCATTTGCTGGCAAATTTCAGCAAAAAATTCAAAGTTATGTGAAGCACGTGGGATCAACACGTTTTTAGTTTGGTGAATAGGTAAACCGGTATCTTTGGTTTCCATTTCCGCGATTTGCGGGACGTTTTCGTCGATCAATTCACCAAGGCGACGCATTAAGCGAGCGCGCTCTTTCATTGGGGTATTGGCCCACTTTGGAAAAGCGTCTTTCGCTGCGGCAACGGCTTGGTTGATTTCATCTTGTCCACCCGCGGCGACTTCTGCTAATACTTCACCCGTTGCAGGGTTGGTGGTTTCGAAATAGTCTTTGCTGGCAACGTTTTTACCGTTGATCCAATGATTAATCTTAGTCATTACACTCGTTCCTCATAGTCTTTTTCGCTGATAATGGTGTTGACCAGTCGGCCAACGCCTTCAACTTCAACAATGACTTCGTCGCCCGGTACCACGTCAGACAGCCCTTTTGGTGTCCCCGTAGCAATCATGTCTCCCGGTTGCAATGTCATAAAGTCACTGAGGTAAGCAATTAAAAAAGGAATATCGAAAATTAGATCGGCAGTGGTGCCTTTTTGGCGTAATTCACCATTAACATAGGTGTACAAAGCCAAATTATGCGGATCTTTAATGGCATCTTTATCGACAATCCAAGGGCCAATCGGCGTTAAAGTATCACGACTCTTAACACGTAAATTTGGGCGATAATAGTTCTCTAAATAGTCACGGATCGCATAGTCATTACACACGGTGTAACCTGCGACATAGTCCATGGCATCTTCCCTTGAAACCTTGTGAGCTGTTTTACCAATCACCACCACTAATTCAGACTCATAATGCATATATTCCACATTATCAGGGCGAACAGAAACTTGGCGATGACCCGTTAAGCTGCTTTCTGCTTTTAAGAAAATTAAAGGCTCTTCAGGTGGCTTAAATTCTAATTCGGCAGCGTGGTCGGCATAGTTCAGGCCTAGGGCAAACAAGGTTCCTTGCGCAGGAGGTAACCATTCAACATCAGGAGAATCACCCGCAATCACGTCCCCGTTAGGTAACGTAATGGCTTCGTTATCACCGACGGTGACGGAATATTCAGTGCCTTTAAAAAGGATTTTTGCGTGTTTTGTAATCGTAGACATTATTTTCCTCCTGCTGCCACAACGGTATTTTTCAGGCTAGGAAAGCCTTCCGCTTGAATAACCACTTCGTCACCGGGTTTGATGGTGACACGTTGTTGTGGTGTGCCGAGCAGGATCACATCCCCTTGCTTTAAGGTGGCGAAGTCACTTAATGCAGCAACTAACTCACTCGCATCACGGATCAGATCTTTTGTTGACCAGCGATCCACTTCTTTACCATTTACTAGGGTGATGATATCGACAGGATTATTTAGCGAAGTTGCAACCATTTCACCAATTGGACAAAACGTGTCGCGGCATTTTGCTTTAATGGCAGGGCGATAGAAGGTGTCTTCTGGCAAGCTCACTTCATTTGCCAGCGCAAACCCAGCAATAAACTGATGTGCATCTGTCTTACTGACTTTACGTGCATTTTTACCGATCACCAAAGCAAGCGTAGCGCCACTTTGCACTTCTTCACCAGCGGGATGCAAAATTTTCTCGCCTGAATTGATACGCGTATTACGCGGCTTAATAAACCACACTGGGGTTTTTGGTGGGGTTTTATAAGGGGCTTGCTGGAATGCCTCAAGCCAGTGGCTAAGCTGGCTTTGATGATTGAGGGCAACGGCAAATACAGTGCCTTTCATTGACAACTCCTTAATGAAAAGAATTCAACTTTCGAGTAATTATTAATATATTAATAAAGTATAATTTTGAAATTAGCAATAGGTTTATGGAAATGTTAATTTTAATTGTGATCTCATTAACATAATTAAGTTGTCTTCTTGTAAGGTTATGTTATAAAAGAAAATATTATTTTTTCAATTTTTTTTGATTTACAAAAAATTAACTTAAAAGTGAGTTTTTAAATTATTTACTCATTAATATTTTAGGGTTTTTCTTTGAGATTGTTATTTGACCGTGCTACTCTTAAATAAGGCAAACTGGTGATGTGAAAGCTCATAGTTATGGTATGTGATTTCATCAAAGTACAGGGCCAACAAAGCGAAATGGCAACTGCCATAAAATGCCAAAATTGGGTTAAGTAACGTTAATTAAGTGGTGAGTTTTAATCTTATGCATGAATCATTGACAATTGCATTATTGCAGGCAAGAGAAACCGCAATGGGTTTTTTCCGGCCGATATTAAAGTCGTATAATTTGACTGAACAGCAATGGCGTATCATTCGAGTTTTAGCTGATAAGCGTTCAATTGATTTTCATGAATTATCAGTTCAAACCTGTATTCTGCGCCCAAGTTTAACGGGGATCCTAACCCGTATGGAGCGCGAAGGTTTAATTTTCCGCTTAAAACCGTTGAATGACCAACGTAAATTATATGTCTCTTTGACACCTGCAGGGCAAGAGCTCTATGACAAAGCACGGCAGGAAGTGGAAGAAGGCTATCAAAAAATAGAGCTGGCATTTTCACCAGAGAAAATGCAGCAATTAACTGCGTTGTTGGATGAGCTAATCGCTTTAGAGAGCCCAGATTATAGTAATATCGCTGCTGATAAGAGAAAGAGCGCCTAAATTTTCGTCATATTTCGAGCTCTAGCTGTGTTGGCTTCTTTCGGCTATTTGGGTCATATATTGATGTATGCTCCCCAAACTATCCTCAATTGCCGCCTTGCTAGAGTTCGAACTATTTAGAAATTTAATCATTGGCCATATTTCGGTTATTTGGGTTACATACGTGAGATGAATAAGCGGAAAAGTGCCTAAATTTTCGTCATATTTCGAGCTCTAGCTGTGTTGGCTTCTTTCGGTTATTTGGGTCACATACTGATGTATGCTCATCTGACTATCTTCAATTGCTGCTCCTACAATTCGAATTATTTAGAGTATAGTTATCACTTGAATAATTCCCTTTCCCTGTAGATTCACTGCAATCGAACTTTACTTATACTCATTAGATAAACGCTAAATTCCCCACTGTCATATCCTTTTTTGCAATTGTGAAATTACCTGTAGGGCTACTTGTGACAAAGTCTTCAGCAAAATTATTTTCTAATAAAATCAATCGATTGATTTTCAGTGTGTAATATTAAATATTATCTTTAATGAAGTATTAACCGAAATAATGGAATGAAATAAACACAAAAAACCGTATTAAACAGGAAAGTGTTCAATTTTAGTCATAGTGAATATTTTTTATCTAAAAACAGTTAATGAGAATAAGTTACATTACTATTAACTGACTGTTAATGACAAAAACTTAAACAACATGACAAATAATCAAATTATATGGCGTTTATTATATTTACCGTTATTCATGATTTCGCCTTATGGCTACACAGAAAATCAATTGCTACCTTCTGCAGGATGATTTATTTCATGAAGAGTGGATGAGGGAGCAGGAAAGCGAAGGTAAAAAGTAATGCAAACAAAAATAATATTCATTAGTATTTTTTCTTATTCATGAATTAGGTTTATATTTAATTTAACTTAACTGTGTATTTACACAGTGCCATGAAACGGATTCTTAATAAAAAAAGGAAATTTTTATGGGTGTACATGCTTCAGATGGTTCAGGATGGAGTTCTGAGAATGATCCGTACGGTGGAAATGATAACAGCGGAAAAGGCACTGGTCCGGAAGGTAATGGGGATGGCGGTAACTCAGGCGGTGGAGGGAATGGTTCATCGGTGAATTTCAGCAAAACGCCGGAAAAACAAGCTATTGCCTCAGCCATGTTAATGACGATTCCGTCCCAAATAGCGATAGTTGAGGGAACGTGGGGTATTACAATTAATACGACTGCACTCACTTCGCCTTTTGCCCGTTTGGCTGGGTTATTGGAGAGTAGCTTACCGATGGCTGGTCGTTTAACTGCCGTTGGTGCTTTACTTACACCTACCCCTATTGCTTTAGATACAATGGACCCTGCTTTTCGGGAACATCAGCAACAATTAGCCAATTTAGTCGCTAATCAGAAATTACAGAGTCAAACATATTCATTAACGGCTCTTCCTGTCAGCATCGTGACAGATATGCCCGTTAAAGATATTTCTCGTCAAAAAACAGTGCCGGCTAAGGTTGTGGTTGAACAGGTTGTTTCGCCAGAAAAGAATAAAGTTACGCCCGCAATGACTAAAAACCCGCAACAGGTCAATGTTGTTCAAGCTAAAAAAACTGGGCGACCAGGTGTATATTCTGTTGAAATTGCACCAGGTAAACCGGCATTACAGATTGAAATGACGGATAAAAAGCCGAGTGCATCGTTTAAAACACCGTCTTATGACAATGTTAAGCCAGAATCGGTTATTCCGAGTGTAACGTCTGAGACATATCAGGGGATTGTTGATTTTGGTGGCGACCATGCGCCAATTTATATTTCAATATCGAAGAATCCAACGACTGCACAAGAAAAACAACTAATTGAGGAAGCTAACCGAGATTGGCGTGCTTTATATCCAGCTGAAGCTGCGGAATTAGATTGGAAGCAAGCAAGTAGCGAGTTATCACAAGCAGATGTAGATGCTCAGACAGCAAAAAGAGAACTCGATAAAACTAAAAGCTCTCCGGAAGGCGGTGCTTTAACTGATGTGAGTAAAAATCCTTTACAAATTAAACAGTCAAGTCAGGTAATTTCTAGCGTATTTGGTATTGAATATATTGAAAAAATTGATAATCAAAAAGCATTGTCATATTTACTCAATCGTAATCCTGAAGATTATGTTATTAACATTTTGAGTATTGCTAGCGTATATGGATATGAGACTGATGATGGTAGCGAACCTGAAGTTCTAATTGATGATCCGGAAATTTATGAGTCTATTGTAGAGCGTTTCACATTAGCAAAAGAGCGACTTTTAGACGCTGAAAAAGCAATTAAAGAAGCAGAGAGAAAGCTGGGCATAGCTTTAGAGAAAAAGAAAAAAGCCGAAGCTAAAGAAAAGAAAGCGAAGGATAAAAAAGAAAAAGAAGAGAAGCGTAAAAAGCCTGGCACTGCTACAGGAAAAGGCAAAAAAGTTGGCGATAAATGGCTTAATGATGCCAGTAAAGAAAATGGTGCTCCTATTCCTGAGCAAGTAGCTAATAAATTACGAGGTAAGAAATTCAACAGTTTTGATGAGTTCAGGAAGGCCATCTGGAATGAGATATCAAAATTTCCAGAATTGATTAAAAATCTTAGTAAGAATAATAAAACTCTTGTCTCTAAAGGATACTCGCCTTTTGCTAGGAAAAAAGATCAAGTTGGTGGTAGAAAGGTACATGAGTTGCACCATGACAACCCAATTAGTGAAGGGGGAGAAGTCTATGACATGGACAATTTAAGAGTTACAACCCCGAAAAAACATATTGATATCCATAGAGGTAAATAAGAATGGAACTAAAAAATAAAATTACTGATTATACAGAATCTGAATTTTTAAAGTTTTTAACAATTATTTGTAATGCAGATACAGCAAATGAGGAAGAACAAATTAAGCTTGTGACTCACTTTGAAAAAGTAACAGAGCATCCAAGTGGAAGTGATCTTATTTACTACCCAGAGGATGGCGCTGATGATTCTCCAGTTGGTATTTTAAAAACAATCAAAGAATGGCGTGCTAAAAATGGTAAGCCTAGTTTCAAAAAAGGCTAAGAACTACTACTTAAGAACTACTATTAATGGAATAGCTGAACATAAAGCATCAATGACTTAAGGATGAATCATTGATGCTTATCCACCAATTGTTATTCGTCGCGATGAACTCAACTTAATGAAACTCGCGGCTTCAGAACCTGTCACCAATATCAATGCGTTACTCGCAAAAACAGGAAATTGGACAAGTTCGGGGGAAATAAACCTCACCGCAGGCAAAAGTATTGAAGCGCATGGCATTGCCTTCAACAGTGGAAAATCACTGACGTTCAATGCAGGCCAAGATATTTTGTTAGGCTTAAAAGCGATTAAAGATGTCGACAATGTATTCAAGACCAATCGCTACCCAGAGCTGCGCTCTCAACTCATTGCGAATGGTAATATTACGTTAAATGCGGCCCGTGATATTGACTTGCAGTCGGCTAACCTTCAATCCACAGAAAAAATTATTGTACTTTCAGGCCGTGATACTAAATTAACGGCTACCGCTTACTCTGCCATTCCCAACCCCAACGAAGATAACCAAGATGTACGTTATGTCACTTCGACACTTTCCGGTGATAAAGGCGTCACGCTGGCCTCCAATGGCGCACTTACCGCACAAGGTAGCACAATCAAATCCCTAAATGACATCACACTCTCAAGCGGGGGAAATGTACGGTTAGAGTCGGTTAAAACGAATTATCGAAAACAGTCAGGGAAAACATATGAAGAGTTATATCGCCAAATTGGCACTGAAATTAACAGTGGTAAAACGCTGACCATTTTGTCTGAGGGGAGCATTCTTTTCCAAGCGTCTCGTCTCATTGCCAAAGGCGCGATGGATATTGCGGCAAAAGGTGGGTATCTCTATGCCCAAGCCATGGAGGAAAGCAGTTACTTCGAAGAGTATAAAAAGAAATGCAATAGATGGACGCTTTGTATCACGAAAAAGGAAGTGAGAAAAACACGCAGTGATAAAACCAATAAAGTCACTGAATTTACCGCAGGTGGTGATATTAACCTATATGCCAAGGATGATGTCACCTTAGAAGCCACCAAAATTAATACGGGCAAGAATGCCAAAATCACCAGTCAAACCGGTAAGGTGAATTTTAAGGCTGTCAAAAACTCGCAATTTGAACAGGTGATTACAAATTCTAACGGGTTTTATATTACACAGCGCAATAAAGGGTATACCTCAGATAAATGGATTCTACCCAGCCTTCATATTGGTGGCAAGTTGACGGTTGATGCGAATAAAGGGATCACTGCGGATGTCAAAACCAAAGAAGGACAGTCATTCGAGCAGGCGCTAGCCATATTAAGTCGCACTCCGGGGTATGAGTGGCTCGGGGACGTTAAAAATAACAAAAACATCAATTGGGCTGTTGTAAAAGATGCTTATAGCCAGTGGGATATAAAAACTGAAAGCCTTAATCCAGTCGTAGGTGCTGTGATTGCCATTGCTGTAGCGGCTGCTACTTATGGAACCTCTACAGCCGCCAGTGTTGGTGGACTTGCGAGCTCGACTGCCACAAGCATGGGGGCTTCAGCGACGACAGCGTCAATGGCTTCTGCTGCGGCACAGGCGGGGTTTGCCTCACTTGTTTCTCAAGCGTCTGTCGCGTTAGTTGAGAATAAAGGAAACCTGTCAAAAACCTTATCTAGCCTAGGGAAAAGTGATACTGCAAAATCAATAGTGACCAGTATGATTATTGCGGGTTCACTTGAAGGGTTTGATATTGCGTTATATGGCAAAGTCACTGATCCCGCCAAAGTGACCTTACCAAAGCTCAGTGACGGGAATTGGACTCAAGTCGCGCAGCGTGTGGTAGGGCAAAGTGCTATCAGCTCAACTATCGGAACAGCGATTCAAGGTGGGAGCTTCACGGACAACTTTAAAACAGCCCTACTCAATAGTGTGGCAGGGCAAATTCAAGCCGAAGGGGCTAACCTGATAGGCGATAAATTCCAGTATTTATATGTAGATAAACAGGGAAAAATCATCGGTCATGCTGGAAAGACACTTAGCCATATGGCATTGGCAGGATTGAGTGCCGAAATATCTGGGGCTAATGTCAAAGGCGCCGTTGTTGGTGCGTTAGCGGCAGAGTTAGCTGCAATAACATTGAACAGTAAATTGTTTGAGCCTAAATATCTCAATGAGCAAGAAAGACAACTTGCATTGGTACAAGATGCTATCAAAGGTAATGAAGCCAAAACTCAATTCACTAAAGTCTTAGGTGGACTTGCAGGGGCATTAATTACCCATAAGCCGGAAGGCGCTTTTTCTGCCGCTAATTCTGCTGAATTGGTTTATACATATAATTATACAGAGCATCAACTCCAGCAAATAATTATAGAGAACAATCTCGATATGATGGCGGCAGCTAAGGGAGATAAAGCCGCCGCACAAAGAGTAGCCGCAAGAGAACAGGCTGCTGGAGTGGTGGGCTTAGTTGCTGTCGGAGGGGTAGTTATCATACTCGGAGGTGAAGTAGTTATTGCCGCAACTCCACAAATTGCAGAAGGGCTAAAATTAGGCTTTGCTGGTTGTAAAGCAAGCGTCAGTTTCTGTGCTAATAAGCTAGGCTTGGCAGTCGCAGAGATAGCCGCACCTGAAGCTGCTATATCGACAGCTGCAATCGGGGGGGCTGGCTTTAAGGTTGTAGCGAACTCTGAGGAGGCACTTAAATCATTAAAAAATGCAATACCAACTACCTCAAAGGAGTTATTAACATCTGGCAAACTTAATACCTCTAAATTAATCCCCATCATAGAAAAAGAGCAATTACATGCCTCTGCGACTAACAAATTGGTTGCGGAAATTAATAGACTCCCGTCTAAGACGCAGGCTGCAAATACAGCCACCATGATAGGTGCATATGATCCTGTAACGGGGAAGATAGCTATTGGATACAGCGATGGTAAAATTTCAGCTGAAATGCTGAACAAGGACACTGTAATTTATGTTGAGAAAAAACTTGGTGTTAAAATAGCTGAATATACAACATTTTGTAAAAATAAAGTGGGCGCCTGTGCTGAGGTATCAGCAGCAGACTCGTTGATCCGCCAAGGAGTTAAGCCAGAAAATATCCGATTTACCCAAGCGGTCAGGCCTAGAGAGGTTTGGGGAAAAGATACAATTTCGCTAAAAGCAATAAAAGAAACATGTGACAATTGCCTAGTTACATGGCCAACAGGAGTAGATAGATGAGTATGTTAGATATTAATTGGGAACCTAGCTTTGGTTCGGTTTTTACTTGGTTTGCCATGGATAAAAACGGAAAAATTGCTGTCATGATTAATAATGGTTTTGGTGATTTACCTAAATCGTTATTGGCGATTAATAATGTTACAGAGCTTTTGAATGATTTAAATGAATACATGTGGGAAGAATCAGCAACCTTTGTAAATTATCCCCTCAATAAAGGTGGCTCAGCTATTTTAGATTTATATTCATCATGTCTTTATCGACATCTATCTTCGAAAAAAGAAGTTGAAGAGTGCATAGAAAATGAGTTAATGACTTCGGGACATTACAGTGATACTAATCTGACAGTCAATAAAGGTTTTTTTATTTATCAAGCGATAGAAGGCAATAACCCTGGAGATGATTACCCTGTCGGCTATGAAGGTGAAACTAAGATGGGGGATTATTTTCGTTATTTGATGCCGACTATTTATGCTTCAATTGAAGACTTTCCTGAAGAATTGCGCCATGGAATTGCGATATCTGATACCATTGATTTCACAAAAGATAGGCTACTGGATAACGATAAAATTAGTGAGTATTTTCCGCGTATGTACCATGACTAAGGTTATGGGCTATTAAGCGAAAAAATAAAACAAGGCAAAGCTAGGAAATAATCATAAATAACCGCCATCTTTACGTAACGATGGCGGTTACTACTGTGTAAACTTCAGTCTTTAATATTCAATCTCACTCTTTTTGGGCTACTTCCCCAACAAGTGTAAAAAGTGAATATGTTTTTCGTACTGATCAAGAATATCGTGAATGATCTGCTCTTTTGCCCAGCCCATCACATCGTAGTCTTGCCCACCTTCTTTTAAGTGAATTTCAGCGCGGTAGTAGCGTTGTTCTTCACTCTTTTCATCATCACTTTCTGTGCCCATACCCGCTAAGGCAAAAGAGGGCTGAATATAGTAACGGAGGCGAACTTCGTATAAAAAGTTCATATCGTCGCCTAAATCGACCTCAAAACCTATTCGGTCATCTTTGTCAGTATGGATATGGCATACAGTACCTTGTTTGGCCAGTTCTTCCGATACCATTTCCATTGATGGCTTCACAGATTCTTCCATAAAGCGTTTAACATGCGCGCGTTTAGGGAAATATACGATGTTACGTAAACGCCTTTGCCATGGAATAGGGTTACGACTGGCGGTTGGGGCGATGGTCGCTAATTGCTGGCTATCGCGTTTATACGCATCAACTCGAAGTGCTTTAAATAACCCATAAATAGAGGCCAATAACACCATCGCAAACGGTAGCGCACTGGCTATTGTCAGTGTTTGCAAGGCTTGCAAACCACCAGCTAACAGCATGGTAATGGCAACGACACCCATTAACCCAGCCCAAAAAATACGCTGCCAAATTGGGGTATTTGAGTCACCACCAGAGGCTAGGGTATCAACGACCATAGCGCCTGAATCTGCTGAAGTAACAAAGAATACAATTACCATCAACATAGCAAAAAAGGAGAGCACAGAAGAAAATGGGAAGTAATTAAGAAACTCAAATAAAGCGAGAGACACATCAGCTTGTACCGTATCTGCTAATAGTGTTGCGCCTTTATTTTTGATTAAATCTATCGCCGTGTTACCAAAGAACGTCATCCACATCAATGTGAACCCTGCAGGGACGAATAATACGCCCATGACAAATTCACGGATGGTGCGGCCGCGGGAGATACGTGCAATAAACATCCCGACAAATGGTGACCATGATAACCACCAACCCCAATACAGTAAGGTCCAACCCCCTAACCAGCCACTGGACTTAGGTTCATACGCATATAAATTAAAGGTTTTAGTGACGATCTCTGATAGATAACCCCCCGTATTTTCAACGAAAGATTTAAGCAGAAGCACTGTTGGCCCTAAAGCAACAATAAGTACCAGTAATAAGAAAGCAAGGCCAAGGTTGAGTTCAGATAAAATACGGATACCTTTATCAAGGCCCGAAACCACAGAAAGTGTCGCTAAACCCGTAAAGGTGATAATTAAGATCACCTGCACAGTTTCATTCACAGGCCAACCAAACAAATGGTTTAAACCTGCGTTTACTTGTAGCACACCGAAACCGAGAGAAGTAGCAACACCAAATACGGTACCGACAACGGCAAAGACATCAACCGCATGGCCAATAGGGCCATAAATTCGCTCACCAATAATTGGGTAAAGGGCTGAACGTAATGTGAGAGGGAGGCCATGACGATAGCTAAAAAACGCTAAAATTAATGCGACAATGGCATAGATAGCCCAAGCATGTAGCCCCCAGTGGAAGAACGTTAAGCGCATAGCTTCTTTAGCGGCTTCAACCGTTTGTGCTTCACCGACGGGCGGGTTGAGGTAGTGCATGACAGGCTCAGCAACCCCAAAGAACATTAAGCCGATCCCCATACCCGCGGAGAACAACATCGCAAACCATGATACATAGCTAAAATTTGGCAGGGCATGGTCTGGTCCCAATTTTATTTGCCCGTAACGGGAGAGTCCCAGATAAGTCACACTCAAAAGAATAATAGCGACAGCAAGAATGTAGAACCAACTTGCGTTATTAAATAAATTTTGTTGAAGATGACTTAGATGAGATTCTGCGACTTCTGGCATCAAAGCGGCAAAGCCAACGATAACCAAAATAATAATGGCAGAGCTATAAAACACAGGGGGACTAATTTTAGAACGAACTTTTTTAGAATCAGTAGCAATTTGACTCATAACAACCTTCTTTTGTTTTATTTTATTTTTGGCATACCGAAATTGACAAAGTATGCAACGCGCTGTCCTTCTTAATGAAACAATGAATAATTGCGAAAAGGTTCCCTAAGGAAACAAGATAGAAAGAACAATAATATGGTGTTGATGACAGGCTAAACTGCCTAAAGTAGTAATGAAATCCGAGTCTTTGCCACCTTCATAAGTTAAAAAATAGGCGGTTATACTGCCATGATATAGATGAATGATCAACAAAAGTGGGAAATAAGATTAAATAAGGGATGAAAATATCATGTTAATTATCATTAAATTAATAGTTAATGATGCACTATTTACATGTTTTACCAATAAGTTAACGCAAATACGTGAAAGTAAGTGCTAGGTAAGTAAAAAGCACAGATAAATTGGGATGAAAATGTAACTAACGTAATTGGCTATCCTTACTGCCACGTCGATTATAACCACTAAATGCAGATTGTTTTTTATCTAATTCATTTTGGCAGTTAATACAGAATTTAACGCCGGGCAATGCTAAGCGGCGGGCTTCAGGAATGGCTTCACCACACTCCTCACAAAACTCAGCGCTTTCACCGGAGTGTAATTGCTGTCGCGCTTTCGCTACCGCATCATCAAGAGTGGCATCAATTTGTTCTTGAACGGCATCTTCATTTGCCCAACCATTTGCCATTATTCACCTCTATTTGATTAAATCTTGACCGTCTATCAATATAGGGACGAGAGAATTTAATTCAAGGGCAATTATTACTCTAAAGATAATGTCATGTAAATGTGGTCCATTCCGTCCTCATCATACATTTCGCCTTCAGTTTGATACCCAAGGGTATGGTAAAAATCAATGGCCGTATGTTGTGCTGAAAGAGCAATTCTAGGGTAATGGTGGGAGCGACCATATTGTTCTACAAATTTCATTAGTTCACGTCCAAGCCCTTTGCCGCGGTGTGGCTTTTGTACTGCGACACGACCAACTTTGATGAGAGTGTCTTCAAGTAGTACGCAGCGTAATACAGCTGCTGGCTGATCATTTAAATACAAAACCACATGTAATGCGGATTCATCATATTCATCGACATCGATATCAGCGGGGAACCCCTGCTCTTGAGTAAAAACTTGTTGGCGCAGGCTGAAAGCATCGGTAAGGAGTTCTGGGTTTGCGTACCCAATACTGTGTTTAATTTGCATTAGTTTTCCTAGTTGCTAATGAATAAGAAGTGTAATTATATCGTGGAATGGCGAACTAGTTAGGCGGGTTTTGTTGTTTTTTTTGGCACCAAATAAGAATGCAGGCATTTAAAGCCCACATTCTTGAAGAGAACTGAGGAGGAAATTATTTTTTATCAGTTTCAGCGTCATTTTCTGCTTTGAGCGATTCCGTTTTTTCTTTCATATCGGTTGCCACTTCATCGGCTTTATTAATCGCATCTGTTTTGACTTCTTGGCTTAGCTCTGACGCGTTTTGTTTCAACTCTTCAGCTTTATTTTGCGCATCTTTAGTTAGCTCATTGGCTTTTTGTTCACCATCTTCTTTTAATTGCTGGGCTTTTTCTTCTGCTTGTTTAACGGTATCACTTGGTTTGGATGAGTCATCACAACCAGCGATAACAGTAACAAGACCCGCGAAAAGAAGTGAAGTGATGAGTTTTATATTCATAAACATATCCTTAGCACGATGTAGGTAAAAACATTATTAAAGCCCGATATTGGCATGATTGCCAATGTGTATATTTAACTATAGTTGAAATTAAGAGTATTATAAAACAAATATATAACATGATGAAATATAAAGATATTTTTCGAATTTGGATTTGGGTTGAAACCTATTTTTTGGGAAAATAATCGTTTGTTCCATGCTATAGCGTTATAAAAAGTAGATAATCAAGCTAAACTGTTCGAAACTTAATAGTTAAATAAATAATGAAAACAAATGTATGTTTTAGATAACAAAGGAATAGCAATATGGCGTACTATTATTCGTTGATTATTTTAAAGTTTATTATCGGTTTTGCCATTGTTATCACTCATATGAACCTATCGGGAAAAACGCAGCTTTCTCAAATGACTCCTATTGATTTCATTGGTAATTTCGTCTTAGGGGGCATTATTGGCGGGGTGATTTACAGTGATACTATCCCATTGTACCAGTATGTGACTATTTTAATTATTGGTGTTTTGTTTATTAGCTTTTTAAACTTTTTAACAAAAAGATTTAATTTTTTTCGTAATGTGGCGATTGGTAATCCCATACCCATTATTAAAAAAGGCCAATTTATAATGGAAAACATTTTAGAGAAATCCAATAAGATAGACCTTATCAATATTTCATCTCGAATTCATGCGCAAGGAATCCACTCTTTTCAAGAAATTTATTATGCACAAATAGAGCCCGATGGGCAGTTAACTATTATTTGCGATGAAAAAAATATGCCATCAGTGATCCTGATAAAAGAAGGGGTTATTAGAAGCTATGGTTTGGAGTCCATCGAAAGAGATGAAAGCTGGTTAATGCAGCAAATTGAATTACAAGGCATTGAATCAATAAATGATATTTTCTTGGCTGAATTTTGGCGCGGTGAAGTCACGTTTATTTTGCGAGATGGTAAAATAAACCGCAAAAATGCACAGCATCTAAAAGTCATTGCTTAAATGAATAGGTCGGTGAAATACAAAAAATATTTCACCGACAGGGGATTAATTACTTTTTCAAATCATCATAGAGCATTAATGAAGATTTATTATCTGGGTCACCAATATAACGAGGCTGAGGCTTAAATGACTCATTAAACAGGCTTTTTTCAGGTTCAAATCCAGTATAATTTAAACCTGCTAAATCAGACCATGCATAGATAAAGTCCATATTACTGAACGGTCGAGTTGTTTTATCATTCAAATCAAATTGATGAGTTGATAACCACTCGGGTGATTGCCAAACTAGGAAAGGCACATTATAAATGACCTTACTCGGCTTACCTTCACTACGCCCTAACATTTCATGAGGCGGGGTATCATAAACATCTTCACCGTGGTCCGAGAAAAATACCAAAAAACCATTTTCTTTTGAAGAATCAAAGTCTTTGATTAATGTTGAAACAACATAGTCATTATAATGTTGTGCGTTATCATACGCATTATAATCTTTTACTTCATCCTCATTTAAATTAGCGGGAACTACGCTATCTTTGTCTTTGAAAATAGCTTTATCTTCAGGATAGCGGAATTCATAGCGCATATGAGTCCCTAACAGATGAACAACGATAAATTTCTTTTCAGCAGGGTCTGCAAGTGCTTCTTTGAATGGAGAAAAAACCACGTCATCATAAATACGTGAGCTTTGAGCCATATCATTATTCAAATAATATTGCTTATCTGTTTGGCGAGAAAATGCGGTTAATAAGGTATTACGTTCAGTCATTGTCTGCTGGTTGGTGATCCAAAACGTTTTAAAGCCCGCTTGCTTCATCATATTCATGATAGAAGGGCGTGAATTGAACAATTCAGGTTCAGTTTGTGTCGCGAACGTCAGAATTTGCTGTAGTGCTTCAATGGTATAAGGTCGTGATGTCACAACATCATTGAATACTGATAAGTTGTTAGGATAATCCCTTGCAAGTTCTTCTAACTCAGGCGTGGTTGGGCGTGAATAACCATACAGGCTCATTCTATCGCGGCTGGTGGATTCACCAATCACTAATACAAATGTACGTGGAGTATCACCGTTTGCATCGACGAAGTTTTCTAGTGGCGGAATTTTACTGTTGTCACGGATTAGCTCTTCCATGTTTGCCAACTGGTTTTTATATAAAAAGTAACCGCTAACAAATTGCCATGGTGCAGCATAGGCGAGTTTACTATTCAAATAAGACGCAACATTAGCCATTGGTCGGTCTTGTTTTATCCCTTTGTTATAATAAGGAATTCCGAATAAAATAACTAAAATCAGTAATGAAATACCAATTCGCCCTGGTTTGGGTAATGTGACAGGTTTTAGACGCGTCCAAAGGAAAATCGCCACGACAGTATAGGCGAGTATGACGCCTAGGACTTTGAAGCTAAAATATTGCTTAAGAAATTCACCAGCTTCATTGGTATTAGTTTCAAACATGACGAACATGACACTTTGCGATATTTGGTGGCCATAAACCACAAAATAGGCGAGTGCGACAACAGAGGATAGCCAAAGAACAATACCTATCACCCCAGCAACTAATTTGATTCTTTTTGGGAACAATAAAGCAGGAATTAGCCAAAGGGAGCTATAAAGTAGTGAGTCTCTAAGGCCAATGGAGTTACTTTGCCCTGTTACGAGCACATACAGCTGTAATAACGATGAAAAATACCAAAAGTAGATTAGTAACCAGAACAGAGAGGTCCAGCTAAACTTTTCCGAGTGTGTAGTGTTACTCATAGGTTTTTAAACTCTTGTTTTCTATTATTGTTAAGTCGAATTGAAAAATAATTGAGAAATCGATTTTTAGATATGAAGATGTAATTTAAGTTCCCCATACTCGTCATCTTTCAAGATGCAGGGGTGTTAACTGTACTCCGCTCGCCAAGTCACATAGTTTACCTATGCTCCTTGCCTATCGTCATTTGTCGCTTACCTGCCTCTCGAAATATTTAGAGTATGAATCGGCATCTTTCAAGATGCAGGGGGTTAACTGCACTTCTGAGCCAAGTTACAGCTCGAAACTGTTTCTATGATATTGCATTATAGACAATGTTTTATACGCTGATACTAAAACAGTAAAATCTTGAATTATTGTTTAATAATATTTCATTCAGTTGATATTATCTTTTAACCTATTTATGGTGTATAAAAATTTGACCAACATTATCAATAAAGGGTGAGAGCAACTTATGTTAGACAACTCATTTGTGGCTTTTTTGAAATCATCCTTATCAATCAGGGTGCTGCTCTCATTATTAATTATTATTGATGGCACAATGATTCTAAAGCCTGTGTTAAGTGCTTATACCGACTATATTGATTGGCGTGAGTCTGGGCTGACACAGTGGTTGAAATCACTCGGTTTTATGAAACTGCTGGATATTCCTCGTTTTCTATTGGGGATTTCGCTTATCTTCCTATCGCTATTTATGGTTAATGGAGCCCGTATCGCATGGGTGTTCTCATTATTTTTACTTGGAATTATTTCATTTGTTGATTTGAGGTTAGCGCAAGAAAACATTCACCAAGGTTATTTCTCGCTCTTTTTATTAATTGCATTGTGTGTGTTTTGGAAGCTATATCATCATCATAGCTTAACTAGTGCAGGGTTTGTGGCGATCACGTGTATTATCGCATTGTTGCTTTACTCCATTTTTGGCACTTTATACATTGGTAATGAATTTTCGCCAGTGGTTAAAGATGGCACTACGGCCTTTTATTTTGCTTTAGTATGCATGACGACGGTCGGGTTTGGTGACATTGTACCGGTCACCGTGGATGCGCGTGTGTTCACGGTGACAGTGATTATTTTAGGGATCACAATTTTTACCACTTCAGTGGTTTATATTGTTGGGGTGTTAGCAAAAGGCACGAAAGAAATTGTGCGTAAGAGGTTTTCTTATATGAAAAATCATTATGTGGTGATTGGTAGCACACCGATGGCCGTCAATGTTTATCAAGGGCTGAAAAAACGAGAGCTACCTGTAGCCGTGATTTGCCAAGAAAACCATCGTAGCCATTATCCAGAAAAAGATAACATTGTAACGGGCGACCCCACCAGTTCGGAATTGCTAGCAGCAGCAAACGTAAAACATGCTAAGTGCGTACTGGTGATGACGGATAGCGATTCGCTCAGCACTTTTGCCCTATTGGGCGTGAAAGAACAAGCGGGTGTTGAGGGCACGGTGAAAACCGTGGTATTAATTAATCAAGAAAGTAATATGGATAAAGTTCGCTTACTTAAACCTGATATGTTGTTTTCATTATCGACCTTAGGTTCAGAGGTTTTGATGCAAGTGCTTTGCGGTGAAGCAATATCGAGTGACTCTATTAGTGATATGCTGTTGAACAAAGTTGCAAAAAGCTAACCTCAAAATAAAAACAACAGGAATTGTGCTTCATGCTAAGTGCTCAACAAGTGAGTTGCCATCGGCAAAATAGGGTGTTATTCCATCAACTTGATTTTATTGTGCAGCCCAGTGAAATCTTACAAGTTGAAGGGCCTAATGGAGCGGGAAAAACAACCCTGCTACGTATGATGGCTGGGTTATTAAAACCTGATGAAGGTGCGGTCTGTTGGAATAATCAATCGATTGATAAGCTAAAAGAAGAATTCACTCGCCATTTACTTTATTTAGGCCACAAACCTGCGGTTAAATCGTTACTGACACCTTATGAAAACCTCAAGTTTTATTATCAAATGCACCATAAAGGGCATGAAGGCGAGCGGATTTGGTCTGCTTTAGAGGAAGTTTCATTAATCGGTTATGAAGATATTCCTGTTAGCCAACTTTCTGCAGGGCAACAACGGCGCGTTAATTTAGCCAGGCTATGGCTAAGCGAAGCCCCTCTGTGGATACTTGATGAGCCTTTCACCGCAATTGATGTGGCGGGAGTCGCTCGTTTAACAGAACGTTTTCATCAGCATGCAGAGCAGGGGGGGATTATTTTGTTTACCTCTCACCAAGCGATGTCAGGGCAATTTGGTTCACTAAAACTGACGGGTGGGGTTGAATCATGTTTTGGTTATTAATTAAACGGGAGCTTAAAATTGCTTTCCGAGGTTTTTCTGAGCTCGTTAACCCGTTGTGGTTTTTCTTAATTGTTATCACATTATTTCCGCTTAGTATCGGTCCTGAGCCTCAATTATTAGCGCGTATTGCCGTTGGGGTATTTTGGGTCGCGGCTATTTTGTCTTCACTATTATCACTAGAGCGTTTATTTAAGGATGACTATCTTGATGGCTCCCTTGAGCAATTGTTACTTGCGCCACATCCTTTATTTATAACCGTATTTGCTAAGGTGATCGCCCACTGGCTAGTAACTGGGTTGCCATTGATCTTGTTATCTCCGGTTGCGGCATTAATGTTGTCTTTTAGTGCAGACACGCTATTGGTGTTGGCGGGTACTTTATTACTAGGGACGCCGGTATTAAGTTTTATTGGCGCGATTGGTGCGGCATTAACGGTTTCCTTAAAAAAAGGCGGGGTTTTAGTTAGTCTGCTCGTTTTGCCGCTTTATATTCCAGTGCTTATTTATGCAACGGGTACGATGGAGGCACATAGCTTTAAAATGCCTCTCGATGGCTATTTTGCCATTCTTGCCGCGTTATTTGCAGCGAGCATTACCTTTTCTCCTCTCGCTATCGCCGCTGCATTGAAACTGAATATAAGTAATAGTTAGATATTTTTCCTTTCACAGAATATAAGGGCAAAGTAAAACTGCCCTTGAGGTTGTTGACAAAGCGGGATAAAGCGTATTTTTTCCCGCTTTGTGTTATCAGCCGAAAATCAATAAATTGTTTTTCCTTGTTTATTTTCTAGCCTTGGCGAACTGGCTTTAAACACAACGACCGTTATTAATCAACTTTCAGGTGAGATCAGTGGACAAAATACCCGGATAACTGCCAAAAATGATATCAACCTGACCAGTGCGACGAATACGCAAACGGTGGATGGCAAAAATGAAAGTAAAGGTGGCTCAATCGGTGCGGGTATCAGTACAGGCGGTTGGAATGTCAATGCGAGTGTGAATAAAGGTAGCGGATTTGAAAAGAGTGACAGCCAGTTTTATACCGACACAGAAGTGACCGCTGGCATTCACGCCCAGCTCGATGGTGCGGTCATTAGCAGTTAGGCAAACAAATCACGGATATTGCGGGACGGATGCAAGTCTTAGAAAATACTGGGACTTGCATTAATAAACTTATCTCTCACCAGCCAAATAGCAAATTAGAAATTTGGGTGTTAAGTGATTTTGTAATAAATTTCTAGTTAAAATAAAATCTGTTTGGATATTATTAAAAATAAAGGAAAAAATTTATTCTTTTATATGCTTTATTTTAAAATAATTATTTTCGTAGGTTCTTATTATTATCTATTACATGGCTTATTAAAGACTCACCAGGAAAATCAGCCATAATTATCCCGACAGAGCGTTTCATATTTAGGCTATTATAATATTTTAATTTATCTCGAGTTAGAATATTTGTACCTTCAAAGGAAATTGTACAAATACCAGCACAAGATGTTCTAGGGAAATCCGGATAACTATCTTTCCATCCTGGAGTGGTTAAGCCGGTAGAAAGACGGGGTGCTGAGGTACCTGGAGATGAATGCCCGCTTGCAACAAAATAAGGAAACGAACCGCCAGAGCCACTCAAGTAATTGATATAGATTCTATTATTATTTCCATTACTTGCACGGTCTAATTGTGTTTTTACTGCCTCCCATTTTGAATATAAATGCCAATTGGTTTTTAAATGGAAATTATCTTGTATACTTGTAAGTTCGTAAGCTAAACCATAATTATGAAAAGCAGCATTATTGCTAAGTATCATATATTTTCCCCTAACATCACCTAATTTTGTATCCATAGACTGTAAATTAAAATATTTATCTTTATATAATTCAATGTAATACTCTAATGTTTTATTCATGGGGCGAGTGTTATTATTGTCAGGGGCTATTTCTTGTTTTAACCTAAAAATAATGGTTTCAGAAGGGTTTTTTGATAAAAAAATATTAATGGAATTCATAAAATCACCAAACATAACATCAAGAAATATACTACCATGATGTAGGGCAAATGCATTACTCGTATGCCTCACCCTGATATCAAATACTCTAATACCATATTCTAATTGTTGGTCAAAATTTAATGCTTGTGTTGACACACTATCTACAAAATTTTTATATGCAGCACTATCATGAGTCCCAGGTAATGCTATTTCGGAAAGCATTATATCATCTCTAAGAGTATCCATCCATTTAGGCTTCGCCGTAAATCCATCAGAAGCGCTTCTGTAATAAGCAGAATCTAAATGAGCAAAAATTGAAGGGCTAAATATTAATAAGAGTAAAAGATATAGTCTATTTTTCATTATGAACACCTTTAAGTTATATTAAACGACGTCGTTACTATAACGACAAGAATATTCACAAATAAAAAATTAATGCATAATAAAAAATAAAAGTAGCGTATATATATTGTATGGTTATTTTTTGTTAAATGAATACAGATTTTATTTTAACTACTTATTATTTTTCACGCGTGTATTTTTTTATGATTAAATTTAACTCAACCAATTGATTTTTAGGTAATATTTAATTTATCAATAATATTGAACAACTAATGGATAAGAGGTGATATATTATCTGAAGCATCACTTCAGTATGTTAGTTCAAGAAAAAATGTATAAAAAGGTAGCGTATAATGCCTCATATCTTACAGTTAGATAGTGATAATTTCTCAAGCACACTTTACCCTCTAGGTCAGGAAGAGCATCAAACGGTAGTTGTTTATTTTTCGGCATCTTGGTGTTTGCCTTGTAAAAGCATGCACCCTATTTTCATTAAACTTTCTGAGCATTTTCAACAAAATAATATTGTTTTTGGTCTTGTGGATATTGCTCAGTCACCCACTTTGGCTCCTAAATATGGTATAAAATCAGTGCCGACAATTGCGATTTTCCAAGATACTCGTTTAATCGATATTATTGCTGGAGAAGTGTCATTTAATTGTGCATTAATGGTATTGAATAAAGCACTTGGGAAGCGTTAATGCTCAGCGAATATATTTGAAAATAATGATAAGTCATTCACAATGCTAATACTGATATTAGAAGGGTTATTGATAGGTTGCCTACTTGGTTTAACGGGAGCCGGTGGTGGTATTCTTGCTGTTCCAGCGTTAATGGCAAGCCAAAATTGGAGTGTGGCATTAGCGGCACCCGTTGGTCTTTTAGCGGTTACAATTGCTGCATTTATTGGTGTTGTTCAGGGCCTTATAAAAAATAACATTCGCTATAAAGCGGCTATTTGGATAGCATTATTGAGCATTCCTTCCGCTAAATATGGTGTTTATCTTGCCCATGTTACCCCACCAGTTTGGTTAACGCTTGCTTTTAGTTTCGTTATGATTTACGTCGGATGCCGTATATTTTTCAATCGAGCAGATGTGCAGAATGATGTTCATTGTATAATTAATAAAGACACTGGAAAATTTATTTGGAATACTAAAACTGCTTTAATCTTGGGGGGCATTGGTGTTGTTACTGGGTTACTTACTGGGCTGTTAGGTGTGGGAGGTGGTTTTATTATTGTTCCTGCATTGCGAAAATTCACTAATTTAAATATGAAGAGTATTATTGCAACATCATTAATGGTCATTTTTTGTATTGGTAGTATTAGTATTTTCATTAATGTCTGGAATGGGTTCCAGTACCCTAAAGAAATTAGTCTTGTTTTCATTGCTTCTTGTGTTATTGGTTTATTAATTGGTCGATTAATAACGCATTATATTTCCAATAAGGCTATCCAAATATTATTTTCAAGTGTTGTTATCTTTGTTGCTCTATGGTTGATTTTATCAGTACTGATTGAATTAAATGTTATTTAAAATAGATTTTAAATATCAAGCAATTAAGTGGTTTTTTATAATTCATGCGGCATGTGTCACTATTTTGAATTATCAGTCATTTATTCTCCTTAATGAAAGTGAAATTGATTTATCTTCAAGCTCAAAGAGGTATAATGAATAATCGCATTTTTTCTACCCAGATAATAGTAAAATGGATTGCTAATATATTCTTCCGGGTAATCATTAAAGGTTGACTAGTATAATTATGACAAAACAAGATAGCTCAACAACGATAATTGATATAGCAAAACGTGCTAATGTAACTGATATTACAGTTTCTAGAGCATTTAATCATCCTGAGATGGTAAAGAAAGAAACTCGAGATAAAATATTAGCTATTGCGCAAGAACTCAATTATGTCCCAAACCTTTTTGCGCGTAATCTGAAAAATAAAAATAGCCGTATAATAGGTGTGGTCACTGACAGTACATTTAACCCATTTTATGTGGTGCTTATTCAAACAGTTTCACGCTTAGCGAAAGAAAAAGGCTATCAAGTCATGATTTTTGATTCAGATAGCGATGAAAAAGCAGAAAAAACAGCAATTGAAACGTTAGTCAGTTACAAGGCGAGCGGTATTCTACTATCGCCAGTTCGTGACGATAAAGACTATCAACCAAGTTACTTATCATTAATTGACCAACACAATGTGCCTTTGGTTTTTGTTGACCGTTCAATTTATGGTTATCAAAATAAGTATTCGGGTTTATTCTTGAAAAACTTTGAAATAGGTGCTTTAACAGGAAAATTTCTTAACCAACAAAATAGTGAGAATACACTTATTGTTTCAGGGCCAGAAGGCTCCGAAATTAGTTTATCCCGTTTAGCGGGGATATATGAAAATTTTCCAAATAGAAAAAGCATCAATGTCTTATACAGTAGCTATATGTTTAATAAGAATGATGAAGATTATTTAAGGAAAAAAGTCCAAGAGCTGTACACACCTAATATGTATATAGTTGGGTTGAATGGAATTATTACAGCTGGAATGTATAAAATCATTTTAGAATTAGGCCTTTCTTGCCGCTATTTTTCTGTTGATTTACCTCCCTATGCAGATACTTACCATTTATCTATTTCTGGTGTACACCATGATTCGGTATATCTTGGTGAATTAACAACTGAGTTATTGTTTTCTGAGATAGAACGAGATTCACATAAAGATCATAAAACAAAACAAATATTTGTTGATGGGAAACTTGTTGTTTATTAATAAGAATCAGAAATAAAGTACGTTATGATTTTTATATGTACTCTAAAGAATTTGAGTTGCATATGAGCACAGTTAACATACATGTAATTTAATGTATGAAAAATATAAATAGGCAGGTAACGATACCTGCCTATTTTAATGGTTATGAGAAACTATTCATTTAGCGTTTCATTGAACTAATTAAGGTCGCCCCCCAAATAATTAGGCCTTTTACAATATATTGAACATAAGGTGAAATACCTAATAAATTTAAACCATTATTGAGTACACCTAAGATCATTGCGCCAATGAGTGTGCCAATGATCATACCACGGCCCCCTGCGATTGAAGCACCGCCGAGTACGACTGCAGCAATTGCATCTAACTCAAAGCCTACGCCTGCATTGGGTTGCCCGCTCATGACTCGAGAGGTAAATATTAACCCAGCGAAAGCCGCAGTAAAACCGCTAATGACGTAAACTAACATTTTATAACGTTCAACGCGGATACCACTGAGACGAGCGGCTTCTTCATTACCGCCTATCGCGTAAATATAGCGGCCAAAAGAGACATGATTTAGTACAACATAGAAAATAAGATAAAGGCCAAGCATTAATAAAATAGGAACTTGGATCCCCATTAATTCTTCTCGTCCCCAAAAAGCAAACTCTTGAGGTAATCCTGAAACTGGGTAGCCACCGGTATAAATTAAGGCGAGGCCTTTAGCAATGATCATGGCACCCAAGGTGACAATGATGGGCGGCATTTTACCATAAGCCGCTAAAATCCCATTAATAAAGCCAAAAGCAACACCGGATAATAACCCCAGAGCAATGGCTGCATAAGGATCCATTCCATAATATTTCATTAAGCCAGCCATCAAGGTTCCAGAAAGTGCCATAACAGCACCAACGGATAAGTCAATTCCACCAGTTAAGATAGCAAATGTCATACCGATAGCGATAATGGCATTAATAGAAACCTGACGAGCAATAGTAGAAAGGTTATTTACAGTTAAAAAATGTTCATTAAAAATGGACATGCAGACAAATAAAAGAATTAAACCAACAAGTGGTAAAAATGCAGGTATTTTAGTTAACTTAGAAAAACTAAACTTATTTTTAGTTAATGGAATTGCACTTTGATTAGACATAGTCGTTATCCTATATAATATTGCCGGCCGCATGTACCATGATCTGAGTTGAGTTTATTTCATCTCCAGTTAACTCAGCGGCAATTTCGCCATCTCGAAAAACCAAAACTCTATCACTGACACCAATAACTTCTGGTAGCTCCGATGAAATCATAATAATGGAAATTCCTTTTTCAGTTAGAGAGCGCATTAACTGATAAATTTCTGATTTTGCCCCGACATCAATTCCTCGAGTGGGTTCGTCGAAAATAAGAATTTTGGCTTGTTTATTTAGCCAGCGAGCAATAACAACCTTTTGTTGATTTCCACCACTTAAAGTAGAAACCGCAGTGTGAGGCTCTGGTGTTTTAACTTTTACTTGGGAAATTAGATCAATAGATAAAGTGAGTTCTTTTTTATTTTGAATTAAAAATAATTTTTGAGCGTGATTGTTTAACCATATATTTTCTTTAACGGAGAAGGGTAATACAAGACCTTGGGTTTTTCGGCTTTCGGGTAATAAACCGATACCTAATTGCAGCGCAGCTGCAGCCGATTTAACTTTAACTTCTTTGCCTTCTAAAATAACTTTTTTCTTGTATGCTTTGTCAGCACCAATCATGGCAAGAATAGTCTCTGTACGACCGGAACCGACCAACCCCGCAAGCCCCAGAATTTCACCTTTTTTTAATTGAAGGTGGTTAGTTGGGCTATATGAGAAGCGCTGAATTTCAGCATCTAAGATGACTTCTTGCTCGTTGAATTGGCGTTTATGAGGATAAATATTTTCAACTTCACGGCCAACCATCATTTCGATGATAACGTCTAAATCTGTTTCATCAACCTTACGTGACCCAATATATTGTCCATCACGCAGTACACTGATGGTGTCACAGATTTCATAAATTTCTTCTAAATGATGTGAAATAAAAAACATTCCAACCCCTTTAGCTTTTAAATCACGCATTACATCGAATAAATGATTTGCTTCATTGGGGGTTAATGTTGCAGTTGGTTCATCTAATACTAAAATTTTAGCGTCTAAAGATAATGCCTTTGCGATTTCAACAAACTGCTGTTCCGCGATACTTAAATGGCTAATAGGTTCATCAATATTAATGTTGACACCCAGCTCAGCTAAGATTTCCTGTGATTTTTTTCGCATTAATTTTCTATCTAATAAACCAAACTTATTTTTTAACTCTCGATTTAAAAATATATTTTCAAAAGCATTTAAATAAGGAATAAGAGAAAATTCTTGGAAAATAATACCTACGCCAGCTTTGATTGCATCTCTGTAGTTATGAAAGGTGTGCTCTTTGCCCTCAATCAGGATTTGTCCGCTGTCAGGTTTATGTATTCCACATAACACTTTCATTAGCGTTGATTTACCTGCGCCGTTTTCACCTAATAATGCGTGAACCTCTCCTTTTTCGAGGGAAAGATTAATATTATCTAACGCCTTAACCCCAGGGAAAGTTTTGCTGACATCTTTTAATGCTAATAATTGCATCATATTGCTTCCCTATATTTCTCAACTGCTTAAAAATGGGTAACAAAGCCATTTGGAATTTTTATTCCAATATGCATTTAATAATTAATATTTATGAAAATGTATTGCACCGAACATCAGAAATACAGGTGCAATACATCGGTTATTGATAACTAGCGATTACCAGTGGAAATCTTTTGCATTGGTTTTGTCGATCAATTTAACATCAATTGGGACTTCTTTAGGAACATTGGCACCCCAGTATTTTGCTAAGCCCATTGCTAAACCAATACGCACTTGATCACGAGGGAATTGCGCTGAAGTTGCAATAAATGGAGAGTTGCCTTTGGCAATTTCAGCAACAGCTTCAGGAGAACCGTCAACACTCACTAATTTGACATCACGGCCAGAAGATTCAATCGCTGCTAGTGCACCTAAAGAACCGACATCGTTAACACTGAAGATCCCATTGAGAGTTGGATTCGCTTGCAGCATATTTTCGGTAACGTTCATCGCAGTATCACGTTCTTGTTTACCGTTCAATTTAGTTACGATTTTAATATTTGGGTATTCTTTCATCGCTGCTTCAAAGCCGCGAACACGCTCAAGAATTGGTACGACAGGAATACCATCTAAAATAGCCACTTCACCTTTGCCGCCTAATGCTTCACCTAAACGTTTACCCGCCATTAAGCCAGCATCATAGTTTTTAGAACCGACGAAAGAGTCAATTGGGCCATTTGCTTGTGCATCAATAGCGATAACCACAACGCCCGCTTTTTTCGCAGCCAGTACAGCTGTTTCTGCACCAACGCTATCGGCCGGGTTAATTAACAGAATATCGATTTTTTTCTGTAACATATCTTCGATATCACTGGTTTGCTTTGATACATCATGAGCCGCATCAGAGATGTATAGTTGGGCACCCATATCACCTGTTGCGCTCTCTAAGGCTTCCTTCATGGTGACAAAATATTCATTGTTTAATTCTTGAAATGACATACCCACTGAAACTGGCTTAGCGGTAGCGTTAAAAGCCATACCTAAAGTCAGTACACTTGCAGCTACAGCCAACTTTTTAAATTTACTCAGCATAAGATGTTCTCCTAAAAGAGCGTTTAATTATATGTAGGGTTTTTACTTATTTAGTGTTTATTTGAATTATCAATTATTACTACCAGTTAAAAACATGTTTATGGCTTGATGACGACTTTAATTGAGTCTGCCGATTTCGCCATGACAAAAGCTTCTTCCCAATCATCGATGGAATAGAAGTGGGTAACGATATCATCAGCACTAACTAAGCCACGGCTAAATAGGTCAATAGCGACTTCATAACTATATGGGCCTAAGTGAGCTCCGCGGATATCAAGTTCTTTGCGGTCACCAATGATTGACCAGTCAACGGTTGTTTCTTTACCAAACACGCTAAACTCAACGAAACGACCAAGCTTACGGATCATTTCTAGCCCTTGAGTAACGCCAATTGGGGCGCCAGTTGCTTCAATATAAACATCACAGCCATAGCCTTCCGTCATATCTTTGACTAATTTGATGGCATCTTCTTTCAGTGGATTGATAACAACATCTGCACCAAATTTTTTCGCTAATTCAAGACGTTCATCAATCGCATCAATAACAACCAATTTTTTCGGTGTTTTTAATTTGGCGACTTGGATCATGCATAGCCCAAGTGGGCCTGCACCAGCAATGACGACGACGTCATTTAAATCGATATCACCACGGCGTACGGTGTGGATAGCACAAGCCATCGGTTCAATTAATGCGGCATCTTTATCAGATAGTTCATCAGGGATTTTGTGGATAATGGCACGCTCTGAAAAACGCATATATTCAGCCATACCACCATCGGCAACTTCTTTTTGGAAACCGTAAATATCATGGGTTTCACACATCCAATATTTGCCTGATTTACAGAAACGGCATTCCCAACACGGGACAATTTGCTCAGCTAAGATGCGGTCGCCTACCTTTAATTTGAATTTTTCAGCGGAACCTTCACCGAGTTCAGCAACGCGCCCATAAAATTCATGGCCAGGAACTACAGGTGCTTTAATCCATGGGTCATCACCCCAGAACATTTGAGCGCCATCATTGGCTTTACAGTCGCCAGCGCAGATCCCACATCCATCAACTTTGATGACAACTTCTCTAAATCCTGGCGTCGGTCTTTTAATGTTTTCAAAGCGATAATCATGCGGTCCATGACAAACAACAGCTTTCATTTTTTCAGGTAGGTTACTCATGTTCTAAAACCTCTTTCTAGTTGTTAACCCTAATGTTGACGTCAACATTAAGCGTTTTTTTATAACGCATTTGCTTTAGTTTTTTAACGCTTAACTATCAATAATGATATGTATGTAAGAAAAATGGTTGTTTAATGTTATAGATAAAATAAATTCTTTTTAATATGACGACGTCGTCATTTTTGAAAGTATGAATGTAAAAAACTAAAATTTGTGATTTAACCCCTAATTTTAGTCACCTAATTGAGTACTTTCATTGGAAAATGAGACTGTCAAAAATGATTTTGTAACACAATGAAAATTATAATAAAAATCTTATTTCATTCCTTTTTTTAGTTTTTCAAGAAATGAATATGAAGCCGAGTATAATTATTTTAACTATTTTCAGAAGTGGATAATTTATGCAAAAACATTTCAGCTCACATTTTTATATGAAAACAAATTAAATTTACATTAAATAAAGAGACGCAAAATGGTTAATAGAACGTTATTTTTAATTTATAAAATTTAATTTAAAAAATTGAATAGAGTAATGGGGTATTTTTACGTGCTGTTAATTATATTTTCTTTGCAGATATACCTAATGAACATTGAAGAAGGCATAAAAAAACAGCTTTATACTTTGTTATTGTATTTTGCCAATCTTGCAAAGTATAAAGCCAAATAGAGCCAAAGTTTAACTTCATTTTGTCAATAAAATCATTTTGTTATCTTGTTATAAATATGTGGAAGCCTCACGTCTTTATGTTAGACAATCATTGGTGCAATGATAAAACCGAAGGCGACACCTGCAATAATTCCACCTAGGCCTGGTAACATAAAGGGATGATTTAAAATATATTTTCCAACCCGAGTAGACCCTGTTGAGTCGAATTCAATTGCTGCTAATGATGTTGGGTAAGTGGGTAAGACAAATACCCCGGTGACGGCGACAAAAGAGGCCAAAATTGCCCATGTGGGAACATCTAAGGCAATAGCTAACGGAATAATTAATGGTGTTGTGGCACCTTGTGAATATAACAATGCACAGGTAAAAAACAGAACTAAAGCTAATAAAATAGGATATGCAGATAACACATCTCCAGCTATCGCTTTAATTTGGTCCATGTGTGCATCAACAAATGTCGTCCCTAAGGTAACAATACCCAATATCACTGCAAGTGAACTCATTCCTGAACGGAAAGTGGGTGCTAGAACGATTGAGTTTGGTGATGTTTTACAGAATATCACCATCAAACATGCAGCACTTAACATGCAGATGATAATAATATCGCGAGTGCCCATAGGTTTACCGATATCAAAGCCGGGACGCAATTGCGGAAAGGCAGCAAGGATGACAATCGCGACAGTGGCAATGATAAACAAGACAACTGAAAACTTTTCTCTGGTGGTACTTTCACCTGTTTTTTCTTCGTATTTATGGACTAAGCCTCTTTGTAAGCGCTCAAGATAAACTTCATCGTCTTCTAGTTCACAGCCTTGGCGTGATGCGATAAATGCCGCAACCATGGCTGCAACAAAAGAGGCAGGTAAGCAGACTGACATGACAACGATGAAAGTAACGCCATTACCTTCCATTATTGTCAACATTGCTGCCATTGCGGCGCTGATTGGCGAACCTGAAATAGCAATTTGTGATGCAACCACTGAGCCTGCTAATGTTCGGGATGGGCGAATGCCTGAATCTTTTGCGATTTCGGCTATCACTGGTAGCATAGAGAAAACAATGAAGCCTGTACCAGCCATGATAGTCATCACCCAAGTGATGATTGGCGCTATAATATTCAGGTACTTAGGGTTTTTACGCATAAACTTACTGGCGAGGCGTACGAGATAATCCATTCCACCTGCAGCTTGTAATGCAGATGCTGCTACCACGACGGTCATAATAATTAAAATAACATCAACAGGTGGGGAGCCAATAGGTAAACCAAACCCAATGGTTAGAACTGCTAATCCTAATCCACCGCAGAGTCCTATACCAATTCCCCCCATCCGTATACCGAAGAATATTGCACCTAATACAACAATGATTTCTAGCCAAACCATAATCGTCTCCAATAGACAATATATTGTCATTAGTAATATTAAAAATTAATTTTTGATATTTGATATAAAATTAAATATTTTTATTTATCATTAAATTTTGTTTCCCGACTCTACTTTCATACCAGTGAATACTTGCTCTGACTAAGGTACTGGTTGAGTCGATATATTTATCTGGATAATTATTTATTTCATTTTCAAGAATGACGGGAACTTCAGTGCAGCCAAGAACAATAATTTCTGCACCTCGGGAGAATAATGCCTCAGCTTGTTTTTTCATAATGGCCTCAGCCATTTTTTTATTTCCTGATTTTAATAAATAAATGCTTTCCATAACTTTGTCTTGGCTTTCTTTATCAGGCGTGATGCAGTTTAAATATTTATTTTCTATATTTTTTTGATACAACCCCATATACATAGTGGCATTTGTTGCAAGTAATCCGATATTTTTTTTCTTGGTTGCTAGCACTTCTTTCATTGTTGTCTCAACAATACTTAGCATATCGACGTGGCAAATATCTTTCAGTTCACTAAACCAATAATGTGCGGTGTTACAAGGAATAACAATACATTCAGCACCTGCATTTTCTAGTTTTTTTAGATAGTCAGTCATTAAAGGTAGAGGAGATTCACCACGGTTTAATAGCGCCTCTGTTCGATCTGGTATATCAGGAATAGATGATATAATTAAAGGGATATGCTCTTGGTCTCTATTTGCTACGGTATAATTAACGAATTTATTAAATAAATCGACAGTAGCGGCAGGTCCCATACCACCTAATACACCAATTAAACCTTTCATTTTAATACCCCTGCATTTCATCAGCTTTTTTATAAAATAAAAATCAATAAATGCTTATATTCCTTCATTTATTTAACATATAGGTTGGCATTAAAATAATTATTAACCTAAATATTACTGCCATAACCTATGGCTAATATTTATCAATGTTTATCTTGGATGAGAAATGCAAGTAAGTATGGGTTGATGCAAGATATGCATTAAGTTTTTTATTCAAAATAAAGTTATTTTAATAAATTGCTCTGAGAGCCTGAATAGACTAGGTTTTATGATGTAAATAAATTAAATAAAATTAATTTTTGATTTTTGTTAATGTTTTAAATAGTAGGGCTATGCATAATACAAATAATGTATCTACAAATTTTGTTTGGTTGCTTAACTAATCATTAACTTAAAATATCAATAAAAATACTTTTAATTTCTTATATTTTAACAGCAAGTCAATTTAAGGCTTAATAAGATGAAGAATATAGAAACAAAATGGCTATATGATTTTTTAACACTAGAGTCGTGCCGACATTTTTCTCATGCCGCAGAACAACGAAATATTTCTCAGCCCGCGTTTAGCCGTCGTATTAAAGCGTTAGAGGAAGCTATTGGTGTTGAATTATTTGATAGAACGACTTCCCCTTTACAGTTATCTGAAGAGGGCAAAATTTTCCATTCCCAAGCACGTAGTTTACTACAACAACTGGAATGTAACTTAAATGAATTATCCGGCCATAATGTATTGAGTCTACCAAATATTAAAATTGCTGCCGCTCATTCGTTGTCATTAACATTACTACCTAAATTAGTCCATGGGCTGTCCGGTTACGGTGAGGAGTTTGTTTACCATGTTGAAGCCATTGATGTCGTACAAGTTGTCAACGCATTGAGAGAAGGGAAGAGTGACTTTATTATCTCATTTTATGATGAAGATCTCATGCAATCTCCATTTTCCTCATTGAATGTATTTGAATCTGAATTATACCCAATTTGTGCCGCAGATGAGCATGGTAAGCCGCTATTTGACATCTATCAACCTCAAGTGCCGTTGTTGAATTACACAAGTGCTTCATATATGGGAAGGTTAGTTAATCGTCGGTTAAGTGAATTTGGTACGATCAATTCGAAAACACTTTTTATGTCATCAATGAGTGAGTTATTAAAAAATATGGCTTTGGATGGTCATGGCATAGCATGGTTGCCTATTTATTCTGTAGTGAATGAATTGAAAGAAAAGAAACTCGTTTGTCTAGATACGCCTGAATTAACGATACCTATCCAAGCTTATATCTACCGTATGGATACAAGGCTAAATAAAACTGCAGAGGACTTTTGGCGCATTTTAAAAAAGAATATTCCAGAGGATTTACGGCACTTATAGTGTCGATGGGGAATTTATAGATAAATAACCTGCTAAAATAAACAGGTTATTAAAATAATTCACATTTTATTTAGCGAAAATATATCACTTTGAAAAAGAAAGAATTAGTGATCTAAAGAAACAGAGTGGACATACTCCAACTGTTTTAAGGAGCAGTAAAATTCAGGTAAAGTGATTTTTTGGCGTACTAATAGCTTTAAATTTACCTCGACACGCTCTTTCTTGATATCTCTGATGGTGAGATTCTCAATTAAGTCTTTGTGGCTTTTTAGGTACTCAATAAGCAAAGGAACACCTTTTTCATGAGTAAATAGCATTCGAACTTTAATTTTTCCTAGTTTTTGGTTTCTCATCTGAAATAAAGCAACTTGAGGACTGAGTTGTATTGCTAAGAAAAAAAGGATTGTAACGATGATAGCATGCCAGTAGAACCCTGAACCACAGGCAATTCCAACACCGGCTGAAGCCCAAACAATGGCTGCAGTTGTTAGACCTGAAATGGCATCATCACGACGATGCAATATAACCCCAGCGCCTAGAAAGCCCACTCCGCTAATTATTTGTGCAGCTAATCTCATTGGGTCGCTACGTATATTGTCAGAGATATTGGCGTAATATTCCGCTGACTGAATAGAAACGATGGTTAATAAACAGCTGGCAACGGCGATAATGACACAAGTTTTAAAACCAACAGGTTTTCCCTTTGATTCACGTTCTAAGCCAATTAAGCCGCCTAAAACGAAGGCGGCTAGTAGTTTAGCAATACTTGATAGTGATAAAGGGCCAATGGTGCCAACAAACTGTATAAATAAATCCATGGCTTGCTCCTGACGTGACCTTACCCTTTCCTTAATTATTATTGTGCTGTAACGCGATTTGCTGGTTTTTCATTTTCCCCATTTTTCTTTTTAGACACATCGTCTTTAAAGAAGAAGATAAAGAAAACGGTGACAACAGCGGCGACGATAGCTGGGTAATGCCAGAATGTTCCCCATTGTGGTAATGCTGCGCTACCTGCCTCTGTGACAGTTGAATTAAAGATTTCACCACAAATTGTTGAAGCAAATAATAAGCCAAAGCCATTTGAAACAATAAAGCGTAAACCCTGAGCTTGCGCTCTGATCTCAGGTTTTGCTTTACGGTCAACGTAGATATCACCTGCTGTAAAGAAGAAGTCCCAGCATAATCCTTGAAGCATCAATCCGAAAATAATGAAGTAGAAACCGGAATCTACTGCAGCATAGGAAAATAACATTGAACGAATAATCCAACTTACTGCGCCAAGAAGTAAGGTGATTTTGAAACCGAATTTCATTAAGAAGAATGACAGCACAAACATAAATAGGACTTCACATGCAATACCAATTTGCATGATAGATGCTGCATTATCGAATCCAAGTGTTTTAATAAATACAGGGATATAAGCGGAGTAAGCTGTTTTCGGTATCATTAATACAAAGATACTAAACATTAAGATAGCGAAATAACGGTCTTTAAATAATGAAAGTGCATCTAAACATAGAATATCTCTAGCGGAGAAAGGTTTACCTTTCGCTTTTGGTGGTGTATTTGGCAAAGTAAAGCAGTAGAAACCTAGTAATACAGCAACAGCGGATGCGATATACCAAGTCATAGTACTACCTGAGAAGCCCATTTCCCCTAATATAAATCCGATAGCCATAAAACCGAATGTGCCAAATACACGAATAATAGGGAAATATTTCACACCATTAATATGAGAGAAGCTGATGCTATTAGAAAGCGCAGTTGTTGGATAAAACAGTAGCCCAATAATAAAAATCATAAACAGGGTCATGCCGCTATTTTGTGCCTCAATAAATTGAGGAACACATAGAATAACGGCCGCATTAATTAAATGCAGTGTTCCCATTACTTTTTGTGAAGCAAAGAAACGGTCAGCAACCATACCAATGAATAAAGGGGAAATAATGGTTGCTACACCTAATAAAGCGTAAGCATTACCAATGATGTTTGCCATCCCATAAGTACTTAACACAAGTCCCATTGTCATATTCCATGCGCCTTGCATGAAATATTGCACAAACATCATGATCAGTAAGCGAGAGGTTATTTTCATATCCATGATTAGTTTTCCTCTTAATATGCTTCTAGCGTTAATCCGTCATAAGCAACGCGGATATTATAAGGTGCACAAACCGCTTCTAATTCGTCATGAAGTAATTTGCCACTATGGGAAATATGTGAAACAGCAATTTGAGTTTCTGAATGCAGGCAGCCTTGTTGCTGCAGTTTTTCTTTAGCTGCAAAGACGGTTTCTAGGCTCATGTGATTATCTGTACGGTTTTTCCCATTGAGCCCGTAAGTGCATTCAAATACGACGATATCAAGTTGTTTATTTTCCAACCATTTCCAGGTTAATTCAGGGAACCAACCTGAATCATGTCCATAAAAAATAGCTTTTCCATTTTTTTCAATATGATAGACATAGCAAAGTTCCCATTTAGCATGGTTTGCAAGTAATGGCGTAATTTTATAACCGTTCCTTTCGACGGTGACAAAAGGGATTAAACAGTGGAAATCGAAACGCTCTTTACTGTAGCCGGGTAGAACGTCAAGGCAGCCATTAATTGCTCGGTCATTACCAAAAATATGTAATGGATGGTGAATTTCAAAACCATAACCTTCCATGCGGCTGAATAAATCGCCGACATTAAAATGGTCAGGATGAGTATGGGTAAATAGTAAGCTTTCAAACTTAGTTGCATCCATTCCGTCACGCATTAACTGATAGCTAAATGTCGGGGAAACATCGATCAACATAAGATCATCCACAATGGCGGAAGAATGGGTTCTAATATCTTTTCCTCCAAGCTCTCTTGCTTTTTGGCAGTGCTCACAGCGGCAGAAAGGATTTGGTATGCCTTCAGAAGCCGCGGTGCCTAAAAAGTGAAGTTTCATAATAATTACCTGTATTTTATAGTTTTATTTTGGAATTTTTGATCCCTGGTGTTGGTGTTCAAACAAAAAATAAATCAATTTGAACGTTCCAATAGTAATGCTGGGGGTTGTTATTGCCAATAAATGTTATTTAGATCAGTGATCTCATTCAAAGATTATTTTTTATATCATTGATTTTATTATTGTTTAATATTGCCCTGCAAAAGAAAGGCAAGAAAAGTAATCTTTATTTTATTCGTTTGTTTTATAAACTAATTGAGAGTGGAACGTTCAAATCAATTATCGGTAGTCGCGATGAATAATTCAGGTATGCTATTGGCAGCAATAATCAAGGTGAAAAAGACAAATGGCAACAATCAAGGATATCGCAAAATTAGCAGGTGTTTCTCATGGAACCGTTTCTAATGTTCTGAATAAGCGGGGGAATGTGAGTGTTGAGAAAATTGAAGCAGTCTATAAAGCCGCCAAGCAAATGGGGTACCAGTTAAATACACAAGCTCAATTATTGAGAACCAATAAGAGCCAAAAGATAGCAATACTTTTACCGCAATTGGTGTCTGATAAGTATGCAATATTTTTTAATTCATTTAGGCAATCTATGGCTCAGTATCCAGAGATAACTTATGATCTATTCTTGACGGATGATCTGGAGACGACAGAACTCGATGCATTACAAAAAATTGCCGCTGGTGGCTATAAGCAAGTCGTAGCAGTCAGTTGTTTGCAGGATGCCGCTATCTATTTTGACACCTTAAAATTAGCCGCTTCTCAAATTATTTTTATTTATCGTCAGCCTGTAAACGCTTACCATTTTTTCACATTGGATTACTCTCAGGCAGCTGATGCCATTTGCCAACAAATTGCGACAAGTCGAAGCCAGCTAGTGGGTATTTTTAGCGATGATCATGGTGATTTAGAGCACGCCACCTTTGTCAGTGAGTTACAAAATAACCTTAAACAGCAGGCCCCGAATAAAAAATTTATTATTATTCGTGCTTCTAATGATGAATCTTATAAGGCAGCTTTTGATTTTTTCTCTGAGGAGCAAATACCCGATTTATTTGTTGCTGAAGACATTGAAAAAGCTAGTTTTTTAACCCAAGCTAGTTTTTTTGGTAGTGAAGGTGATTGCCCTGCAATTTTTGCTTTAAGTGGTAACATTCCTCCGATACTAAAAGGGTTACATTGTTTCCCAATGAACTATGCACAATTAGGGTTGGAAGTGGTCGATGAACTGATGAGAGAAGATCACGCAAAGAAAACGGTGGGGAAGAATACTGTCTACGTTCGTAATCAAAGTGGTAACCTTTATACGGCAACATCGGCAATAATTACTGACAATAAATCCGATCCAACCTTAAATTTACTCATTTTACCCAGCCCTTCAACAAACGCACTTAAAAAGCTACTGCCACATTTTTATCGACAAACAGGAATTAAGGTTAATTTAGCAGTTTATCCTTATGATGAAGTTTACCAAATTTTAGGGCAGCTCCATTTACATCCTTATTATGATTTACTACGTATCGATATGGCCTGCTTTCCTTGGTTTGCGGAACGCATCTTGCAACCGTTAGATAAAGTCGGGAATGGGGTGACTGATTTATTAAGTAACTTTTCCTTACCAACACAGCAAAAATTTAGTTTGGTGAATGATACTGCTTATGCAATGCCATTTGATGCCAGTGCACAAATGTTATTTTATCGTAAAGATCTCTTTGAAGATCCTATTTTAAAAAGAATGTATTACGAGAAAACAGGACAAGAACTAACAGTACCGACTTCTTTTGATGAATACGATCAGGTAACCCAATTTTTTACAGAGCTACATGAAGAAGGTGAGTTTTTACGGCCTATCGGTGCATCAACGACGTTAGGCAGTGCGGGGTTAATTGCCACTGAGTACTTATTAAGGTATTACGCGGCAGGAGGAAAGTTAATAAGTAATGGTAATATTCCTAGATTAGAAATGCCATTAGCGGGTCAGGTATTAGATGAATACCTCCACCAGGTTTCTATTACAGAAAATATTCATAATAAATGGTGGAGCGAATCAGTAGAACAATTTGAGCAAGGGAAACTTGCTATGCTGATTGCTTATATGAACCTATTTAACGATGTTGCTCACAGTAATATTTTCCCTAAAATTGGTTTTGCCCCTGTACCAGGGGGAGTCCCTCAATTGGGGGGTGGGGCATTAGGGGTATCTCGCTATAGCCAAAAAACACATTATGCAGAACAATTTTATCGTTGGCTTTATTCACCAATAGTAATGGATCACCTCATTTTGTTGGGTGGAAACAGTAATCATCAAGATTTCAGCCATAATCAAGAGGTTTGCTATCGCTATCCATGGATGCCACTGGCTTATCAAGAAATAAATCGAGGTATCCGTGAATCTTCAATTCCAAACGGTAAGTTGTTTAATTTGCGCCAAGCTGAAGTCATTATTGGGCAAGGAATTACTAATGTTGTGAATAAAATCATGACTATAGATGAGGCGATTGAGTATATTAACCAGCGCTTATTGGTTGATACGCAAGGTGAGAGGCAAATAACGGGTTAATTGGTATTTTAAATAAGCGGATAAACAAATGATAAGCTGTTACTAACTTTCAGTGTTATCCGCATAAGCTAGTTGCGATACAGGGCGTTTTGTTTAGTCATTTTTACCGGTAGGTATAAAGCAAAAATAGCTTTTGAAGTAACCCTCAATTGCCCTCTTGGGAGGGTTCTCGGCATTTAGTGGCTGGTTTATGTATCTTTAATTCATTTTTTTATTTCATTTCATTTTATAGGTTTAATAAACTTTCGATTTATTATTCGATTATTATTTAAAAAGAGTTATAGTAGTGATTAATTAATAAGTTAATTAATCATAATATGATAGGTGAGTTATCTTGAGCTTAATTAGAAAATATCGCCATATTATCAGCGTTAGCCTGCTATCCTTATTGTTAATGGGATGCAACCAAGGACATTCCCCATTATTCCCCATGTTAGGCGCTTATTTCCCTTATTGGATGCTATGTGTCTTAATTGGATTGGTTGGCGCTATATTATTGCGTGTTGTTCTCGTTTATTTAGAAATTGATGATAAGTTACCTTTTCCTCTGATGTTTTACTTTGGTGTCTTGTTGACAATCTCTATTACCATATCCTTACTTTATTTTTCTCATTAAATTATGAATATAAAAAATAAAAAAAAGATAGCCGTCATTCTCACAATCGGCATATTTGCGGCTTTATTACTATTACTATGGAAAAGCCTGCAATCATCGATTCTGAATCCACTAAGTGAAGAGGCCGTGATTGAGGCCAATAAAATTAACATTTCTTCTGTCGTTCCGGGACGGATAAGCCAGTTTTATGTTAAAGAAAATCAGGAAGTCAAAAAAGGCGATCGATTATTTACCATTGACCCGACTATGTATGCTCTACGAGTGAACCAAGCTAAAGCCGAGTTACTTGTTGCAGAAGCGGCGTTAAGCAATAAGAAGAGAATTATTGTCGCTGAAACATCAAATTCTGAAGTGGCTGAAGAGCAAATAAAACGTGCACAAGTTAACCTTGCACTGGCAACCCAGTCTTTAAAACGTTTAGAGCCATTGTTGGCGAAAGGTTTTGTTACCGCCCAACAAGTGGATGACGCCCGAACCTTAAAACGTGATGCAGAAGTCAGCTTAAAACAAGCTCAAAAACAAAATGTGGCATCAGAAGCATTAATTAATAACACCAAATCTGAAGAAGCACTTGTTGAGTCATTAAAAATATCACTCGCCATGGCTGAGTGGGAATTGGGTAACACGGAAATTAAGGCACCGAGTGATGGGTATATTGTTGGACTAACGATATCAGCGGGTGAGTTTGTCCTTTCAGGGCAATCTGTTTTTACCTTAATTGATACAGAGACATGGTTTGTGTCCGCATACTTTAAAGAAACAGAGTTAGATAACATCCAAATGGGCAGCTGTGCAGTTGTTTATTCAATGATTAATAACAAACAACCTATTAAAGGCCGAGTACAAGGTGCAGGTTGGGGAGTAATGTCTACTGATCTGTTGAATATACCTCGAGACTTACCTTATGTCCCCAAGTCTTTAAATTGGGTGCGTGTTGAACAACGTTTTCCTGTGAGAGTAATTTTAGAAAATCCACCGAAAAATCTGATGCGTGTTGGTGCGACTGCCACTGTTAATATTGTATCCCAAGATGATGACTGCTAAAGCTTTACTGGTTCTTCAACAAATAAAACAAGATTTGTTGCCATTTAATTTTCGTTTCGCGACAACATGGCGGATTGCTTTACTGTGCGCATTAATGGCTGGCATTGCGATGTTATACGAAATTCCAGAATCGGCGATTAGCTGCTATTTAATTATCTACCTTGTTAAAGCCAATGCGATTGAAAATATTCTGTTATGTATTGGTGTCATAGTGCTATGCAGTATAGCGGTCTGTGTAATCTTTATATTGTTTAACTTTACGATTCAAAATGTGATGTTGCGCTTTTTCTTTATGGCCCTTTTCTCAGGGTTATTTATGTATTTGTCTTCAGCGAGCAGCCTTGGTGATGTCGGTAACTTAATTGCCCTTGTAATTGCATTTCTAATGACATTGATTGATGATGTTCCTTTTGGCGATGCCGCAACAAGAGGGCTTTTATACGCACTATTAATGGCTGTATCCCCCATGTTATTGGTGGTTATCTTTAATTACTTTTTTGGGATTAGCCCTAAAAAATTATTAATGAATAAGCTAGCTGAGCGTTTTTTGGCTGCAAACCAATTTTTTTTAGGGAAAATGCCGTATTCAATTCAAATTAGTGAAGCTTTAAGTACGCAGGCTGAATGTAAACGGAACCTAATGCTCATCAAACTCTTTTTTCTAAAAGGAAAAAGGGAAATCCAGTGGCTAGATAGCATGGTTGATAATTCGTATGAAATACTGATCATGTCCTTAAATTTACCCGATGATACTTCTGCTGAAATTCGTCTATTACTTGCGGAAAAATGTCAATTTATTGCGCAGTGTTTGGAAAAAAACCAAATTGAACAATTGGAAACGCTAAAAAGCGAAAAAAATAGTTACCTTGAAAACCAGAAAATACTGGCTGATTTTCAAGATATTCTATTTAAGAAGAAAGTGGGGAGTGACCCTAAAGCTAAAAATCCCTTTTTTGTTAAAGACGCTTTTACAAATCCAAACCATAAATATTTCGCCATCAAAACAACCTGTGCTGCACTAATATGCTATGTTTTTTATGACTATTTTGAATGGCAGGGGATCCACACAGCGATGATCACTTGCTACGTTGTTGCATTGACTTCTGTTGGTGAAACAGTACATAAGCTAACGCTGCGTATTATAGGGTGTTTAATTGGTGCATTAATCGGGGTTATTTCGATTGTGTATATTATCCCTCATTTATCCGATATTTTTAGCCTAATGATACTCATCTTTTTCTGTATCTTGCCTGCTGCATGGGTGGCTGCGGGTAATGAGCGTATATCCTATGCAGGAGTCCAAGTTGGGCTGGCATTTTTATTAACCGTTCTTCATGGTTTTAAACCGAGCTATGATCTGGATGTTGCTTCCGATAGGATCCTCGGTATCCTATTAGGTAATGTTGTCATGTACATTATGTTCACTAAAGTGTGGCCGGTCTCTATCATGACTACAGTTAACTCTCAAATTAGAAATATTCTAGATAGTTATGCGGCACTTAAATTAAAATCTTATGATAACAATGTCGAGGCTCTCAGTTTGGTTGCTGCAATCAATGAGGGCGTTATTAAAACAAAAGATGATATTAATTTATTGATGTTCGAAACCCACTTTAAAGATAAAGGGGGGGCTTTAACTCATTTCTTAAACCAATTCTTAACCAAGGTTTCAGTAGATAGTTACCAAAATTATTCGTCTGAATTTATTCCTTTTAATCATAAAGATCATTTTGATTCGAATACAAATTTAAAATCTGCCAGTGATTTGAAATATGATGTCTTAAATACGATACCTTCAACTTTATCGGCTCAAGAAAAAGAGCAAGTCATTAAAGAACTAGTGAGCGAGAAGTAATGATAATGACCCAATCAATGAGATACGACAAAAAACGATATTTACTCATCTCGATATTCAGCATTTTTCTTGTCGGTTGTGTCGATACGAGCCGTTCATTTATGGATAAAGCGCCGCAGCCTTTACAATATGAAACTGACACATATATCTCTTCCCCTGAAGAGAATTTATATGCTGAACATAACGAAGTATTTAAAGATCAATATGACCTAGCAAGCCTTATCGATGTTGCACAAAAAAATAATCCTGAAACACGTATTGCTTGGGAGCTTGCTAAAAAAGCCGCAACCAATGTGGGAATGGTTGAAAGTACCTATTTACCCGTTATAACTGCAACAGCATTAAGTGGCTATCAACGTGGAACATTGAAGTTACCACATAATGATTTAGTCGATAAAATTGATGTTTCTAACCATGTTTTTATCCCTGCGATAACGTTTCAATGGCTATTGTTTGATTTTGGTCAGCGAGGAGCATTAACTGATGCAGCCAAACATGCATCTTTAGCTTCTGACCTTAACTTTAATTTACTTCACCAAAAAATTATTCATGATGTAACCATTGCTTATTATGCTTATGGTGCAGCACAGAAAAAAACAAAAATAACTTATGAAGCTTTGGAGCGAAGCCAGCGTTTATTGTATGCCGTAGAGCAAAAAAAAGCGCGTGGGCTAGCAACCGTACTGGATGTTGCATTAGCGAAGCAGCAAGTTTCACAATTAGAGTTTCAGAACGTATTAGCTAAAGGGAAAGAAAGAGATCAATACCAATTATTACTCTCTACCATCGGTATATCTCCATTGAAAACAATTAATATTCAATATAATGATAACGATGTTTTGCCTGATAATATCGCACCGTTGACCCATGAACGGATCAGAAATGCGTTAGCCCAGCGCCCTGATGTGCTTGCTAACTATGAACTTACACTGGCAGCGATGAAAACGACCCAATCTGTGGAATCCGACTATTTCCCTAAAGTCTATTTAGCGGGGGCAGTCGCGGGGGGAAGCAGCCGTTTAGATGTGCAAGGACTACCGGGTATCAACCAAAGTTCTTCATCTTCAAATATTTTGATAGGTATCAGTATTCCGCTTTATGAAGGGGGAATAAGGCAAGCACGTATGAAGAATGCTCAGTCGGATATTCTTATTGCCCAAGAGAATTTGCGGAAAAGCCAAGAAATGGCGATTCGAGAGATGAGTTTAACTGAGAATGCACTAAAATCAGCGGTTGAGGCCAATAAAGCGGCGAAAAACCTAGTCGAAACAACTCAATTAAGTTATACCGCCAGTGTTGATTTTTATAAAAATGGTTTAGGAACAGTGACTGAAATTAATGCCGCAGAAATTGCATTATTAACAGCCGAGCTTGCTCATATTGATTCTTATACGGGTTCAGTTATTGCTGCTGTGGATTTAGCCTTTGCATTAGGTGAAATTGAAAGGGCTTTACCAAAATATGAAGACGCTACGATAAAATAGGTTTATGAGATAGCAGAAGATAACCTAGTATTTATCTTCTGCGATTATAAATTAATAAATATCCAGTTGTTGAAATACAGGTTTTCCTGCACTACTAAATTGGCTAATTGAATATTGGTTATAATTCATTTCGCCATAACCTCTAATATATATTACACCATTAGATAAATCAGATAAGCAGCTCCAAACAGTATATTCAGAAAGTAAACTATTTTGAGTGCCTTCTCCTTCCCCCATATTATCAACAGTCATATTTTTAGTACGGTCAAAATTATTCATAATGTGAGCGAGTGTAATCATAGCGTCTTTTGCATTGTCAACTTTTGGCGCATAAGTACTATAAAAAACCGCTCGAATGAAACGCCCAACAGATGTATCAGACGAAGGTAGATTTGATGTTGCAATACCACTATCAGGTTGAGTAACTCGAATATTACCCAGTAAACTTGTTGATATATCTAGGTTTGATAACTGAGTATAATTATTCAGGTTTTTTAAATGCCATTGAAAATCAGGCCCATTAGTCATGACACGAGTAGGGTTATCAAAAACCTGTAATTTGCCATTTACGGCTTCAACAATAATGCTACCACCGTGTTTATCATAAAAAGCATAGTGGAATGGTGATGTTAAATTCCTAAAGTTAACAAGAATAGGGGACCAAAAGTAACCATTTTCAACCGCTTTTTTAACGTCATCAACATGACTAAAAAGGGATAAAGCCCATTCGCCTAATGCGGTAACAGGCAATGATAAATAATAGTTTTCCGGATTAATTGGCGTAAGCTCTGCTTCAGAAATCATATTTGCACTAAACGTTAATCCTGCACTATTTAACCCTTGGAATATATTATGGTTATCTCCATCAAAATAAACTTCGGTCGTTATCGCAAGAATATCGAATTTAGATGTATAATTAATACCATTTTCCCCATTAGGGGCTTTTTTCTGAAAAAAAGTATTCGCAGGATAATATGTTATCCAAGAGGGCAGGTCTTCCGTTAATTCTAATGTTCGCCCTTGGTAAATATTATTTTGGCTATCTGTTATTGATAAACTCGTACACATTCCATTTAACCTCGTTTTATGAAGTATTCGCGAATTTGTAGGCTACACTTCATTTTAATAAATGTGGGTCGTAAGGTAGCTAAATAAATATTACCTGATAATGAAGATTATTTATATTGAAATTGTTTTTCAATAATAGGTGACCCATTAAAATAATAACAGAATCCCAATTAAGGGCACTGTTGCAAATAAAGTGGTGAGATTGAGTTTTTCAACTCGAAATGGGCTACATACCAAAGAGCCGATTCACTAGGTGCATTTCGCTTAGCGGTTGAGCATAGTAACAAATGTTCAGCTTAACCCTTGCGAAGTGCATGCATTATCTCAATACCTTTAATAGTCGCATGTGCCGTTTTAATTGATTTAAATTCTAAGGTGGGATTTATCACGCGCTTCAATTTTCCATGATCGCATTCAATGACATTATTGTGAAATTTGATTTGCCGTTGCTCTACATGTGTAGGGCATTTTCCTTCTTTTTTGAGAGGGTTAAGAGCTTGACTATAAGGTGAGGCTTTATCTGTATTGATAACCCTGAGGATTTGCCATTTCTAACTCGATTGAATATTTTTCTTAAAAACCGATAGGCAGCTTTGGTATTACGATGTGGTGAGAGGTAAAATTCAATGCTGTGCACTCGGCTATCGACAGCTCGGTAAAGGTACGTCCATTTCCCATTCACTTTGATATAAGTTCCGTTTAAATGCCAATTGTTGAGGTCGGAGGGACTACACCTATACCAACATAACCGCTTTTCTATTTTTGGCGCATAACGTTGAATCCAGCGATAGATTGTCGTGTGAACTAAATTTACACCACCATCAGCCAACATTTCCAAGCGTTCTTGATAACTGATACCGTATTTGCAGTACCAATGCATAGCTCAAAGGATGATAATACCTGTGAAATGACGAGCTTTAAATGCATTCACCAAACAATTCTCAGTAACAAAATAATTAATTTAGCATACCTATTACTTAAATTTTGCAATAGTGCCAGATAAAGAGGGTACAAGATTCTATCGAACTAGTGTATACCCGCAATTGTACCTGCACAGTAGGGTTGATGTGGGTAGAGTCGAATAGAATTCAGTTGAGGTGAAACTTTGGCGGAGTGTTAATTTTAGCGGGCGTTACAAACAAAAACAGACGTCATTTGACGTCTGTTGAGAATTAGTGGTGCCCGGACTCGGAATCGAACCAAGGACACGGGGATTTTCAATCCCCTGCTCTACCGACTGAGCTATCCGGGCAACGGAGCGTATTAAACCTGATTTCATTGGTTGAGTCAAGGCGCTTTCAATAAACTTTTGACTGTATGCGCTTTTTTTCAACATGTTAGCCAGTTTTTAATCGAATATACATAAAATTATTAAGGTTAATAACAAATGCCAGCCTAAAAACCAATTTTGGCTGGCATGCAATATTGGAAAAATTTTAGCGGAGATAATTTTTCTGTGCTTTGTTCACTTTGATAAGATAATTACGTGACTCAGCCGCTGGGTGTTTAGTGGATAAAGTTTCATACACTTCTCCAGGCTCTAAATTATTAATACGTTGTGCTGCTTGTTTTTTATCACTGTGGAAGACACGTAATACGCTACCAGCTCCGCCATTATAGGCAGTGATGACCGCATAGCGGCGTGAGGTCTGGTTACGAATATCGCCTAAGTAGCTGTTTTGCAATATAGCTAAGTAAGCAGTGCCTGTATCAATATTTTTCTCTGGGTCAAATAAATAGCTACGGCTAGGAACACCGGATTTCCCTTGTGAGCGGAAAACATCTTTCCCTGCTGTATTTGGCATTATCTGCATTAAACCAAGTGCATCAGAACGGCTAACCGCATAAGGGTTGAAACTCGATTCAATTTGCATGATAGCTAGGATTAATGATTCATCAACACCATATTTGGCTGAAGATTTTTTAATATAAGGTAAATATTTATGAGCCCGTTTATCTAAATGGTTTGGTACTAGTTGCATAGTTACGGACCAAACAATATTCATACCAGACTGCCGGCGCTGCATTTTATTTTCTATCAGATAATCAGCAAACTTTGTGGCTCGCCATTCCCAACGAATAGCTTCTCCTGTGTTATCTAGCACTTGGCCAAATAAAAAGGGTTCTTTGCTATGAGGAATATCATTAATATCAGAATAGAGGTCAATGGAATTAGGGTCATCTCCCATTAATAAGGTGGTGACAATAGCTTTCTTTAGGTGCTGTGAAGGTTCTATTGCTGAAATTGTCTCAACCGTGATGGTTCCCGCATCAAAATTAATATGGCTACGAGTTCGGTATTCATCGGTATATTTAACGTAGTCTTTTGGGCCTGCAATTAACACTTCTTTAATGCCCCAGATATTTTCAATATTGTGGGCAAATTGGCCCATTAAAATATCGAACCCATTGGTATCTTTGACATAATTAGGGTTAAAGTCAGATTTTTGCTTGCTAGAACAAGAAACAATTAAGGGAATTAACAAACTCAGCGCAAATAGTTTTTTCATACGATTCACAGTCTTGGGGCAAAAGTCTACCTACTTAGTAGGTAGACAAACAGATTATTTTTCAGGTGTATAGCCATCAATATGGATATCATGGCCTTCAAACAAGAAATTAATCATTTCTTGTTCTAACATTTTACGGTCGTCAGGGTTCATGGTATTGAGTTTCTTTTCATTAATAAGCATAGTTTGTTTTGCCATCCATTGACTCCATGCTTCTTTTGAAATCTCGTTAAAAATACGTTTTCCTAACTCACCTGGGTAAAGCTGAAAATCTAGCCCATCTGCATCACGTTGTAAAAATGTACAAAAAATGGTTCTACTCATTAATTTTTCCTCAAATATCAGGTAGTAAGGCGAGCTGTTTTAGTAAACTTTCAACTGGGGCTGCAAGGCCGATAGTTGCGCCTAAGTGTAAGTTATACCAGAGTCCTTTGCCTTCATCCATGGCAGAATTAAATGCCTGAATGTTAACTTTTACAGGGATAATATCTAAATGGAAATGGCTAAATGTGTGACGGAAGGAAATTAATTGCTCTAATTGAGTATATTCAAGGCCTGATTCTCTCAACCAATCATTGAGTTGCTCTAAAGAATTGAATTGTGGGAAGGCAAATAACCCCCCCCAAATACCGGATGGTGGGCGTTGCTCTAACCACACACTGTCACCGTGCTGCATAATTAGAAACCAAGCACTTTTTTCAGGAATTTTCTGTTTAGGCTTTTTGCCCGGGTAGTTTTGCCATGAATGATTGGCATAGGCCATGCAACCAAAAATAAGTGGGCACAGCTCACATTTTGGTTTACTGCGAGTACAGACCATCGCACCTAAGTCCATCATCGCTTGGTTAAAAAATTCAACTCCCTCTTTTGGCGTGACATCAGTACTGATTTCCCACAAGCGATTTTCGACTTCTTTTTTACCCGGCCAGCCATCAACCGCATAAGCTCGAGCTAATACACGTTTAACATTACCATCTAAAATAGGATAATGCTGTTTTTGCGATAAAGACAAAATTGCCCCAGCAGTGGACCGGCCAACACCGGGTAGCGCTAATACTTCATCAAATGTAGTGGGAAACGAGCCATCATATTGAGTCGCGATCACTTGTGCCGCTTTATGGAGGTTCCGAGCCCGAGCGTAATAGCCGAGTCCTGTCCATAGGTGTAAAACTTCATCAAGAGGTGCGTTGGCAAGGGCGGTAACATCCTCAAAACGAGAGATAAACTTCTCAAAATAGGGGATTACAGTACTCACTTGGGTTTGTTGCAGCATGACTTCTGATAACCAAACATGGTAGGACGATTTTTCCTGTTGCCATGGCAACGTTTTACGACCGTATTTGTGATACCAGTCAAGCACTGCAGATGAAAATTGTTGAGCTTCCATTGATAATTTTATTTTTTATTGATATTTCCAGTCATGGCAGGAATTGCAACATAGACGAAGAGGGCTGTAAACCGCTATTGTGTTGTTTAGTGTAAAGTTAGCTAATTATCAACTGCATCCTTGTGGAAGTTTTGCTAAACTCCGATATCCATCATGCTTCAAGGGTAAGGGTACTCACTGTAACTTGGGCATTTAGGGCTGTAAATTGATAAATTTGGTAACCAATCACCTTATAAACTTGATTGTTGGCACACTAACTTAATTGGGCATTCATTTTAGAACCTTTATTATGATCAATAATGTTATCTCCCCCGAATATAATGAAGATGGGCGGGTTATGCGCCGAGTCCGTAGTTTTGTCCGCCGTCAAGGGCGTCTGACAAAACGTCAGGAAGACGCATTAGAAAAAGAATGGGCAGAAAAAGGCATCGATTTTATCAATGAGCCTTTTGATTTTGCCAAAGTATTTAATAACTCAAATCCAGTTACCTTGGAAATTGGGTTTGGGATGGGCGCCTCATTGGTGACCATGGCATCTCAAAATGCAGATAAAAACTTTTTAGGTATCGAAGTTCATGCTCCCGGTGTTGGCGCATGTTTAGCATCAGCAAAAGAAGAAAATGTCACCAATTTACGGGTGATGTGCCATGATGCAATAGAAGTTTTAGACTGCATGATCCCAAATGGAAGCCTTGAAATGGTTCAGTTATTTTTCCCTGACCCATGGCATAAAGCGAAACACAATAAGCGCCGTATTGTGCAAGTTCCGTTTGCAGAAAAAATTCGTAGTAAACTAGCTATCGGTGGTGTTTTCCATATGGCAACGGATTGGCAGCCTTATGCAGAGCACATGCTTGAAGTGATGACGAGTGTCGAAGGGTATAAAAACTTATCGCCATCAGGTGATTACGTTCCTCGTCCAGAAACAAGACCAGAAACAAAATTTGAAAAGCGCGGCCAGCGGTTAGGGCACGGTGTATGGGATTTAATGTTTGAGAGGATCAAATAATGGCTAAACAACAACGTAGTCGTCGTTTACGTAAAAAATTACGCTTGGATGAGTTCCAAGAGTTAGGCTTTACCGTTAAGTGGAGCTTTAAAGAAGGTACGCCGATTGAGGAAGTTGACAGCACCGTTGACCAACTGATTGCAGAAGCGATTGAACCGAATGGTTTAGCATTTGAAGCAAGTGGCTATATGAGCTGGGAAGGGATCGTTTGCCTACAAAAAATTGGCAAATGTACCGAAGAGCACCGTCAAATTGTTGAAAACTGGTTAAAATCAAAAGGTATGAATGACGTCGTCGTTTCTGAGCTTTTTGATGTTTGGTGGGAAGAATAATTTTATTGAGTCAACCTCAATAAATAAACTGAACTTTCAGTCGCTTGAAGAGGCATCCAAAAATTGGGTGCCTTTATTTTCTGTTGCAAATACTATCTGGAGTCAACGTTTTGAGCGCCATGTTTTCTAACCAGCTACTCAACGATATCCTAGACCAAGTTCGCCCACTGATTGGGCAAGGTTGTGTTGCAAATTACATTCCTGCTTTAGGTTGTGTGCCTTCCCACCATTTAGGTATTGCTGTATCCACAATCGATGGTGATATTTTTACCGCAGGGGATGCATATCAACGCTTTTCAATTCAATCTATTTCAAAAGTATTAAGCCTTACGCTTGCAATGACGCGTTATGAGGAAGAGGAAATTTGGAGCCGAGTAGGTAAAGAACCCTCCGGGCTACCATTTAATTCGCTAATTCAAATTGAAATGGAAAAGGGGATACCTCGAAACCCGTTTATTAATGCGGGAGCCATTGTTATCGCTGATATGCTGCAATCACGCCTTAGCGCACCAAAACAGCGTATGTTGGAGTTTGTCCGAAAGTTGTCTTGCGAACCGGATATTAGCTATGACACAGTTGTCGCTCGCTCAGAACTGGAACACGCCAGCCGTAATGCGGCCATTGCTTATCTTATGAAATCTTTTGGGAATTTTGAAAATGATGTTTTAACAGTTCTCGAAACTTATTTTCATTATTGCTCTCTAAGTATGAACTGTGTTGAATTAGCGAGATGTTTTTCTTATTTAACATCGCAAGGAATGTCATCTTGCTCTATTGACCCCATCATCACACCGCTGCAATCAAGACAAATCAATGCATTAATGATGACTTGTGGTATGTATGACGGCTCTGGTGAGTTTGCATTTCGGATAGGAATGCCCGGTAAGTCTGGCGTTGGAGGGGGTATTGTCTGCGTAGTACCAAACCAATTTACGGTCGCGGTTTGGTCACCTGAGCTAGACTCGGCGGGGAACTCTTTAGTCGGATGTGCGGCTTTAGAGTTATTATCGAAACGAATTGGGCGTTCTGTTTTTTAATTAATGCTCTACTAGGAGATTTTATGTTACGCCGTACATTAATTGCATTTTCACTCCTTGCTTGTGCGACGAGCCAAGCTGCAGATTATAACTGTTCTGTAACACCAAAGGATGACATCTTTATGACACCCGAAAGTGTGCAAGTCATTGGTGCGAGTGGTGATTTAAAAATTACGCCAAACGGTGAAATCACACTTAACGGTAAAAATGTGGCTGCAACAGAGGCGCAAAAGCAGCAAGCTATTCGTTACCAAGCCGATATTCGTCAGGATTTACCTTGGATAAAACAAGAATCAGAAAAAAAATTATCAACTTCAAGGGAAACGATAGACAAAGTTGTCGTTAAAGTGGTTGGTAGTGACAGCAATATCCGTAACCGGTTAACAAAATTAGAAAAAGATCTTAATGGGCAAATCAACCAAATTATTGAGACTCGTCCCAATGGTTATGTGTTTCACCATAAAGCCATGAAAACGGTTGAAACGAAAGGGCGGGAGTTAGTCAATGAAAGCTTAGGCGGTATTTTACAAGACAGCATTAATGAGATGGGGCGTAAGCAATTATTATCGGGTGGTGATGCCAATAAAGCGTTACAAGGTATGCTAGGCAACTTAGGCGGGTTACAACAAGAACTTGAATCTGAATGGAAAAAACAAGAGAAAAGCTTCCAGCAATTCGGCCAACAAGTTTGTTCTAAAGTGACTTCAATAGAGCAACAACGCGTCTCATTACTTAATTCAATCAAAAGTCACTGATCGATTTAAAATCAATAATAACTTTATGAACAGTAGTGTATTTTTGTACATTACTGTTTTTTATTTATCTATATTATCGTTATCATCAATTTGTGTGATATTAACTCCATTAATGGGAATGAAAATGAAATTGATTCTTATTTGATTGACATCTAAGCCACTCACTTTACAATGCGGGTTTGGCTTAATGACTAAATTGGGATCATTTAAATGAAAAAATTCATTCCTGCTCTGCTTGTTTCTGTGTTGTCATTCTCTGCGCCTTTTGCTCTTAGCGCTGAATCTACCACTTTCACTCCAAATGCGGTTACAGCACAAGGCGTTGAAAAAGTGACGATCAAACACCTATCAGGTGAAACTGAAGTCATGAAAAAACCACAAAAAGTGGTTCTGTTTGATTTCGGTGTTTATGACTCAATGCAAAAACTCGGCTTAGGTGACAAGGTTGTTGCACTACCAACTGGCAATGCTCCTGCTTATATAAAAGGCAGTATTCCTGCATCAATGGAAAACGCAGGTGGAATGAAACAACCTGATTTAGCCAAAATCGCACAATTAAAACCTGATCTGATTGTGATCACAGGTCGTCAAGGTAAGTCTTATGATGAGTTATCAAAAATTGCACCCACTATCAATTTAGGCTCTGATAGCAAACACTATATTGATTCTGTAAAAGCCAATATTAGTGTGATTGGTGAGCTCTACGGTAACCAAAAAGCGGTTGATGAGCAGTTAGTCCAATTAGATAAAGTCATCGCAGACGCCCAGAAGAAAGCGGCTGATTCCAATAAAAAAGTTTTAGTATTGATGCATAATGACGGCAAATTAATTCCAAATAGCCAAGCCGTTGTTTACAACGTTGTGAAAGCAAAACGCGCTGACCTACCGGTTGATGAAAGTGCAGATAAAGCAAAACGCCGTGTTGTGGATACCAAAACTATTGCTCAAGCTAACCCAGATGTGATCCTGATTGTTGACCGTAGCGAAGCGATTGGTGCAGGTAAATTGGATAAAACAGTATTTGAAGATAGCAATATTCAAGAAACCAAAGCTTATAAAGATGGCAAAATTACTTACCTGCAATCTGACTTATGGTACTTGTCAGGTGGCGGTTTAGTTAGCTTAACAGAGCAAGTTAATGCGGTGGTGAATGCTCTATAACAGATATCTGCCACTGTCTTATTGATGGTGGCAATATGTATTACCTCAATTGTTATTCTTGTCTATTTCATTTTTATCTCTAAACAAAAGCCCACTTCGTTTGAAGTGGGCTTTCATCTAATTTATCAGTGAAGTAATTTATAAATGAACCGAATAGCCGCTATTCTTCACCTAAAAATAGCTCTAATAGCGAATTGAGAAACAATTTTCCATGCTCTGTAATCTGCCATTCATTCACGGTTTCTGTGATATAGCCTTTAGCTAAAGCTTCATCAATAGCCGCTCTAACTGTTGATTCTGGTAACCCTGTATATTGGGTAAATTCAGCGCGTGGCATGGCTTCAAGAAGGCGAAAGCGGTTCATGAAGTATTCAAATGGTCTATCGGAAGCGCCAACGTCATAGGATTGGTGCATATAACGGCCCTCCATATAACCTCGAGGATGTTTTGTTTTTACGGTTCGTAAAATTTGACCATCTTCAAAAGAAATTTTTCCATGAGCGCCGCAACCGATACCTAAATAGTCACCAAAGCGCCAGTAATTGAGGTTGTGTTGGCATTGGTAACCGGGTTTAGCATAGGCGGATGTTTCATATTGCTGGTAACCTGCCGCACTCAATAATTTATGGCCTTCAGTGTAAATATCCCACAGTGTATCGTCATCGGGTAATACCGGAGGGCGTGAGCCAAATTGAGTGTTAGGTTCAATAGTGAGTTGGTACCAAGACAGGTGCGGAGGGGCAAGTTCAATAGCTTGGCGCAGGTCTGATAAACCTTCAACCTGAGTTTGCGCGGGTAACCCATGCATTAAATCGAGGTTAAAGCTTCTTAAATTAAGATTAGCGGCTAACTGAGCAGCACGCTTCGCTTCATCAGCGCCATGAATACGCCCTAAAGTGATTAGTTTATCGTTACCGAAGCTTTGTACGCCAATAGAAATACGATTAATTCCTGCGGCTTGGTAACCTGCAAAACGACCAGCTTCAACAGTACCAGGGTTTGCTTCCATGGTAACTTCTGCATGTGGGTCTAAATCAACTCGCTGACGTACGCCATCCATTAAAGCTTGCATTGACTCAGCACTTAATAAACTGGGTGTTCCGCCCCCAATAAAAATAGTTTTCACCGAACGTCCTGCAACTAATTTTGCATCGGTGTCTAAATCGGCCAATAAGTGTGCCACATATTCTTGCTGAGGGATCTCACCTTTAAGTGTGTGTGAGTTGAAGTCACAATAAGGGCACTTTTGTACACACCAAGGGATATGGATATACAGGCTCAGCGGGGGTAATTTAAGCATTCTTTAGCGCATCCAACATCATTGTGAGTGCTTTTCCACGATGTGAAACGGCTTGCTTTTCCGCTTTTGTTAGCTCTGCTGAGGTACAACCTAATTCAGGAACATAGAATATGGGGTCATAACCAAAGCCGCCTTGGCCTTTGCGTTCACGGGTGATGATACCGTGCCAACGGCCATGGAATACTAATGGCGTAGGGTCTTCTGCATGCCGCAAATAAACTAACACACAGTTGAATTGAGCCTGACGTTGGTCGTCAGGCACATTTTTCATTGCTTCTAATAGCTTAACTAGGTTTTGCTCGTCTGTTGCTTCTTCACCTGCGTAGCGGGCAGAGTAAATCCCCGGCGCGCCACCAAGGGCATCAACGGAAATTCCTGAATCATCAGCAATTGCGGGTAACCCGGTTTGTGCTGCTGCATGACGCGCTTTTAGGATTGCATTTTCAATAAAAGTTAAGCCCGTTTCTTCTGCGGACTCAACGCCTAATGAGGTTTGTGCGACGATATCCATCCCAAAATCACGTAGTAGGCCAGCTAACTCATTCACTTTTCCGGGGTTACCGGTGGCTAAAACAACTTTTTGCATTATTTAAAACTCGTTTTTACATAATACCAATGGAATACATCATTGCAGTCAATGATGGGTCAATCATCAGTGAGATATCTACACGCAGGTAATTCAATGCGATTAAAATAAACATCACAATCATTGCAGAGAAATCTAACCCGCCCATAGCAGGAATGATGCGACGGATTGGCGCCATTAAAGGTTCGGTTAATTGGTATAATAAATAATCTACTGGGTTACGGCCTTGGCTAACCCAGCTTAGAATTGCACGGATTAAAATCATCCAAAAAATTAATTTACCGGTATAGGTTAATAATAAAATCAATCCCATAGGTAAAATGCTTATACCTAAAATAGGGAGTAAGTTTGTTGCCCACATACCAAAGATAATGGCTGCAATGGCTAAAACAAACGCAACAACCACTGAAGCGGTATCTATCGCGCCAAAAGAAGGAATGATTCGGCGTAATGGTGCGACGATAGGCTGTGTTGCTTTAACGACAAATTTCGAAAAAGGATTATAAAAGTCTGCGCGTACCCACTGCATCCATACGCGCAGTAGTAATACAAAAATATACAGTTGGATCAGGGTAGTAACGACGAATACTAAGGTCTGCATGGTGAATTCCGCGATTAATTTAAAAAAGTTTTTCCATTTCTTCTGCTCTGTGTATTGCGCTTTGCATTGCATCGGCAACAATTTGCGGAAGATTTCCATTATAAAATTGCTCTAAAGCCATCGCGGTGGTACCGCCTTTAGAGGTGACTTGTTCACGTAAAGCCGAAAAGTCCGTGTCACTTTGTGACTTAGCTAGTTCTACAGCCCCTTCAATTGCATTCAGAACGAGCTCGCGAGCTTGTTGCTTATCATAACCGAGTTGTTCTGCTTTTTGCTGCATTGATTCCATAAACAGAAAGAAATAGGCAGGGGAGCTACCAGTAATGGCAATAATCTTATTGATGTCTTGCTCTTGTTGGCACCAAATCGTGGAGCCAACACTTTGCATCAGCTCTTGAGCAAACTGTTTGTCTGGCTCAGAAACCTTCCCTTGAGCAAATAACCCGCTAACACCTTTACCCACCAACGATGGCGTATTTGGCATGATGCGTACTAAATTCAGTTGGTGTGCAAAGTAATCATTATAACGCTCTGCAGGGATCCCCGCGGCAATTGTCAGCACTAATTTTTGGTCAAAGTTTGTGGCATTTTGCAGCGGTTCACACACTTCTTTCATCATTTGTGGTTTAACCGCTAGGATAATGACCTCAGCGGCTTTGACCGCAGCTAAGTTATCATGACTGCTGATAATGCCATATTGCTCGGCCAGTTTGTCTCGACGTACAGGTGTAGGAGAGCACACCGTGATCATCGATGCAGGGTAACCATGGTTAACCAGCCCAGCAATGATGGCGTGAGCCATATTTCCGGCGCCGATGAAGGCAATTTTACGATGTTGCATTCTGTTCTCCTATCTTATTGGTGATATTGGCGAGCGCCAAAAATAGCGGTTCCTATGCGAACAAGTGTTGAGCCGCAATGGATTGCTGCACGCATATCGTCAGTCATCCCCATTGAAAGAGTGTCAACAGTGGGGTAAGTGGTTTTTAATTGCTTAAATGCCTCATTCATTTGATGAAACACAGCACATTGGCGTTCATAATCCGTTTCAGGTGCAGGGATCGTCATCAGGCCCCGTAGCACAAGGTTTGGCATCGTAGCGACTTGCGCCGCAAGGTCTGCAACTTCTGCGAGTGTTATACCTGATTTACTGTTTTCATCGCTGATATTGATTTGAATTAGCACATTGAGGGGCGCTTTTCCACTTGGACGTTGGTCATTTAAGCGCTGAGCGATTTTGGCTCTGTCTAAGGTATGGAACCAATCAAAGTGCTCAGCAACAAGGCGGCTTTTATTCGATTGTAATGGGCCGATAAAATGCCAAACTAAGTCATTTCTATCAGAGAAATATTGAATTTTCTCAACGCCCTCTTGCACATAGTTCTCACCAAACTGGCGTTGGCCTGCCTCTATAGCTTCTAAAATAGCCTCACAAGGTTTGGTTTTACTTACCGCGAGTAGCGTAATGTCTTGTGGTGAGCGCTGACACTCTGCGGCAGCATGCTCAATACGCGCGGTGACATCAGAGATATTATTTTGAATGGTCATTATTTTATTCAATATGGTTTATTCAATACTATTTTATTCATGTCTTACATGAATAGCGGCTATTGACCATAGTGTAAAGCAAATTACATCAGAACGGCACCATTGCATGAGGTTAAGCTAAAAATAACCACGTAAAATACGCAATGCTTAAATATGTTGCTCAAACCAGCTTTCAAGGATCACAACAGCAGACGCAGAATCTACTTTTCCTTTACTCAAAGCTCGATAACCACCTTGTTCAAAAAGGCCTGCTTTTGCTTCAACCGTGGAAAGACGTTCATCATGTAATTCGACTTTAACACCAAAACGGCCATGAATTCGATTTGCAAAATTACGGGCTTGGCTTGTAACCAGTTGTTCCGTGCCATCCATATTAAGGGGAAGGCCAACAATAACCAACTGAGGTTGCCATTCTTTAAGTAACTTTTCGATTTGTTGCCAATCAGGGCGGCCATCGCTGGCTTTTAGTGAGGTTAATGGTCGCGCGGTACCTGTAATTTCTTGTCCAACGGCCACACCGATGCTTTTGGTTCCAAAATCAAAGGCTAACAAAGTTCTTCCAGACATTAAGCATGCCCCGCTTGCATTGAAATAGTATGAATATCAATACCAATTAATTTAGCTGCAGCAGTCCAGCGTTCATGAATTGGTGTATCAAAAATAAGCTCAGGAGAAGCTTCAACGGTCAACCAGCTATTTTCCATGATTTCACGTTCAAGTTGGCCTGGTTCCCAGCTTGCATAACCTAGTGCAACTAAAGAGTTTGAGGGGGAGTGCTCACTTCCTAAAGTCTCTAAGATATCTTTTGACGTTGTCACCATCACTTCATCATTTAAGTGCAGACTCGATAAAAAACCTTTTATCGGTGTGTGTAAGATGAACCCATGCTCTTCAGCCACGGGACCACCCGCAATGACAGGCTTCTTTAAATTACGGTTATCAATTTTATCTGAAATCGTAATTTCGAGTTTTTTAAGCATCTTATCGACAGAAAAATCATCAATAGGCTTGTTAATCACAATCCCCATCGCCCCTTTTTCATTGTGCTCACACATATAAACGACTGACTGCTCAAAATAAGGGTCTGTTAAGGATGGCATGGCGATAAGAAAATGGTTTTGCAGATTCAAACTTAGACTCCAGCAAATTTAAAACAATTGAGAGAACACAATAAAAGGCAAACTTATAGGTGGTAAATAAAACGGATGACTTTTATTGTGTGAAAATAATAAAAGCCATCAGTGAAGATAAACCACCACTATAAATTATTTATTGAGACGGCGTTCAATGGCATCCATTAACATACCTGTAATGGAGATATCAAATGCGGCTTCAATTTCCCGTGCACACGTTGGGCTAGTCACGTTAATTTCGGTTAAACGGTCACCAATGATATCAAGGCCAACAAAAATTAAGCCTTTTTCTTTTAATGTTGGCGCTACGGCACGCGCAATGGCCCAGTCACTTTCACTTAATGGACGAGCTTCCCCACGGCCACCCGCTGCAAGGTTACCTCGGGTTTCACCTTGAGCTGGAATTCGCGCTAAGCAATAAGGAACAGGTTCACCATCCACCACCAAGACACGTTTATCACCATCTTTAATTGCTGGTAGGAAGTTTTGGGCCATGCAGTAACGGGAGCTATGTTCCGTTAGCGTTTCGATAATTACGCCCACATTTGGGTCATCTTGTTTAAGACGGAAAATCGAAGCGCCACCCATACCATCTAGTGGTTTGAATATGACATCGCCATGTTTTTGGTGAAATTCTCTTAACTTTTGTGGGCTGCGCGTGACCAATGTGTCAGGTGTTAACTCAGCAAACCAAGCAGTAAAGAGTTTCTCATTGCAGTCACGTAAGCTTTGCGGTTTATTCACAATTAAGGTGCCAGCTTGTTCCGCTCTTTCTAAAATATAAGTCGCATAGATAAATTCAGTATCAAAAGGCGGGTCTTTCCGCATTAAAATGGCATCAAGTGAACTTAGGGGGATATCTTGTTCCCCATGAAATTCGTACCATTTTTCTGGGTTTTCTTCGACTGTCACGATTTTTGTTTGTGCGCGAGCTTCACCTTGGTGTAAATACAGGTCATTCATTTCCATATAATGGATTTCATAACCTCGACGCTGAGCTTCCAGCATCATTGCAAAACTGGTGTCTTTCTTGATTTTGATGGATGAAATAGGATCCATCACTATACCGAGCTTGATCATTTTTTCTCCTTACCCCAGATCACCTAAGCGCACTTGTAGTGCTGTGATAGCGGTTAGCGCAGTCGTTTCTGTTCGTAATACTCGAGGCCCTAACAGTATATCGGTAAATTGATAATTTGCTGTCATGGCAATTTCGTCTGCTGACAAGCCACCTTCCGGGCCAATCAACAATCGTACTTTCTTCAGTTCAGAGGGTAACGTATTAATACTTTCTGTTGCTCGTGGGTGCAAATTGACTTTAAATGCACCGTCAGTTTCCGCGCACCATGCTTCAAGGGTTTGTACTGGGCGAATTTCTGGAATTCGGTTGCGGCCACATTGTTCGCAGGCAGCAATCGCAATTTTTTGCCATTGAAGTAATTTTTTATCGAGCCGTTCGCCATCTAGGCGAACACCACAACGTTCTGATAACAAAGGTGTTATTGTATTAACTCCGAGTTCGACAGATTTTTGGATAGTAAATTCCATTTTTTCCCCACGAGACATGACCTGCCCGAGGTGTAAATCGAGAGGGGATTCTCTATCGTCAACTTGGCTATTTTTAATGTGTACGAATACATTTTTTTTAGTTGCTTCAGTAATTTCAGCACTAAAGGTTTTATTGCTGCCATCAAAAAGTTCGAGTTTTTGCCCTGCGGTCATGCGCAGTACTCGACCTACATGGTTTGCAGCATCATCACCAAGAGAAATTGTTGTGTTTATTTGAAGAGGCTCTGGGTGATAAATGCGTGGAATGCGCATAGCTTTTCCTTAGTACAGACTGGGTTAATAAATAATATAACTTTGATGAATATGGGGGTTGAATTGTTAAACTCAAGCGCTGCTACCTAGTTTATAACGAAATACTGACCTTTTATAGTATGTCTGTGCCATAGGTGACATCTTAAACAGTGATGAAAGTAAACTAGAAGATCATGATATTCGAATAAACCGACTCTACTCAACGGAATTAAAGTGTTGGGGATAGCAGAAATTCACAGTATATTTATTTTTATCTCCATAAAGGAATAAGGAGTTAATATGAGGGAGTTACTCTGTACTTTAATATCATCGGTTATATCTATTATTTCGCCGTCTGAGCAATTTACATTATCATGTCAAAATGATAAATCTATAAATATAATTGATTTTATTTGTGTTTTTTCTTCTTTTTTTATGCTGCTAATATCCTTTTTTACGACTAAAAAACTACTTATTTATTTACCCGTTGTTCATTTTGATAAATCCAAAATTATTATTAAAAATACTGTTTTGCTTCTAATATATAGTGTACTAATTTTTATAATATATTATTCATCTAATAATTTACGTATTATTTTATTTTTAACATTATATATTAATTTAATAATACCATTATTTATCATTGATAATAAAATAGGTTATCTCCCTGATGTTCTTACGTACCCATTATTATGGGTGGGGTTGCTATATCAAATTCACTTACCAAATGGGAATGTAGTCTCAGCTATTTATGCAGTACTGATCAGCTACTTAGTGATGTTAATGGTGGTTACACTGGTTGAAAAACAAACTTATCAACCACAAATGGGGAGAGGGGATTTTAAACTCGTTGCCGCTTGTTCGGCTTGGCTTGGTGTTTGGGAGTTACCTTACTTTTTGGCCACCGCTGCAGGGTTGGGGCTATTACAATACTGGGTTAACTTTGGGCTATGGCCTAAAATATACCAAAAAAAGCAACTGGTAAATCTAGCCCACGCCGAGATATTATCTGGGGTGCAAATAGCTAAAACAACGAAGACGATTCCATTTGGCCCCGCGTTAATTATTAGTGCTAGCACATGGTTGTATTTATCAATAATTGAATATTAAATTAAATGACAACCTTATGCGCATATTTGAAAGGTGGCTTATTAAAAAGGGTGATTATTAAGACGCTGCGGTTACCAAAGAATCTAAAAATTGCTGCCATTTACTCGGCTCACCGAGGTAATTCTGTAATGGAACTCGTAACCATTTCCCCTGTTGTTGTATTAACAGAGTTGGAAAACCGGATGCACCTGACTGCGCTAACAGAGCCTTACTTGTTTCAATGTGGGCCGCAGTTTCATGTTGCTCACACTCACTGTAGTCGGACACATACTGGGTTACATTGAGGCCAATTTCTTTGGCGAGCTCAAGAAGTACCGCGGTATCTTTAATATGGCGTCCTGAAATGTAGTGTGTTTTTTGAATGGCTTTAAGCATCTCAAAGCCTTTGCCTTGCTTGGTTGCCGCTAATATAGCGGTTTGCGGTGGTGTTGAGTCCATAACCAAATTAGGTTCGTGTAGCATTTTTATATAGTCATCGCCAAATACTTGCCCTGTCATGGATGCAATGCGCTTATCAGCTTGCAGAATATATTGGCGAAAATTATCATCTAAATGTAGGCGTGCATTGCCAGCTAACATACCACCACCATGCATTTCAATGTTGATACTTGGGTGTTGGTTGGCAATTTCGATTAAAGGCGCAGCGGCATAGCACCAGCCGCAATAAGGGTCATAAATATAGTGTAGGGTGATGTTGCTCATAATCGTTCTCTCTATTTGATCTTTTTAAGTAATTTGAGTTAAGTTGTATCATTATCATCAAAAAATTAATACCACTATCATTCGGTGAAATCAGCCAAATTGCTTTTAGTCATTCAGTGAGTTGCTACGGAACATACCGCGCAAAATGGCTGCAATAGTGAGTATCACTTGGTTATTGAGGCCACTGCATTTCGCCTTTAACAACTTTTGCACTAAGTTCTAAACTTGATTTGTCATCCAATTGTGGATATTTTACCGCAATTTTTTGGATGAGTTCATCTGAGTTTTTACTTGTTTTTGCTGCATTTTCAAAATCTTGTAAGTATTTTTGAGTAAAAGAAACCGTGCTTGTATCTAATTTAGATGCTCCCGTAAAGTGACCAGGAACAACGGTTATTGGGTTCAGTGCTTTGATGTCTTTTAATGTTTGCTGCCAATTTTTACGTGACTCTTCTGTTTGTGTATCTGCTACCCAAACATGAATATTGTCAGAAACAATAACGCCCCCTACAACGGCTTTTAATGATGGAACCCAGACATAAGTTCTATCTGGTGATGCGCTATCAAGGCCTTTAATTTCAAGTCGTTCACCATCAACTGTGAAGCTATCTCCTTTAATGACCTCAGGGACGATAATATGGGCAGGTGCCTCATCTTTTAATACACCACCCCAGTAAGCCAGTTTGCCATCTTTAGTTGCTTTAATGGCTTCAACTGTGTTTGCTGTCGCGACCACTTTAGCTTCAGGGAAGGCGTTTGTTAGGGTATCGAGCCCAAAATAGTAATCTGGATCTGAGTGGCTAATATAAATCGTGGTTAATTTCTTGTTGAGCTTTTTAATTTTATCAACCAATTGTTGTGCATCATTTTTTTGAAATTGTGCGTCAATTAACACCACTTCACTTGAACCGCTAATAATTTCAGAGGAAACCGGAAATACGCTGTTATTTCCAGGATTATAAACATCTAATGTTAGTGTTTCAGCTTGGGTCATATTTATCGTAGTGGCGAATAACGCGGTTGCAGCTAATAAGGTAAATTTCATTTTGTATCCTAAAATAAAGTTATACAGGAACGCTTGTTTTTTGCATGGCGTGTATATTAAATTGCAATGATAAGATGAAAAACCCCATAATTAGGTGTTGTTTGTTGCATAATTCGGTCAAATGAGAGTGGTATGGATAGATTAAAGGCAGCAGAAGTATTTATTACTATCGTTGAACAAGGCAGCCTAAGTGGAGCAGCAGAAAAATTAGAGATGTCGAGAGCGATGGTGACTCGCTATTTGTCGGAAATGGAACAATGGGCGGGAGTGCGTTTATTAAATCGTACCACGCGGAAATTAAGTTTAACTTCAGCGGGGGAAGGGGTATATCAACAATCTTTGCAACTTAATGCTATTTCCCAAATGGTCCCTGTGCAGCAAGAGCTTGATGCAAAAGCATTATCCGGTTTAGTGCGCATTAGTTGCTCACAATCTATTGCCCAAAGTGCACTTTCTGTGGCTATTGCTGAGTTTATGAAACTCTATCCGAATATGGCTATAGATATGCAAATATCGAATAAATCAGTTAATTTAATAGAGGAACGAATTGACTTGGCTATCCGTATTACTAATCAACTGGAGCCGAGTTTAATCGCAAAACCATTGTCAACTTGCCATTCTGTCATTTGTGCTTCACCTGATTTTTTAAAAGGGAAAAAATATCCCGAAAAACCAGAAGATTTAGTTTTACTCGATTGCTTAACCTACAATTTTTTTGGTCGTAGCTTATGGGTCTTTGAAAAGGCAGGTATGCAGCATAGTGTATTGGTTGATGGGCGATTAAGTGCGAATGAATCCGTATTTCTCGCTGAGGCAACATTGCAGGGCGCGGGTATCTCTATGCAACCATATTATTCTGTTGCTGATCATTTGGCCTCAGGGGCGTTAGTTCAACTATTACCTGAATATACGCCAATGCCTCTAGGTATTTACGCTGTGTATACGAGTCGGCAAAAAATGCCAACTGCATTGAGGGTGGTGATTGATTATCTCGCTAATTGGTTTGTAACTTCACCTCACTGGCAGTTATTGATGCAACAGCGCGGAAATTAGCTGGGTTTTTATTTGATTAAAGTTATCCTCTAAATGTTGAGTAAAAATATTGGTCAATTGTGATGAAGGGCGGTGAATAGGTTTTATCAAGCTAACGGTAAAAGGAATGGAAAAGCTGAGTGGGCGCAGAGCCAACTTCCCAGCAGATTGTTGATGAAAATCTAATGCAGTTAAAGGGTTAACAATAGAAATCCCAATCCCTTTTAGTGCCATAGCGCAAATAGATGATGCTGAATGCGTCTCCATGACCATTTTGCGCTCGACATGGTGCTCCGCAAATGTTGAGTCAATCAACTGACGATAGCTGTCAGTTAATGATAGGCTAATAAAACGTTGGCCTTGAAAATCATTGGGGATTAGGACTTCTTTTTGGGCTAAAGGGTGGTTTGCGGGTAAGACACACACTTCATTTAAACTTCCCAGTGTTTGTTGTTCAGTGCCCGGAGGCATTTGCAAATGTTCTGTTAAACCGAAATCGTAACGCTGAGCGGACAACCATTCTTCAAGAACAGGAGACTCTTGCGGGATCACTGTGATGCTGACATCAGGGTAATTTTCCATAAACGATTGGCAAACATGGGGCAATAAAGATTGCGCGAAAGCAGGTAAACAGGTTATCGAGATTTGGGCATGTTCGAAGCGTCGGATAGTTTCCGCTGAGTTTTTAATGCGTTCCAAACCATAATAAGAGCGTTCGACTTCTTCAAGAAACCGTAATCCTTGTGCTGTTGGCTGTAGACGTCCTTTGACCCTATCGAATAACTTAAACTGTAAAAGGTATTCTAAGCGAGCAAGTTCACGGCTGATAGTTGGTTGTGAGGTGTTTAGCAGTGCAGCGGCTTCCGTCAGGTTGGGGGCTGTCATTACTGCACGGAATATTTCAATGTGCCGCCATGAAATGGCTTGCATAGGAAGTCCTTAAATAAAGTCTATATCAAATATGAATAGACTTTAGCAAAATAGATATTTTTTTTCCCGTATTATTCTTTGAATAATAGCTTTTAATATAATAAAAACTTGCAAACGAGAAAGACAATGACTTCATTCGCAACGACAACAAGCCAATATTTAACATCTGAATATTTACGTGTATTACCTGAGCAGTATGGTAGCCCTGTTTGGGTTTATGATAGCGCGGTGATTATTGAGCGTATCAAGCAATTACAAGTTTTTGATACTGTCCGCTTTGCACAAAAAGCATGTTCGAATATTCATATTCTGCGCTTAATGAAACAACAAGGCGTTAAAGTCGATTCTGTTTCTTTAGGGGAAATAGAACGTGCGCTGGTGGCAGGGTTCCAGCCTGGACGTGAGAACTCAGAAATCGTATTTACAGCAGATGTGCTCGATAGAGCCACATTAGCGAAAGTGACTGAGCTAGATATCCCTGTGAATGCAGGCTCAATTGACATGCTTGAGCAAATTGGCGAACAAAAAGCTGGCCATCCTGTTTGGTTACGCATCAATCCAGGTTTTGGTCACGGCCATAGCCAAAAAACCAATACTGGTGGTGAAAATAGTAAGCACGGTATTTGGCATGAAGATTTACCTGCAGCGTTAGAGAAAATTCGCCATTACAATTTATCGCTAGTTGGTATCCATATGCATATTGGCTCAGGGGTTGACTATCAACATCTTGCCGATGTGTGTGATTCTATGGTGGCGTTAGTCACAACCGCAGGGGTTGACCTTCATGCCATTTCAGCAGGCGGTGGGTTATCAACCCCTTATCGTGAAGGTGATGAATTAATCGATGTACCGCATTATTACAGCCTATGGGATAACGCTCGCCAACGCATCGAACAACACTTAGGGCACAAAATTGAACTTGAAATAGAACCCGGCCGCTATTTAGTTGCTGAGTCTGGGGTACTATTAGCAGAAGTGCGAGCCGTTAAAGATATGGGTAGTCGCCACTATGTGCTTGTAGACAGTGGTTTTAATGACCTAATGCGTCCAGCGATGTATGGCAGTTATCACCATATTTCGGTATTACCGATGGATGGACGTAACCTTGATGGGGCCCAACTAAAAGACACAATTGTTGCTGGCCCACTGTGTGAATCAGGAGATGTATTTACCCAGTTAGAGGGCGGTTTAGTGGTAACCCGCGCTTTACCCGAGGTGAAAGTTGGCGATTTTCTGGTTTTTCATGACACTGGCGCTTACGGTGCATCCATGTCATCAAACTACAATAGCCGTCCATTATTGCCGGAAGTGATGTTTGTTGATGGTAAGCCACAATTGATTCGCCGCCGCCAAACGATTGAAGAGCTATTGGCTCTGGAGCTGTAAGTCTTCCTTTCATTATAGATAACTGCATCTTACTCATAGGGCTATTATTGTAAGATGCGGTTATTCTGATTCACCACATCTATATTCCCATGTACTTTACCTACCTTGTATAAATTCTACGCAACATAATAAAAGCTAGAAGGTAAAAATCAGTGCAAAAAGTGATGAGGGTTCTTCGTAAACTGTATAAGTACGAAAATAGCCAATATGACGTTGGTCGTGAGGTTTCTGTTTATAGTCAAAGTACACTGTCAGCCAAAGAACAATTGGAACTCGCTCGAATTAATTGGCAAGTGAATCACATTGAGTCTTTCAATGACCATGCTGATATTATGCACAAGTTCAACAGTTTAAAAAAAGAGGAAAAACTCAGCCAAGAGCGCTGTTTTGATACTTTTATTGCAGGTGTTGGCGGAAGTTATTTACGAGGACGTTCAGTGCTAGGTGCTTTTCATAAGCTCAAAAATATACAGATTCATGACTATATAGAAAAACCACAATTAGCCTGTTGCTGGGTATGCAGTGATTACAATCGAAAAATTCACATCAACGATAGTTACTTTCAATATTGCTTGTATTACGGAAATTCCTATACAGGTAATACCTCATATGCTTATTTAAATTTAAAACACTTACTTAATGTTGAGCCAGTACAACCGCTTGGGGACGATAAAATTAAATTTAACCAGTTATTGGATTTATTTCGTTCTGCTAAGGATGATGAAACCCCCGGCCATTTTGAAAAGCGTTTGGCTGAAGCCAAAATAATCCCGGGTAATAAATATACACATAGAGGGGTTTTACAATCTCTAGCATTGATCGGTGTGATACCAAATCAGTTTATTCCTTTATCATTAGCGTCGAGGGTTAATTTTGGTGACCTTGTGAGTACTGAGTCCCAGTTAAACAATACTAAAGGTCGCTCAGATATGGAGATGCCATGGGCTGGCTGGAAGGGGCATTTAGGTATTGATGAAGACAAAGTAGCCGAATATTTCAGTGATTATTTGCTTTAAATCTAAATGACAAAGGGAACTCTTGAGTTCCCTTTGATTTACTAGCTAAAATTAATCAAGCCGCTTTCTTTTTCTTACTAGTTTCTTCATTTGAAGGTTCATCTGGTGACTTTTTTGTCGGAAGTACACCCAAATCATCAAACTCAAACTCATCGACGTTAATCGTCCGTAACCGGCTTGCTTCTGCTTTACGCAAGATATCAGCTTCTTCTTGCGTAATTACGTTTTCAGGAAGTAGTTGGTCAGCAAGTTTATCTAAGCGAGTAAAGCTGAGTTTACGCTCTTTTAAGCGGCAGATACGTTCGAAAATAGGTTCAGCAGCAATGATATCGAGCAGAGCTTGGTTTACAAGGCCATGAGGGTTGTTTTCCGTAGGTGTTAAATACTGCCCACGGCCCAACCTATCACGTGTTTCTGATGGTTCCATCAGGATTTGAGCCAGTTTATGGTCTAGTCGGTCTGATGGTGTTGACATCGCTCGGCCAGTAGGGAATAGGGTGATGCGCATTACCCCCGCAACCAACTTGTTAGGGAAGTTTTTCAGGAGATCATCCATCGCTTTTTCTGATTGATATAAACAATCTTCAACCGCCCATTTCACTAATGGTAAGTCTGCTTTTTGGCGACCTTCATCTTCATAACGTTTTAAGGTTGCAGATGCGAGATACAAGTTGCTTAAAATATCCCCTAAGCGAGCAGAGATACGTTCGCGGCGTTTCAAGCTACCCCCTAACACACCCATGGCAACATCGGATAGTAATGCTAAGTTGGCACTTTGGCGGTTTAGCATTTGATAGTAACGGCGCGTTTCATCTTTGGTTGGTGCATGACTTCCGCGACCATTGGTTAAACCAAGCCAGAAGCTACGGAATTGATTACTAACCACATGACCTATATGCCCAAATACGGCTTTATCGAATTTATGTAAGTTATTATCTTGTGCTGCGGCCATTTCTTCTAATACGAATGGATGGCAACGGATAGCCCCTTGACCGAAGATGATCATACTGCGGGTTAGGATATTTGCCCCTTCAACCGTAATGGCGATAGGTGCGCCTTGGTAAGCTCTGGCAACAAAGTTTGAATCCCCAAGACAGATGCCTTTACCACCCGTAATATCCATGGCATCAATAATGGCGCGCTGGCCACGGTGTGTACAGTGGTATTTAACAATAGCGGATAAAACGGCAGGTTTCTCACCTAACATAATTCCAGAGGTGATGAGAGTTGCTGCTGCGTCCATCAGATAGGTATTACCTGCGATGCGAGCTAGTGGTTCTTCAATACCTTCCATTTTACCAATTGGTAATTTGAATTGACGGCGAATATAAGAGTAAGCCCCTGTCGCGATAGCAATACTCTTCAAACTACCAGTTGAGTTCGATGGTAATGTAATACCACGACCGACAGAAAGACACTCAACCAACATTCTCCAGCCTTGGCCTGCCATTTTTGGCCCACCGATAATGTAATCGATTGGAACAAAAATATCTTTTCCGCGTGTAGGACCATTCATAAATGGAATATTTAGTGGGAAGTGGCGATGACCAATTTCAACGCCAGGGGTATTGGTTGGAATTAGTGCACAGGTGATACCAAGGTTTTTCTCGCCACCTAATAGTTTATCAGGGTCTGAAAGTTTGAATGCGAGGCCTAATACAGTGGCAATTGGTGCCAAAGTAATATAGCGTTTGTTCCATGTTAAGCGCATTCCTAATACTTGCTCGCCTTGCCATTCACCCATACAAACGACACCTGAATCTGGGATAGCACCAGCATCGGAACCTGCCTCAGGGCTGGTTAATGCAAAGCACGGAATTTCTTCACCCGTAGCTAAGCCTGGTAAATAGCGTTGTTTTTGTTCATCAGTGCCGTAATGCTGCAGTAATTCACCCGGACCTAATGAATTGGGTACCCCTACAGTGATAGCAAGAATACCGGAGACACCAGCGAGCTTTTGTAGAACCTGAGATTGCGCATAAGCAGAAAACTCTAAGCCACCGTATTCTTTTTTGATGATCATCGCGAAGAAGCGGTGATCACGCAGGTATTGCCACACTTCAGGTGTTAGATCTGCCAGTTCATGGCTCACTTCGAAGTCGTTGACCATGCCACAAACGGTTTCAACAGGCCCATCAATAAAAGCTTGTTCTTCTGCGGTTAGCTGTGGTTTTGGATAGTTATGCAATTTATTCCAATCTGGCGCTCCGCGGAAAAGGTCGCCTTCCCACCACGTTGTTCCTGCGTCAATGGCTTCCTTTTCTGTGCTCGACATAGGAGGCATGACTTTTTGGAACATTTTCATCGCGCGGATAGAGAAAAGCGATTGGCGTACAGGAGTGAAGACAAAAGGAAATAATACCAAGGCAACTGGCAGTAACATCCAGTAGCTCCAAATATCGATGACTCCCATAACCGCGGTATAAGCCAATAATAATACTGAGCTAAAAACCAAAGATGTTTTGTGATAACAAAGTACGCCTATTAAGGCGAGAAATAACACGATGCTGAGAAGGATCATAGCGAAGCTCCTGTCTACTTGTAAGAGGTCTGACCTGTTTGTTGCTTTAATCTATACCCATTAATAAAGAATTAGCAATATATTTACATCCTAATTACAACTTAGCTCACAAAAACGTCATATAAAGGAAAATATCGTAGTAATTTGTATTATTGGCTCTATGAAAAGTCAGGTTATTAGCTATGAGTCACGATGAATTTTGTCGGTAGGATCAAGACAGCGCAATCAAAAGTAGAAACAAAATTATCCCTGTGCAACAATCTGACTATTAAAGATTAATTACTGATATCTATCTGAGTTTTGCCATGGAGCGCCATTTTTCTTTTAGGATAATTTGAATCTGAATTAATCGTGTTTTTTATAACGTATTCTTAATTAAGAGGAAATCTCATGTATCAAGACCTAATCCGCGGTGAGCTAACAGAAGCGGCCGAGACGTTATCGAATTTCCTTAGCGATGACGCCAATATTGCTGCTATCCAACAGGCTGCCGTTTTACTGGCTGACTCTTTTAAAGCGGGTGGCAAAGTATTATCTTGTGGTAATGGGGGCTCTCACTGTGATGCAATGCATTTTGCGGAAGAATTAACAGGGCGTTACCGCGAAAACCGTCCGGGCTATCCTGCGATTGCAATTTCAGATGTGAGTCATTTATCTTGCGTGAGTAATGACTTCGGTTATGAGTATGTTTTCTCACGTTTTATTGAAGCCGTTGGCATGAAAGGCGATGTTTTACTTGGAATTTCTACCTCCGGTAATTCTGGAAACATTATTAAAGCGATTGCAGCTGCGCGTGAAAAAGGCATGAAAGTCATCACATTAACAGGTAAAGATGGCGGGAAAATGGCTGGAACTGCGGATATTGAAATTCGTGTCCCACATTTTGGTTATGCAGACCGTATTCAAGAAATTCATATTAAAGTTATTCATATCTTAATTCAGTTAATTGAAAAAGAGATGGTGAAATAACGTTATTATTGTTTCAGGAGTTTTTTAAATGTGCGAGTTACTTGGCATGAGTGCCAATGTTCCAACTGATATTTCGTTTAGCCTCAGTGGGTTGATTTCCCGAGGAGGTCAAACGGGCCCACATAAAGATGGCTGGGGAATCACCTTTTATGAGGGGCTCGGGTGTCGCACATTTAAAGATCCTCAACCTAGTTTTTTATCACCTGTCGCTCGCTTTGTGCAGGAATATCCGATTAAATCAGAAAGTATTGTTGCTCATATTCGCCAAGCAAACCGAGGGGATGTGTCGTTAGTGAACACTCACCCCTTTACACGGGAGTTATGGGGACGTAATTGGACTTATGCGCACAATGGGCAGTTAAAAGGCTATCGTACACTAAAAACTGGGCGCTATTGCCCGATAGGTGAAACCGATAGCGAATGGGCATTTTGCTGGATACTTCATCAACTCAGTGAAAAGTATCCACGTAGGCCATCGAATTGGAAAAGTGTGTTCCGTTTTATTGCGACACTAGCTGACCAATTGCGTCATAAAGGCGTATTTAATATGTTGCTGTCCGATGGGCAATATATGATGGCCTTTAGCTCGACGAATTTACATTGGCTAACGCGTAAGGCACCGTTTGGTAAAGCAAAATTACTTGACCAAGATATTGAAATCGATTTCGAACAGTGTACGACACCTACTGATGTGGTCTCTGTGATCGCAACGCAACCACTCACGGGCAACGAAAACTGGCAGCGAATTGACCCAGGCAATTTTGTCTTATTCTATCTTGGTGAGCGCATATTGTGATTTAGACCCTAACAATTTTGTTGGGGTCTCAGCTTGGTCAATAACCGCATATTTACCTAAAGAGACTGACACCTCAGCAGGCCTTCCTGTGCGGTTGAAATACTCATAGGCCGGTTGTAATTGTTTCCAAAAAGCATAGTGGCTGGAATTGCGATAGCGCAGCATATTTTCATTTGTCATTTTAAATGGATAAATGCTGACATTAATGACGGACTGTCCACTGAGTAAGGCTGTTTCTACTGTTTGGTAAATCTCACCCATATATTTGTCCGTCATGGCATAACATCCCACAGAAACGCAACTGCCATGGATCATAAGATAGCTGCCACTATAACCTTGTGCTTTATCAAACTCATTAGGAAAACCAATATTGATAGATCGGTAATACCGACTATTAGGATTGAGCTGTTCGGCAGTAATTTGATAAAATCCTTCTGGACTTTTCAGGTCACCTTCAATTTTTTTGGGGCCTAGCCCGCCAGAAAACTTACAAATTGGGTAAGTTTTCGACAGTTTATATTTTCCTGATGGCGTTTTTTGGTAGAGTTCTAATAAACCTTCTTGCTTAAATATTTGAATAAAAATAGATGAGTTTGGGCTATCCGATACGTTATTATTAAGTAGAAATGAATAGTTACTTGCCTGAATAACAGGAGAATATATGAGTACAAATAAGAAAATTGCACTAAAAAATTTACTTAATTTCATATCTAAGCCATATCAAGAAAATGTTATTGAATAAAAAGAGTACATATTTTATGCATTCTAGACGAGTAAATCGAAAATTAATATAGTTTGTTAATAGTTTTTAAATGAACCTTTATTGTTTAAATAATGAACAATGATCGATAAATGTGAGCTTAAATATCGATAATATCGAATTGTTAACAAAAAAATTTAAATATTAATGCAATTTGCTTGAACTATGTCACTTCTATAGCCGGACATAGAGAGTGGGAACTGATAAAATTATGGTTGGCAGAAGATAAAATTTAGTAACAATTATGTGAGAATACCTGCTTAAGTGATGCCTATTGCTTGAGCTATTTTTTATTTAATGAGTCGCTATCATTCATTGCTGAATCGTTAGCTTAGGGTTTAACTGATAAACTTGTGCAGATCTTATGATTAAAATTAAAAAAGGCCTCAACCTTCCTATTGCAGGTGAGCCAGCCCAAGTGATAGAAGACGGCCCGAAAATTCAACACGTAGCTGTGCTAGGTGAGGAATATGTCGGAATGCGTCCTTCGATGCTGGTTAAAGAAGGTGAGCGTGTAGTTAAAGGACAGGTTCTTTTTGAAGATAAAAAGAACCCAGGGGTTTTATTTACAAGCCCAGCCTGCGGTAAAATTGTTGCTATTCATCGTGGTGAGCGTCGTGTGCTTCAATCTGTTGTCATCGAAATAGATGGTGATGAACAAGAAACTTTTGCAGCTTATACTCGTGATGAGCTATCTACATTAACGCAACAGCAAGTCGAAGAAAACTTGATAAAATCGGGTTTGTGGACTTCTTTAAGAACGCGTCCATTTAGCCGTTCTCCACAACCAGGTTCTTCACCTATCGCTATTTTTGTCACTGCAATGGATACCAATCCACTTGCAGCGGATCCTATTTTAGTTATTCAAGAGCAAGAACAAGCATTTAACGATGGGCTTTTGGTTCTAAGCCGTTTAACAGAAGGTAAAATCCATGTTTGTCATGGAGAGGGAGACTTACCGAAGAATACGGCTCATAACCAAATTTCTTATACCCAATTTATAGGGCCGCATCCTGCAGGTTTAGTGGGAACTCATATTCATTTCTTGGAACCCGTTAGCATCAAGAAAAAAGTTTGGAGCCTTAATTACCAAGACGTTATTGCTATTGGTAAGCTATTTGTTACGGGTCACCTATACACAGACCGCGTGATTTCATTAGCAGGGCCACAAGTTGAAAAGCCTCGTCTTCTGCGTACTCGTCTAGGTGCTGATTTATATGAATTAACACAAGGTCAGCTTAAAGCGGGTGAAAATCGTATTATTTCTGGTTCAGTCCTTTGGGGCGTGACATGTGATGATACTCATCACTATCTTGGTCGTTTTCACAATCAAGTTTCAGTGTTAGCCGAAGGTCGCAATAAAGAGTTATTTGGCTGGATTATGCCTGGTGTTAATAAGTTTACGATTACGCGTACCACAATCGGGCACTTCCTGAAAAATAAACGTTTTAATTTCACAACGACAATGAACGGCGGTGAGCGTTCGATGGTACCAATTGGTAATTACGAGCGAGTCATGCCTCTCGATATCATGGTCACTCATTTGTTGCGCGATCTCCTCGCTGGAGACACTGATACATCACAAGAATTGGGCTGTTTAGAGTTGGACGAAGAAGATCTAGGTTTATGTACCTATGTTTGCCCAGCGAAATATGAATATGGTCCAGTGCTACGTGATGTTCTGACCAAGATTGAGCTAGAAGGGTGATTCCATGGGTCTGAAAAATTTATTTGAAAAGTATGAGCACCATTTTGAGCCCGGTGGAAAGTTAGAAAAATACTATGCGTTATTTGAAGCAGTTTCGACTGTTTTTTATACGCCGGGTACGGTAACAAAAGGGCGTTCTCATGTCAGGGATACCATCGACCTGAAACGTATGATGATATTGGTGTGGCTAGCGGTTTTCCCAGCGATGTTCTGGGGAATGTATAACGTTGGTAACCAAGCCATCCCAGCTTTGCACCAATTATATAGCGGGGCGGAGTTACAGCAAGTTCTCGCGAGTGATTGGCATTATAGCTTAGCACAGTTTCTAGGTGCATCACTTTCGATGGATGCAGGGTGGGGAAGTAAAATGCTGCTAGGTGCAGTGTATTTCCTTCCTATTTATGCTGTCGTTTTCTTAGTCGGTGGTTTCTGGGAAGTTTTATTCGCCATGATCCGCGGCCATGAAATTAACGAAGGCTTCTTTATTACCTCGATTTTATTTGCCTTGATTGTGCCACCAACCATTCCTTTATGGCAGGCTGCATTAGGTATCACTTTCGGGGTTGTTGTTGCGAAAGAAATTTTTGGCGGTACTGGGCGTAACTTCTTAAACCCGGCATTAGCTGGCCGTGCTTTCTTATTCTTTGCTTATCCTGCTCAAATATCAGGTGACTTAGTTTGGACTGCAGCAGATGGCTTCTCTGGTGCGACACCATTATCACAATGGGCAACCGGTGGTGAGCATGCCCTAATGAACACGGTGACTCATGAACCTATTACTTGGATGCAAGCCTTTTTAGGTAATATGCCAGGTTCAATTGGTGAAGTGTCAACACTGATGTTGTTTATTGGTGGTGCTCTTATCATGTTCTTCCGTATCGCATCATGGCGTATTGTTGCTGGCGTGATGGTTGGCATGATTGCAATGTCCTACCTATTCAATGCTATTGGCTCTGATACTAACCCGTTATTTGCCATGCCATGGTGGTGGCACATGGTACTTGGTGGCTTCGCATTCGGTATGATTTTTATGGCGACAGACCCGGTATCAGCGTCTTTCACAGACAAAGGTAAATGGGCGTACGGCATTCTGATCGGTGTAATGTGTGTTCTTATCAGGGTTGTTAACCCAGCTTATCCAGAAGGGATGATGCTGGCGATCCTATTCGCCAACCTGTTTGCTCCTCTGTTTGACTATCTGGTCGTTCAAGCAAATATTAAGCGGAGAAAAGCTCGTGGCTAATGAAAAACCAATGAATAACGATAGCGTCGGCAGAACATTTCTAGTTGTTTTTATTCTTTGTCTAGTTTGCTCTATTGTCGTCGCAGGGGCTGCAGTTGGTCTAAAACCACAGCAGCAAGAACAGATTCAGTTAGATACTCAACGTAATATTTTAAGTGTTGCTGGCTTGCTGCAACCTAAAATGACCGCTGAGGAAGTTCAAGATGTATATAAGGATCGTATCGAACCTAAGCTTTTGAATTTTAAAACTAATGAATTATCTGATAGCACTAGCCGTTATGACTTAAATAGCGAGCTACGCAGCGAAGAAACGAGTATTGCACTCTCTCCTGCAGAAGATATTGCAAAAATTCGCCGTCGTGCCAATAGCGCTGAAATCTATTTAGTTAAAGATGAAGCTGGAAAAGTATCACAAATTATTTTACCTGTTTACGGCTCTGGTTTGTGGTCTGTCATGTATGCCTTTATTGCGGTAGATGTAGATGGTGTCACCTCTCGTGGTATTACTTACTATGCACATGGCGAAACACCAGGGCTGGGCGGTGAGGTTGATAACCCTCAGTGGAAAGCCCAATGGCCAGGTAAAAAACTGTTCAATGAGCAGGGGGTTCCGGCAATTAAAATAGTGCGCGGTGGTGCGACAGATAACCCATTCGGTATCGACGGCCTTTCAGGTGCGACTCTAACATCAAACGGAATCCAGCATATGTTTGATTTCTGGTTAGGGGATAACGGTTTTGGTCCGTTCCTGAAAAAAGTACGTGAAGGAGCGCTGAATAATGGCTGATTCAAAAGAAGTAAAACGCGTCCTACTTGGACCGTTATTGGATAACAACCCAATTGCTTTACAGGTATTAGGGGTTTGTTCTGCACTGGCAGTGACAACGAAGTTAGAAACAGCACTCGTTATGACGATTGCTGTAACCTTAGTGACGGCATTTTCTAACTTCTTTATTTCACTCATCAGGAATTATATTCCGAGCAGCGTACGTATTATCGTTCAAATGGCAATCATTGCTTCTTTAGTTATTGTGGTTGACCAAATTTTACGTGCATATGCCTATGAAATATCAAAACAACTTTCTGTATTTGTTGGCTTGATTATTACTAACTGTATCGTAATGGGGCGTGCTGAAGCTTATGCAATGAAAGCACCACCAATTGAAAGCTTCATGGACGGTATTGGTAATGGCCTAGGTTACGGTGTGATCCTTGTTTTAGTCGGCTTTTTACGTGAGTTATTTGGTTCCGGCAAATTGTTTGGTATCACAGTTTTTGAATCACTACAAACCGGTGGTTGGTACATGCCAAATGGCCTGTTCCTCCTCGCGCCAAGTGCATTCTTTATCATCGGTATGCTGATTTGGGGGTTACGTACCCTGAAACCAGCTCAGGTAGAGAAGGACTAATCACATGGAACACTATATTAGCCTGTTTGTTAAAGCCATTTTTATTGAAAATATGGCATTAGCATTTTTCTTGGGAATGTGTACCTTCCTTGCGGTATCGAAGAATGTAAAAACTGCTTTTGGACTGGGTATCGCTGTAACGGTAGTTCTTGGGATTTCTGTCCCAGCTAATAACTTGGTATACAACTTAGTATTGCGTGATGGTGCGATTGCTGAAGGTATCGACTTATCCTTCTTGAACTTCATCACGTTTATCGGTGTTATTGCCGCGTTAGTTCAGATCCTTGAAATGATTTTAGATCGCTACTTCCCATCACTGTATAACGCGTTAGGTATCTTTTTGCCATTGATTACCGTTAACTGTGCCATTTTTGGTGGTGTTTCTTTCATGGCGCAACGTGACTATAACTTTAGCGAATCGGTCGTATATGGGTTCGGTTCGGGGATCGGTTGGATGCTCGCAATCGTATTGATGGCAGCTATTCGAGAGAAGATGAAGTACTCAGATATTCCATCGGGTCTAAAAGGGTTAGGTATCACCTTTGTGACAACCGGTTTAATGGCATTGGGCTTTATGTCCTTCTCCGGTGTGCAGCTATAAAGGCGAGAAGAATTCATGGAAATTATTATTTTAGGTGTCGTGATGTTTACCCTGATTGTCTTGGTGCTGACAGGCTTAATCCTGTTTGCAAAATCCAAGCTAGTCAACACAGGGAACATCAAAGTTGAAGTTAATGGCGATCCAGACAAAAGTTTTGAAGCTCCTGCGGGTGACAAGCTATTAGGCATGTTATCAAACCAAGGTATTTTTGTTTCATCAGCGTGCGGTGGTGGTGGCTCTTGTGGTCAGTGCCGTGTGAAAATCAAAGAAGGCGGTGGTGATATTCTGCCTACTGAGCTTTCTCACATTAATAAACGTGAAGCAAAAGAAGGCTGCCGGTTAGCGTGTCAGGTCAACGTTAAGCAAGATTTAAAAATTGAGCTTCCAGAAGAAATATTTGGCGTGAAAAAATGGGAGTGTGAAGTTATTTCTAATGATAACAAAGCCACTTTCATTAAAGAGCTGAAATTGAAAATTCCAGAAGGAGAGGTCGTTCCTTTCCGTGCGGGTGGCTTTATTCAGATTGAATGCCCTGCACATGTTGTCAAATATGAAGATTTTGATGTACCAGAAGAGTACCGTGAAGATTGGGATAAATTTAACCTATTCCGTTATGTGTCTGAGGTTAAAGAGCCAACTGTTCGCGCCTATTCCATGGCAAACTACCCGGAAGAGCATGGTATTATCATGCTAAACGTGCGTATTGCTACACCACCACCTCGTAATCCGGATGTTCCACCAGGAATTATGTCCTCTTATATTTGGTCATTAAAGCCAGGGGATAAAGTGACTATTTCTGGGCCGTTTGGTGAGTTTTTCGCTAAAGAAACGGAAGCTGAAATGGTGTTTATCGGTGGTGGTGCGGGTATGGCACCAATGCGTTCTCATATATTCGACCAACTGCGCCGCTTAGATTCTAAACGTAAGATTAGTTTCTGGTATGGTGCACGTTCTGTCCGTGAGATGTTCTACACCGAAGATTTTGACCAACTCGCTGCAGAACATGAAAACTTTACATGGAATGTAGCACTTTCTGACCCTATGCCTGAAGATAATTGGAATGGTTATACTGGCTTCATCCATAATGTCTTATATGAAAACTACTTGAAAGATCATCCAGCACCGGAAGATTGTGAGTTCTACATGTGTGGTCCTCCAATGATGAATGCTGCCGTGATCAAAATGTTGAAAGACCTCGGAGTTGAAGATGAAAATATCTTATTGGATGACTTCGGTGGTTAAGCAACTTAGCTGATTTTATTAGACTAATCAAAGTCAGTAGACAGTAACACTTTAAAGAGGGAAAATATTTTCCCTCTTTGTGATTTTAGTAAATCTATTAAGCGCTAATTAGTTAACGGTTAATAGGTAGGTTTATGATTATTTTGACTGGAACATTCTCTGCATGGGTGACGATGTAAAGTGTGTTAATAGTCTGGGCGGCCTTAACAAAATGCGCTCATGATTGACGCGGAGAAAATTATGCTAAGTAAAAGAATTTATACCTCGGTACTGCTATTTGTTGCAGCACTGTTTCTTACTGCCTGTGGTGGACCTGAACAACAGAATCTTCAGGGGCAAACAATGGGTACGTATTATTCGGTTAAATATGTCACAGATTCTTCGGAGCCAAAGCCTGAAGCAATTCAAGCCGAAATAGATAAACGTTTGGAAGAAGTTAACGACCAAATGTCAACATATCGCCCAGACTCAGAATTAAGTCGTTTTAATCAGTTTAAAGAAGTCAATACACCGTTCCCTGTTTCTGCAGCAACGGCAACTGTAGTTAAAAAAGCCATTGAAATTAATAAGCTGACAGATGGTTCATTAGATGTAACGGTTGGGCCTTTAGTTAATTTATGGGGGTTTGGCCCTGAAGGAAGAGTCACTAAAGCACCTTCGGATGAAGAATTGGCTAAGCGCAGAGCATGGGTTGGTATCGAAAAACTCGCTGTTCAAGATAATAACTTAATTAAAACAATCCCTGAGCTATATGTCGATCTTTCCTCCATTGCGAAAGGTTATGGTGTCGACGTTGTTGCTGAATATTTAGAATCATTAGGTATCAATAATTATATGGTTGATATTGGTGGTGAAGTGCGTACGAAAGGAACAAATGGTAAAGAAGTGCCATGGCGTATCGCAATAGAAAAACCCGCATCGGATGGTGTCAGCCAAACAGCACAAGAGATTATTGAACCAGGTGACCGCTCTATCGCTACATCAGGGGACTACCGTAATTACTTCGAGCAAGATGGCGTTCGTTTTTCTCATACGATAGACCCAAAAACAGGAAAACCAATCACACATAATTTAGTCTCTATTACAGTAATTGCAGAAAATTGCATGAGTGCTGATGGCTTATCTACAGGACTAAATGTTTTAGGGCCTGAAGTTGGCTTTGCTTTAGCTGAAAAAATGAATATTCCTGTTTTTATGATTGTTAAGACAGATAAAGGTTTTGAAGAGCGCTATACTAAGGCATTCGAACCATTTTTAACCAAAAAACAGTAGTTGTAGGAGGATAAAAAATGCTGAATATTTTTATTGCAGCCTTTGCACTGTTTTTGCTGGCCTTTTTAGGTATGTCACTTGGGTATATTATTAAACGTAAGAGTATCCAAGGTAGCTGCGGCGGGTTAAGCAGTATTGGTGTTGAAAAGGTGTGTGATTGCCCTGAGCCTTGTGATGCACGTAAAAAACGTATGGCGCGTGAAGAAGCCCGTCAAAAATTACTGGATAAAAACCGTATTATTTGAATAGTAATATTTAACGGTTCTATAACTAGTAATGAGCCGGAGATGTCTAAATATAGTTATTAGACATCTCCAAATATTACTTTCCCGTTATACAGTCTAAATTAATTGCATTTTCTTAGCACATGAAACAGAGACAGGGTAATTAACATGCATGCTTTTTGTCTCACCATCAAATCTAATCGTGACCTTTCCATTATCATTGTTGTTAATTTGGCAAGGTAAAAAATCACCACTACTCCACAGTTCATTACTTTTCGTAGTAATTTTAGCTTTCCAAGCACTTTTACCTGTTGTTGAGTAAGGGAATGAATTTACGTTAGAGCTAGATGTGGCATGTGCTAGATTATAAAATATAAACACATTATCATAGGGGTTATCACTATTATGATAATGTATTTCAACTTTCCTTAATGTTTCATTCCAATAATTCTCGACAATCATTGTTCCAATATTTGACATATAAAACCTTTTTTAAATTATTTTAAATAGAATTTTTGTGATGGATTAAATATATCAAGTTTTCTATAGCAGTAAATTAAGAACAATTATTATTAATTGATGAAAAGAATGTTTTTAAGATGTGATTTAATTCCTAAGCTATTATTAAAGTAATAATAGCTTAGGTGATGTTATTAGATTATTTTTTAAATGCTTTTGGGGAATCAACCATTACAGCATCAACACCAATTTCTTTTGCGAGTTGGTAGTCACTGTCATTATTAACACCAAAGACAATGATATAGGCATTGCCATTTTTTCTAAAACAGTCAATGGCTTCTTTATCCCATGAAAGGGTTGCTGGCGAGCGTGCTTCGCCTAAAGTATATTTTTCGACCACTTCAACTTTACGATGTAGTTCAAAGCCATACCAGCGAGTTGTTGTTTTGTCATTTTCTATTGAACATTGATGGTTCATCACAACATTTGCCAACAGGGTGCGAGTCTCATCACGACTTTCAAATAATGGGATCTTTGGAGAAAGGGATTTGAGTGCTTTTAAAAATTCATCATTAGTGGAATAAAAACGTACTTGGTTAAATGCATTAGTTTTATCTAAGAGAGCTAAAATCGCCTTTGCTTGAATATCAGGGTTGGCATCAGGGGATTTTAAATCTACGTAGAAAGTTGTGTCTGGGTATTTTTGCAGAATATTTTCTAGTGTAGTGATAGTTGTTTTTTGTAAGGGGAATTGCTGATTATGTTTTTGACTAAACTTATAAGCAGCATTGACGTGATTGAGTTGTTCTACTGTATAAGCAGATACGTTACCTTTTTTGTCCGTCAATGAATCTAGATCACTCGGACGATATAGGACTAATTGATTATCTTTACTAAGTTGAACGGTAAGCCAAATAGCATCGGCATTATTTTGCTTGGCTAAATCAATGGCATAAATTGTGTTTTCTGGTGCATCTGCTGTTCCTGCACGGTGAGCTACAATTTTAGGGGATAGTGCTAAATTAGGGGATAGTGCGAAAACTGTTTGGCTAGCAAGCAGCATAATGAGAGGAGCCATAAATTTAACATATTTTGATGTTGATATAATTGCCATAGAGATGATCCATAAATAGTTTTTCAAGATATTGTTGTTGGTAAAACAACTCTTTTTATTACTTTTTTGTTTAAAAGTAAGTAGTAATACTTATTTTTAAGACAAACTTTAAGCCGAATCTAGAGTTGGATAGCTTGGCAGATGATTATTGCAATAATATGAATTACCTAATTATCATGGAGTTAGCTTTTTCATTCGTCAATTTTATGGTGATGTGACAATAATTGCATGGCTAATAAAAATACTGTATATTTAATCAGGTGTTTGATTGGCAGAGTTAACCCGTGCGTAAAATTATTCATATTGATATGGACTGCTTTTATGCAGCGATCGAAATGCGTGACGACCCAAGCCTTCGTAATGTCCCCATTGCAGTGGGGGGAAGCGCAGATCGCCGAGGCGTTATTAGTACTGCAAATTATGAAGCCCGTCGCTACGGTGTTCACAGTGCGATGTCTACTGCGATTGCACTTAGGCTTTGCCCTCACTTGAAAGTGGTTCCTGGGCATATGGCACTTTACAAAGAAACCTCCCTGTATATTCGAAAAATATTTGCTCGCTATACTGACCTCATAGAACCACTTTCTCTTGATGAAGCTTATTTGGATGTCACTGATTGTACGCAATTACATGGCTCTGCAACGCTAATTGCTGAGGCCATTCGCCAGCAAATCTTTGATGAACTGCAATTAACCGCTTCAGCGGGGATAGCGCCAATAAAATTTTTGGCGAAAATAGCTTCAGATATGAATAAACCCAATGGCCAATTCGTGATCACGCCGCAAAATATGGATCAATTTATTCTTAGCTTGCCCCTTAAAAAAATTCCTGGCGTGGGTAAGGTAACCGCTCAGAAATTAGCGGATATGGGGTTACTCACTTGTGCTGACGTCCAAAAATATGATGTTGTTACATTGGTTAAAAGCATGGGTAAATTCGGGCAGGTACTTTGGGATCGATGCCATGGTATCGATGAGCGTGCTATTAACCCTGATAGACTCAGAAAGTCGGTAGGGGTTGAACGCACCCTTGCAGAAGATATATATCAATGGAGCGATTGTCTGCCTCTGCTTGATAAACTCTATGACGAACTACAATTACGTCTAGCGAAGGTAAAACCCGATCTGCGTATTGCTCGTCAAGGTGTAAAATTTAAATTTGCAGACTTTCAGCAAACAACACAAGAACACGTATACCCAATTCTTAATAAACAAGATTTAGTCCAGATAGCGAAACAAGTTTGGGATAATCGCCGCTTAGGGCGTGGTGTTCGGTTAGTTGGTTTGCATGTGATGCTGCAAAGCCCGCAGCTTGAAAGGCAATTATTACTTGAATTATAAAAAACACCCATCGCATGATGGGTGTTTCATAACAATTAATTGCTTATTCTTTGACTGGAATTGCTTTTAAAACCGCAGTTAGTAATTTCCAATACTCTCCAACGCTTGCAATGTGTACACGTTCATCAGGGGAGTGTGCACCGCGAATAGTTGGCCCAATTGAAACCATATCCATGTCTGGGTAAGGTTTTTTGAATAGACCACACTCAAGTCCTGCGTGGATCACCATGACATTAGGGATTTTACCGAACAGCTTGTTGTAGGTATCGCTGACTAAATGCATTACTGGTGAGTCTGCATCTGGTTGCCAACCTGGGTAGCTACCTTCTGCACGGTATTGGGCTTGTGCTAATTTACTGATAGATGTCAACATGTTAACAACGTAGTTTTTGCCGCTATCGATAAGTGAACGAACAAGGAAGATAATTTCTGCTTTATCTTCAGTTAGTCGTACAACACCTTCGTTAAGTGAGGTTTCAACCACGCCAATGGCAACATCACTCATGCGGATCACACCGTTTGGCGCCGCATTTAAGAAGAAAACAAAACGTTTTTGGCAGTCATCAGAAAGTGCTTTTAATTCGCTTTGCGTTTCATCTAGTAGCAGAACAAGGTTAGGCTCAACGACGGCTAATTCATTTTTCAGAATATCTTCATAACGAGCTCTTAGGGCAGTTAACTCAGCGACTTTGTTCGCAGGAACGGCAATAATGGCGTAAGCTTCCCGAGGAATGGCGTTACGAACAGTACCACCTCTGAAATCTAATAGTTTTAGGTTTAAATCTTCTGCGTGGCCAGCTAGAAAACGTGCTAACAGCTTATTGGCATTACCTAAGCCTAAATGTACATCACCACCAGAGTGCCCACCTTTTAGGCCTTTTAGGGTCATTGTGAAGGTTTTATAGCCTTGTGGTAATGCTTCACGCGTCAGGTCAAACGTAGAGGTAAAGTCAACCCCACCAGCACAACCCATGTAAATTTCACCTTCTTCTTCTGAGTCGGTGTTAATCAGAATATCGGCTTGTAACCAGCCTGCTTTCAAGCCAAACGCACCTTCCATGCCGGCTTCTTCAGTCATGGTCAGAAGAACTTCCATTGGCCCATGCTCAACACTATCATCAGCAAGAACAGCCAACGCAGAAGCTAAGCCAATGCCGTTATCAGCACCTAAAGTGGTTCCTTCAGCGGTGACCCATTCACCATTAACATATGGACGAATTGGATCTGTTTTAAAGTCATGTACCGTGTCGTTATTTTTCTGTGGCACCATGTCTAAGTGAGCTTGTAAAACAACGCCTTTGCGGTTTTCATAACCAGGGGTTGCAGGTTTACGGATCAGAATATTACCCACTTCATCACGTTCAACGTGAAAGCCTTTTTGTTTTGACCAATCAACAATATGTGCGGCTAAGGCTTCTTCGTGGTATGAAGGGTGCGGGATAGAACAGATTTTCGCGAAGATGTCCCATAGTGGTTGGGGGGATAATGTAGCTAGCTCAGACACGTCTCTCTCCTTTTATTTTCCCTTTATATTTCAATCTGTAGCGTTGTTGGCTTCATTCATAAATCCCAGTCACATACTTATGTATGCTCCTAGGATTTACTCATTTGCCGCCTAGCTACAAATTGAACTATTTAGGGATAATATCCTGAATAACCCAGTAGGAGCTGATCGGCAACCAACGTTAATTTCAGCTTCAATTTTAAAAGGAATATTGCTGTAATTATGACCTAACAGCCTGAAGTTTCGAATTAAAGGCTGCCTCTTTTATAAACTCAGGATAACACTTTCTTTTGAGCAATGGACAGTGTAAATGATAATAATTAATGTCGAATGGTGCTTTTTACTGGTTTTTAACCGGCCAAATCACTATAATCTCGCGCAACCTTTTTTCCGCAAGACACATTTCAGATTTACTCAGCAGTCGGGACCCGAATTTTATGAGCGAAAAATATGTCGTAACGTGGGATATGTTGCAAATACATGCCCGTAAACTCGCACAACGTTTATTACCAGTAGAGCAATGGACCGGTATTATCGCGGTTAGCCGTGGTGGCCTTGTTCCTGGAGCACTTCTAGCACGCGAACTTGGTATTCGTAACGTTGACACCGTTTGTATTTCTAGCTATGACCATGACAACCAGCGCGAATTAACCGTGATTAAACGTGCTGAAGGTGATGGTGAAGGCTATATTGTCATTGATGATTTGGTGGATACAGGCGGCACAGCTCAAGCTATCCGTAACATGTACCCTAAAGCCCACTTTGTTACTATTTTTGCAAAACCTGCAGGGCGTCCATTAGTGGATGACTACATAGTTGATATTCCACAAGACACATGGATCGAACAGCCATGGGATATGGGCGTCGTTTTTGTTAAACCATTGTGTGAACAAGATAAATAAATCTGTGTTTTACGCGAGCTTTAGGTAAAAACATTGTAATTATAAAGTGTTATAGAATTTATTGATTGCAAAAACACATTAATACCTAAAATTTTTAAGCTAAACACGATATAATTTGGGGAGTGCATTTTTGCATTCCCTTTATTTTTGGCCAAATTCAACTCTGATAGACAAGGAAATAGGGATGACTCAGCAAAACCTTTCAGAAAAACTTTTCAAACCTAAAGTCAGACAAGTTGAAACGTCAACATTAGTCTCTTATTCATCTCAAACAATTTCTCAAATTAAAGAACATAGTGTGTTAAGTGGGTCTCACCATGCGGGGTGGTACCGTATGATTAACCGCTTAATGTGGATTTGGCGGGGAATAGACGCCTTAGAAATTGAAGAGGTGCTAAGCCGTATTGCTATCTCAGATGCTGAGCGTAGTGATGATAATTTATTGGATACAGTCATTGGTAATCGTCGTGGAAACTGGTGTTTTGAATGGTCCCAGCAAGCCATGCATTGGCAGCAAAAAGCGTTAGAGTTTGAAAAAGGTGCAGAAGCAGGGGATGCTTGGTTGCGTTCTGCTAATTTGTACAGCATTGCAGCTTATCCTTTTATTAAAGGTGACGAGCTGGCTGACCAAGCTATTTTGTTGGCTTGTAAAGCGTATGATAGCGCAGCAAAATTTTCTCAATATCGCTTAAAGAAAATTCCATTTAAAGTTGATGGTGGAAAAGAAGTCTGTGGCTTTTTACATATTCCTTCACACGGTCAAGGGCCTTACCCGACCGTGATGATTTGCGGCATGTTAGATAGCTTACAAATTGATTTTTGCCGCTATTTCCGTGACTACCTCGAACCTCTCGGTATTGCGATGCTAACACTGGATATGCCATCTATTGGTTATTCGGTAAAACAAAAGCTTACACAGGAAACAAGCACCCTACATGAGCAAATTGTTCGCCAGATTGGGGATATCGCTTGGATTGACCACACGCGTTTTGGTATCGTGGGTATGCGTTTTGGCGCAAATATAGCATTAAGATTAGCTTATATGTGTCCAGATAAGATTAAAGCAGTCGCTGTCATAGGGCCAATTGTGCACAGTTTATTGCATGAAGAGAAATATCAGCAGGATATTCCTCGAATGGTTCTGGATGTGTTCGCCAGTCGTTTGGGTATTTATCAAGTTGATGGTTCTGCTTTACGCCATGAGTTAAGTTGTTATTCACTTAAAAATCAAGGGCTTTTAGGGCGACGCAGTAAAGTCCCAATGTTATCGGTTAGCCTCAAAGATGATATTTATAGCCCTAAAGCCGAATCTGATTTAATTCGACGCTCTTCGATGGATGCTGATACGATAATGCTACCAAGCCAGCCTGTTTTTGCTAATTTTGAAAAGGCGTTAAGTGAAACTACTAATTGGTTAAAAGCAAAAATACTTTAATTTTATTTAATAACTTGCTTATTTTTACCCATTTGTTAAAAAGGGATCTTCCCAAGAAGGAGATCCTTAACATGGCTTTACCGACTGATTACTCAAATGGAAAGTATTTAAAGAAGTTTGCTTCGATAGGACCTTATTTACGTGAAAAACAATGTTTAAATGGCTGTTATATATTTGATAGCCTCGTTGTTTGCGTGAATGCAAATATTGCCCCAGAAAAACGCGAATTTTGGGGGTGGTGGCTAAAATTGGTAGCAACTGATAAGGGCTTTGAATTTATTTATCATTTTGGCCTATACAACAGTCATGGTAGTTGGCAAGTCAAAGCACTAAAAGATGCGGCAACCATTGAAGCGACCGAGCAAAATTTAGTGTCATTTCACCAAGCCCTTGCAAAACAATTATCTGAACTTGAGTTAAGCCTCTTTCCCTCCCCGCTAATGGCAGAATTAAAACTGGAATTAAGCGCATAAATTTGTTTTAAACCAACTTTTGTTGAATTTTGCGTTATGCTTGTTGGCATAACGCGCTTCTCCTGATAAAAATGATACCTACTTTTTGGTTTATTAATCCTAATGGCAGAAAAATGATGAAAAATAGCCAGACGCTGGTAGTTAAATTAGGGACCAGTGTATTAACAGGGGGCTCGCGCCGTTTAAATCAAGCTCATATTGTTGAGCTTGTCAGGCAATGCGCGCAGCAATATGAAAAAGGGCATCGCATTATTATTGTGACTTCTGGGGCAATTGCCGCGGGTCGCGAACATTTAAATTACCCTGAACTGCCGGCTACCATAGCATCTAAACAGTTGCTTGCGGCGGTCGGTCAAAGTCGTTTAATTCAGTTATGGGAACGGTTATTCTCCATTTATGGTATTCATATCGGGCAAATGTTACTGACACGAGCCGATTTAGAAGACAGAGAACGTTTCTTAAATGCACGAGATACCTTGCAAGCTCTGTTAGATAACGGAATCATTCCAGTTATTAATGAAAATGATGCCGTTGCTACCGCAGAAATTAAAGTCGGTGATAATGACAATCTATCCGCTTTGGCCGCGATTCTTGGCGATGCCGACAAACTGCTATTACTCACGGATATCGAAGGCTTATATGATGCTGACCCACGCAGTAATCCAAATGCAAAATTGATACCCGAAGTGTATGGTATCAATGATGAACTTCGTGAAATGGCGGGGGGAAGCGTTAGCGGGTTAGGAACCGGTGGAATGGCAACTAAATTACAAGCAGCAGATGTCGCGGGCCGCGCAGGAATTGATGTTATCATTGCAGCAGGCAATAAACCCGATGTTATTAATGCGGTTATTGAAAATCTTCCAGTTGGTACCCGTTTTTATGGGCAAAAAAATCCAATGGAAAATCGTAAACGTTGGATTTTCGGTGCTCCAGCCGCTGGGGATGTCTACATTGATGATGGTGCACAACTGGCAATTATGGAAAAAGGGAGTTCATTGTTGCCAAAAGGAATTAAAAAGATTGAAGGCGATTTCTCTCGAGGCGCAGTGATCCGTATTCGTAATATGGCAGGAAAAGACCTAGCTCATGGGGTCAGCCATTATAACAGTGATGCACTGAGAATGATTGCTGGGCACCATTCACAAGAAATCAGTAAAATACTTGGTTATGAACACGGTTCTGTGGCTGTTCATCGTGATGATATGATAGTGAGTTAATTATGTTAGAGACAATGGGTAAGGCAGCAAGAGTTGCTTCATGGCAATTAGCTCAGTTAAGTACCAAACAAAAAAATGCAGCACTATTACAAATTGCAGATCTACTAGAACAAGATAATGCAGTTATACTGGCAGCGAATCAAAAAGACATGGCGCAGGCAAAAGCAAGCGGTATGAGTGAGGCGTTACAAGACCGATTATTATTGACGCCAGAGCGTTTAAAAAGTATTGCTGATGATGTCAGAAAAGTATGTCAATTAGCTGATCCTGTTGGGCAAATCATTGATGGAAGCCAATTGGATAGCGGTTTAAATTTACAACGTCGCCGTGTTCCATTGGGAGTTGTTGGCGTTATTTATGAAGCTCGCCCTAATGTTACCGTTGATGTGGCTTCGTTATGTTTAAAAACAGGTAATGCGGTCATTTTGCGTGGCGGGAAAGAGACGCATCATACTAACCTTGCGGTAGTGGAAGTTATTCAAAAAGCATTGGAAAATAGCGGCTTGCCAGCAGATGCAGTACAAGCTATTAATAATCCGGACCGTGAATTAGTTGCACAATTACTCAAATTAGATCGTTACATTGATATGCTAATCCCTCGTGGCGGTGCGGGGTTACATAAATTATGTCGTGAGCAATCCACGATCCCGGTAATTACCGGGGGCATTGGTGTTTGCCATACATTTGTTGATAAATCGGTGGATTTTAATAAAGCCATTGATGTGATTATTAATGCGAAAGTTCAGCGCCCAAGTGCCTGTAATTCACTTGAAACATTATTAGTTCATAAAGAGATTGCGACTGAGTTCCTACCGTTTTTAAGTGAAAAAATGGCGCAGCAACAAGTCACTCTGCATGCGAGTGAAAAAGCACTTCCATTACTAAAACAAGGCCCAGCGAAAGTTGTTGATGTAAAACCTGAAAACCTTGTCGATGAGTGGTTATCACTGGATCTTAACGTAGAAATTGTGGATGACATTGACGCAGCTATTGACCATATTCGCCAGTATGGTACTGCGCATTCTGATGCTATCTTGACAGAATCTATTCATCAAGCTGACTATTTTGTTCAATGTGTAGATTCAGCAGCGGTATATGTTAATGCAAGCACTCGCTTTACTGATGGTGGTCAGTTTGGTTTAGGTGCAGAGGTCGCAGTAAGTACGCAGAAATTACACTCACGTGGCCCTATGGGGTTAGATGCACTAACAACGTATAAATGGATCGGATATGGCGACTTTTTGAGTCGTCCATAATGAGTAAAAATGATGAGATAGCCACACTTGTGTGGCTTGAGGTTGTTGACAAAGCGAGATAAAAGCGTGGTTTTTCCCGCTTTGTGTTATCAGCCAAAAATCAATAAATTGATTTTCCTAGTTTATTTTCAAAACCTATTAGATTGCTGCCAAACATAATATGTTTGGCAGCAGTCTATCGCCACACTTGTGTGGCTTTCTTTTTTTATTTGTCAAATTAAGCAATTTATCATAAGTAAATTTGTAATCAGTATTGCTTAGTATTCATGATGATGGGATGAAATTTAATGTTTTACATTATCGGTCCAAGAGGTTCGGGTAAAACCACAATTGGTAAAAAATTTGCAGAATCTAAAGGCTATCAATTTGTTGATACAGATAAATTGGTTTTAGAAAAAGCGGGAAAAAGTATCGCTGAAATTGTTGAACAGCACGGTTGGGATTACTTTCGTCAGCTAGAAACTGACGTCCTTAAGTCGATTAAGCAAAATAATATGATTGTTTCTACTGGCGGAGGCCTGGTTCTCGCAGAAGAAAATCAGCAAATTATGCGTAATAACGGCACTGTTATTTATTTAAATACCCATCCTGAAGTTTTAGCAAAACGCCTTGCAGCAGAGCCACAAGCGGATCAACGACCAAGTTTGACCGGGAAATCTTTAATTGAAGAAATTGAAGAAGTGATGCAACAAAGGGAACCTATCTACCGTGCGACTGCTCACCATATTATTGATGCTGCGCAGCCTGTCGACGATATCATCGCACAACTTAATGATTTAACTTAAACTAATGACTAATAAGCCTGCGGTGTTTTCGGAATATACTAATTAGAGCAAAGGGAGTAGCTCAGTAAGATAGATGTCACTAAAGGTATAGTTGTATCACACTAATATATAAAAATATAATCATAGTATAGGGACTCATTATGTTGGCAAAGATAGTCAAAACAGTACTTAAATTTTTGTTTCGCGTGCAAGTTATTGGCGATGCGAAAGAGTTTAATCAAGATAAATGTTTGATTACACCTAATCATGTTTCTTTCCTTGATGGTGTATTAATCGCACTTTTCTTACCTGTTAAACCTGTATTTGCTGTTTATTCAACATTTGCCACACCAAAAATGGTGAAGCGCCTTAAGCCCTATGCAGATATTGTCCCTCTTGATCCTGCCAACCCTCTAGGTATTCGTCATCTAGTTAAAGAGGTAGAAAAAGGGCGCCCGATAGTTATTTTTCCAGAAGGCCGAATTTCAGTTCATGGCTCTTTAATGAAAATATACGAAGGAGCGGCTTTTGTGGCCGCAAAGTCTGGAGCAAAAGTTGTTCCTATTCGTATAGAAGGGGCTCAATATAGCCATTTTGGGCGTCTGAAAGGCATTTTTCCATTAAAATGGTTTCCGAAGATCACATTGCATATCTTGCCGGCACAAGCTATCCCAATGCCTGAAGCACCTAAGGCTGTAGAGCGTCGAGCTCTGGCTGGTGAACACCTGTACCAAATCATGAAATCTGCTCGTATGTCTTGTTTACCACAAGTCACATTAGTTGAAGAATTTATTCAAAGTGTTCAGTTTTTTGGGCGCCGTACGCCTTGTATCGAGGACATCGCATTTAAAGAAGACTCATATCAATCCCTATTGAAAAAAACCTTAGGGGTTGGTCGTATTATTGAACGCTATACACATGAAAATGAAAGAGTTGGCCTATTATTGCCAAATGCGACAGTCACCGCGGCTGCAATTTTCGGTGCTTTAATGAGAGGCCGAGTACCTGCTATGCTCAATTACACAGCGGGCAGTCACGGTATTAGTAACGCGTTAAAAGCCTCTGCGGCGAAAGTAGTCTTTACTTCGCGCCAATTTTTGGAAAAAGGCAACTTAACGCATATTCCAGAACAAGTGCCAGAAGCAAGTTGGATTTATCTTGAAGATTTAAAAGATACGGTAACATGGCAAGATAAATTATGGATTATTAAACACTTATTCAACCCTAAAAAAGCCATTCTTCCTCGTAAACCGTCTGATGAAGCCGTTGTTTTATTCACATCTGGTTCTGAAGGTACACCAAAAGGTGTTGTTCACAGCCATGCTAGCTTGATGGCAAACGTAGAACAAATAAAAACGATCGCTGATTTCACCCCACGTGACCGTTTTATGTCGTCACTGCCGTTATTTCACGCATTTGGTTTGACGGTTGGTTTATTTATCCCTCTATTTTCAGGAAGCCGAGTTTTCCTTTATCCAAGCCCATTGCATTACCGAGTCATTCCTGAATTAGTCTATGACAAAAACTGCACCGTATTATTCGGAACATCAACCTTTTTAGGTAACTACGCACGGTTTGCTCATCAGTATGATTTCGCACGTTTACGTTATGTGGTTGCCGGTGCAGAAAAATTATCGGATAAAACGAAAAAAATCTGGTTTGATAAATTTGGCATCCGAATTCTTGAAGGTTATGGGGTCACTGAATGTGCACCAATTGTATCAATCAATGTCCCTATGGCCGCGAAAGAAGGCTCTGTTGGGCAAATTTTACCTGAAATGGAAGCGCGAATTATTCCAATTTCTGGAATTGAACAGGGTGGTAAATTACAGCTTAAAGGCCCAAATATTATGAAAGGGTATTTGCGCGTTGAAGCCCCTGGCGTCCTTGAAACACCGCAAGCTGAAAATGCACAAGGTGAAATAGAGGAAGGTTGGTACGACACTGGTGATATCGTTGAATTAGACCATAAAAATTTCTGTACTATAAAAGGCCGTGTTAAACGTTTTGCTAAACTTGCAGGAGAAATGGTTTCCCTCGAAAGTATCGAGCAAATGGTGGCATCTATTTCTCCCAATGCAAATCACGGTGTGGTTACAAAGCCAGATAGCAGTAAAGGTGAAGCACTTGTTTTGTTCACAACAGATAAAGAATTAGACCGTAGCGCATTATCCAGTGCAGCCAAAAGTAAAGGATTAACCGAGTTAGCGGTTCCACGCGATATTCGTTTTGTTAAAGAGTTGCCAGTGCTAGGTAGTGGTAAAACGGATTTTGTTACATTAAAGCAAATGGCATTAAAGGATGAATAATATGCAAGAAAGCACTTCCAATTCACCGCTAATGAGCCGAGGTATGAAAGCAGTACTGGCTTCACAGTTCCTCTCTGCATTTGCGGATAATGCATTATTATTTGCCATATTAGCCCAGCTCAAAGCCGAATTTTACCCCGAGTGGAGTCACCCTATCTTGCAAATGGTGTTTGTTTTTACTTACATCATTTTAGCGCCATTTGTTGGGCAAATCGCGGATAGGTTTTCAAAAGGCCGAGTGATGTTGTTTTCTAACATCTTTAAATTTATTGGAGCACTAGGGATTTGTTTTGGCCTAAACCCATTCCTTTGCTATGGGTTAGTGGGGATCGGTGCAGCATCCTATTCACCGGCTAAATACGGTATTCTCGGTGAACTCACTGGCGGCGATAACCTTGTTAAGGCCAATGGTGTGATGGAGGCTTCAACAATTGCAGCCATTTTAGTGGGGTCAGTTGTCGGAGGAATGCTGTCCGATATTAACTTAATCTTAGCGTTAGGTACATGTGCTGCACTGTATGCGTTAGCCGTTATTGCGAATTTTTTCATCCCACACTTAGTTGCGGCGAGGCCTGGAAAAGGTTGGGATCTTAAGCTGTTGATGGCGTCTTTTTTCAGTGCTTGCCGTGTGCTATGGGCGAATCAAGAGAGTCGTTTTTCACTAGTCGGAACTAGCTTGTTCTGGGGGGCCGGGGTAACGTTGCGTTTTCTGCTCGTTGCATGGGTGCCTGTAGCGTTGGGGTTACAAGACAACACCACACCAACCATTCTAAATGCGATGGTTGCGGTGGGGATAGTCGCAGGTGCGGGGCTTGCTGCCAAATTTATTACCTTAAAAACGGTTTATCGATGCATCCCTGCGGGAGTTATTATAGGTGTGATGGTAGTGTTACTTTCCTTGCAAACTAACATTATTCCATCCTATTTTATTTTAATTATTCTTGGGATTTTTGGCGGTTTATTTGTCGTTCCATTGAATGCATTATTACAAGAAAAAGGGAAAGAAACCGTTGGCGCAGGGAATGCGATCGCCGTACAAAATTTAGGTGAAAATAGTGCAATGCTGATTATGTTAGGCTTGTACTCACTGGCAATTAAAGCAGGTTTATCCGTTGTGAATGCGGGTATTGGTTTTGGTGCTGTATTTGCAATTGCGATTGCGGGTTTATGGGTTTGGGATCGTGCTCGTAAAAAAATGGCATAAAGGTAGATAGCATCATGATAGATGAGAAACGGCTTGAAACACTGAGTATTCAGATTGGACTGAAACTGAAAGAACAGGGTAAAACAGTCACAACCGCTGAGTCTTGTACCGGGGGCTGGGTTGCGAAGGTTTTAACCGATATCTCGGGTAGCTCAGATTACTTTCAGCGCGGTTTTGTGACATACAGTAATGAAGCAAAGCATCAAATGATTGGTGTTAAGAGCGAGTCTTTACAACGGTATGGTGCTGTAAGCCAACAAGTTGTTACAGAAATGGCGGAAGGCGCTTTGCAAGAAGCCAGTGCAGATTTCGCTGTTTCAGTTAGTGGAATAGCAGGCCCTGGGGGCGGTAGTATAGAAAAACCTGTTGGTACGGTATGGTTTGGTTTTGCGCAAAAACAGGCAGACCAAACGGTATTTGTCACAACACAACATAGAGTGTTTCAAGGAAACCGAAACGAAGTTCGTTTTCAATCAACAGTTTATATACTTGAAACACTTTTAAAGCAGTTAAATTAAAAATTTCCTTGATACTGTATGATTATACAGTATAATCAGTTTCAACAAACCGAATTCAATCGTTTTATTTGCAGTGGTCAAATCATTGCACTTAGGGAGTAAACATGGCTATTGATGAAAACAAACAAAAAGCACTTGCAGCAGCATTAGGCCAAATTGAAAAACAATTTGGTAAAGGTTCCATTATGCGTCTTGGTGAAGACCGCTCTATGGATGTTGAAACTATCTCAACAGGCTCCTTATCCCTTGATGTTGCATTGGGTGCTGGTGGCTTGCCACTAGGTCGTATTGTTGAAATCTACGGCCCTGAATCCTCAGGTAAAACAACACTAACCCTGCAAGTTATTGCAGCAGCACAACGTAGCGGTAAAACGTGTGCTTTCATCGATGCTGAACACGCTTTAGACCCTATCTATGCTAAAAAATTAGGCGTCGATATTGATAACTTACTGTGCTCTCAACCTGATACCGGTGAACAAGCGCTAGAAATTTGTGATGCATTAACTCGCTCAGGTGCGGTTGATGTAATCATCGTTGACTCCGTTGCTGCGTTAACACCAAAAGCAGAAATTGAAGGTGAAATTGGTGATTCACATATGGGCTTAGCTGCTCGTATGATGAGCCAAGCAATGCGTAAGTTAGCGGGTAACTTAAAAACATCTAATACCCTACTGATCTTTATCAACCAAATTCGTATGAAGATTGGTGTTATGTTTGGTAACCCAGAAACAACAACGGGTGGTAATGCATTAAAATTTTATGCATCTGTTCGTTTAGATATCCGTCGTATTGGTGCAGTGAAAAATGGCGAGGAAATCGTCGGTAGTGAAACTCGCGTTAAAGTGGTAAAAAACAAAGTTGCAGCGCCATTTAAACAAGCTGAATTCCAAATTTTGTATGGTGAAGGTATTAATACCTTCGGCGAGTTAATTGATTTGGGTGTAAAACACAAATTAATTGAAAAAGCAGGGGCTTGGTATAGCTATAACGGCGATAAAATTGGCCAAGGTAAAGCTAATTCAACAAATTATTTAAAAGAGCACCCTGAAGTCGCTCAAGAAATTGATACCAAACTGCGTGAAATGTTATTAAACCACACTGGTGAATTTAGCAGTGCGGCAACAGACTTTATCAATGATTCTGATGAAGAAGAAACACCAGAAGAATTTTAATATCAATCTAGTTTATTGATTAGTAAGTAAATTATAGGCGCTCCGCTGATGTGGTTGCGCCTGTTTTGTTTTAAACCTATTACATTAATAGTTTATTGAACAGTTTTTCTGTGGAAAAATACGCCAGTGCAAGGTATAAACATACTTTCAGAAAATATCTAGACGCTTTACAATGAAAGCTGCGAATGGATGTATCTATATTTTACTTCTGCACAAAGAGACTTTATCTTATCAGTCACTTTTTAATCGGAGAGTTGATTAGAGGTGATGTTACATTCCATCTCAACAATTCGTAATTCTGTTTCCAGCTTGATATCGGGATAAATATGAGTAAAAGCACCGCTGAGATCCGTCAAGCGTTTCTCGACTTTTTTCATACAAAAGGTCATCAAGTGGTCTCTAGTAGTTCACTAGTGCCAAATAATGACCCTACACTATTGTTCACAAACGCAGGGATGAACCAGTTCAAAGATGTATTTCTTGGTCTGGATAAAAGAGCATATTCCCGAGCGACAACCGCGCAGCGCTGTGTGCGCGCGGGTGGTAAACATAACGACTTAGAAAATGTGGGCTATACCGCTCGCCACCATACATTTTTTGAAATGTTAGGCAATTTTAGCTTTGGCGATTACTTTAAGCATGACGCAATCCGTTTTGCTTGGGAATTATTGACTAGCGAAGAATGGTTTAACTTACCAAAAGAAAGGCTGTGGGTGACCGTTTACGCAACTGATGATGAAGCCTATGACATTTGGAACAAAGAAATTGGTGTTCCAGTTGAGCGTATTATTCGTATCGGTGATAACAAGGGCGCGCCATATGCGTCAGATAACTTCTGGCAGATGGGTGATACAGGTCCTTGTGGCCCATGTACTGAGATTTTCTATGATCACGGTGACCACATATGGGGTGGGCCTCCAGGAAGCCCAGAAGAAGACGGTGATCGCTATATTGAAATTTGGAACTTGGTCTTCATGCAATTTAACCGTCAGTCTGACGGGACAATGGAGCCTCTGCCAAAACCTTCAGTCGATACAGGAATGGGCTTAGAGCGTATTTCTGCAGTATTGCAGCACGTTAATTCAAACTATGAAATTGATATTTTCCGCGATCTCATCGCTGCTGCTGCTAAAGCAACAGGTGCGACAGATTTAGAAAATAAATCATTACGTGTTATTGCTGACCATATTCGTTCTTGTGCATTCCTTGTAAGTGATGGTGTTATTCCATCAAATGAAGGCCGTGGTTATGTTCTGCGTCGCATTATCCGTCGTGCTGTTCGTCACGGTTATATGCTTGGTGCCAAAGATACCTTCTTCTATAAATTAGTGGCGCCACTGATTAACGTCATGGGGTCCGCGGCTGATGAACTTGGACGCCAGCAAGCAATGGTCGAAAAAGTTCTCAAGACCGAAGAAGAACAATTTGCTCGTACTTTAGAACGTGGTCTTCAATTATTAGATGAAGAGCTTGCCTCACTGAAAGGGGATACTCTGGACGGTGAAGCCGCATTCCGCTTATATGACACCTATGGCTTCCCAATCGATTTAACGGCAGATGTTTGCCGTGAACGCAATATTAAAGTCGACGAAGAAGGTTTTGAGCGAGCGATGGAGGACCAACGTCGTCGTGCGCGCGAATCCAGTGGTTTTGGGGCAGATTATAACTCTTTAATTAAAGTTGATAAGCGCAGTGAATTCTCCGGTTATCAATATGATGAGCAACAAGCTACTATTACTGCATTATATAAAGATGGCCAGCCTGTAGATAGCTTGAATGCTGGTGAAGAAGGCTTAGTTATACTAGACAAAACAGCATTTTACGCAGAGTCTGGTGGGCAAGTCGGTGATACTGGTTATTTAAATAATGATAGTGCGAGCTTTAAAGTTACTGACACGCAAAAATATGGTCAAGCGATTGGGCATATTGGTAAGGTTGAAGCGGGATCACTCGTTGTTAATCATAGAATTACCGCTTTCGTGGATAGTGCTAGACGTGATGCGATCCGTTTAAATCACTCAGCAACGCACTTACTGCATGCGGCACTACGCCAAGTATTAGGTGACCATGTTTCTCAAAAGGGGTCATTGGTTAATGATAAATACTTGCGTTTTGACTTCTCTCATTTTGAGGCGATGACACAAGACCAACTACGCCAAGTAGAAGATATTGTGAATGCGCAAATCCGTAAAAACTCAGAAATTGAAACCGAACTAATGGATTTAGAAGGTGCAAAAGCAAAAGGCGCTATGGCATTATTTGGTGAAAAATATGAAGAGCGTGTACGTGTTCTGAGTATGGGTGATTTTTCTATCGAATTATGTGGTGGTACCCATGCGCGTCGTACCGGAGATATTGGTTTATTCCGTATTCTGAGTGAATCGGGTACGGCTGCAGGTGTTCGTCGTATTGAAGCGACGACAGGCACTACAGCAATTGAAAGTATTCACAATCAATCAGAGCAACTTTCGGCAATTGCACACTTGGTTAAAGGTGATATGAATAGCCTTGTCGAGAAAGTGAAAGCGGCATTAGATAAATCTCGCCAGCTCGAAAAAGAAATTGTGCAACTAAAAGATCAACAAGCATCTCAAGAAAGTGCTTCACTAAGCAGCAAAGCGAAAGACGTGAAAGGCGTCAAATTATTAGTGACTCAATTAGGAGATACTGATCCTAAGTTGTTGAGAACTATGGTTGATGACCTTAAAAATCAGTTGAAATCAGCGATTATCGTGCTTTCAACAACAAGTGGTGATAAAGTCAGTATGATTGTTGGGGTGACTAATGATTTAACTGCTAAAATTAAAGCAGGTGACTTGATTTCCCACATTGCAGGTCAAGTTGGTGGTAAAGGTGGTGGCCGCCCAGACATGGCTCAAGCAGGAGGTACTGACGTTAACGCATTACCTACTGCTATGGCGAGTGTCGAAGAATGGGTTGAAGCACGCCTGTAAGCACTTACAAAGTTGCCTCATTAAAAGATGAGGCAACTTTAATCTGTTGCGGCATTGTTAATGTATCGTTTGTAGTGCTATATTTTGCTTGTAAATAATTAGAATGCTTGTATTGATGGCATCAATGCTTTAGGTGAATGTCATTGCTTTACGTTTTCACGGTGTGTGATGGACAATAGCGGGGGATACCTAGAGACCCGACTCTTTTAATATTTCAAGGAGCAAAGAATGCTTATTCTGACTCGTCGAGTTGGTGAAACACTCATGATAGGCGATGAGGTAACAGTTACTGTATTGGGTGTCAAAGGCAACCAAGTTCGTATTGGTGTTAATGCGCCAAAAGAAGTTTCTGTTCACCGTGAAGAAATTTATCAACGGATCCAGGCTGAAAAGACTCAACCAGATAATCAATAATAATGAATAAGCGTCCAATGATTGACCACACAGCAAGAATGGGCGCTTGTCTTACTCGTATTATATTCTAAAAATATCCTTTCATTTTTATACTTCTCTAGCATCAAACTCACATTATTGTTTAGTTTTCGGTTCTCATGTACTGAAATTTTGTTTCCTTTTGTTTGAAATATAGGCTAATCAATCCTGTGAACATATTTTTATTCATTTGTAGAATAATTTTTTTCCAGTATTTTTGTTTATAAAGTTAGTGTCATAGGGGCTGAAATATATCTTTTCCGGTGTTAAACTAATCATCTTGCTTGTGAAATGTGCAAACAGACACCGGAATGCAAAAAGTTTGGAAAAATTGTTTGACTTCTAAGTCTAGGAAAGTAATATGTGCGCCACACAGCAACGAGATGTTTGAAAAAACAAATCGTGTGTAACTAAAATATGGTGAGGTGGCCGAGAGGCTGAAGGCGCTCCCCTGCTAAGGGAGTATGCGGTCAAAAGCTGCATCGAGGGTTCGAATCCCTCCCTCACCGCCATTTTAGATTATGCATCCGTAGCTCAGCTGGATAGAGTACTCGGCTACGAACCGAGCGGTCGGAGGTTCGAATCCTCCCGGATGCACCATCTTTAACCCTATGAGAAGATCTGATGGGGTTTTGTTTTGGTTTTAGCAGCCAAACAAAGCATTAACTAAGAAGTTGATTTATAGAAGTAGAAGTTGATAAAGAAGTTTGAGAGAGCAGCACTCCTTTGCATTAAGTATGCATCCGTAGCTCAGCTGGATAGAGTACTCGGCTACGAACCGAGCGGTCGGAGGTTCGAATCCTCCCGGATGCACCATCTCTTAGCTAATAACTTAGCATATCAATAATACCTTTTAATTTAACTCAGATAAGTTATTGAGAATATATCGATTCAAAATCGAATTAATTTGCATCCGTAGCTCAGCTGGATAGAGTACTCGGCTACGAACCGAGCGGTCGGAGGTTCGAATCCTCCCGGATGCACCATCATTAAGAAACTCCTCATTTGAGGAGTTTTTTTTGCCTAAAATTACCATTCATAAAATTAACTAAATCGCATTTTCCATGCATCTTTGATTTATTCCCTCATAAACCACACATCTAGACAGCGACAATTTATGTGATTTAAGCTAAAGTAATTGCCTTAATAAAATAAATTAACATCACAGGCGGGAGGTCGACTTGATCCCGGACGTATCGAAAGCGCTCTCATGGTTAGAGGCGCACCCAGAAACACTAAATGGTATTCAACGTGGTATAGAGCGTGAAACATTGCGTGTAACCCCAACAGGCGCAATTGCAGAGACCTTGCATCCAGAAGGGCTGGGAAAAGCTTTAACACATAAATGGATCACGACAGATTTTGCGGAGTCCCTACTCGAATTTATTACTCCTGTAGATAAAAGCATTAGCCATAATTTGGCTTTCTTGCGAGATTTACACCGCTATACAGCTCGTCACCTTCAAGATGAAAGAATGTGGCCGTTGAGTATGCCGTGCTTTATTGAAAGTGAAGATAAAATCACTCTTGCGCAATATGGCTCTTCTAATGTGGGGCAGTTTAAAACGCTGTACCGTGAAGGCCTTAAAAATCGTTATGGTGCTTTGATGCAAACGATAGCAGGCGTGCATTATAACTTCTCTTTGCCGATTGAATTTTGGCGAGCATGGGCAGGTATTGAAGATGAAGAAAGCGGTAAAGAAAAAATTTCTGAAGGCTATTTACGTCTGATTAGAAATTACTACCGCTTTGGTTGGGTTATTCCTTATCTATTTGGCGCCTCTCCGGCGATTTGCGGCTCTTTTTTGAAAGATAGGGAGACGTCGCTGTCATTTGATAAAACGGACTGTGGTACGTATTACTTGCCTTATGCGACATCTCTACGTATGAGTGACTTAGGTTATACAAATAAATCACAAAGTGATTTAAATATCACATTCAATAAATTGGATGAATACGTAGAAAACCTGAAAAAAGCTATCCATAAGCCTTCAGCTGAATTTGAAAAACTGGGTGTCAAAAAAGACGGCAAATATATTCAACTAAATACCAATGTGCTACAAATTGAAAATGAGCTCTACGCCCCAATACGCCCGAAACGCGTTCCTAAAGGCAATGAATCACCTTCCGATGCATTATTGCGCGGTGGTATTGAGTACATTGAAGTCCGTTCACTTGATATCAATCCATTTAGTGCAATAGGCGTTAATGAAACTCAAGCTCGTTTTGTTGATCTATTCTTAATATGGTGTGTACTCGCTGATGCGCCTGAAATGAATGCACAAGAATTAGACTGTTGCCGTCAAAACTGGAATCGTGTCATCCTTGAAGGTCGTAAGCCAGGTCAAGTTATTGGTTTCGGTTGTGGTAGTGAAGTTAAGCCGTTAGTTGAAGTTGGACAGCAATTATTTAATGACTTGATCCGCGTGGCTGAAGTGTTAGACACTTGTTGCGATGCAAAATATCAAGAAGTTTGTCACCAATTTGTCGCTATGTTTAAAGACCCAACTCTCACATATTCAGCGCTCGTTATGGATGAAATGTTAGAGAAAGGCATTGGTGGCTACGGGTTAGAATTAGCTGAAAAATATTTTGAACAGTTAGTGAATGAACCGTATGAAGTGATAACTGAAGAGCAATTTGAGCAAGCACGATTGGCTTCAATAGAGAAGCAAGCGAAGATGGAACAAAGTGAGAGCGAAAGCTTTGAGGACTATCTACGCATTCATGCAGGACGCTAAAAGAAATGGCCACTCTAGGTGGCCAAATAAAAAATCTCTTAGAGAATTAGGGATGATAACAAATTGCGCGTCTTTCAATAATTCAGACTCTGCATTTTCAAAATAGTTTCATTTATTTTAGAAAATATTTTTTATTTTTGAGGAGGTCACAAAATGCCATTATTAGATAGCTTTACTGTCGATCATACTCGCATGTCAGCGCCTGCTGTACGTGTGGCAAAGACCATGAAAACACCAAGTGGTGATACCATCACGGTTTTTGATTTGCGTTTTACTGTACCAAATGAAGAAGCCATGACAGAAAAAGGGACGCATACTTTAGAGCACCTCTTTGCAGGCTTTATGCGTGATCACCTCAATGGTAATGGTGTTGAAATTATTGATATTTCACCAATGGGGTGCCGTACTGGTTTTTATATGAGCCTTATTGGTCAGCCCGATGAACTGCGTGTTGCTAATGCATGGAAGGCAGCAATGGAAGATGTTTTGCAGGTGAAAGACCAAAACAAAATTCCTGAATTGAATGTCTATCAGTGCGGCACATATAAAATGCACTCACTGGAAGAAGCTCAGCAAATTGCACGTAATGTTCTTGCATCTGAAATTGGTATCAATAAGAACGATGAGTTAGCATTACCTGCTGAGAAACTTGAACAGCTACACGTTTAGTTTTTATCAAATATTCTTTATGCAAAGAGCCAATTAAGGCTCTTTTTATTTTTATAGCAGAATTTAATGGCAAGTTTATGAAGAAATCAAAGGTCGGGGACTTGAGAACTAAAAGTAAGAGGTGTGATCCTGACCTGCTTAACGATATTTTCATTCATCGCTAATACTTCGATAAGGTAATGTCCTACCACGATTTGCTCTTCAAGTTGTGGAATATCACCGATGACTTCCAAAACCATGCCATTAACCGTCCTAGGACCATCTACAGGGAGATTCCAATCAAAAGCCTTATTCAGCTCACGAATATTAGCAGAACCGTCCACAAGAACGCTCCCATCGCTCTGTGGCAAAACTTCTTCAGCTAAGGATGGTGACATAGAGGTGGTGAAATCACCAACTATCTCTTCTAAGATATCTTCTACAGTGATAAGACCTTGAATCTCGCCATATTCATCAACGATAATCCCGAGTTTTTCTTTATTGTGCTGGAAGTTAACTAACTGAACATTTAACGGTGTACTGTTAGGAATAAAATAAATGTTATCTGCAGCTTTAATGAGATTTTGCTTATTAAATTCACGTTTTTCCATCATGAGACGGTACGCTTCGCGGACGCGTAAAATGCCAATAGAGTCATCAAGTGAATCGCGATAAAGCACAATACGGCCATGAGGGGAGTGCGTAAGCTGCCGAATAATTGATTTCCAGTCATCATTGACATCAATACCAACAATCTCATTCCTGGGTAGCATAATATCGCCAACTGTGACTTTGTCTAAGTCTAAAATGGAAATCAGCATGTCTTGATTTCGGCGGCTAATTTTATGCTTTGATTCGTTAACAATGGTGCGTAGCTCTTCCTTATTAACCGCATCAGTTCGTGCGGTTAGTGATTTCACCCCAATGCAACGTAACAGTAGTGCTGAAATAGTATTAAATGCCCAAACAATAGGCATCATAACTACTTGTAATGGTTTTAAGAGATAGCTACTTGGAAATGCAATTTTTTCAGGGTACAGCGCTGCCAGTGTTTTTGGCATAACTTCGGCAAAAATGAGTATCACAAAAGTTAGGATCCCGGTTGCCATCGCTACACCCGCGTTACCATATAGTCGCATACCGATAATAGTGGCTAATGCGGAAGCAACTATGTTGATTAAGTTGTTACCGATAAGGACTAGGCTTAACAGCTTGTCAGGATGTTTAAGCAGTTTCTCAACACGTATCGCTGAGCGATTACCTTGTTTTGCTAAATGTTTTAACCGATAACGGTTTAGCGTCATCATCCCAGTTTCTGATGCAGAAAAATAGGCTGACATAAAAATTAAAACAATCAATATGATGATTAGCGTACTCGTGGACACATCATCCAAAACAAGTTTCCTTATGTGGTGAAAGTAGTGACTTTATTTGCGTCAAAATACCATGAACTCCTGTATTAGACGATTACCAAAAAAAGCCATAGTTAAGATGATTGAACCGCCAACATGGAAAAATAGAACGCGCTTACCTCGCCATCCTCCATGGAAATGCCCCCAAAGTAGAGTGATATAAACAAACCAGGCGATAACGGATAACACTGATTTATGAATATTTTCTTTATCAAAAATATTATCCATATAAATAAAGCCAGTGCATAAGGTCAGAGTTAGCAAAATGACACCAACTTGAGTGATATGGAACATTTTACGTTCAATCACCATCATCGGTGGCATATCGGGACTAAATTTTAAGGTTTTGTTTTTTAGTTGATGGTCGATTAAAGCCACTTGTAATGCATATAAAGCCGCAATAAGAAGTGTTGCATAGCTCAACAAAGCGAGGCCAATGTGAACAAACAGGGGGACGCGAGCTTCGAGATGCGTAATAAACTCACCAGGCATTAGCGTTGACAGCATCAAGTTAATGATGGCAAAACTATAGACTATGGGCGTTAAGTACCAAGCCTTTCCCCAGTAAGCGACAACAGTCATAATCACACACATGAGTAAGCTCACTGTTGAGCCTAAATTCAACAGAGTGAGGTTTTGTCCTTCGGCTTCACTGAAAATCAAGAATTTCAATGTAATAGCGTGAGTTACTAACGCAACAACGGCAAGAAAAAGCGCGAGATGGCGGTAAAACGGCTGTTTACGCACTTGGCCGGGGACGATCAGTAACAGACTGACCATGTATGTACAAACTGCTATGACTGCAAATACGGGCATAGTATAGTGTCGTTAATCATTTTTAGTGGAAAGTTATTTCATAGTATAACTTGTACGAGTGCAGGCTCCAACTATTGGACGGGCCAATCGCAATATATTCATTGCGGATAGCACTTCATGTGCCTACGGGGTTGGTTCGTATTATTAAATTCAAGCCATAATAACCTGTATCATCCGTTTCAAACAGGGGGCAGCGAAAAAACTGCGGGCATGTTACAATGGGGCATTATTTTGCCGCGATTATTTTTAGTGTTGGTTTTCCTTCCTCATTGTGAAGGCATTGATGCTTATAATTCAAGTTGTTAGATAACACGCACTTGAAATTATCTGTATTAGCAACCAGATCAGGCTGACATCGGCCCATCAACAGAATTGAGCTAAGACATATGTTTGATAATTTAACTGACAGACTATCGCGCACGTTGCGCAATATCAGTGGGCGTGGGCGTCTAACTGATGAAAATATTAAAGAAACACTACGCGAAGTTCGCATGGCCTTGCTGGAAGCTGACGTTGCTTTGCCAGTAGTCCGTGAATTCATTCAAAAAGTTAAAGAAAATGCGGTTGGGCAAGATGTCAATAAAAGTCTAACACCAGGCCAAGAGTTCATCAAAATAGTTCAAAATGAACTGACTCGGGCGATGGGGGACGAAAACCACCAACTTAATTTATCCGCACAACCTCCTGCGGTCGTTTTAATGGCGGGTTTGCAAGGTGCGGGTAAAACAACCAGCGTTGCAAAATTAGGTAAGCTTTTAAAAGAAAAACAAAAGAAAAAAGTATTAGTTGTCTCTGCTGACGTTTATCGCCCCGCGGCGATTAAACAATTAGAGACGTTAGCTGAAAGTGTTGGAATTGATTTTTTCCCTTCGGAAGTACAAGAAAAACCCGCTGCTATTGTTCAAAAAGCATTAAAACACGCACAATTGCAATTCTACGATGTGCTGTTAGTAGATACCGCGGGTCGCTTGCACGTCGACGAAGCGATGATGGAAGAAATCCAAGAAGTTCACCGCATTATTAAGCCTGTTGAAACCTTATTCGTCGTCGATGCGATGACAGGACAGGATGCGGCAAACACAGCGAAAGCGTTTAATGAAGCCTTGCCACTGACTGGGGTTGTGTTGACCAAGGTTGATGGTGATGCGCGAGGCGGTGCGGCGCTTTCTATTCGCGCAATTACAGGCAAACCCATTAAATTTCTAGGGGTTGGTGAAAAAACTGACGCCTTAGAACCATTCCATCCAGAGCGCGTCGCGTCGCGTATTCTCGGTATGGGTGATGTAATTTCTCTGATTGAAGAGATTGAGCATAAAGTTGACCGCGATGAAGCTGAAAAGCTGGCTAAAAAACTTAAAACAGGGGATGGTTTTGATTTAAATGACTTTTTAAGTCAATTAAAGCAAATGCGTAATATGGGCGGTATGGCGAGCATGATGAGCAAAATGCCCGGGATGTCTCAGTTACCGGATGCCGTTAAGTCCCAAATGGATGATAAAATCACCGTTCGTATGGAAGCGATGATTAATTCCATGACACGTAAAGAACGTGAAAAACCTGAAATTATTAAAGGTTCGCGAAAACGTCGTATTGCGGCAGGTTCGGGAACTACCGTGCAAGAAGTTAACCGCCTCTTAAAACAATTTGATGACATGCAACGCATGATGAAGAAAATGAAAAAAGGTGGTCTAGCCAAGATGATGCGCGGCATGAAGGGTATGATGCCTCCGGGTTTTCCGGGGCGTTAAGCAATAAAGCCTCAAAGAAAACGCACTTTTGATTGATTTTTGCGTCAAAGTGAGTAAACTTTTCGGGCTTTTTATATGACAGCCGGACTCTATCCCTCGATGGAGTCTGGTTGTTTTGTTAACTAATGAGGATGTTATGGTAACAATTCGTTTATCTCGTGGCGGCGCTAAAAAACGTCCGTTCTACCAAATCGTTGTAACCGATAGCCGCAATGCGCGTGACGGTCGTTTCATTGAGCGTATCGGTTTCTTCAACCCGATCGCTGCTGGTCAAGCAGAAGAACTGCGTTTAGACCTGGACCGTATTGAGCATTGGGTTGGCTTAGGCGCAACTATTTCTGACCGTGTTGCACAACTGGTCAAACAAGCTAAGAAAGCAGCTTAATCTGTCGCGGTGGTAACAATGAGCAAGCAAACTAAACTACAGCCACCTGAAAACCCAATCGTATTGGGGAAATTAGGTGCAGCGTACGGTATTCGTGGTTGGCTCAAAGTTTTTTCGTCCACCGAACATGCTGAAAGTATTTTTGAGTATCAGCCTTGGTTTATCCAGCGCTCAGGTCAATGGCAACACATTGAAATTGAAGATTGGAAACATCATAACAAGGATATCATCGTCAAGCTGAACGGGGTCGATGACCGCGATGCAGCTGCGCTTTTGACTAACTTTGAGATTGCGGTTGATTCAACCCAACTTCCTGAGTTAGAAAACGAATACTACTGGAAAGACCTGATGGGTTGCCATGTAGTGACGTTACAAGGCTATGACCTTGGTACCATCACTGACATGATGGAGACCGGTTCAAATGATGTACTGGTCATTAAGGCGAATTTAAAAGATGCATTTGGCATCAAGGAGCGGTTAGTTCCGTTTCTTGATGGGCAGGTTATCAAGAAAGTCGATCTCGATACCAAACTTATTGAAGTGGATTGGGATCCTGGTTTTTAAATCTCCGGTTGAACGGTTTTGATAAGTGGGACGAAATGATGTGGATTGGTGTAATTAGCCTGTTTCCCGAAATGTTCCGCGCAATAACCGAGTACGGGGTAACTGGTCGGGCAGTGAAAAATGGCCTGCTAACATTTGAGTGCTGGAATCCGCGTGACTTTACTCACGATAGGCACAAAACTGTTGATGATCGCCCCTATGGTGGTGGTCCAGGCATGCTGATGATGGTGCAACCGCTTAAGGATGCAATCAACGCAGCAAGAACTGAGGCTGGTGTTGGTGCAAAGGTTATTTATCTTTCACCGCAAGGGCGCAAACTCAGTCAAGACGGTGTTTGCGAGCTGGCAACCAATGAGAAATTGATTCTTGTTTGTGGCCGCTATGAAGGCATTGATGAGCGTATCATTCAAACCGAAGTTGACGAAGAATGGTCAATCGGTGATTACGTTCTCAGTGGTGGGGAGCTCCCCGCGATGGTGTTGATTGACTCAGTTTCACGGTTTATACCGGGGGTACTTGGTCATCAAGCCTCTGCTCAAGAAGACTCTTTTGCAGATGGTTTGTTAGATTGTCCACACTATACCCGCCCTGAAGTGTTAGACGGCATGCAGGTTCCTGATGTTTTACTTTCAGGAAACCACGCTAAAATAGATAGCTGGCGCATGAAACAATCACTTGGCCGTACCTGGCTTAGAAGACCTGAGCTTCTGGAAAGCCTAGCTCTGACTGACGAGCAGAGGATGTTGCTGGCTGAATTCCAACGGGAATATCAGTCTGAGCAACAAATGAATCCAGACAATTAATTGTCTAAACATATCAGTTTACCTAGGGTAAGAGAGTTATTATGAGCAACATTATTAAACAACTTGAACAAGAGCAAATGAAGCAGGACGTACCTTCATTCCGTCAGGGTGACACCGTGGAAGTTAAGGTATGGGTCGTAGAAGGCTCTAAAAAACGTCTGCAGGCATTCGAGGGCGTGGTTATCGCTATTCGTAACCGCGGTCTGCACTCTGCATTCACTGTTCGTAAAATTTCTAACGGCGAAGGTGTTGAGCGTGTATTCCAAACTCACTCACCAGTCGTAGATAGCATTGCAGTTAAACGTCGTGGTGCTGTTCGCAGATCTAAACTGTACTACCTGCGTGAGCGTTCTGGTAAGGCAGCTCGTATCAAAGAGCGTCTGAACGCCAAGTAATACGCTTTCGCTACATCCGAAAGTTATGTTATGAGAGAGGCCCGCATTTGCGGGCCTTTTTATATTCGTCACTATATTCGTCATACTTCAAGCTGTGGCGTTGTTGTCTTCTCTCGGTTACTCGGGTCATACTTATGTATGCTCCCCGAGATAACCTCGTTTGACGCCTAGCCACAACTCGAATTATTTTGAATATAGCTGAGAGAGTTTATTTCAAGTTGTAGCTATGTTGGCAGCACTCATTCGCACTAGTCACATGCTCCTAGCGTCTCATTCCTTTGCCGCCTTGCTACACCCCGAACTATTTAGAATATAGCTGAGAGAGTTTATTTCAAGTCCTAGCTGTGTTGGCTGCGCTCAGCCACACAGGTCACATACCTATATTCGTCATATTTCAAGTTGTAGCTGTGTTGGCAGCACTCATTCGCACTAGTCACATACTTGTGTATGCTCCTAGCGTCTCATTCCTTTGCCGCCTTGCTACAACTCGAACTATTTAGAATATAGCTGAGAGATTAACATCTTAATCTGTAAATAAATATTTACTAAAAATTGGTGTTGAACTCTAATTTAAATATTATAAATGTTAATTTTATGTAAATTTATATATTTATCAATTCACTACCGTTGTGTAAATAATATTTTACATGTGTGGAAATATTTTACATAAATGGATTGAATTGTTTACGATGCATGGTATGTTATTAGTCATACACCCAAACACAATACGTAAATAATAAACTAAGCAAATATAAGCTAATAAGTAGGTAAAAAATGATCATGCAAAAAGATGTACTCAACAATGTGAATATTCAAGACGAGCAGGTATTAATCACTCCTGAGAGTCTGAAAGAGAAATATCCGCTGAGTCGCAGCAACCTGCATGCCATTGCGACATCGCGCCAAGTGATTGCTGACATTATTCATCAACGCGACCCTCGCTTACTCGTGGTATGTGGCCCTTGCTCAATCCATGATGTGGATGCTGCTATTGAATATGGTGAGCGTCTGAAAGTATTAGCCGAAGAATTAAGTGATAGCTTATATATTGTGATGCGTGTGTATTTTGAAAAACCTCGTACAACCGTGGGTTGGAAAGGTTTGATTAGTGATCCATTTATGGATGGCTCTTTTGAAATGGAAAAAGGCCTGCATATTGCTCGTGACTTGCTGACTAATTTAGTTAATATGGGGTTACCATTAGCGACAGAAGCACTGGATCCTAACAATCCTCAATACTTAGGGGATCTATTTAGTTGGTCTGCCATTGGTGCAAGAACCACTGAGTCACAAACACACCGCGAAATGGCATCGGGTTTATCTATGCCTGTTGGTTTTAAAAATGGAACGGATGGAAGTTTATCTACCGCAATTAATGCATTAAAAGCAGCTGCCATGCCACACCGTTTTATGGGGATTAACCAATCTGGCCAAGTTTGTTTATTACATACTAAAGGCAATAGTAATGGCCATGTCATTTTACGTGGTGGAAAAACACCTAACTACAACGCTGAAGACATTGCGGCTTGTGAAGCTGAAATGAAAAAAGCTGGTTTAGAGCCATCACTTATGGTGGATTGTAGCCATGGAAACTCAAATAAAGATTACCGTCGTCAGCCATTAGTTGTTGATTCTATTATTGAACAAATTATTAATGGTAATGAATCAATTACAGGTATTATGCTAGAAAGCCATATTAATGAAGGGAATCAAACATCAGAACAAGCCCGTGACTCAATGAAATACGGTGTTTCAGTAACTGATGCCTGCATTAACTGGCAAACGACGGAAACGGTATTGCGTAAATTGCATCAGGCATTACTACCTGTGCTTGAACAACGTGCGCAAAAATTGAGTAAAGTGAGCTGATCAAGGTATTGGTATGTCTGTTGAGTTATCCCATTTACGGGAACAAATTGATGAAGTTGATAAATCGTTACTCGATTTATTAGCAAAAAGGCTGCAATTGGTTGCTGAAGTCGGTGAAGTGAAAAGCTTACATGGCTTACCGATTTATGTGCCTGAGCGCGAAACCAGTATGTTGGCCGCACGTCGCGCTGAAGCTGAGCGTATGGGGATCCCACCTGATCTGATTGAGGATATTCTAAGGCGGATCATGCGTGAATCTTACGCACGTGAAAATGATAAAGGGTTCAAAACATTGAACCCATCAGCTGGACCCATTGTGATTGTGGGCGGTGATGGGAAAATGGGGCGGTTGTTCCACCGCCTTCTGACTTTATCAGGTTACCAAGTCAAAATATTGAATGAAGGTGATTGGCCGCAAGCAGAGTCTATAGTTGCTGGTGCGAGCGTTGTGATCATCAGTGTACCTATTCACTTAACAGTACAAGTGATCAACCAACTGCCTAAATTGGATAAAAGCACGATCTTGATGGATATCGCGTCAATTAAGCAACAGCCCATAGAAGCGATGTTAGCTGCGCATGATGGGCCCGTACTTGGACTTCACCCGATGTTTGGCCCTGATATTGGTAGCGTTGCAAAGCAAGTATTTGCTTATTGTAATGGCCGTAGCTCGGAGTCTTATCAGTGGTTCCTTGAACAGCTATTAGTTTGGGGAGCTCGCTTGAAAGAAATATCAGCTGAAGAGCATGATAAAAATATGAGCTTTATTCAGGCATTACGGCACTTTACAACATTTACTTATGGACGAAATCTTGCTGAGGAAAATATCGATTTACAGCAACTGCTTGATTTATCATCGCCTATTTATCGTTTAGAGCTCGCGATGGTTGGGCGGCTGTTTGCACAAGACCCTCAACTGTATGCAGATATTATTATGTCTTCTGATGAAAACGTTGAATTGATACGGAGGTATCACCAATTGTTAGGGGACTCAATAATGCTACTTGAGAAAAAAGATAAAGAGGAATTTATCCACCAATTTAATCAAGTTAGCCAGTGGTTCGGCGAAGATGCCCATCATTTTATGAAAGAAAGCCAATCATTACTGCAACGAGCAAACGATAATCGAAAATAATCATCCCCGCCCTCTATCGTGTTTTATTGCGGTAGGGGGCTTTATCTGTGGTGTTAATGTATCGCTGTCTTCCATATTCTTCCATTTTAGTTAATCTCACTTGAAATCTTTATTTAAAATAAGTAATTGTACTTATATGTATAATTTCTATCGAATAATGTGCTAATTAGCCTAAAATTGAATTTATTCACTATTTAATTCCAAATTAATCAATTTTTAAAATTAATATTTATAAATCGATCGATTTATATGATAAAGATCTTATCTGTTTTACCGATAACACTACTCATTAAATGATGACTAGCGTGGTAAATATATGTTTTTTAAAAATCTCAAAATCAGTATGAAGTTAACGATAGCATTTGGTGGTTTTGTTGCGCTTATTATCTTAAGTTCAATATTTTCTTTAGCGAATATGAACCGGGCTAATGAAGGAATGAAGCAGGTACTTTATGAAAGCTATCCTATTGCTTCGACAGCCGGGCAGATGATGGATAACTTTTATTCTTTTATTGGGATCCAAGAGCTGATTTTACTTGATGACAGAGGTAGTGATAAGCGCCGTGAAGAGCTTGCTAAAATTACACTGAAAATAACAGAGTTGTTAGAAAAACTAGAAAGCAGTGTCACTGATGATCGTTCTAAAGAAATTTTGGCAGATTTACGCGTGATCCGCCAACAGTTCCATGCATCGCTGGCACGTATGAATGTATTCTTACAACAAAATAATCGGCAAGCGGCGATTGATGAGATGATGACGAAAACTTCGAGTATTCAGCGGGATTATCGAGATCACATTCAAACATTGATGGCAATTCAAGACTTGCAGATGCAAGAGATCGGCCGGAAAGTCAATGCAGACTATGAAAGTAATAAATTATTACTGGCTGTTCTCTCAATCTTGAGTATCGCTGCGGGCTGCGTAATGGGTTGGTATATTACGACTATTATTACTAGACCATTGGAAAATGCGGTTAATTTCGCTCAGTCAATTGCAAATGGGGATTTGACTAAAGATATTCAGGTCACCTCAAAAGATGAAACGGGTGTGTTGCTAAATGCACTTAATGATATGAAAGAACACTTGCTGGAAATCGTCCAAGAGGTTCAGCAAGGTTCTGAAAGTATTTCGGCGGCAGCAGGGCAAATTGTTGCAGGGAACCAAAACCTTGCCGCACGTACAGAAGAACAAGCCGCATCAGTTGAAGAAACGGCTAGTTCAATGGAGCAAATAACTTCAACTGTTCAAAATACGACTGAGCACACCCATGAAGCAAGTATGCTTGCAGATCAAGCAGCGATTATTGTGCAAAATAATGGCGATATGATGAGCCAAGTTACGAACAAAATGCGAGCAATCAACGGTTCGTCATCACAGATGACAGAAATTATTAACCTAATAGACTCGATTGCATTCCAAACTAATATCTTAGCATTGAATGCATCCGTTGAAGCGGCAAGAGCCGGTGAACATGGGCGAGGCTTTGCCGTTGTTGCTGGGGAAGTGAGATTATTAGCACAAAAAAGTGCAGCTTCAGCGAGTGATATTCGCGGGTTGATTGAAAACTCATCGTCACAAACGCAAGAAGGCATGGAACTTGTTGAAAAAGCAACTCAGCAAATACATGGCATGGTGGATAGTGTAAAAGAGATGAATGCGCTACTACGTGAAATTGGGCAAGCTAGCCGTGAGCAAAGCGATGGGATCTCTCAAATTAATAGTGCAGTAGGGCAACTTGATTTAACCACACAACAAAATGCGAGTTTAGTTGAAGAATCTGTTGTTGCTGCGGACTCCTTAAATGAACAAGCATATCATTTGAAGGAGTTAGTGAATTATTTCAGAGTTAAATCGTCGAGTCATCAGCCTAAAGCAGCAATATAGTTTCCGCTAAATAGGCTGCACTGATAAAAGTGCAGCCAGATTATATTTTATTAAGGCGTGATCTTTTCAGGTTCAACAGGAACCACATTTTCGGATGGGTAGCAGCCTAATATTTTAATTGATCTAGTAATTGTTGAAAGTTCTCTCAAAGCTTGCTGCATATTATCTGAACGTAAGTTTGAATGAACATCTACATAAAACATCTCTTCCCAGGGCTTACCATTAATTGGCCTAGATTCTAATTTACTCATAATTATCTTATTATTTTTCAAAATAACTAATGCATCAACTAAGGCTCCAGCTTGTTGGCCAGTGGTAAGAAGTAGTGTTGTTTTAGCGGGGACTTGTTCAGTGACTTCAATTGGTTGCGGTGCAACAACAATAAACCGAGTCATATTAATTTGCTGATTAGCGAGGTTGTGTTCTATTACGCTTAAATTGTATAACGCGCCGCCGGCTTCACTTCCAAGCGCCGCTACACTCGGTGAGTTTTGGTCTGCGACCATTTGCATTGCAGTTGATGTACTATCACAATATTTTATTTCCCAGTGAGGGAATTGCGCTAAGTATTGGCTACATTGCTGGAAAGGCTGAGGGTGGCTATACACGGTTTTGATCTGGCTGAGATCAGTATTTCCTGTTGTTAAGAGACAATGGTTTATTGGGAGTCGAATTTCTCCAACGATTGATAATGATGTATTTTGCAGTAAATCGTAAACATCATTAATTGCACCCGAGCTGGTGTTTTCTATTGGCAAAATGCCATACTCCGCTTGCCCACTCTCAACTAATGAAAAAATATCTTGGAATTTATGGCAACTGCATTCAACCAGTTGGTCAAAGTGGCGAGCAGAATATTGGCGTGCAGCAATGTGTGAGTAAGAACCTTTCGGCCCTAAGAATGCGAAACGGGCAGTATCACTCGGGGTTAAATTTAAATGTTTTTGTAAAATCGCCTGTTGTGTAAGAACGGAGTCCTCAATAATCATTTGGAATAGGCGGGTGATATAAAAACCATCAAGCCCTAGCGGTTTGCCTTTGTTGATTAAAACATCAAGAAGCTGACGCTCACGGTCTTTATCACGAATAGGGCGGCTATCATCAATTTTTGTTTCAGCGACTTCAACAGCATAACCACGGCGCTTTGCTAAAAGATTTAGTAATTCACTATCCAGTTGACTTATTTTTTCTCTTACTTTCAATAAATTAGTGCTGTTTTCCATGCTGCCTACCCTGTTAATATTATGATATAAAAAAAGCCCCCTAGAGGGGGCTTTCTAATTTTGTCTTCTTTTCTTTCTCGAACGACAAAAGCCCCTAATTAGGAGTTGCTAAAAAAGAAGAAAAAGAAAACAAAATTAAGATTCATATGAATACCTTTAGTCGATTCAATTTAAATAAACCCGATACTCACTAAGAAGTCAATAGGTAAGGATCAGAAACATAAAAAACGCGCCCATAGCGAGCGCGTTTACAAGGTTCAAGATTAGTTGATAGATAATATAAAATTATAACGTAACAGTATTATTCGCTTCTTTTACACTATTATATGCTCTTCTTGATTCTCCTTTATGTTGCACTTTATTAAGTTGTCTTTCGAGTTTGTTAATTAGTTCATTAATTGCAACGTACATATCTTCATGCTTGGCACTTGCGACCAATTTTCCTGTCGCTGTTTTTATGTTGGCATCAACCATAAAACCTTGTGGCTCTTTTGATAAAACAACATGCGTATTTATCAAGGATGCTTGCCACTTATCGAGTTTTGTTAGACGGCTCTCAATGTGCTCACGAATCGCTGGGGTAATGTCCATTTGTTTGCTAGTAATGTTCACTATCATATAGTTACCTCTCATTGTTTCCGTCTTTGTTGAGTTCAGAATACCCGTTCTTGCTAAGAAAAAATTGATATAGATCACATCTCATTCAGAGGAAGAGTAGCGCTCATCCGAAGTGTGATTTCACGTAAAAAAGGGGCGAAAAAGCATTGCCAAAATGAATTGATTAAGGGAAACTGGCTGGGTTGGTTAACGGAACGGTAATTAGCCGGAGTTTTTTTTGGGTTAAAATTAGCACACTAAATGGGCAAGCAACTAAATCGCCGTTAGCAAAGAAAACAGCAGCCTTGGCTGCTGTTCAGACTGCGGACAAACATATTATGTTTGGCAGCAAGTTTAATCGGTTATTGAAAATAAATTAGGAAAATCAATGAATTGATTTTCGGCTGATAACACAAAGCGGGAAAAACCACGCTTTTATCCCGCTTTGTCAACAACCTAAACAGCAGCCTTGGCCGCTGTTTTCGATCTCACGATGATATTATTGTGGGTTTGCAGCAATAATACTCGCAACTTTATTCGCTTCTTGGTTTAGCCCCATCTCATTATAAGCAATTTCCATGTATGCTAAGGCATTACGTGTTGCTTCTGTGTCTGGGTAGTCTTTTAGCATTTGTTGAACACGATTAACAACCGCGACATAAGCACCGCGTTTGTTGTAGTATTCGACAACAGAAAGATCGAATTTTGCTAAACGGTCTTTTAAGTAAACTAATCGCTTACTCGCATCATTGGAATATAAGCTGTTAGGATAGTAGCGAACTAGCTGACTGAAATCTTTGAATGCAACTCGTGCATGCTGTGGATCTCTGTCTGAGCGGTCAATACCAAAGAGGCCTTGCAATAAGCTATCATCCAGGGCCATCGCGGTTAAGCCTCGCATATAGAGGACATAATCAATATTTGGATGAGTTGGGTTCAAACGCATGAAACGGTCAATCGCGGCTATCGCCATTGGCAGCTCTGCTGATTTATAATATGCATAAATCAGGTCTAATTGAACCTGCTGAGCATATGGACCAAATGGATAACGGTTATCAAGAGCTTCAAATTGTTTAATCGCTGCTTTAAAATTGCCGTCCTGTAGTTTTTGCTGACCCGTTGCATATATTTCAGCAGGGGAGCTATCAGGGCTGACTTCAGGAGTGCTGGAACAGCCGACTAAAATCAGGCTCAACGTGGCTGCAGCCACCAGATTTTTCATACGTATCATCACGTGTAGGTTATCCTCTGAGTGTTTCGAGGGAGTCTATCCATAAGGCTCCCGGCAAAATTCGAGTTACAATAGCATATATTTTAAATGAAACGGCACTGCCGTCAAAACACAAACACCAAAAAGTAGATTAATTTATGGCTCAACAAGTACAACTTAGTGCAACTATCGCTGAATCACAGCTTGGTCAACGTTTAGATCAGGCTTTGGCCGAATTGTTCCCTGATTATTCACGTTCTCGCATAAAAGAATGGATTTTAGCTGATAGAGTGCAGGTTAATGGCAAAGTTATCAATAAGCCAAAAGAAAAAGTTTTCGGCAGTGAACAAATTTTAATCGATGCCCTCATTGAAGAAGATAATCGCTGGGAACCACAAGATATCCCACTTAATGTGATTTATGAAGATGAAGATATCCTAATTATTAATAAACCGCGTGATTTAGTTGTCCACCCCGGGGCAGGAAACCCAGATGGCACAATTCTGAATGCGTTATTATATCGTTATCCTGAAATTGCAGATGTGCCAAGGGCGGGTATTGTTCATCGTTTAGATAAAGACACAACAGGCTTAATGGTTGTCGCAAAAACCGTTCCAGCTCAAACACACCTTGTCGAAGCATTGCAACGTAGAGAAATTACGCGTGAATATGAAGCAGTTGCGGTCGGTCGTATGACCGCGGGCGGTATGGTAGAAGAACCTATCTCTCGCCATCCAACTAAACGAACTCATATGGCTGTACACCCAATGGGCAAACCAGCCATAACGCATTATCGTGTAATGGAACACTTTAGAGCTCATACTCGTTTACGTTTACGTCTGGAAACGGGTAGAACACACCAAATTCGAGTTCATATGGCGCATATCAATCATCCCTTAATTGGTGATCCTTTATACGGTGGGCGGCCGCGTCCATTAAAAGGGGCGACAGAGGAGTTTTTAGAGGTCATGCGTAATTTTGATAGGCAAGCACTGCACGCCACCATGTTGCGTTTATATCACCCAATCTCAGGTATTCAAATGGAGTGGCATGCACCGTTACCTGATGATATGGTTAAGCTTATTGAAGCTCTAAAAGCAGATACTGAACTGCATAAAGACGATATGGACTGGTAATGAATACATTGATTTTCCCTGATTGGCCACAACCTAAAAATATAGCTAGCTGTAGTACAACTCGTACAGGTGGTGTGAGCCAACCACCTTTTGATAGCTTGAATTTAGGTGATCATGTTGGGGATGTTCCCAATGCTGTCAGTGAAAATCGTCAACGCCTTGAAAAACTTGCTCAGCTACCACAACAGCCTGTATGGCTTGAGCAAGTGCATGGTACTGATGTGCTACATCTTGTTGGGAATAAAATTCACAATAGGCAAGCGGATGCAGTGTATAGCAACCAGGTTGGCCAAGTTTGTGCCATTATGACGGCGGATTGCTTGCCTGTGTTATTTACTAATCAAGCCGGAACGGAAGTAGCCGCCGCCCATGCAGGGTGGCGTGGGTTATGTCATGGAGTCCTTGAAAATACAGTTGCTCAATTTATTTGTCCTGCAAATGAAATTATCGCTTGGCTTGGCCCAGCTATTGGTGCTAAGAAATTTGAAGTCGGCAAGGAAGTCAAAGAGGCTTTTGTTAATCAATCGTCTGATTTAGCCTCTGCTTTTATTCCTTATAACAATAAATATCTAGCTGATATTTATTTGTTAGCGCGTAAAAGACTACAAGCTGCTGGCGTAACGAAAGTGTATGGCGGTGATTTTTGTACCGTAACAGATGAAAACAGATTTTTTTCCTATCGAAGGGAAGGAAAGACTGGCAGAATGGCTTCATTAATATGGATAAACACCTAGTCTTGGTGTTTTATTCTAAATTAATGGATATTATGAAAATAATTCCTTGCAAAACTTGAATATTTAAAAACTGACCTCATCTAGTATCCAGTAGCAAATTTAATCTCATTTATTGGAGGTGTTATGCGTCTGGACCGTTTAACTAATAAATTCCAGCAAGCTCTCGCTGACGCCCAATCACTAGCCCTTGGGCGCGAAAACCAGTTTATAGAACCTATTCATCTATTAAGTGCCCTGTTTAATCAAGAAGGGGGTACCGTTCGTCCATTGCTGACGACGTTAGGCGTGAATGCCGTACAATTTCAGCAAAAAGTCGAAGATGCGCTAGGTCGTTTACCTCAAGTGCAAGGTGTAGCGGGAGATGTTCAACCATCAAGTGACTTAATGCGTCATTTGAATTTATGTGATCAGCTGGCACAAAAGCACGGAGATGAATTTATCTCCTCAGAATTATTTCTTGTCGCCGCTTTAGAAGCCAATACGACATTAGCAGACATGCTCAAAGCAGCAGGTGTTAATAAAGATAATTTAAAAAAGGCAATAGAACAGATGCGTGGTGGAGAAAAAGTGAATGACCAAAGCGCTGAAGACCAGCGCCAAGCCTTGAAAAAATATACGGTTGATTTAACTGAACGTGCAGAGCAAGGCAAATTAGACCCTGTGATTGGCCGAGATGAAGAAATTCGTCGTACCATTCAAGTATTGCAACGCCGTACTAAAAATAATCCCGTGCTGATTGGTGAGCCAGGTGTTGGTAAAACAGCGATTGTTGAAGGGTTAGCACAACGTATCGTAAATGGTGAAATTCCAGAAGGGTTAAAAAACAAACGGGTATTATCCCTAGATATGGGGGCACTGATTGCGGGTGCGAAATATCGTGGTGAGTTTGAGGAGCGTCTGAAAGCCGTTCTAAATGACCTCGCCAAACAGGAAGGTAACGTCATTCTATTTATTGACGAGCTACATACTATGGTTGGTGCAGGTAAAGCCGATGGTGCGATGGATGCGGGCAACATGTTAAAACCTGCGTTGGCTCGTGGTGAATTACACTGCGTTGGTGCAACCACATTGGATGAGTATCGACAATACATTGAGAAAGACCCTGCTTTAGAACGTCGTTTCCAAAAAGTGTATGTCGCAGAGCCATCCGTTGAAGACACAATTGCTATTTTACGTGGCTTAAAAGAACGTTATGAATTGCACCACCATGTGCAAATAACCGACCCAGCGATTGTGGCAGCGGCAACGTTATCGCATCGGTATATTACTGATCGTATGTTACCCGATAAAGCAATTGATTTAATTGATGAAGCGGGTGCAAGTTTACGTATGCAAATGGATTCAAAACCTGAATCCTTAGATAGGCTGGAACGTCGTATTATTCAGCTCAAACTCGAACAGCAAGCGCTGAAAAAAGAATCAGATGACGCAAGTAAAAAACGCCTTGAGATGTTAGAAGAAGAGCTCGCAGAGAAAGAGCGTGAATATTCTGCGTTAGAAGAAGAATGGAAAGCTGAAAAAGCATCATTAACGGGTACTCAGCATATTAAAGCTGAACTTGAAAATACACGTATCGAGATGGAAAAAGCACGCCGTATGGGTGATTTGGCAAAAATGTCCGAATTGCAATACGGTAAAATTCCAGAGTTGGAAAAACAGCTTGAAGCGGCAACGAAAGCTGAAGGTAAAAGCATGAAACTGTTACGTAATAAAGTAACAGATGTTGAAATTGCAGAAATCTTAGCGCGTTGGACTGGCATTCCTGTATCTCGAATGCTAGAAAGCGAAAGAGAGAAACTGTTACGTATGGAACAGCAACTCCATCAGCGTGTTATTGGACAAGATGAAGCTGTAGTTGCAGTATCGAATGCAATTCGTCGTAGTCGTGCAGGGTTATCAGATCCGAACCGCCCAATTGGCTCGTTTATGTTCTTAGGGCCAACAGGGGTAGGTAAAACTGAGTTATGTAAAGCGTTAGCAAACTTTATGTTTGATAGCGATGATGCAATGGTTCGTATCGACATGTCTGAATTTATGGAAAAACATGCGGTATCACGTTTAGTGGGCGCACCTCCTGGATATGTTGGTTACGAAGAAGGTGGGTATTTAACTGAAGCAGTTCGACGTCGTCCTTACTCAGTCATTTTATTGGATGAAGTTGAGAAAGCACACCCTGATGTTTTCAACATTTTATTACAAGTGCTTGATGATGGACGTTTAACGGATGGGCAAGGTAGAACGGTAGACTTCCGTAATACAGTAATCATCATGACATCCAACTTGGGTTCTGACTTAATCCAAGAAAGGTTTGGCATGATTGGTTACTCAGAAATGAAAGATATGGTGATGGAAGTGGTGTCCCATAGTTTCAGACCTGAATTTATTAACCGTATAGATGAAGTCGTTGTATTCCATCCATTAGGTAAAGAGCAAATTACGAATATTGCCAATATTCAATTGGCTCGTTTATATAAACGTCTTGAAGAGCACGGTTATGAAGTCAGTGCAACACCAGCGGCACTTGAGAAAATTGGGGAGGCTGGTTTTGACCCAATCTTCGGAGCAAGGCCGTTGAAACGTGCAATTCAGCAGGAAATTGAAAACCCTCTGGCACAAGAAATCTTGTCAGGTAAGTTATTGCCAGGTAAACCTGTCATTTTAGATGTAGAAAATGACGAAATCGTTGCTAAACAGTAATTGATGTTATTGTGAAATCAAAAGGTGGCTAATAATAGCCACCTTTTTTATATCAAATTACGTATAAAACCGCTTTTTTTGTTTGAGAAATGTACGTAAAGTATAAAATACCATCACTTAAAAATTATTTTCAAAAAAACAC
>NZ_JAMPLV010000005.1:0-475577 GCF_028477785.1 Providencia sp. PROV269 | reverse complement strand
AATTTAGGGGCGTAGTTCAATTGGTAGAGCACCGGTCTCCAAAACCGGGTGTTGGGAGTTCGAGTCTCTCCGCCCCTGCCAGTTACCAATTAAGTAATAATAAAAGAAGTATCTATTGATAACCCGATTAGCTTAATCGGGTTTTTCTTTATTTATCTAATAGCAAATATAGAGTTACTTTTCCCCTATTTGCTAATTTTCATTTGATCTTAGCTAATCTACTATCCCACTGTTTTATATACTTCAATTGTATTCATCACTTTAAATGCAAGAAATAAGCTCCCTGATTTATTTTTCTCTCATCCAATCTTTTGATGTTCTTTATTAATACTAAAAATAGGCGAGTTATTACTTACTGTTTATACCTTTTAATTACATTTACCACTCAAATGTATTGATGATATTACCTAATTTCCCTCCAAACTACCTTCTCTTTTATTTTCATCAGCTTATATGCATTTTCACCTAATGAGTAAGTTGTTACTTGCTACTTTATGTTTTTCAATAGTATTTGTGGGTTGAAAGGTATTTTAATGCGCTCAATCTTTAATTTAGATAAATGTCGTATACCGAGAATTGCTGGTTTAGCTTTATTAATCTCAAAAAATTATTTTGTTTATATTGTATAAATAAATGCCGATGAGTTATTCGTGATTGGTATATCTTATTAAAAGATAAAAAGAAGCATCAATTAAGAACATTGTGCAGTGGAACATAGTTTGTTTATAAAGTAGTAGGAAGGTGAGTGAATTCTGTTACTCACCTTCTTCTTTTATTGTTCACTTAACTGTGCATTTTTTATTGGCGTTTTAATCAGTTGATTGATAAGAGCTTGCTGATCGTTTTTTTGGAGCCAGACTGCATACAAAGGTTTGTTTATTGAGGTTTCTGAGAGCGTTTTTAGGCCTGGATATTGATATACCCAATGAGCAGGTAAAAATGCCGCTGAAAGCGATACAGGAAGTAATTGGCGGGTAATATGGGCAGAGGTCGTGATCATTACGGGTGTATCATCTTGGGTTAGTGATGGTTCATTTTTGGGATGGAAATCAACCCCCCACTCTAGCTTTATAAAATTATATTTTGTTAATGCAATATTTTTTTGGGAAGCCATAAGCTGTAAATCAATCGTACCGATGATAGTGCTTTCAAACTCATCCATTTTTGGGGGTTCAGTTGCGATTAATAAGTCTAATTCTCTAGAATGTAGTTGCTTAACAAGAGACTGGCGCGTTGAAACCCTAGCTTCGAGCCGCAGTTCATCATGTTGATTATAAAGTTCTTCTACCCAGTCAGTTAGATAACCTTCCCAAAGTGAAGCTGTTGCACCAATAGAAAGCTCAGTGTGTTGTGAGGCATGAGATATTTCTTTTTTAGCTTGCAACCAGGTATTCATTAACGATTCGGCATATGGAACAAGCCTTTCTCCCGCGGCTGTTAACCGGATATTGTTTCTATGCCTTGTAAATAAGCTTGTACCTAGCTGTGTTTCTAATTGTCTAATACGAAAGCTAACTGCTGATTGTGTTAAATAGAGTGATTCTGCGGCTCTACCGAAGTGCCTAGTCTTACTGACCTCTAAAAAAGTTCTCAATAACTCGCTGTCCACATGCATCTCCAATTATTTTTGTCGTGATGATTTAAATGTTTTGTTTTACAGATTGTCAATGCTGTCTAATACTCCGCGCCATATAGAGTTTGACTGTAATAAGTTAGGAGTGTGTCAGATGGCAGATAGCTTCATCACGACTAATCGTTTTTTTGATAATAAACATTACCCACGTGGCTTTTCTCGTCATGGTGATTTCACCATCAAAGAAGCTCAGTTGCTAGAACGTCTCGGCCAAGCTTTTAATGAGCTTGATATAGGTAAACGCGAACCTCAAACAGAAGAAGAAAAACTTTTCGTCGCTGTATGCCGTGGTGAGCGTGAACCTGCTACCCCAGAAGAAAAAGTTTGGGCAAAATATTCTAGCCGTATTAACCGTCCAAAACGCTTCCATACTTTATCTGGCGGTAAACCGCAGATAGATCCATCGGAAGACTACACTGATACAGATGATTAATATCATCATCGTATGATAAGAGGGACTACGGTCCCTTTATTTTTACGAGATAATAAAGTAGTTATCTGTCCATTCTTCTCAGCTTACTTGTTTTTGCAAATGAAGCAATAACTTATCCATCGCTCGATACCCTAGAGCTTCTAATAAATCAGAACGCTCAATAGTTTCTGCGGCATTAAGGTCGGCTATTGTTCTGGCAACTCTTAATATTCTGTGCCAAGCTCGGATGGAAAGACCTAACTTATTTAATGCATGTTCTAAGAATAATGCATCTTTTGCGGTTAGTAGGCAAAATTGTGTGGTTTCTCTTGGCGTTAGTAAACTATTAATTTTTCCGGCTCGCCTAAGTTGCCTATTTCTGGCTTCGATAACTCTTTGTCTGACGTGTTCACTTGTTTCACCTTGATTGGTTTGGCTACTCAATGAACCGAGAGGTAACAATGGAATTTCTATAGAGAGATCAAACCGGTCAATAAAAGGCCCTGATATGCGTGAAAGGTAACGTAGGATACGGGAAGGAGCTGAACGACTCATTTCTCCTTGGTAATGACCTGTTGGGCTAGGGTTTAGAGCTGCAACTAACTGAAAACTAGCGGGATAGCAAACTTTTGCTTTTGCTCGAGAAATACTAATTTTTCGGGATTCTAGTGGTTCTCGTAAAGAATCGAGTACTGAGCGGCTAAATTCTGGTAATTCATCTAAAAATAAAACACCGTGATGTGCAAGTGAGATCTCGCCAGGCTTGGGAAGAGAGCCACCTCCAATTAAAGCTGCAATTGATGCGCTATGATGGGGCGCTCTAAAAGGCCTTATCGGCCAATTCATGTTTTCTTTTGTATTTTCACTCAAGCTATGTAATGAAGCAACTTCTAACGCTTCCTGAGAGGTTAATGGGGGAAGTAAAGTCATTAGCCGACTGGCTAACATCGTTTTTCCTGTTCCTGGCGGACCCAATAAGAGTAAATTATGCCCACCAGCGGCACAGATTTCTAATGCTCGTTTACCATGTTCTTGGCCAATGATATCGTTAATATCACCTTCTTGCTTGATTGAGAGAGGTGCTTGGTGAATTTGTTGATTACAAAGCAATGTGTTTTTGTTATGTAAAAAATGACAAAGCTCCAATAAGGATGTTGCGAAATAAACGCTATTATCTGGGAGTAGGCCTAATTGATGTTGATTCTCCATAGATAGTATTAAGGAGCGTTGTTGTTTTAATGCTGATTGGGCGGCAGGAATAGCACTGCTGACATAGCGAACATCGCCAGATAAAGCAAGTTCACCTAAAAATTCATACTGTTTTAATGGCTCGTGGGGGAGCTGTCCTGATGATGCGAGTATGGCAATCGCGATTGCAAGATCATACCGACCACTTTCTTTTGGTAAGTCAGCTGGAGCTAAATTAACCGTCATTTTTTTAGCTGGATATTCAAATCCGCTATTTAGTAGAGCGCTTCGAACTCTATCTCTTGCTTCTTTTACGGCCGTTTCTGGTAGCCCAACGAGTGTTAAACCTGGGAGCCCATTACTAATATGTGCTTCAACAGTAACAAGAGGTGCTTCTAACCCAATTGATGCTCTAGTGTAAACAATCGCTAATGTCATGAGCCCTCCAATATTATTTACAGAGTAATATTCTGCTAAAAATAATTTGATTTATCTTGAATAGATAACATGTTTGCGAAGCCGATCGATAATTTAATTACTTAGTTACTGAGTTGTTTCAATTTACTACGAGTGGCTTCGAAGCTAGGTTATAACTGGGATTGTGTTAGTTTTATGAAGCGAGGATACTGTGCCGAGCTTGGTTATGCATAAGAAAAAGTAATTAGTTATGTGGGGTGAGTTTTAATGGTGCCAAATGACTAATATGGATGATGTAGCTGATTATGCTATGTATTCTATTGAATTTTACTGAGGAATGGCTATTTAAGTAGTTTATAATGCTAATTTCATTGTTATTATATGATTTTAAAGTAATTTAATGTTTTGAAAATAAATAAATTAAATAAAAGTTGTCAAAACGCCTTTAAAATGATAACTCTAAATAATAGATGATTAAGAATATTGAAAAAGTAAAACACATGAACGCATTTATCCAAGCAGTTAGCCTAATTATTATCAGCGTGGTGGTGATTATTATCCCACCGTGCGGGGCTGCACTTGGACGACGAAGGCTAAAATAACAGCCAGATCTCACGAGAACCCCGCACCGAAAGGCGCGGGGTTTTTTTTGACATAAATGTTGATTGATGCAAGCACACTAAATAAAACATAACAAATACAAATAGATAAAGTAGACAGACAGGAGATAAAGCATGAACGGAGCACAATGGTTAGTTCAAGCATTGCGAACACAGGGAGTTGATACCGTATTTGGGTATCCTGGTGGCGCAATTATGCCAGTTTATGACGCATTGTATGATGGTGGAGTTGAGCATTTGTTGTGTCGACATGAGCAAGGAGCTGTAATCGCGGCAATTGGTTATGCACGATCAACAGGAAAGACAGGGGTGTGTATTGCAACATCTGGGCCTGGCGCAACAAATGTTATCACGGGGCTAGCGGATGCATTATTAGACTCTGTTCCTGTTGTCGCCATTACCGGTCAAGTCGCTTCTGAATTTATCGGAACCGATGCCTTTCAAGAAATCGATGTCTTAGGGTTATCTTTAGCTTGTACTAAGCACAGTTTTTTGGTTGAAGACATCGAGGATTTACCTCGCATTCTTGCTGAGGCTTTCGCAATCGCAAATAGTGGGCGACCAGGCCCTGTACTGATTGATATTCCGAAAGATATTCAGCTACAACACGCTGAGTTGTCTCCGTTTTTAATGCCGGTAGAGCAAGAAGTCACGTCACCTTTATCAGAAATCCAACAGGCAAGAATGCTATTAGAACAATCAGAAAAGCCTATGTTGTACGTTGGTGGCGGTGTTGGAATGTCAGGTGCCGTAAAAGAATTACGCGAATTTATTGAGTTTACAGGTATTCCTTCAGTTGCAACATTAAAAGGGCTTGGTGCTGTGAGCCCTTTAGATGAAAACTATTTAGGCATGTTAGGTATGCACGGTACTAAAGCGGCCAATATTTCTGTGCAGCGCTGTGACTTACTCATCGCTGTTGGTGCTCGTTTTGATGATAGGGTAACAGGTAAGTTAAATACTTTTGCACCGAACGCCAAAGTGATTCATATCGATATAGACCACGTAGAATTGGACAAATTACGTCAAACGCATGTTGCGTTGCATGGTGATGCAAAAGTATTACTACCTGAATTAATGCTTAAAAAATCAATAGCACCTTGGCAGCAGGAAGTTCAGCAACTTAAAAAAGAATTCGGTTGGCGTTATGACCATCCTGGTGAGCCTATTTATGCACCACTGTTACTGAAACAACTGTCGGATAAAATGCAGCCAAATACGGTTGTTACTACCGATGTAGGGCAACACCAAATGTGGTCAGCACAACATATCACCGTTGATGGCCCTGAAAATTTCTTAACCTCAAGTGGGCTTGGAACCATGGGGTTTGGTATCCCTGCGGCAATTGGAGCACAGGTTGCTAGGCCTGAAGATACGGTTGTTTGTGTATCAGGAGATGGCTCATTCATGATGAATGTCCAAGAGCTGGGAACCATCAAACGTAAGCAACTTCCTGTAAAAATTCTTTTAATCGATAACCAGCGCTTAGGCATGGTTCGCCAGTGGCAAGAACTGTTTTTCGAACAGCGTTATAGCGAAACTATTTTAACAGACAACCCTGATTTTGTGGCATTAGCCAGCGCGTTTGGTATTAAAGGCCAACGGATCACAGATAAGTCGGAAGTTAATGCGGCATTAGATGAATTACTTAATAGCGAAGGTGCCTATTTATTACAGGTATCAATTAATGAACTAGAAAACGTCTGGCCGTTGGTTCCGCCTGGGGCTAGTAATGAAAAAATGATGGAGAAACCATTATGATGCAACACCAAATCTCGATATTGGCCCGTTTCCGTCCTGAGGTTTTAGAGCGTATATTAAGGGTCACTCGCCATCGTGGATTTCGTATTAATGCCATGAATATGGGACAATCGACAGACGGCGACAATGTTAATATTGAACTTACTGTAAGTAGTCAAAGGCCATTAACCCAGCTTTGTGCACAGTTAACCAAGCTTTCGGACATTACAGAAGTTGAAGTACTACAACAAGAATCACGACTATTACGCACACAAAGTGCAATGTAAGGAATATACAAATGACTAAGAAAGCTGACTTTATTTGGTTTAACGGTGAAATGACGCCATGGGCTGATGCAAAGGTTCATGTTATGTCTCATGCTCTGCACTATGGTACATCAGTGTTTGAAGGTGTCCGTTGTTATGACTCGCACAAAGGTCCTGTGGTCTTCCGCCACCGTGAGCATATGCAACGTTTGCATGATTCAGCAAAAATTTACCGTATGCCTGTCAGCTACAGCGTGGAAGAGTTAATGGAAGCATGTCGTGCAACTCTGCGTAAAAATAACTTAGTCAGTGCGTATATTCGTCCATTAGTGTTTATTGGTGATGTTGGTATGGGTGTTAACCCTCCAGACGGTTATAACACCGATGTGATTTTAGCTGCTTTTCCATGGGGAGCGTATTTAGGTGAAGAAGCGTTAGACCAAGGTATTGATGCGATGGTCTCTTCTTGGAATCGTGTTGCACCAAACACCATTCCTACAGGGGCAAAAGCAGGTGGCAACTATTTATCTTCTCTACTAGTTGGTAGCGAAGCTCGTCGCCATGGTTACCAAGAAGGTATTGCATTAGATGTTCACGGATATCTCTCCGAAGGTGCTGGGGAAAATATTTTTGAGGTGAAAGATGGCATCCTGTATACACCTCCGTTCACATCATCTGCATTACCAGGTATTACGCGTGATGCGATTTTAACTTTAGCAAAAGATTTGGGTATCGAAGTACGTGAGCAAACACTATCACGTGAATCTCTCTATCTTGCTGATGAAGTCTTCATGACAGGAACCGCTGCAGAGATCACTCCGGTTCGTAGTGTTGATGGTATCCAAGTTGGCATTGGCCGTTGTGGCCCAGTAACCAAGCAAATTCAGCAGGCATTCTTTGGCTTATTTGATGGTACAACAGAAGATAAATGGGGCTGGTTAGATCCAGTAAACCCTTAATAATTAAATTTAAATAGATGTTACAGGCGGACGTTCCCCGCCTGTTTTAAACACGGGAGTTAAAGATATGCCTAAGTACCGTTCAGCAACAACAACTCATGGTCGTAATATGGCTGGGGCTCGTGCATTATGGCGTGCAACAGGCATGACCGATGCTGATTTTGGAAAGCCCATTATTGCTGTTGTTAACTCATTCACACAGTTTGTTCCAGGCCACGTACATTTACGTGATTTAGGCAAATTAGTTGCAGAGCAAATTGAAAATGCAGGTGGTGTTGCGAAAGAGTTTAATACAATCGCTGTTGATGATGGGATTGCCATGGGACATGGCGGAATGTTGTATTCCTTACCTTCCCGTGAATTAATTGCGGATTCTGTTGAATATATGGTGAACGCACACTGTGCGGATGCCATGGTGTGTATTTCAAACTGCGATAAAATCACCCCAGGCATGTTGATGGCGTCATTACGTCTGAATATTCCGGTTATTTTTGTTTCGGGCGGTCCAATGGAAGCAGGTAAAACCAAGCTTTCAGATCAAATCATCAAGCTCGATTTAGTTGATGCCATGATTCAAGGGGCTAACCCTAATGTGAGTGATGCAGATAGTGAGCAAATAGAACGTTCAGCATGCCCAACGTGTGGCTCTTGCTCAGGAATGTTTACTGCAAACTCAATGAACTGCTTAACTGAGGCGCTTGGGTTATCTCAGCCAGGAAATGGCTCATTGTTAGCGACTCACGCAGACCGCGAAACTTTATTTATCAATGCAGGTAAGCGCATTGTTGAATTAACCAAACGCTATTACGAACAAGATGATGAAAGTGCGTTACCACGCAATATCGCTAATAAATCTGCATTTGAAAATGCGATGACGTTGGATATTGCCATGGGTGGTTCAACTAACACAGTCCTGCATTTACTTGCAGCAGCTCAAGAAGCAGAGATCGATTTCACCATGGATGATATCGACCGTTTATCACGTAAAGTCCCACATTTGTGTAAGGTTGCACCGAGTACACAAAAATACCATATGGAAGATGTTCACCGTGCTGGTGGTGTCATCGGTATTTTAGGTGAACTGAGCCGTGCAGGTTTATTGCAAGAAAACGTGACGAATATTTTAGGTCTGAGCTTCCAAGAAACATTAGCGCAATATGATGTGATGTTAACAAAGGATGAGGCCGTTAAATCGATGTTTTCCGCGGGCCCTGCCGGTATCCGCACGACAAAAGCCTTTTCACAAAATTGCCGCTGGCCGTCATTGGATACTGACCGTGAGAATGGGTGTATCCGTAGTATTGAGCATGCATATAGTTTGGATGGGGGGCTGGCAGTCCTGTCTGGAAATATTGCAGAAGATGGCTGTATTGTTAAAACCGCTGGAGTTGATGAAGGCAGTTTAACATTCCGTGGCCCTGCCAAAGTCTTTGAAAGCCAAGATGACGCAGTAGAAGCTATTCTGGGTGGCAAAGTCGTTGAAGGCGATGTGGTTGTTATTCGCTATGAAGGGCCTAAGGGGGGGCCGGGCATGCAAGAAATGCTGTACCCAACCTCATACCTGAAATCAATGGGATTAGGCAAAAGCTGTGCATTGATAACAGATGGTCGCTTCTCTGGCGGTAGCTCAGGGCTTTCTATTGGTCATATTTCACCAGAAGCAGCGAGTGGTGGCTTACTCGCATTAGTTCAAGATGGCGATATTATTGATATCGATATTCCAAAAAGAACGATGGTGCTGGATGTGAGTGAAAGCGAATTGAGTCAGCGCCGTGAAGCGGAATTAGCTCGAGGTGATAAAGCTTATACCCCACGTAATCGTCAGCGTGAGGTTTCTTTTGCTCTGCGCGCTTATGCTTCATTGGCGACGAGTGCAGACAAAGGTGCTGTTCGTGACAAGTCGAAATTAGGGGGCTGATTGTGGCAGCAGCAAAACCATTACCGGTTGCCCCAACCGGAGCAGATTACTTAAAAGCGGCGCTGAGTGCGCCGGTTTATGAAGCTGCGCAAGTAACGCCTCTTCAACAGATGGATAAAATATCTTCACGCTTGGGGAATACCATTTTAGTCAAGCGTGAAGATAGGCAGCCAGTACATAGCTTTAAGCTTCGTGGGGCTTACGCCATGATTGCGAGTTTAACCGAAGAGCAAAAAAGCAAAGGTGTGGTGACAGCTTCTGCGGGGAACCATGCTCAAGGCGTTGCGTTATCAGCAAATCGTGTTGGTGTGAAAGCAAAAATAGTCATGCCAGTTGCGACAGCGGATATCAAAGTGGATGCAGTACGAAGCTTTGGTGGTGAAGCTATTTTACATGGCGCTAATTTTGATGAAGCGAAAGCGAAAGCCATTGCAATGGCCGCAGAGGATGGCTATACCTTCGTTCCACCTTTTGACCACCCTTCAGTGATTGCGGGGCAAGCTACGATAGCTCTCGAGCTATTGCAACAGGATGTGCATTTAGATCGAATTTTTATTCCTGTAGGAGGCGGTGGGTTAATTGCGGGCGTTGCTGTGATTATTAAGCAGTTAATGCCTGAAATTAAAATCATTGGTGTGGAGTCTGAAGATGCCGCTTGTTTAAAAGCCGCGTTAGAGGCTGGGCATCCTGTTGATTTACCACGTGTTGGCCTATTCGCAGAAGGGGTGGCAGTAAAGCGTATTGGAGATGAAACCTTCAGGTTGTGCCAGCAGTATGTTGACGATGTTATCACTGTTGATAGTGATTCCATTTGTGCTGCATTGAAAGATATTTTTGAAGATGTTCGCGCGATAGCAGAGCCTTCGGGCGCTTTAGCATTGGCCGGATTAAAAAAATACGTACAGCAGCATAACATTAAAGGTGAACGTTTAGCGCATATTTTGTCCGGTGCGAATATGAATTTCCATGGGCTGCGTTATGTTTCTGAACGCTGTGAAATTGGTGAACAACGAGAAGCTTTACTCGCAGTAACCATTCCTGAGCAAAAAGGCAGTTTCTTACGTTTTTGCCAGTTATTAGGCCATCGAGCCATTACGGAGTTTAATTATCGCTATACGGATGCGGACCCTGAACGCGCATGTATTTTTGTTGGGGTGCGTTTAAGTGGCCGTGATGGCGAGCGCTCGGAGATTATCCAAGAGCTTAGAAGTCACGGCTATGAAGTCGATGATTTATCAGATGATGAAATGGCAAAACTTCATGTGCGTTATATGATTGGTGGGCGTCCATCAAAGCCATTAGACGAAAGGTTATATAGCTTTGAATTTCCAGAGTCTCCAGGTGCATTGTTGAGATTCCTAGAAACCCTAGGGACTCATTGGAATATAACGTTATTTCATTACCGTAGCCATGGTACAGATTATGGACGTGTGCTGGCGGCATTTGAACTGGCTGGGCCAGAAGTGCGTTTTGATAGGCATCTTGATGCGCTAGGTTATGAATATCATGATGAAACAGGAAACCCCTCTTTCCGTTTTTTCTTAGCACCACAAGATAACCAAAGAACTTTAGATTGAATTGTCTGGGAGTAACTCCCAAAACGCTTTAATTAATGGTTCACTCAGGCGTTTGCTTAATAGGCAAACGCCGAGCTCAAAAGGTTCTACCATTGAAATATTATCGAGCTGTGAAATACGGCTGCGTACGGGTTCTGGGCTGTTATCAACAACCACACTGGGAATTAAGGCGATACCGCACCCCAAAGCGACCATTGATACAATAGCTTCATGGCCTGAGACCGTCGCATAAATGACAGGGTTATTGATATTATGGCGACGGAACCAGAGCTCGATACGTTTACGGGATGGGCCGTGCTCAGGTAGGATAAAAGGGACGGTAGACCAATCAGGTTCAGCCTCTGTTACCATGCTTCGTACTGCACAGGGTAGTGATGGGGCAATCAAAACGAGAGGGATTTCGCCGATTTTTGCAAAACGGACGTTATCGGGTAAGCGCTCGGGTTTCCCTGCAATACCAAGATCAGCCTCATGAGTTTCCACTTTTTCAACGGCATCAGCTGCGTCACCTGTCGTGAGTTTAATTTCAACTAGTGGATGTAGCGCACGGAATTTGTCTAAAACTTCGGGTAAATGACTATAAGCTGCCGTAACTGAGCAAAAAAGATGCAGTTCTCCACTAAGTGATGGGCTTTGCTGATTGAGAGCATGTTGTAGTTGTTGATATTGCAATAATGTTTGTTGGGCAAATTGCTTAAGGTGCTCTCCTGCTTGGGTCAATTTAACTGAGCGGTTATCGCGCACAAATAGCGGATGACCAAGCTGTTCTTCGAGGCGTTGTATTTGGCGAGACAATGTGGAAGGGCTGACATGCATCGCTTTAGATGTGCGCCCGAAGTGGCAACTTTGTGCTAAATGCAAAAAAAGCTTGAGATCACGAATGTCCATTTTGCCCTCTAATAACATAATTAATGATGTTGCAGATATTGCAACATTGTATTGTTAATATATCAATTTAAGCAATGCGAAACATCGCATATAGTAAATCCATAAACGCTCAAAAATGAGCGACAGGCAGACTGTCTGACATAACGAACACAACAGAACAATGGAGTATGACAATGGCGAATTATTTTAACACATTGAATTTACGTGAGCAGTTAGCTCAATTAGGTAAGTGCCGTTTTATGCAGCGCGAAGAATTTGCGGATGAAGCGGGTTTCCTGAAAGGTAAAAAAATCGTCATCGTCGGTTGTGGGGCACAAGGTTTGAACCAAGGCCTGAATATGCGTGACTCAGGTTTAGATATTGCTTATGCATTACGTGATGAAGCAATTGCAGAGAAACGTGCTTCATGGCGTAAAGCGACAGAAAATGGCTTCAAAGTTGGCACTTATGAAGAATTGATCCCTACCGCTGATTTGGTTGTTAACTTAACGCCGGACAAACAGCATTCAGCCGTTGTTCGCGCTGTTCAGCCTATGATGAAACAAGGTGCAGCACTGGGTTATTCACATGGATTCAACATTGTTGAAGTTGGTGAAGAAATTCGTAAAGACATTACTGTTGTGATGGTAGCGCCAAAATGCCCAGGTACCGAAGTTCGTGAAGAATACAAGCGTGGTTTTGGTGTTCCAACTCTGATTGCAGTACACCCAGAGAATGACCCGAAAGGTGAGGGGATGGCGATTGCTAAAGCATGGGCGGCAGCGACTGGTGGCCACCGTGCCGGTGTTCTGGAGTCTTCGTTTGTTGCAGAGGTTAAGTCTGACCTGATGGGTGAGCAAACTATTCTGTGTGGTATGTTACAAGCAGGCGCATTACTGAGCTATGACAAAATGGTTGCTGACGGTGTTGAGCCAGGCTATGCAGGTAAATTAATTCAGTTTGGTTGGGAAACTATCACCGAAGCGCTGAAACAAGGTGGTATCACGCTGATGATGGACCGTTTATCTAACCCTGCAAAAGTTCGTGCTTATGCATTATCTGAACAACTGAAAACTATCATGGCGCCATTGTTCCAAAAACATATGGATGACATCATTTCAGGCGAATTTTCTGCAACCATGATGGCAGACTGGGCAAATGATGATAAAAACTTGCTGACATGGCGTGAAGAGACAGGCAAAACGGCATTCGAAAATTACCCTGAATATGAAGGGAAAATTGCCGAACAAGAATACTTTGACCACGGTGTTTTGTTAGTTGCTATGGTTAAAGCGGGCGTTGAATTAGCGTTCGATACGATGTTAGAAGCGGGTATCTTAGAAGAATCAGCTTACTATGAGTCCCTGCATGAGTTACCACTGATTGCAAATACCATTGCTCGTAAGCGTTTATATGAAATGAACGTGGTTATTTCAGACACAGCAGAATACGGTAACTATCTGTTCTCATTTGCAGCTGTGCCAATGCTGAAAGAATTCATGACGAAATTACAAGCGGGCGATTTAGCGAAGCCAGTTGCAGATAATGGCACTGATAACGCACAGTTACGTGATATCAACGAAGCTATCCGTAACCATCCGATTGAAAAAATCGGTAAGACGTTACGAGGTTATATGACGGATATGAAGAAGATTGCGGTCGGCTAACTCATTTTTCGTCACTCTTCGCGTGATAGGTGCGTTGGCTGCACTCGGTTACCCAAGTCACATACTTGTGTATTCTCTTTGGGATAACCTAATTTTTCGTCGCTCTTCGCGTGATAGGTGCGTTGGCTACACTCGGTTACCCAAGTCACATACTCGTGTATGCTCCTTGGGATAGCCTCCTTTGCCGCCTTCCTCTAACGCGAATAGTTTAGAAAAATGTATTGGTGGTATAAAAGAAAAAGAACAAAACCACATCTTTCTGATGAATGATGTGGTTTTTTGTTTTTTATAAATAGAGAAGATCGTTGCTCAAGAGTTGGGTCGGTTTCTGCTACAATCTGTAGCGAATTCCTTTTTGAATAACTAAGTGATGTAGAAAACCATGCGATTAAACCCAAGCCAGCAGCAGGCAGTTGAATATGTAGAGGGTCCATGCCTTGTGTTAGCCGGGGCTGGGTCAGGTAAAACGCGTGTTATCACGAATAAAATTGCGCATTTGATTCGCCAATGCGGTTATCAGCCTCGACAAATTGCAGCGGTGACTTTCACCAATAAAGCGGCGCGGGAAATGAAAGAGCGCGTGGCTCAAACCTTGGGGAAAAAAGAAGCACGCGGTTTGATCATATCCACCTTCCATACATTAGGGTTGGAAATCATTAAGCGTGAATATAAAGCGCTGGGTATTAAAGCCAATTTTTCGCTATTTGACGACCAAGATCAGATGGCATTATTGAAAGAACTTACCTTTGATTTATTGGAAGAGGATAAAGACTTACTCAAACAATTGATCTCAGCGATCTCAAATTGGAAAAATGATCTTATCTCGCCACAACAAGTGATAGGCCAAGCACGGAGTGAGAAAGAGCATCACTTTGCGGAGTGTTATCGCCGCTATGAACTTCATCTGAAAAGTTGCAATGTGCTGGATTTTGACGATTTAATCAGCAAGCCTACCTTGTTGTTATACCAAAATGAAGAAGTTCGCGAGCGTTGGCAGCAAAAAATTCGTTACTTGCTGGTGGACGAGTACCAAGATACCAATACGAGTCAATATCAGTTGGTTAAATTGCTTGTGGGGCAGCGAGCAAGGTTTACGGTTGTGGGCGATGACGATCAGTCAATCTATTCATGGCGTGGAGCAAGGCCACAAAACTTGGTTTTATTGAATCAAGATTTCCCTAAATTAAATGTCATTAAGCTTGAGCAGAATTACCGCTCATCAGAACGAATTTTAAAAGCGGCGAATATTTTAATTGCCAATAATCCTCATGTATTTGAAAAAAAATTATTTTCTGAATTAGGGTATGGAGCGCCACTTAAAGTCCTGACCGCGAATAATGAAGATCATGAAGCTGAAAGAGTGATTGGGGAGCTTATCGCACATCACTTTATTAATAAGACGGAATATAAAGATTACGCCATTTTGTATCGTGGCAACCATCAATCACGTATTTTTGAAAAAATGTTGATGCAAAACCGTATTCCGTATCGGATTTCAGGGGGGACTTCATTTTTCTCTCGCCCTGAAATCAAAGACTTGTTAGCTTATTTGCGAGTGCTTACTAACCCCGAAGATGATAGTGCATTCTTGCGTATTGTTAATACTCCGCGTCGAGAAATTGGCCCTAAAACTATCCAAAAACTTGGGGAGTGGGCAAACCAGCGGGGTAAAAGTTTATATCAAGCCAGCTTTGATTTAGGGCTTGAACAAATCTTAAAAGGCAAAGGATTAGAAGCATTACAGCGTTTCACTCATTGGATGGACAGTATTGTACGAACGTCGGAGCGTGAGCCTTTAATTGCGGTGCGTGACTTACTGCGTGAAATGGATTATGAAAGCTGGCTATATGAAACGTCGACCAGTACTAAAGCTGCCGAAATGCGAATGAAAAACGTCAACCAACTATTCACATGGATGAGTGAAATGGTTGAAGGCGATGAGCTCAATGACCCAATGACATTGAGCCAAGTGGTTACACGTTTTACGCTGCGCGATATGATGGAGCGTGGTGAGGATGATGAAGAATCAGACCAAGTTCAGCTCATGACGTTACATGCCTCTAAAGGCCTTGAGTTTCCTTATGTTTTTTTGGTTGGCATGGAGGAAGGGCTGCTACCACATCAAAGTAGTATTGATGAAAACAATATTGATGAAGAACGCCGTTTAGCTTATGTAGGAATTACGCGGGCGCAAAGAGAGCTATTCTTTTCTCATTGTCGTGAGCGTCGCCAATATGGTGAATTGATCCGTCCTGAATTAAGCCGTTTTCTCCTTGAATTGCCTCAAGATGATTTACAATGGGAGCAGCAGCGTAAAGTGGTTAGTGCGCAGGAACGTATGCAGAAGGGGCAATCAGCTTTAGCCGATATTAAAGCGCGTTTAGGGTTAAATAAAAAAAGTGAGTAACCGCAACTAATTGAATTTCCACACTAGAGTAGGTCTAGTGTGGAAAATATTATCAATTTGAACTATTACGTTCTTCCAACTCTAAAGCCCAATTTACATAGCCCTGCCATTGAACTTCTTGCTGTAAATTTTCCGCTCGTAGAGGGTGATCGGATAACCAACGATAAGGCAGCGTGATGGTTAACCTTTGTGCATTCACATTAAGCCTTAGTGCTGGCAAGGTGTCATCACGTCTACGGCTCGCAAAAATAATGGCAAGGCGAAGTAAACGACATAAATTATATGCATGCTGCATAGGGAGCGCATTTTGTTGGCTTAATGGCGTTAAATCAACAGGGCCTTGCTGGTTTATCAATAATGCAGCAAGTAACCGCTTTTGAGCTGGGGTAAAACCAGGTAAATCAAGGTGTGTTATGAGGTAGCTAGCGTGCTCGGGGCCTTTACGGAAATCAACACTCAAGCCAATTTCATGTAACGCGCATGCACTGGATAGTAAATCACGACAACGTGTATCTAAGCCCCAATCTTTCGCGACTTGTAAATAAAAATATTCTGCAAGTTGACGAACTCGGCTTGCTTGTTCGATATCGACTTGGAAGCGCCGCTGAATATTGCGAACGGTACGAGCGCGAATATCCTGCTCAATAGGAAGCTGTAGCATGCCATAGACAAGCCCTTCACGAAGTGCTCCGCCAGCGAGTGTCATGTTATCAATTTCTAATGCTTCAAAGATAGCGATCAAAATAGATAATCCGCTTGGAAAAACAAGAGCACGTTCGAAGGTTAGGCCATCAATTTCAAGCTCTTCAAGTTTTTGGCATTGAATGGCTTTACGCTTAAGCTGTTGTAATTTAGAAAGTGTGATCAGTTCATCCATGCCTTGGGCAATCATGATTTCCTGAATCGCTTGTACGGTGCCGGATGCACCAACACAAATCTTCCACCCATGTGTCTTAAGTGCATCTGCAATAGGGGCGATGACATTATGGGCAGCGGCTTGAGCTGCTGAGAAGTTTTCTTCTGTTAAACTTCTATCGCCAAAGTAGCGCTCAAGCCAAGTTACACAACCCATTTCAAGACTATAGAGTTGCTCCGCTTTTGCGCCTGTACCTGTAACGAGCTCAGTACTTCCTCCGCCAATATCAACTACTAAGCGTTGGTCTGGCCCGCCAGTTGTATGTGCAACACCTTGATAAATTAAGCGAGCTTCTTCTTCTCCTTGAATAACTTTTACAGGGTTTCCTAAAATTTGGCTGGCTTTTTCGATGAAAATATCGGCATTTTTAGCTAAACGCAAAGTCGCAGTTGCGACAACACGAATTTGTGTATTCGGAATATCTTGTAAGTGTTCCGAAAACAGGCGTAAACATTGCCAGCCTCGCTCCATTGCTTGCTCAGAAAGCAGGTTGTTGTTGTCTAAACCTGCGGCAAGACGAACTTTGCGCTTAACCCTAGAGATTACCTGAATGCTACCAGCAGTTTCACGTACGACTAGCATATGAAAACTGTTTGAGCCTAAATCGATGGCGGCATAAAGAGAAGAAGATTTCAGCATATCGTTTTTACTCAGCCTGGACGTTTATGGTTGTTACGTGGGCCATTGTGGCGACGCTGCGAATTCGAATTACGACGTGGGCCTCCAGGGCGTGGGCGATGGCGGCGTTTTGGCGCAGGTAAATCACTCAATAATGCATCACTGTTATATTTACTAACAGGGATTGAGTGTTGGATATACTCTTCAATAGCAGGCAGGTTAAGTGAATATTCTTCACACGCTAAGCTAATTGAGTTTCCACTTTCACCCGCACGACCCGTACGGCCAATACGGTGTACGTAATCTTCGCAGTCATCAGGTAAGTCGTAGTTAAATACATGAGTTACTGATGGAATATGTAAACCACGAGCTGCAACATCAGTTGCCACTAAAATATCTAAATGGCCTTGTGTGAATTGCTCTAATATACGCAGTCGTTTTTTCTGTGCGACATCGCCAGTTAATAAACCTACACGATGGCCATCGGCAGCTAAATGCGCCCAAATATCATCACAACGGTGTTTTGTATTGGCGAAAATAATACAACGCTCTGGCCACTCTTCTTCAAGGAGCGTTTGGAGCAGGCGCATTTTTTCTTCATTAGAAGGGTAAAATAGCTCTTCTTTGATACGGTGACCTGTTTTTTGCAAAGGTTCGACCTCAACATATTCAGGGTTGTTCATTTGTTCGAAGGCTAATTCTCTGACTCGGTAAGATAAAGTTGCAGAAAACAGCAAATTAAGCCTTTCTGCGGCACCTGGCATACGACGGAAAATCCAGCGGATATCTTTAATAAATCCAAGGTCATACATGCGGTCGGCTTCATCAAGTACCACAACCTGAATCGCACTTAGGTCGACATGGCCTTGTTTTGCGTAGTCGATTAAACGGCCAGTTGTACCAATGAGGATATCAACACCGTTTTGTAAAACCTTAAGTTGCTCATCATAGCCGTCACCACCGTATGCTAGCCCCATTTTCAGGCCAGTGTACTCAGCTAGCTCTTTAGCATCCGAATAAATTTGTACTGCGAGTTCGCGTGTCGGCGCCATGATTAGTGCACGAGGCTGGTTCGCTTTTTTACCCTCAATAGCTGGGTGAGTTAATAAATAATGAAATGTAGACGTTAAAAAAGCTAACGTTTTACCTGTACCTGTTTGCGCTTGACCCGCCACGTCTTTGCCTTCGACAGTAAAAGGCAAGGTGGACGCCTGTATAGGCGTGCAAAAATTGAAGCCTTTTTTATTCAGAGCTTCAATGACTTTAGGGTGCAATGCGAAGTCGGAAAACTTCTTTTCTGTCAAGTGTGCTTTACTCATAGTATGTTAGAATATCAGTTAACGGTTGGTTTACGAAAGTGTATCTTTTGAAATAAAGCATACTGCTGCCAATAATGTTACACTAAGTCTGCAAAAGATGATCCTTTGGAGTACAACATGAGCGATAAAATTATACATATAACTGATGCAAGTTTTGCAACTGAAGTTCTGAACGCAAGTTCACCTGTTCTCGTCGATTTTTGGGCAGCATGGTGTGGTCCTTGTAAAATGATCGCGCCTATTCTTGATGAAGTTGCTGAAGAATATACAGGCAAACTGACTATCGCAAAACTGAATATTGATGAAAACCCAGGTACCGCTCCAAAATATGGAATTCGTGGTATCCCGACCTTGCTTTTATTCAAAAATGGTGAAGTCGCAGCAACGAAAGTCGGTGCATTATCAAAAACGCAACTGAAAGAATTTTTAGACGAAAATCTGTAAGTTATCGTTATATGTAAGCTAAAACGTTTAGCGGTATATCTATTTTATCTAGAGAGCCGCTAGACGTCTTCACTTAAGCATGATAAGTTATCCTCATTCCTCGTATAGCACCCATATGAATTACCTTGTATTCCATTGCTCTTATCTTACATATATAGCTTGTTAGTTTAGTATTGTGATGATTGTTTCGTAATGATTGTTATTGATCAAAAACTGATGGCGTAATGATTTTAAATATGAAAATTGAAAGTTTAGACATTGAGTTATAGTCGTATTCAATATCTTTGATTTCAATGTATCTCTCATATGAATTAAAGATAGTGCGTAAACGAACATAATGAAATTCAATATTTTTATATCATAGGGATGTAAAAATGAAGTGGGAGAAGGTTGGCACTTAGCAGTTATGTGTTTTTTAATGCTAATCTGCCATTAAATTTGCGATATTGGGATGGATGTTGTCCTAAATGTACAAAAAACTATTGCTAATATTGCGTGTGTTTCTAATAATATGTCACACATCATCAAGATGAGATGCAGTCAGATGTTAGAGCAATCTTAGTAATGGCTAGCACAAGATTTTTTTGCATTGTTGTTTGCTTTTGGTAAAAATTAGTGAGCAACAGGGCAGTATAAAGTTAAACTGGCACTTAATAATAAGCTGCCGTCAATTTACGTTCATAGTTCGAGAATTACCCCGAGTTAAAGAACCCACCATTATGAATCTTACCGAATTAAAAAATACGCCAGTATCAGAATTGATTACGTTAGGCGAAAACATGGGGCTAGAGAACTTAGCCCGTATGAGAAAGCAGGATATTATTTTCTCTATCTTGAAGCAGCATGCGAAAAGTGGCGAAGATATTTTCGGCGATGGCGTACTGGAAATATTGCAGGATGGATTTGGTTTCCTCCGTTCAGCAGACAGTTCTTACCTCGCAGGTCCTGATGATATCTACGTTTCTCCTAGCCAAATCCGCCGTTTTAACCTACGCACAGGTGACACAATTTCAGGGAAAATTCGTCCACCTAAAGAAGGTGAACGTTACTTTGCTCTCCTGAAAGTCAATGAAGTTAACTACGACAAACCTGAAAATGCCCGCAGTAAAATTCTATTCGAAAACCTAACCCCATTACATGCAAACCGTCGTCTGCGTATGGAACGTGGTAATGGTTCAACTGAGGATTTAACTGCACGTGTATTGGACCTTGCGGCTCCAATCGGTCGTGGTCAACGTGGTTTGATTGTTGCTCCACCGAAAGCGGGTAAAACAATGTTACTGCAAAATATTGCAGCAAATATTGCACACAATTACCCTGATTGCGTTCTGATGGTTCTGCTAATTGATGAGCGCCCAGAGGAAGTGACAGAAATGCAACGTTTGGTCAAAGGTGAAGTTATTGCTTCAACATTTGATGAGCCTGCTGCACGTCACGTTCAAGTTGCTGAAATGGTAATTGAAAAAGCAAAACGTCTAGTTGAACATAAAAAAGACGTTATCATTTTACTCGACTCTATTACGCGTCTAGCCCGTGCATATAACACCGTAGTACCTTCGTCTGGTAAAGTATTAACCGGTGGTGTGGATGCGAATGCATTACACCGTCCAAAACGTTTCTTCGGTGCTGCTCGTAATGTTGAAGAAGGTGGAAGCCTGACAATCATTGCAACGGCACTGGTTGATACCGGTTCGAAAATGGATGAAGTTATTTACGAGGAATTTAAAGGTACAGGTAACATGGAACTGCACCTTTCTCGTAAAATTGCAGAAAAACGTGTGTTCCCTGCAATAGACTACAATCGTTCAGGTACGCGTAAAGAAGAGTTACTTACATCGCAAGATGAATTACAAAAAATGTGGATCTTACGTAAGATTATTCATCCAATGGGCGAAATCGATGCGATGGAGTTCCTCATTAGTAAGTTAGCGATGACGAAAACCAACGAAGAGTTCTTTGACTTTATGAAAAGAGCCTAGCCGTTAAGGTTCGCTGTGTTTTATAAATAGGTGCCAGTTATGGCACCTATTTTTTTGTTTTTATACACCGCGTTAGTTCATAAAAATTAAAACATATCATATTAAATCAGGCCTAATATTTTGCCGATTTAGTTTCAATAGATTAAGATGATGTTTTATTACTTTGTTTATAAATAACGTTAAATAAATAGGCGAAGTTTTTATTAAAAATTAATAATGCACTATAAAAATATCAGTAATATGATGTTAACATTATGAATCAAAAGAAAAATGTTATGTTTATATTTGTTTTGTGACTAGTGTTAAATTTATTTTCATCACTTTATTATTTAATCATCGAGTGCTTATTTAAGCACCAGTCGATTAACTCGATTCTAGAGTGTTGTTTTTATGGCATGCATATTGCAGCTATTCAGTATAAAATTACGGGATGTTTCGTTATTAAATCAAACACCCTAATAAAGTGTAAGAACTAATAATGTTGCAGGAATTTCTTTATGAATAAAGATTCGTCTTATAGCAGATTTCAGTACCAAGATGATAATGCATTGGCTCCTGCTTGTTTATCGGCATTTGCCAAAAAAAATTTAGTTTTGAAAGTTAAATATAAAGATTAAGAGAGTCGAACAGTGGACACCATACACTTTGTAACCAATCTCTTCTACGTTTTCTTGTTTTCATTAGTTTTTATTTTTCTGGCTCGAGTTGTTGCAATAAAAATCGGGTTGGTTGATAAGCCTAATTTCAGAAAGAAACATGTAGGATTAGTTCCCCTTGTTGGGGGAATTTCCGTTTTCTTTGGGATCTGTTTTGCATTTTATATTACAGGTGAATACATTCCTCATAAGTGGCTATATATCGCTTGTGCGGGGTTATTGGTCTTTATTGGCGCATTAGATGATAGGTTTGATATCAGTGTGAAATTAAGGGCTGGTATTCAAGCAGTCGTTGCCGTTGTTATGATGACAGCGGCAGGATTGAAACTTGAGTCACTCGGTCATGCCTTTGGACCATGGGAACTCGTACTTGGCCCATTCGGTTATATCGTTACCTTATTTGCAGTATGGGCAGCAATCAATGCTTTTAACATGGTTGATGGTATTGACGGGTTACTCGGTGGTTTATCTTCTGTTTCTTTTGGTGCTCTCGGCTTTTTGCTATATCAAAACGGTAACTATGCGTTAGCATTTTGGTGTTTTGCCTTTATTGCAGCTATTCTTCCTTATATTCTTTTAAATTTAGGCGTGTTAGGTCGCCGTTTTAAAGTCTTCATGGGGGATGCGGGAAGTACACTGATTGGGTTCACGATTATTTGGATCCTTGTGGCTTCGACGCAAGAGGAAGTCCATCCGATTAACCCAGTTACGGCTTTATGGATTATTGCGATCCCTCTAATGGACATGGTTGCCATTATGTATCGCCGTATTCGTAAAGGTATGAGCCCATTTTCACCTGATCGCCAGCACATTCATCATTTAATTATGCGTTCTGGTTTTACACCAAAAGGGGCATTTGTGCTGATTACATTATCAGCGGCTGCTTTAGCGTGTGTTGGTATTATTGGTGAGCACTTAACATTTGTACCTGAATGGGTAATGTTGGCATTATTTTTGCTTGTATTTATGATGTATGGTTACTGCATCAAACGAGCTTGGAAAGTCGCCCGTTTTATTAAGCGAGTGAGACGTAGAGCACGTAGAGGAGCAGTACGGTAACGACAAAACGAAAATAGAGGTTCTGTGCAGTGAATAACTCAGAAACACAACCGAGTCAGCATCAATCGCCAATAGAGCCGGAATTGGATATCCGTGGTTTATGTCGCTCATTGTGGCAAGGTAAAATTTGGATCGTTGCATTTGCCGTTATTTTTGCTGCAATTGCCTTGGGAGCGTCCTATTTTATGCAGCCTAAGTGGAGTGCGACAGCAATTACGGATTTACCAACCGTCAATAATCTGGGAAGTTATTATTCTCAGCAGCAGTTTCTGCGCAACCTCGATTCCCGTATTAATAATACGGGACAAGAAGGGCAATTACCGACAATTGCAAAAGAAGCTTATCAAGAATTCACAAAGCAGCTCGGCTCTTATGATACACGTCGTCAGTTTTGGCTAACTACGGATTACTATAAGCAGCGCTTAGAGAATGACCCTAAAGCAGATGCCGCATTATTGGATGAGCTCATTAACGATATTGAGTTTACGCCAGCAGATGAAGTCAAAAATTTAACCGATAGCATTAAATTAGTGGCGGAAACATCCGCAGATGCGAACCAGCTATTACGTCAATACACTCAGTTTGCTAACCAACGTGCCACAACTAATCTTAACGATGAAATTAAAGGTACTTGGGCAACGAAGATGCAATCCATGAAAGCATTGGTTAAACGCGAAGATATGGTGGCAAAGGCCGCTTACGAACGACGTTTAAACGCGCTGGAGCAAGCACTAAAAGTTGCTGAAAAACAAGGTATTGTACGTAATCAAAGCGCAACACCTGTGGATGAAATTCCAGATTCTAAAATGTTTATGTTAGGTGCCCCTTTATTACAAGCACAGATTGAAACATTGAAAGCAACCGGGCCCGATCACGACAGTGATTACGACCAAAATATTGCCATGTTATCAACATTGAGCGTAGGGCCCACCCTCCAAGATAATTTTCAAGCATATCGCTATTTACGAACTCCAGAAGAGCCTGTTAAACGCGATAGTCCTCGTCGAGCCTTTATGATGGTTCTGTGGGGAGCCATAGGGATGTTAGTAGGTGCCGGAGTGGTACTTGCTCGCCGCCGCCCATCTTGATTTTGGGATAAGCCACTGGTGAATTCATCAGTGGCATATAAAGTTATTAAGATTACAAAAGCAGCTCACTGCGAAAGATAAATATAAGAGAGTCACTGTGAAAGTATTGACTGTATTCGGCACACGACCTGAAGCCATTAAAATGGCACCACTGGTTCATGCATTGGCTGGGGATGCAGACTTTGAAGCCAAAGTCTGTGTTACAGCGCAGCATCGTGAAATGCTAGATCAAGTACTGAAACTGTTTGAGATCACGCCAGATTACGATCTCAATATTATGAAACCAGGGCAAGATTTAACGGATATCACTTGTCGTATTCTAGAAGGGTTGAAAAGCGTTTTTGCTGATTTTCAACCGGATGTTGTTCTCGTTCATGGCGATACAGCGACAACGATGGCAACTAGCCTTGCGGCATTTTACCATCGTATACCCGTTGGGCACGTTGAAGCTGGGTTACGTACCGGAGACCTGTATTCTCCATGGCCTGAGGAAGCAAATCGTAAAATTGCAGGGCATTTAGCGATGTACCACTTTGCCCCAACCGAAAATTCACGCCAAAATTTGTTAAAAGAATCAATCCCTGACAGCCATATTTTTGTCACCGGTAATAGTGTGATTGATGCGTTATTGTGGGTACGTGATAAAGTCATGAGCGACCAGTATATGATGGAAAAACTGGCCGCAAATTATCCGTTTATCGACTCAAATAAAAAAATGATTTTAGTCACAGGCCACCGTCGTGAAAGTTTCGGTGGTGGCTTTGAACGTATTTGTCATGCTTTGGCAGAAATTGCACAAGCGCATCCAGACGTGCAAGTTGTCTACCCTGTTCACTTAAATCCAAATGTGAGTGAACCTGTTAAGCGTATATTGCATGATATTGATAATATTATTTTAATTAGCCCTCAAGACTACCTACCGTTTGTTTATTTGATGAACCATGCTTATTTGATTCTAACAGACTCAGGTGGTATTCAAGAGGAAGCGCCTTCTCTCGGTAAACCTGTTTTGGTGATGAGGGATACCACAGAACGACCTGAAGCTGTTGATGCAGGTACTGTTCGTCTTGTGGGAACAGATACACAAAAAATTGTGAAAGAAGTTAATCGGTTACTGACAGATGACGCGGAATATCACGAAATGAGCCGCGCACATAACCCATATGGGGATGGTCATGCTTGTCAGCGTATTCTTGCAGCATTGAAAAGTAATCAGGTGAAATTATGAGTTTTGAAACTATTTCTGTTATTGGCCTTGGTTATATCGGTTTACCAACAGCAGCCGCCTTTGCATCACGTAAAAAACAAGTGGTTGGTGTCGATGTGAACCAACATGCCGTTGATACTATTAATCAGGGAAAAATCCACATTGTGGAGCCAGAACTGGATATCGTGGTCAAAAAAGCGGTTGAAGAAGGCCACCTGAAAGCCTTTACTAAGCCACAACCTGCGGATGCTTATCTGATTGCTGTGCCTACCCCATTTAAAGGCGAGCACGAACCTGATCTCGCCTATGTGCGTGCAGCCGCAGAATCCGTTGCTCCCGCGCTGAAGAAAGGCGATTTAGTCATTCTTGAGTCGACATCGCCAGTAGGTACAACAGAGCAAATGGCCGAATGGATGGCCGCAGCTCGTCCTGATTTAACTTTCCCTCATCAAGCTGGCGAAGATGCAGATATCGATGTGGCATACTGCCCTGAGCGTGTGTTACCGGGCCAAGTGATGGTCGAATTAATTAAAAATGACCGTGTTGTTGGTGGTATGACGCCAAAATCCTCTTTGCGCGCAAGTGAGCTATACAATATTTTCCTTGAAGGTGAGTGTGTAATTACTAACTCAAGAACCGCGGAAATGTGTAAGTTAACGGAAAATAGCTTCCGTGATGTGAATATTGCTTTTGCGAATGAATTATCATTAATTTGTGCTGAGCAAGACATCAATGTGTGGGAATTAATCAGCCTCGCGAACCGCCATCCACGTGTTAACATTTTGCAGCCAGGTCCGGGTGTTGGCGGGCACTGCATCGCGGTTGACCCATGGTTTATCGTCGCACAAAATCCAAAACAATCACGCCTTATTCATACCGCTCGTTTAGTCAATGATGGCAAACCAATTTGGGTTGTTGATCAAGTAAAAGCGGCTGTAGCCGATTGCTTAGTGGAAACGGGTAAAAAAGCCAGTGAAGTGACAATCGCCTGTTTTGGCCTGTCATTTAAACCCAATATTGATGATTTACGTGAAAGCCCAGCGATGCACATCACCAAAATGGTGGCGAACTGGAACCCAGGTAAAACGTATGCAGTTGAGCCACACATTCACGAATTACCAACCTCTTTAAAAGGTATTTCTGAGCTAGTTTCGATTGAAAAAGCCGTTAATGAAGCGGATGTGATCTTAATGTTAGTTGACCACAATATGTTCAAAGGCATCCAAGGTTCTGCAATCCCACAAAAATGGGTTGTGGATACAAAAGGAGTATGGCGTTGAAACGCATTTTAATCACTGGAGGCGCCGGGTTTATCGGCTCTGCTGTTGTTCGTCATATTATTGAAAATACTGACGACAGCGCAGTGGTTCTGGATTGTTTAACCTATGCAGGTAACTTAGAGTCCCTCGCAACGGTTGCGAGCAACCCGCGCTATGCTTTTGAGCAGGTGAATATTTGTGATAGAGCTGCATTAGATGCCGTTTTTGAAAAATATCAACCCGATGCAGTGATGCATTTAGCGGCAGAAAGCCATGTTGACCGCTCTATCGATGGTCCAGCGGCATTTATCGAAACGAACATTGTGGGCACTTACACACTGTTAGAGGCGGCACGCTATTACTGGTCCGCATTGAATGATGAGAAAAAAGCAGCTTTCCGTTTTCATCATATCTCAACAGATGAAGTATATGGTGACTTAGAAGGACCTGATGGTTTCTTTACAGAAACAACGCCTTATGCACCAAGTAGCCCATATTCAGCATCGAAAGCATCGAGTGATCATTTAGTTCGTGCTTGGCAAAGAACTTATGGCCTGCCAACGATGATCACTAATTGTTCAAATAACTACGGGCCGTATCATTTTCCAGAGAAATTGATCCCATTAATTATTTTGAACGCCTTAGCGGGTAAGCCTCTGCCTGTTTATGGTAAAGGTGAGCAAATTCGTGACTGGTTGTTTGTTGAAGACCATGCACGAGCACTACATTTAGTTGCTACAACCGCGCAACCTGGCACCACCTATAATATCGGTGGCCATAATGAGCGCCGTAATATTGACGTTGTAGAAACGATTTGTGAACTGCTTGAAGAGCTACGTCCGCAAAAGCCTGAAGGTGTGGCGCACTACCGTGACTTAATCACGTATGTGAAAGACCGGCCGGGCCACGATATGCGTTATGCGATTGATGCTGCGAAAATTGAGCGCGAATTGGGGTGGACGCCACAAGAAACCTTCGAATCAGGTATTCGCAAAACGGTGCAGTGGTATTTGAACAATGAAACGTGGTGGCGTCGCGTACAAGACGGTTCCTATGCGGGCGAACGTTTAGGTCTAGGAAATTAGGTGACAGTATGAAAGGTATTATATTAGCTGGAGGGTCGGGAACGCGTTTGCATCCTATTACTCGCGGTATTTCTAAACAGTTATTGCCTATCTACGATAAGCCGATGATTTACTACCCGCTTTCAGTTTTGATGTTAGCGGGAGTTCGTGAGATTTTAATTATCTCTACCCCTGACGACTTGCCGATGTTTAAACGTTTATTAGGGGATGGCCATGAGTTTGGGATTGAGCTGAGCTATGCGGAACAGCCATCACCAGACGGCCTTGCGCAAGCGTTTATCATTGGTGAAGAGTTCATTAATGGTGATTCATGCTGTTTAGTATTGGGCGACAATATCTTTTTCGGCCATTCATTTAGCCCAAAATTGAAATCTGTCGCTGAGCGCACAAAAGGCGCAACCGTTTTTGGTTACCAAGTGATGGACCCTGAGCGCTTTGGTGTTGTGGAATTTGACGATAATTTTAAAGTACTGTCTATTGAAGAAAAACCGCTTAAACCTAAATCCAATTGGGCGGTGACAGGGTTGTATTTCTATGATTCACAAGTGGTTGAATTTGCAAAACAAGTTAAACCTTCTGAACGCGGTGAATTAGAAATTACGTCAATTAACCAAATGTATTTAGAACGTGGTGAATTAAACGTTGAATTGCTCGGTCGTGGCTTTGCTTGGTTGGATACAGGCACTCACGATAGCCTCATTGAGGCGGGTACTTTTGTACAAACCGTTGAAAAACGCCAAGGCTTCAAAGTGGCTTGTTTAGAAGAAATAGCATGGCGTAATGGCTGGTTGACAGACGAACAAGTCGCTTTTTCAGCGCAACAGCTGAAAAAAACAGGTTATGGGCAATATTTAGAGGATTTATTACGTGTCCGTCCACGCCAGTATTGAGAGCTTGCCATGGGAGAGCGAATTTTTTCATCGCTCAACAGCAAAGTTGAATTTTACAGGGGATAATCTCGAAACTCTCCTTGCTTATCAAATGGATGAATACGATATCGTGCAAGCAAAAGTCGCAGCGTCTGAAACGCAGCTGATTGATGATTTAGCTGGTATGGGGTTTTCATTTGTTGAAGGTGAAATCGATTTCGCTCTTACTATTGGCACAGAAAATGCTTATTTAAAGGCTGGTTTAACAGCGGAAGACCACGTTATTGTTGCACAAGTGGATGATATCCCTACGTTGCGGCAAGCCGCTGAGTCTGTCTTTAGCAAAAGCCGCTTTAGAGCACCTTGGTACCGTGATGGTGATAGCGGGCAGTTTTATGCGTTGTGGATAGAAAAATCAGTTCTGGGTACGTTTGACCACACTTGTTTACTGGTTAAAGATGCGTCTGGTGCGGTATTGGGCTTCGTGAGTTTGCGGCACCTTGATGCAGAAACGGCACGGGTTGGCCTACTAGCGAAAATGCCAGAAGCGAAAGGGCAAGGTGTGGGGCGTAAGTTGATGTCAGCAGCATTTAATTGGTGTGTGGAACACCAAAAAAGACAGTTAAATGTGGCCACGCAAATCAGTAATGTTGCTGCATTAAATCTTTATTCACGTAGCGGTGCAGCAATTGCCAGTACCGCCTATTGGTTATACAGGGGACAACATGATTCCATTTAATAAACCACCCGTTGTAGGTACTGAATTAGAGTATATGAGACAAGCCATGGAAAGTGGCAAACTGTGTGGTGACGGTGGCTTCACGAAACGTTGTGAAGAATGGATGGAAAAACGATTTAATTGCCCAAAAGTGCAGTTAACGCCATCTTGTACGGCCTCATTAGAAATGGCAGCGATCCTGATTGATGCTAAGCCAGGTGATGAAATTATCATGCCAAGCTTTACTTTTGTATCGACCTCTAACGCATTCGTATTACGTGGCGCTAAAATCGTGTTTGTTGATATCCGTCCGGATACCATGAATATCGATGAAACTAAAATTGAAGCTGCAATCACTGAGCGTACACGTGCCATCGTTCCTGTCCACTATGCAGGTGTTGCTTGCGAAATGGACACCATCATGGCTATCGCAAAAAAACACAATTTATTCGTGATTGAAGATGCGGCGCAAGGTGTGATGTCGACGTATAAAGGCAAAGCACTGGGGACTATCGGCCACATTGGCTGCTATAGCTTCCATGAAACTAAAAACTACTCTTCAGGCGGTGAAGGTGGAGCTACGCTTATCAATGATAAAGACCTGATTAGCCGTGCCGAAGTGATCCGTGAAAAAGGGACAAATCGTAGCCAATTTTTCCGTGGTCAAGTCGATAAATACACGTGGCGTGATATCGGCTCAAGCTACTTGTTGTCTGATTTGCAAGCGGCTTACTTATGGGCGCAGTTAGAAGAAGCAGACAAAATTAATGACCGCCGTTTACTACTATGGAAACGTTATGATGAAGCGTTGCAGCCACTGGTTGATGCAGGGCGTTTAGTCCTAGCAACTGTGCCGGAAGGCTTAAAACATAATGCTCATATGTTCTATATCAAACTCAAAGATATCGAAGAGCGTACTGAATTCAACGATTACATGAAATCTCATGGTATTTTGACGGTATTCCACTACGTTGCATTGCACACGAGCCCTGCAGGTATTGAGTTTGGCCGTTTCCATGGTGAAGATAAATACACGACATCAGAAAGTGACCGCTTAGTGCGTTTACCGATGTTCTACAACATGACTGATGACGAGCAGCAGACAGTCATTGAGCGAATCAAAGCGTTCTTTGCCTAATGTCTCTCGCTAAAGCATCGGTTTGGACTGCTGGGTCTACCCTGATTAAAATCGGGGTGGGCCTGTTAATTGTTAAATTATTTGCAGTCTCATTTGGCCCCAGCGGTGTGGGGCTGGCGGGTAACTTCCGCCAATTGATTACTGTACTAGGGGTATTATCAGGTGCAGGAATTTTCAATGGCGTCACAAAATATGTAGCAGAGCACCACCAAGACTCACAAAAATTACGTGCAGTACTGGGAACTTCATCGACGATTATTCTTGGGTTTTCAGCGCTACTTGCGCTTATCTTTTTGCTTTGCAGTGCGCCAATCAGCATGGCGTTATTTGATAGCGAAAAATACAGTTCGGTTATTCAAATTGTTGCCTTAATTCAAATGGGTATCGCGTATGCGAACTATTTTTTGGCTATTTTGAAGGGTTACCGAGACGCATCAGCAAACGCATTAGCCATTATTTTTGGTAGTGTAATTGGTGTAATTGCTTATTATTTATGCTATCTAGTTGGCGGGTATGAAGGTGCATTAGCAGGGTTAGCATTAGTCCCTGCGCTAGTGGTACTGCCTGCGGCTGGGATGATAATTAAACGCAAGCAATTTGCGTTATCGTCATTGAAGCCAGCATGGGACAAAGCGATTGCGACTAATTTAGGCAAATTTACGGTCATGGCGATGCTAACCGCAGTCACACTGCCAGTCGCTTATATCATGATGCGAAATCTGCTCGCCCAAACCTATAGTTGGGATGAAGTGGGGTTATGGACCGGTGTGACCACCATTTCAGATGCCTATTTGCAGTTTATTACCGCGACATTTTCAGTGTATTTATTGCCGACGCTATCGCGTTTGCAGCATAAAAATGAAATTTCCGCAGAGATTGTTAAGGCATTGAAATTTGTTTTACCTGCCGTTGCCGTTGTGAGTTTTACGGTTTGGTTACTACGTGATTTTGCGATTTGGTTGCTGTTCTCAAAAGAATTTACCGGAATGAGAGACCTGTTTGCATGGCAGCTAGTCGGTGATGTATTGAAAGTGGGGGCGTACGTATTTGGCTATTTGGTCATTGCCAAAGCCGCATTGCGTTTTTATGTCCTCACTGAAGTTAGTCAGTTTATATTATTAACGGGCTTTGCGCATTGGCTTATCCCTGAACATGGTGCAGTAGGCGCAACTCAGGCTTATATGGCCACTTATATTGTCTATTTTACTTTATGTTGTTGCGTATTTTTGATTTACCGTAGGCGAGCATGACAACCTTAATACATGTACTGGGATCGAATCTCCCACACCACAACCAGACGGTACTGACGTTTTTTAATGACGTCATTTGCCAAGAAATGGCTCCGTCATCAAAGCCGCATTTTATGGTGGTAAGCGATGATGCGCAGCTTGCTGACGCTTATCCTCAGCTAAAAATAGATGTTTTTGCGAATAAACAGGCCATTGCTAATAGTGTTATACAGCGTGCCAAGGCAGACCGCCGTACTCGCTTTTTCTTTCATGGGCAATTTAACGCCCCTATTTGGCTAGCACTATTATTTGGGCAAATTAAATCCCACCAGTTTTGGTGGCATATATGGGGAGCTGACCTCTATGAAGAGTCTAGCGCTCTAAAATTTAAGTTATTCTATATTTTGCGTCGTTTAGCGCAGAAAAAAGTAGGGCATGTGTGTGCAACACGTGGGGATTTGTGCTATTTCCACCAGTCGAACCCTAAAGTGCCTGCGTCAGTGTTGTATTTCCCAACACGAATGGACCCTGCATTGACAATAAGCGAGCCTAAGGTACGTGAAGGCTCTCAATTGACTATTTTACTGGGTAACTCAGGTGACCGTTCTAATCGCCATGTAGAGGCTCTGAGTGCGATTAAACAGCAATTTGGTGATGAGGTTAAGGTTATTGTCCCTATGGGCTATCCTGCCAATAACCAAAGTTATATCCAACAAGTTGAACAGGCTGCGAGTAGTGAGTTTACCTCAGGACAAGTGGAAATCCTGAAAGAGCGCATGGAATTTAGCGAGTACCTTAATTTGCTCAAAACCTGTGACCTTGGCTATTTTATTTTTAATCGCCAGCAAGGTGTTGGCACCGTTTGTTTGCTAATCCAATTTGGCATTCCATTTGTAATTAGCCGTCAAAACACCTTTTGGCAGGATTTAACTGCTCAAAATGTCCCAGTCTTTTTCTATGGTGACAACCTGACGACACCGCTAGTGGATGAAGCTCAGCGCCAAATGAGCCTATTAGATAAACACCATATTGAATTTTTTGCTCCCAACTTTATTGAGGGCTGGAAAGCCGTTCTCAGTGCCGTGGAGGAGCGAGCATGACGCTGACGGAATTGGGCGGCTTAGCACTGGTCTACCTGATATCAATTATTTTTATTGGTACTTTGTTATACAAAGAGTTTTTACGGGCTCGGTTTAACTTCAATATTTTCTTTTCCATGCTGTATTTATTGACGTTTTACTTTGGTTTCCCATTAACCTGCGCGTTAGTTTTTCAATTTGATGTTGCCGTTGTGAAGGCTGATTATTTACTTTACGCTCAACTAGCAGCGACTAGTTTTTATGCGATTTATTATGTTGCCTATAAAACTCGACTTTCTAGGCAACCAGACGCACCACGGCGTGCGTTGTTTAGCATGAACAAAGTGGAAACGAATCTAACCTGTCTGTTATTGATACTGGTTGCAGTCGTGACAGTAGGTATCTTTTTCATGCAGAACGGTTTTTTGCTATTTAAGCTAAAATCCTATAGCCAAATTTTCTCCAGCCAGGTTTCTGGCGTGGCATTAAAACGCTTTTTCTATTTCTTCATACCGGCAATGTTGATTGTTTATTTCTTGCGACCAACACAGAAACGCTGGATTTTCTTCCTCGTTAGTACCGTCGCATTTGGTTTCTTGACCTATGTTATTGTCGGAGGAACGAGAGCGAACATCATCATTGCTTTCGCACTCTTCTTATTTATTGGGATTGTCAGAGGTTGGATTACGCTGTGGATGCTAGCCGCGGCTGGGGTCGCCAGTATTGTAGGGATGTTCTGGTTAGCCTTAAAACGCTATGGCTTAGATGTCAGTGGTGCTGAAGCATATTACACTTTCTTGTATTTAACGCGGGATACATTCTCCCCGTGGGAAAACTTAGCATTACTACTAAGCCATTATGATGAGATGGATTTTCAAGGTCTAGCTCCGATTATCCGTGACTTTTATGTTTTCATTCCTTCTTGGGTTTGGCCTGAACGCCCAGACACGGTATTGAACTCTGCCAATTATTTTACGTGGGAAGTACTGAACAACCATTCTGGGCTGGCAATTTCTCCAACACTGATTGGTTCATTGGTGGTGATGGGCGGAGTGATTTTTATACCCCTCGGAGCTATAGTTGTGGGGCTTATCATCAAATGGTTTGATTGGATCTATGGCATGAGCCTGAAAGAACCAAATCGCTATAAGGCAGCCATTATGCAGGCATTTTGTTTTGGCGCCATTTTCAACATTATTGTTTTGGCTCGTGAAGGCGTGGATTCTTTCGTCTCACGGGTGGTTTTCTTCTGCTTAATATTCGGACTGTGTCTGGTGTTAGCAAAATTACTGTATTGGTTATTTGAAAGTGCAGGGCTTATTCGCACAAAAACAGCTTCTTTTTTAAGAAGCCAACAGCGTGAAAGCCGCTAAAGGAGTATCATGGAATCGTCATCAACTCAGTCTTCATCCGTTACACAGTCATCTATTCCACAATATAGTATTCGTGGTCATAATATTTGGGGTTTTAAAAATATGGCCCATTTTTTAGACTATTTATTTGCTGGTGGAGAAACAAAAACGGGAACACTTGTTGCGATTAATGCAGAAAAAGTGATGATCGCTGAACAAGATACGGCTTTAAATACATTACTAGGCCAAGCTGAATATTTATATGCTGACGGAATTAGTATTGTCCGTGCTATCCGTCGTAAATACCCACAAGCTGAAGTTTCTCGTGTCGCTGGTGCTGACTTATGGGAAGGGCTAATGGAAAGGGCCGGTAAAGAAGGCACGCCAGTTTTCTTAGTGGGTGGTAAACCCGAGATTCTAGAGCAAACAGAAAGCAAACTACGCTCGCAGTGGAATGTGAACATTGTTGGCTCGCAAAACGGCTATTTTACCGCTGAAGACCGAAGCGCATTATTCGAACGTATTCGCGCAAGTGGCGCTAAAATTGTCACCGTTGCGATGGGGTCGCCGAAACAAGAAATTTTTATGCGGGATTGCCGAAGTGTGTATCCAGATGCGTTATATATGGGCGTTGGTGGGACTTATGATGTGTTTACAGGGCATGTTAAACGCGCCCCGAAAGTGTGGCAAAACTTAGGTCTAGAATGGTTATATCGCTTATTATCTCAACCTTCCCGTATTACTCGACAGTTTAAATTACTGAAATTTTTAGGCTACTATTACGGTGGTAAGCTGTAGTTTTTGTAGTAGTTTGATTTATATTGTTATTTTCAATGAATTTAACTCACTGTAAGTAGGATTAACAGGCTTACTTACAGTTCGCACGGTTCCGAATAGCTGGTCTCTTCCTTCAAATATTTCTATAATCCCTCAAAAATAAGTATGTTCGCATCAGTTTGTGCTCAATCTTGCGGCTATGGCATTTTTTTAATCGCCTAATTGATACTTTTCGAATAATTGCAGTGATTATTACTAACTGAGTTTCAATTAAAACTGCATTTTAATTATCTAATTTTGACAGGGGTATGTATGGGAAATCCACAGCAGGGGCTTCAACGTGGGTTAGAAGCGCGCCATATCGAGCTTATCGCGCTCGGGGGAACCATTGGCGTTGGTTTATTTATGGGGTCGGCCAGTACGCTGAAATGGGCGGGGCCTTCGGTTTTACTGGCATATATCATCGCCGGGATTTTTGTTTTCTTCATTATGCGTTCAATGGGGGAAATGCTATTTCTTGAGCCTGTAACGGGTTCTTTTGCTTCATTTGGTTATAAATACTTAAGTCCGTTTTGGGGGTGCCTGACTGCTTGGGGCTACTGGTTTATGTGGGTGGCTGTTGGTATTTCAGAGATCACTGCGATTGGTGTATATGCCGAATATTGGTTCCCTGATGTGCCTCAATGGATTTTTGCCATTATCGCGGTGGTATTAGTGGCATTAGCGAACTTAGCCGCTGTACGGCTGTATGGCGAGCTTGAGTTTTGGTTTGCCATGATCAAAGTCACTACGATTGTGGTGATGATTTTAATTGGTTTAGGGCTGATTTTTTTTGGTCTGGGTAATAACTTTGAGCCGATTGGGCTTGCAAATCTCACTGAACATGGCGGTTTCTTTGCCGGGGGCTGGAAAGGCTTTTTATTTGCTTTGTGTATCGTTGTGGCCTCTTATCAAGGGGTTGAGCTGGTTGGGATCACCGCGGGTGAAGCGAAAAATCCGCAAGTCACGTTAAAAAAAGCGATCAATAATATTTTATGGCGCATATTAATTTTTTATGTAGGTGCTATTTTTATTGTTGTGACGCTATTTCCGTGGACGGAAGTGGGTTCACAAGGTAGCCCGTTTGTCCTTACCTTTGCGAAAGTGGGAATTGTGTCCGCAGCGGCGGTAATTAACTTTGTGGTGTTAACTGCGGCGTTATCTGGTTGCAATAGTGGCATGTATAGTGGCGGGCGCATGCTGTACGCTTTAGCACAAAATAAACAATTGCCTCGCTCATTATTGAAATTAACAAAAAATGGCGTACCGGCACGTTGCGTGGGCTTTACTATCCTATGCTTAGTCGCGGGATCAAGCTTGAATTACATTATACCGAATCCAGAGAAAGTCTTTGTTTATGTCTATAGTGCGAGTGTGTTACCAGGAATGGTGCCTTGGCTGGTGTTATTGACTAGCCAAATCCGTTTTCGTCAACAAAACAAAGAAAAACTTGTAGGGCATCCTTTCAAATCGATTCTTTTTCCATGGGTTAACTATGCGACCTTGCTCTTTTTAGCCTGCGTCTTGATTGGAATGGCGATTAACCCAGATACTCGCTTATCTTTAATCGTTGGAGCCATCTTCTTAGGGGGTGTTTCTCTCCTTTATTTCATCATTCGCCTGTTCAATAACCGTAACGGAAAAGTTTAACGTCAAAGTTTTGATAGATTTTTATTAGGTGCATAGCGAAAAAGAGGGTAAATATGCTCTCTTTCTCAACGAAATGGATAAAAGGCAAGCAATCGATATTTTTATTTCAAAAAGGACTAGACAGCGGGAGGATAAATCCGTACTATCCTCTCCCGCAACGGCGTTAAGCGCCCGTAGCTCAGCTGGATAGAGCGCTGCCCTCCGGAGGCAGAGGTCTCAGGTTCGAATCCTGTCGGGCGCACCAGTTTTAGCGCTTCGCTACGGTTGGCAAAATGACGTTGTATGTAGTAATATAGCAACGCTTTGAAAAAAGTGAAGTTATGGTGGCTATAGCTCAGTTGGTAGAGCCCTGGATTGTGATTCCAGTTGTCGTGGGTTCGAGTCCCATTAGCCACCCCATTTTTTTGTGACATTGCGAGGGTGGCGGAATTGGTAGACGCGCTAGCTTCAGGTGTTAGTGTCCTATGGACGTGGGGGTTCAAGTCCCCCCTTTCGCACCACGAAGAAATGTAATAGTACTATTCACTATTAATAAGTACTATAAAAATTTCGGCGAGTAGCGCAGCTTGGTAGCGCAACTGGTTTGGGACCAGTGGGTCGGAGGTTCGAATCCTCTCTCGCCGACCAATTTAAAGAAACCCGTCTTAATCGACGGGTTTTTTGCGTTTTATACTCTTCACTCTTCACACTTCAAACCGTAGCGTTATTGGCTTCGTTCATCTACCCAAATCACATACTTATTCGTACTCATCGGAATATCTTTACTTGCCACTTAGCCATAACTTGAATTGCTTAGAGTATACTCGGGGGCGTTTCTTCAATGAATGACAGGGGTATGGTTAATTGCTTGTTTTTATTTGTAATTTAGCAGCTTATCTTACTTGTGTCGTAAAATAGATACAACCCATCATATCAATGTCGTCAAAAGGTGACACTTTACTAGTTGATTTATAAGGAAATATAAATAACTGTTTTATGATGTCTCTAAACTGCGACAAAATAGAGTGGTAAGTTTCGGGCAACATATTAGTGAATTTTTTAAAGATAGAGCGGTTTACTACCAAGAAGAAAAATAGTTGTGTAAAACCGAGGGATAGGAAAGAAACCAAAAGAGTGAGCTAAAAAAATACCGTTTTAAAAAAGTTGGCACGTATTGTGCATTATTGTATATGTAGATGCTCATCTCACTTCTTATGACAGCGAAGCTTCATAAACCCAGAGATGACGCAAAGCCGATTATCGGTGCCTATTGTCCACTTTAGATGATCAAGAGCTCATCCTCTTACCATTAACGAACGGGCGAAACGTTGAGTGAGGCACCATCCGTCTGTAGACCTGATTGTATTTTACACCTGCCTTGTGCAGGTGTTTTTTTTTGTCTGTACAAAACACTTAGCCCCCTAGAAAATGACTAAGAGGCTGAAAATAAGATAGCTATTAGCTTCTACCTTTACTAAACCATTTACTGAACCAGCGAGTAATATAGGTATAGCAGAGGATAATGAATGTAATAATGAAAATGTCTTTACTAAGATCTTCGGTATTAAAACCAATAATCATAATAAAAACAAAAGGTGATAATACTAACAGCAGAAGATCAAAGAATATTTGTAAACGGTTTGGGGTTGCAATAATCCAGCGCCAAATAGTTTTAATTACATTCATATCGATATCCCTAATTCATGCAAAGCAAAGATGTATATAAAGCTTTATACACTATGTGTTTATTTTATAACATAGCGAAGTGTGTTTTCCTTATCCTTAAATAATGATTATTGATTAAACATTGAATTATTTACCTGCAATGTTGCCAATTATAAACCTCATATTTTCCTTTTATGATGATTTAATACGATTAACGCGATGTATTTAAATTGTTTTTACGTTTTTATTGGGGAAGGTCAGATTAGTCGCCGTTAAGCTTATGAATAAAAAAACTCCACCAAAATGAGTGGAGTTTTTAGATGAGGCCAAACAAGAATATTATTTCCGTTCTTGTTTTAATGAATGGTTTAATGCATCTTGGCGAATTTTTGCGGCATCGCTAGGCTTATGCTGCCGGTCAAAAGCATCAGCTAACCATGATGCATCTTGTACATCAAAACGTTGAGCTAAAGCGGCTTTAAAGTAATTTTCAGCTTTGTCCCATTGGGCATGCTGTAGCGATAAAACGCCTAATGTACTGTTAAGTAACGGGGTGGCACCGTTCTGCTTCTGCAGATGTAAAAGGGTTTTTTCTATAACTTCAGGGCGTTCGCTATTCAGTTTTGGCACCAACAGGATCAAGCGTTCATCATATTGCTGTTTTAAACCGTCAATAATCATTTTTTCTGCACTTGCAGTATCGCCACATTCAATCAAATGCTCTGCTAAGAAAGCTTGCAATGCGGTTTCATGACGAACTCGGCGAGGTTGTGCTTTCCACCAAGCTTTTAGCCCATCACTACCTCCTTCAGCCATATATTGGTTCATCAACCCTTTGTAAGCCTTTAATTTCAATGCATCGAGCTCATCTTCATTGTGTAACTGTACTTTAGCCATGACAGGAAGTAATTCAATCAGCGACTGATAGGCGCCTGAGCGTAAGTAAGCTTGTTCTGCTAGGCGCAGCACCTCAGGGTGCCTTGGAGCTTTGTCGAGAAGTTTATCAATGCCATTACGGGCAGCATGGACTTCTCCTTCCGCTAATTGGATACGGACACGGCTGATATCAACGGGGAGCTGGTCACTTCCTGCGGCTTCGGCAGCTCTATCCAAGTATTGGTGAGTGCGATATTCATCACCACGCTGTTGAGCAGCTTCGGCTGCCATGAGGTAGTTAATAACCGGCTGTTGAGAAAAATCAGCATGTTTGCTCATTAATTTTTCAACTTGCTCGAAATCACCTTCTGCTAATTTCAGCAGCGCTTTTTGTGTTTGGGTATGTGCTTTGTGGTATTTACGACCACTTACCCAACCTCGGGTACGTGATGTCGTGCTGATAAAGCGGCGGTAGCACCAACCAAGGAATAACAGCACAAACTGGAGCAAGATAAAGCCCAAAACGAGGCTGGTTACACTGGTCGTAATGTCATAATTATCTGTACGGATAAAAACATAACCTTGGTGACCAGCTAATAATGGGCCTAAGATTATCCCTGCAATAAGTACTATAAATAGGATCAAGACTTTTATCATAATTACCCCCTATTGCCAGCAGGCTCTGCTGATTCAAAAGGGTGTGCATTGTCAGCTGACTCCGCTTTTTGCGTATCCGTGGCGGGAACTGCGGCATCTGCTGCGGCTTCTGTTGGCGCTTCAGTTGCATCCGCTGCGGCATCAACGGCACCATCGCTAACTTTTGCATTGTCAGACGACTGAGAAAGTAAGCTACGAACCCGTGTTTGCATGATTTTTTCTAGCTTTTCTTGGCTTTCTAAAGTATCAGGCATATCAATATCAATCGGCTGATTGATTAGGTCATCAATGGTTGATAGAAAAGCTTTAGTTTCAGGCGCCTCAGTATCAAAATAGGCTCTTACCCAAGTCGAAGCCTGCTCTAATGACTGTTTGTAAGTGGCTTCTTGATAACGTGGCACGGCTTGTGCTGCGATTAATAGTTGAGAGCGAATGTTTTCTCGTAGATAAATATCCTGATTTGGAGCTAAAAGCGGGGCTTCTGAGCCATCACGAGCGCGTACGGTGACGAAGTCATTTGCGAAACTTTTCCAGCTACGAGCCAAATTTTGTTTCCAATCCGAAATATCCTCGCTGACATCCGCGTTATCTTCATTTTTCGCATCGCCGCTGTTTAAATCCGCTAAACGTAAGTTGTCCACTTCATTACTGAGCTGGTTTAAACGTAAGATAATACCGTCATAGTCAATTTGATTGATTGCGGCTAATTTAGCCATATCACTGTTAATTGATTTACGAATGTCGAGTAGGCTCGGGTCATTCATTTCGGCTAAACTTGAGTCAGCACTTTTTAATAGAACCGCTGCGGTCACAGGGTCGCGATCATTCCACAGCTTTCTTCCCGCCATTTTAACCATAAAGTCAGCTTGTGCGAGAAGCCAACTTTTAACATCAGCGCTGGATAATGCCGTGACGTGCGCTTGTAGCTCTTGCATGCGACGGTTGAGATTCTCTTCATATTCACGAGAATGGCTTTTTATTTCAGTATTAGCCGCAACTAAAGCGTTTAACCGTTGCCTGTCTGAATTTTGCTGTTCGATTAAATCACTTAATTTTTGTTTTAATTCATTGTTTTCATTTACTAAAGTGGCAGTGCTTTGTTGGGTGAAATAGTATAATCCGCCACCAATAGCGATGATAATAGCAATAGCAATTACACCGCCTATTAGACCAGAACGTTTTTGCTCCGAAGAAGGTTTAGTTTTTGGGCGCTGTTGTTCTGCACCAGCTTCTGTGGTAACCGTCTCAGTTGTTTTATCGTGTTCCGTCATAAATTAGCATCCCATATCGATTGAAATTAATGCTTCTAATAAAGCATTATTATCTGCGCTATTAGCTACACAGACCTTTTGCCATCCGCCTCTGCGGGCTTGGTCTGCAATCCGTTCACTGACGACAAGTAGGCGGCGGGAAAACCACCAAGTTTGGTATTCTTCAGTGATTAATTCGTCTAACAAGGCTAACATTTGACCACTCGTGATCACAACATCTGTAATACCCGTTTGAAACCATTGCTGATTGAACAGGGCTCTATCATAGTAAACAGGATGCCTTGTATAACATTCACAATAGCTGACTTTTGCGCCCCTAGCCCTTAATGTTGATGCGAGAAGCTCTCGTCCGCCATTTCCTCGTAATAATAGAGCGTTTTTCCCTTCGAGAAATTGAAGTTCAGGGTGTGTCAGTAGTACTTCACTGGTTTCACCTTGTTCAGCCCAACTTATGTTTTTTCCTGTTACTTGTTGAAAATACTGCCCTGTAGAGCGGCCAATTCCATAGTAAGATAACTTATCTGACCAGCTACGCGCCATTTGTTCAAGTGTTAAATTTGCATATTCGACTGCATTTTTAGATAAAAGAAAGACTAAATCATTCGCAGTAAGGCTATCAAGTTGAGGTATAAGGGTATTTAACTCAGCGCCAGGCCCAATGCGAATTAAAGGAGAGGAGAAGGCTTCCCCCCCTTTGGCGGTGATTGCTGTGATCAGCTCCGAACCTGCTGGTTCAGGGCGAGTGACAAGCACCTTCATGCAGGCGGGTTTCCTTGGTAAACATCCGCCAGAATTTCCCTTGCACCACGCTCAAGTAATTCTTCAGCCAATGATACACCCGCTTGATTAGCTTCACTCGGAGAAACGAGTCGTTCCCCTCGAATAATCACACTACCGTCTGGCGCTCCTACCAAGGCCCGTAGCCATATTTTGTCATCTTGCCAAATAGCGTAACTGCCAATCGGAACTTGGCAACCGCCTTCAAGGCGCATATTCATTGCTCGTTCAGCCAGAACACAGGTTGATGTTGAGTCATTATTGAGTTTCGCGAGTAATTCGCGGGTTTTACTATCATTTAAACGGCATTCGATACCGACAGCACCTTGGCCAACTGCAGGTAAGCATTGCTCAGGTGCAAGAGCCGTTTTAATTCGAGTGTCTAACTCCAAGCGTTTTAACCCAGCAACGGCTAAAATAATGGCATCATATTCACCGTTATCTAATTTTGATAGGCGTGTACCTACGTTACCACGTAAGTCGCGAATGACTAAATCAGGGCGGAGTTCCCTTAATTGGCATTGACGACGTAAACTCGATGTTCCGACGATACTGCCTTTTGGCAATGCATCAAGATTATCGTAGTGGTTTGAGACAAAGGCATCTCGAGGGTCTTCACGTTCACAAATCGTGACTAATCCTAAGCCTTCAGGGAATTCAACAGGGACATCTTTCATCGAGTGAACGGCAATGTCTGCGCGTCCTTCCAACAAGGCAAGTTCTAATTCTTTGACGAATAAACCTTTCCCGCCGACCTTAGCAAGAGGGGTATCAAGAATGATGTCGCCTTTTGTCACCATAGGCACTAATTCAACCTGTAAGCCCGGGTGAAGCTGCTCTAATTTATCTTTGACAAAGTGCGCTTGCCATAGGGCTAAAGGGCTTTTGCGCGTCGCAATACGCACGATATTTGTTGATGTCATTTTACTGTTTTCTCTGGCTAAGAATGCCGCAGATTAACCATACAATTGGCATTAGTTTTAACATGTTAAGGATATTTTTTCCAGCTGGGTGCAAAACCGCGCTCTGAATTGTTTATAGCCGATTTACTTTTTCTACCATGATGCAAGAAAGTGATTCAAAATGAGATGACCTAGAATAGCTATTAAGCAATTTCTTTAGCTTATCGTGCTATTTTTTGTGTGGAACAATCTGTGTTTTCTATTAATTCGTGTTGAAGCGTGTAAGCACAGACGCTGTGCGTATTGTACTTAATATCGTTTGGTTTTGCTGTTTTACTAAACAACAGAGTAAAAAGAAATTATTCCATTGAAAAACAAGGGATATTTTACAGATTAAAAAATAAAAAGCCTTTTTATACAATATGTTGAAAAGCATTTTGTATCAAAAATAAGCGCGTAAAATTATGTGATCTACTTTACCCTTTTGATGCAAGGTGTTAAATTGATCACGTTTCCGACAATCCATTTGAAAATTATTTTAAATCTATCTCTATCTGTTGGGTGCTGGGAAATTCTCAGGTTTGTATTACTTTCATTCAATCAGGCGTAACCTTTGTATCTCTATATTGAAACCTTAAAACAAAGACTGGATGCAATAAACCAATTACGGTTAGAACGTGCAACAGCTTCTATGAGTGAAACCTTCTCGAAGGTTTATAGCTTGCTGCCTGTCTTGTTTCATTATCATCATCCCATGATGCCTGGTTTTATTGAAGGTAATGTCCCTCATGGTGTCTGCTTTTTCTCTCCTGATGCAGAGCAAAAAAAATGGTTGGCACCTTTTGAACGTTTTTTACCCGCGATTGAAACTGAAGCGAACGGTGAATTACCGATTACAGGCATTTATTCGATGGGTAGCACTTCATCTGTTGGGCAAAGCCAGTGTTCAGATATCGACGTTTGGGTTTGTCATCCGTCTTGGTTGGACCACGAAGAAAAACGTTTTTTGCAAAAAAAATGCACCTTAATTGAACAGTGGGCAGCATCTTTAGGGATTGATGTCACTGTGTTTTTAATCGATGAAAATCGTTTTCGCCATCATGCCAGTGGGCATATTGGTGGGGAAAACTGTGGTTCAACGCAACACATCCTATTGTTAGATGAATTTTATCGAACCGCTGTACGTATGGCGGGTAAACGTTTGCTGTGGACCATGGTGCCGGTTGAAGAAGAGCAGCATTACGATGAATATGTTATGGGGTTATATGCACAAGGAGTGCTAACACCGAACGAATGGCTTGATTTAGGCGGGTTAAGTGAGCTTTCTGCCGCGGAATATTTCGGTGCAAGCCTATGGCAGTTGTATAAAAGTGTTGATTCCCCTTATAAAGCGGTATTGAAGAGTATTTTGCTGGAATCCTATTCATGGGATTACCCTAACGGTAAATTATTAGCCATGGAGTTTAAGCGTCATTTACATGCAGGCGAAATTGTGTGTTATGGCTTGGACTCATACTGCTTAATGTTAGAGCGTGTGACACGTTACCTGACTGAAATTAATGATTTAACCCGTCTTGACCTTATCCGCCGTTGTTTCTACCTGAAAGTATGCGAAAAACTATCTGAAGAAGAGGGGAATACTTGCGCAGGTTGGCGCCGTGATGTGTTGTCTCAATTGGTTGAATCATGGGGGTGGGGATCAGAGCGTTTGTCGATACTCGATACACGCAATCAATGGAAAATTGAGCGTGTCCGTGAAGCACATAACGAGTTACTTGATACGATGATGCAAAGCTATCGTAACCTCATTCGCTTTGCCCGTAGAAATAATTTAAGTGTTAGTGCAAGCCCACAAGATATTGGAGTATTAACCCGTAAATTATATGCGGCTTTCGAAGCTCTCCCGGGTAAGGTGACGTTAGTTAATCCACAAATCTCACCTGATTTGAGCGAAGCGCATTTAACCTTTATTTATGTGCCAGAGGGGCGAGCTAACCGTAGCGGCTGGTATTTGTATAACCAAGCGCCAAATATTGATGCCATTATTGGCCATCAACCTCTTGAATATAACCGCTATTTAAATAAATTAGTGGCATGGGCTTATTTTAATGGTTTGCTGACTGAAACTACCCAGGTTTACATGCATAATGGGAAATCCCAGTGTGATGAACGAAAATTGCTTGAACTGATGCACGATGTTTCAAGCCATTTCCCTATCAGGTTACCAGCCCCAACGCCAAAAGCGCTTTATAGTCCATGTGAAATTCGCCATCTTGCAATCATTGTTAACTTAGAAAAAGATCCAACACAGGTATATTCTGAGCAAGTTGTCCATGTTGATTTTAGAAAACTGGATATTTTCAGTTTTGGAGAATCACAACAGTGCCTGATTGGTAGTATTGATTTGTTGTATCGTAATTCGTGGAATGAGGTAAGAACGCTACATTTCAGCGGAGAACAGTGCATGTTAGAAGCACTTAAAACCATTTTAGGGAAAATGCATCAAGATGCATCGCCTCCTGAAGCGGTTGAGGTGTTTTGTTATAGTGAGCACTTACGTGGGTTGATCCGTACTCGTGTACAACAGTTGGTATCTGAGTGTGTTGAATTGCGTTTGTCAAGCAACCGAAATGACCCTGGGCGTTTTAAAGCATTGCGTATCGCGGGGCAGACGTGGGGGTTATTCTTTGAGCGTCTGAACGTATCGGTACAAAAACTTGAGAATGCGGTTGAGTTCTACGGGGCTATTTCCCATAACAAACTACATGGCTGGCCCGTTAAACTTCAGGCGAAGAGTGATAACCATTTACCTGCAGTTGTTGATGGCTATGCGAGTGAAGGGATTGTACAGTTTTTCTTTGAAAATACGGCAGATAATACCGGTTTTAATATTTATGTTTTAGATGAGGCGAATCGGGTTGAAATTTATTCTCACTGTGAGGGGTCGAAAGAAGATCTTGTTCGTGACGTGAGTAAATTCTATTCTTCTTCCCATGACCGGTTTACCTATGGCGCAAACTTTATCAATTTCAATTTACCGCAATTTTACCAAATCATTAATCAAGATGGTAAAAATCAAGTTGTTGCATTTTCCGGGGCAACATGGCCATTCACAGGGGAAGAAGATGATGACGTTGGGTATGAAGTGCATTCGAACCAATCACCGCACCCACAAGCGCACTATTATTGATATTAATGGCAGGCAGTATAGCGTGCTGCCCACCGTCGAAACTTGTAATGCTTAAAATGAAAAGGGCTCTTGGCTTTGAAAGGCAATTGCCTCGGCTAATTTAGCTTTAAATTCATGCCCAGAGCGGTCACAAACCCAATTACCTTGTTGATAATCATAATGGTACCCACCCTGTTTAGTCGCTAGCCATATTTGGTGGAATGCTTCTTGCTTGTTGATAATAATTTTACTGCCATCTTCAAAGCTAAGAGTCATCACACCCCCATTGATTTCACAATCAATATCGGCATCACCCTCATAATTATCTAAATGCTCTTCGATGGTGCTCAGTAGCGTTTCTGCTAGCTGATGAAATTCGCTGTCATTCACGATTAATTTCCTGTTTGCTCACAATGGGTTAATTGAAATTATTATTGTTAGCTGAAATTATAGGAGGGAATCTGCATCAGGGTCAATCTAAGCATGCCCACTAAAAACTTCAGACTAAATTTAGCCTAAAGTATATAATATCCGCATGCTAGATAAACAGGCGTGATTTGCAAGGCCACTCCTGTTATTGTGTAAATTATCAGATGTCAAAAGTGAGCAATACGGGCGAAAAAGAATGAAAAAAAGTTTAATTGGGCTTAGTGCACTAGTTGTTTTATTTACCCTTTCTGGCTGTGGCTTAAAAGGCCCGTTGTATTTTCCGCCGGAAGAAACTGCAGCACCGGCTAAGGCATCTGATGTGCAACCTACCGCACAAGACAGCACTGCCAAAGAGCCTGCTCAAACAACAAATAATCAGTAAGCCACCTCTATGGAGCGTGAAATGCAATTTTCTAAAATGCATGGCTTAGGCAATGACTTCATGGTTGTCGATGGCGTTACACAAAATGTATATTTTTCGCCTGAATTGATTTGTCGGTTAGCGGATAGACACACAGGAGTTGGGTTCGATCAACTACTATTGGTTGAAGCACCTTATGACCCTGACCTTGACTTCCATTATCGTATTTTTAATGCAGATGGTAGTGAAGTTGCACAATGTGGCAATGGTGCGCGTTGTTTTGCTCGTTTTGTCAGGCTTAAAGGTTTAACGAATAAGCAAAAAATCAAAGTCAGTACTCAGTCCGGCCGTATGACATTAACCATAAATGAGAATGATGATGTCTGCGTTAATATGGGCGTGCCTGATTTTGAACCACAGAGAGTACCATTTCGCGCAGTTAAAGAAGAAAAAACCTATATTATTCGAGCACAAGAACGTACAGTTCTGTGTGGGGTGGTCTCAATGGGTAACCCGCATTGTGTCATTCAAGTTGAAAGTATTCATACGGCAGAAGTCGAAGTTTTAGGTCCCGCTTTAGAAAATCATGAGCGCTTTCCAGAACGTGCCAATATTGGCTTTATGGAAATTATCAGTGCTGACCACATCCGCTTGCGCGTTTATGAACGTGGGGCTGGGGAAACTCAAGCTTGTGGTAGCGGGGCATGCGCCGCTGTCGCGGTTGGAATTAGTCAAGGATTACTGGCGAAGCGGGTCAAAGTTGATTTACCAGGGGGCTCATTAGATATTTCCTGGGAAGGTCCTGGGGCGCCACTTTATATGACAGGCCCTGCAACGCATGTTTATGACGGAGTCATTCAACTATAATTTTGAATAGCTGAAGAGGGAAAAATGGATAAAACCAAAAAAGCACAGGAATTGGCTCATCAAATTGATGAGGTCGATGTCGTGCGCTACTTAACGGAAAACCCCTATTTTTTTCTTCGTAATGCGCAACTGTTGGAACAGCTAAAAGTACCCCATGTTGTGCGGGAAGCTATCTCATTACCTGAGTTAGTGATGAGTCGTCAACGGTTGAAAATCAAAGAGCTCGAACAAGATATTCGTTTTATGGTTGAGCAAGCTCACGAAAATGTGGAGCTTTTTGATGAATTGTTAGTGTTGGTGATTGAAATGTCATCAGCAGAAAGTTTACAGCAAATGCTGCTAGCGCTAAATCGTTGGGCAAAAAAACTGGGTTTATCCGGTGCTCAAGTGCGTTTGTTTAGTGACAGCTGGCATTTATCCGCTCCTTTGGATGCGCATCAATTAGTTATTTCGCGTCGTGTATTTGAACCCGTGAGAATTCAACGATTTGGCGATAAACGTAACTACCTCGGTCGGTTGAATGGCCCTGAAATTCAATTACTTTTACCTGATGCATTAAATGTCGGTTCAGTCGCTATTTCACTGTTTGGTCAGCATGGTGAATCCGGTATGGTCATCTTTACTAGTCGGGATCGTGAACATTATCAACATGGTATGGGAACGGTCATGTTGGAGAAAGTCGCTCAGATTCTACCGAGGTTATTATGCCAATGGATAGAACGCCTATAAAAAATCAGCCTGAAGGGCTGATGACCCAAATTGAGACCTTTCTGTATTATCTGCGTGTTGAACGTCGGCTAAGCCCTGTCACGATAACTAATTATCGTCGCCAATTGAGTGTTATTGTGGAAATGTTAGTCTCACTAAATATCCACGAATGGCAAAAAGTTGATGCAACGATTGTGCGCAACGTTGCCGCTAAAAGTCGTAAATCGGGCTTACAAGCCGCAAGTATGGCGTTGCGGTTATCATCACTGCGCAGTTTTTTTGATTGGATGGTGCACCAAGGGGAATTACCCGCAAATCCCGCAAAAGCCGTTCATGCCCCTAAATCCAAAAAGCGTCTTCCTAAAAATATGGATGTGGATGAAGTCTCCCAACTTTTGAATATGGAGAGTGGTGACCCGCTCGTCGTACGTGACCGAACGATGCTTGAAGTGATGTACGGCGCAGGGTTACGTTTATCTGAGCTAGTTGGGCTAGATGTTCGCCATCTTGATTTAAATACGGGTGAAGTGTGGGTTATGGGGAAAGGGAGTAAAGAACGCAGGGTGCCAATGGGAAAAACTGCCGTGAGTTGGCTACAGCGTTGGCTTGAGATGCGAGAGCTCTATGAGCCAGAAGATGACGCTGTTTTTATTTCAACCCAAAGTGGTAAACGTATTTCGAATCGGAACGTACAGAAACGTTTTGAGCAATGGGGTATAAAGCAAGGGGTTAATAGCCACATTAACCCGCATAAATTACGCCACTCTTTTGCGACACATATCCTTGAATCAAGTGGGAATTTACGTGGAGTGCAAGAACTTCTTGGGCATGCAAATTTATCGACAACACAAATCTATACGCACCTTGATTTTCAGCACTTAGCAAATGTTTATGATGTGGCTCATCCAAGAGCAAAGAGGGAGAAACCTTAATGCATTTTTACCGTCCGTTATCACCCATTCTGGCGATCACGTTTGATTTGGATGACACGCTTTACGATAACCATCCAGTTATTGATAAAACGGAAGAAGAAGTTTTACGTTTTGTCCGTGAATATGACCCGCGTTTTAATCATTTTAGTAATGAAGATCTTTATGCTTTTCGTCGTCTTGTCGAAGAGCAAGAACCTGATATCTATCATGATATTTCACGCTGGCGTTGGCTTTCTTCCAAAATGATGTTTTGCCATTATGGCTACTCAAAAGAAGCCGCACAAAAAGGGGCAGATGACATCATGGCGCATTTCACTTATTGGCGAAATAGAATTGATGTCCCAAAGTCTACTCATGAAACACTGTGCCAACTGGCAGAAAAAATTCCGCTGGTGGCGATCACTAATGGAAATGCAGAACCGGAAGCGTGCGGGTTAGGTCAATATTTCCAATTTGTCTTGAAAGCAGGGCCTGACGGGCGCTCTAAGCCATTTTGCGATATGTATCGTTTAGCCGCGAAGCGGCTTGAGATTGAGCCACAATTTATTCTTCATGTTGGTGACAACTTGCTAACGGATGTTGAAGGTGCAATTAACAGTGGCATGCAAGCTTGCTGGATCAACACAAACCAAAAAACACTGATGGAAGAGAAAGAGGTGCGTTTATTACCGCATGTGGAAATTTCGCGGTTGGATTCTCTCTTATCATTGGTATAATCATTTACTGTATAAAAAAACAGTGGCATTCGCCATTGTCAACAACCTCACAGTGGTGTTAGCCACTGTTTTGCTTTGATGGTAACTATGGACGTCTCTTATCTGCTTGAAGGTCTTAACGACAAACAGCGCGAAGCGGTTGCCGCACCGCGTACCAATTTACTTGTCCTTGCGGGGGCTGGTAGTGGTAAAACTCGGGTGCTAGTGCATCGAATCGCATGGCTGATGTCTGTGGAAAATGCTTCTCCATTTTCAATTATGGCAGTGACATTCACGAACAAAGCAGCGGCAGAAATGCGCCATAGAATCAATCAATTGATTGGTACTAGTGAAGGCGGTATGTGGATAGGAACATTCCACGGCTTAGCGCATCGTTTATTGCGCCAACATTATATGGACGCTAATTTACCACAAGACTTCCAAATTCTAGATAGTGATGACCAATACCGTTTAATTCGTCGTTTACTTAAGGCGATGAATTTAGATGAAAAACAATGGCCACCTCGTCAGGGGATGTGGTACATCAACGGCAAAAAAGATGAAGGTCTGCGGCCTCAGCACATTGAAGCCTATGGTAACCCAGTTGAAGCCACATGGTTAAAGGTATACCAAGCTTACCAAGAAGCTTGTGATAGAGCCGGGCTGGTGGATTTTGCGGAATTATTGTTACGCGCCCATGAACTGTGGCTGAATAAACCCCATGTCTTGCAGCATTATCGTGAGCGCTTTACCAATATTCTTGTCGATGAATTTCAAGATACCAACAATATCCAATACGCATGGATCCGTGTACTCGCTGGGGATACAGGCAAAGTCATGATTGTTGGTGATGACGACCAGTCAATCTATGGCTGGCGTGGTGCGCAAGTCGAAAATATCCAGCGCTTTCTCAATGATTTTCCTGGCGCAGAAACTATCCGTCTAGAGCAAAACTACCGTTCAACGAATAATATCTTAAAAGCGGCGAACGCACTGATTGCGAATAACAGTGACCGCTTAGGGAAAAATTTATGGACGGAAGGCGGAGATGGCGAGCCAATATCCCTCTACTGTGCGTTTAATGAGTTAGATGAAGCACGCTATGTGGTTGGCCGCATCAAACAATGGCATGAAAATGGTGGGGCCTTACAAGATTGTGCCATGCTGTATCGTAGTAATGCCCAGTCTCGTGTATTGGAAGAAGCGCTCATCCAAGGTGCAATGCCATATCGTATTTATGGTGGGCAACGTTTCTTTGAACGCCAAGAGATTAAAGATGCACTTTCTTATTTAAGATTAATAGCAAATCGCAACGACGATGCTTCTTTTGAACGTGTGGTCAATACACCAACCCGTGGCATCGGTGATAGAACATTAGATACTGTTCGCCAAACTGCACGGGATCAACAGCTAACACTATGGGAAAGTTGTGAGTACTTACTTCGCGAGCAGGTATTGGGAGGTCGTGCAGCTGCCGCAATTGAACGTTTCTTAGAATTAATCGATGCATTAGCCAAAGAAACCCAAGATATGCCATTACATGTTCAGGCAGATAGAGTGATCAATGACTCAGGCTTGCGTGCGATGTATGAGCAAGAAAAAGGCGAAAAGGCGCAGGCTCGAATTGAAAACTTGGAAGAGTTAGTCAATGCAACCCGTGATTTTAGCTATCAAGACGAAGACCAAGACTTAATGCCATTGCAGGCTTTTCTTTCTCATGCGGCATTGGAAGCTGGGGATGGGCAAGCGGATGTCAGCCAAGATGCTGTTCAATTGATGACTTTGCATTCAGCTAAAGGTCTAGAGTTTCCAGTTGTATTCATTGTGGGCATGGAAGAAGGCATGTTCCCAAGTCAAATGTCGATGGATGAAAGTGGTCGTCTTGAAGAAGAGCGTCGTCTTGCTTATGTCGGTATTACCCGTGCAATGGAAAAACTCACGATTACTTATGCAGAAAGCCGTCGTTTATATGGCAAAGAGGTTTATCACAGGCCTTCTCGTTTTATTGGCGAGTTGCCGACAGAGTGTGTTGAGGAAGTTCGCTTGAGAGCGCAGGTTTCAAGACCCGTTAGCCATCAGCGCCTTGGTACACCGGTTAGTCAAAATGATTCGGGTTATGCCCTAGGCCAGCGTGTTATGCACCCTAAATTTGGTGAAGGCACGATTATTAACCTTGAAGGCAGTGGGGAGCACTGTCGCTTGCAAATCGCCTTCCAAGGTCAAGGGATTAAGTGGCTGGTAGCGTCTTATGCGCGGTTAGAAAATATATAAAAATCATATTACCAATAATAAATATCACTGATAGTTAATTCAGTGATATTTTGCATAGCAATAATAAGTAATTAACTCGCTAATTATTTATTATTGTTATGATAATTAAATTAGGTCTATGTCTGTTGTATTATATAAATACTAAATTAGTTATTTATTACCTGCTCATGTATCATTTTTTTGCGGTACATATCAGTTTTATAGTATTAATACACTAAGGGATATAAAAATATGGGTGCTAATTTTGATATTAAAAATAATGAAAAGCATAAAGAAATTGAGTCATTACTTCTATCAATAAAAAATCGAATAAAAAAAATAAAAAGCGTAGAGGACTCATTAAGACAAGAAATTGCAGAGTTGAAAGAAAGAAAGTATACAGATGATGGAGTATCGTCAGAACCATTAGTAAGAGAAATGAAAAGAAAATTAAGTGAGATTACAATTAGTCGAATTAAACATGAAAGAATGCTAGATTCTATGAATGAAACAATTCAAACCAGAACTAATAAGATGGTGGGTAATTTGGAATTAGATTCTGTAAATGAGTCTAAGATGAATGAAAGAATAAATGTGGTTAATTTAATTTCAAAATTCTCACATAACACAAACAATAAAATATCTGATTCAGCAAGAAGTAATATTATTAATGCTAATAATCAGACTATTAAAATAAAACAAGCTATAACAAGGGTTGTAGAACTGACTAAGCAAATAAATAGCGAATATAAAGAAGCTAGATTGAAGCTATTGGTCCAGACTAGTAACCAGCAAGCTATTAGCGAACAAATATCTTCTTTCTCTATGCCTGATGAAGTGAGTTCTGTAATGGACAATGCAATAGAATCACCAACAAAAATGAATAGTATTACTCACCATAACTATGGTGGCTTAGATAGAACAGGGCAGTACTTATAGAGGCATTTAAGCTAATCAATCGTTTTATTTATTGAATTCAAGGTATTCAACAAAGAGTTGAATGCCTTTTTTAATTTTAATGTAAGGTTGGATGACAAGTGTGATTTCTGTGATTTTTTCTTACTCTATGATAATTAATATTATATTTTCAGTGATTAGTATTGATGGAATGTTTTAATCATTAGGATTTGAGTTTTTAATTTTATTTTTTTGTTGTCTTACCGTATAAAGTTTTACCGAATAACCTTCCTAACACTCATCATGTCAATTAATAAACTTATTGATTCACTTTCCTCACAAGGTTGGTATGTGTGGGACGATTTCTTGACTCTGTCCGAAGTTAAAGAAATAAAACAATGCATTCCGAATACATTACAAGACGCACGTATTGGGCATCGAGATTCATTACAAGGCAATAAAGCAATTCGCGGCGACCAAACGGTTTGGTTGGAGCCCGAAATGGGGAGTTCTATAGTTCATTATCTCAATAAAATGGAGCAGGTCAGGCAAGAACTTAACTGTCAGCTTTATCTTGGTCTACGTGATTTTGAAACACATTTTTGCCGTTATCCAAATGGTGGTTTTTATAAGAAACACGTGGATAACCCAAGAGGTGTCGGTCGACGAAAAATTACGACAGTTCTATATATGAATGAACAATGGCACCCTAGCGATGGTGGTGAATTGGTTGTCTATGACCAAGAAGATAATCAATTGTTTAAGTTAGAACCCATTGCAGGTCGTATGATCTTTTTCATGTCAGAAGAATTTCCTCATGAAGTGCTCCCGACAGAACAAACTCGCGAAAGTATCGCGGGGTGGTTTTTAACTGAAAAAATACTTTAACCCGTTCAGGCTATTACCACCTCTTATAGAGGTGGCTGATAGAAGTATTCTCATTATTTATACACATAACAAATTTTATAATAGTTATTTTAATATATTTATTTGATTTTCTGTTTTTATTGATGTTAACTTTATTTGAACTTTGGTTTTTTTATATTAAATTATATTTTCTGCTGTGTGACTAAATTATATAAAAAGGAGTTTATAAATGAACAGCACTGATAAGTTCGGTTATGGTTCTAAACAATTTCAACAAGGTGTTAGTATAGCGGAGTATAATCGCCAATTAGAAAAAGCTTTGAAGGAATTAAGCGAAAAAAATATTGGTGATACCGTGATGATTAATTCTAATAATGATATGTCATCATTAATACAAAGTGTAAATTATTTCCCAGTACCAAAAGACCATTGCTCGGTTATTGAGGTGGGTTGCTACTCCTCTAAATTGAATAATTCGATTCTTTATGATTTTAAATAATCTACTTTAGAAATCGAATCATTAAATATTGTCTAATGTTGGATTAAATTATGTGCCACCTCTAATTCGAAGTGGCACTAATTTTATATTAATCGTTTAAATTCATTTCCTATAAAAGTCATAGTCGCATTTCCTCGTTCAATTTGATAGTGAGATTGATGGCGCTGTTTATCTAATGTATTTGATTGTTTCGATTGATACTCATCAAGTTTCCATTGTATTAATTGTTTTGCGAGTTTTTTATTTGCGTGTTGGCTGCGTTCAGATTGAACTTTAACTGTAATTCCCGTAGCAACATGCTTAGCTCTAACTGCTGAGGACGTTTTATTAACATGCTGCCCTCCAGCCCCTTGCGCTTTGGTGAACTCAAATTCAATTCCACTCTCTTCAATTGGTTTAATGGGAGAGAAACGGGTGACACTCAAAAACCAATTTTTACGTTTATGTCGCGGCCTAATAGGGCTTTGGCATTGCCATTGGACTGTACCGCACCAAGACTGGGCCAATATTTCTGCATCTTCACCTTCTAGGCAAACTAAGGCAGATTTTAGCCCTTTTTTAGAGGGAAATGACTCCAGTACGTCATAAGCGATATGATATTTTTTAGCCTCTTGTAGAAAGCGGGCAAGGGCCTTTTCAACAGCAATACAACATTCTTCAGGCCCCTGAGCAGCGGAAAATTGTAGCAATATCATGAGCAATCTCCACTGGTTTTATAGGTGATAACCGGCTTAAGTCGTGCAATAACTTGGATGATGCCAATATTCACCATGCTTTCAATTACAGTATCAATGGATTTATAAGATTGTGGGGCTTCTTCGTAAATCAATTGTTTGTTTGCACAGATAACACGACTGCCTAATGCCGTTCTTGATAATTGAATCGGTGTATATTTATGAGATAAGCGCCCTTTACACTCAGTTCGCATCCACTTGCGGCCAGCTCCGTGAGCAAGAGAATTCAGACAAACTTCACTTGGCTGTGGGGATACCAGATAGCTGTAATCACCTCGAGAACCAGGGATAACAACTAGCCCGCGATCTGATGGCGTGGCGCCTTTTCGATGTATCCACCCATCAATGCCATTGATTTTACAAGATTCAACTAGGTTATGATTAAGGTCGAGAACGCATTTACCTTTTGACTTTACTTGTTGCAGCATACGTAAACCGATCATTTGGCGATTTAGTTGGGCAAAATCTAAGGCATTTTGATGCGCTTCTAAGTAATTTTTAGCATCTTGAGAGCTATCTATAAGCCCATCATGACTATGATTTTCTACATGTTGACGAAGGATTGATTGGCCTAAACCACGAGAGCCACTGTGAACTAATAACAGTAATTGTTGTTTATTCAAACCACTCATACCGAATAATTCTGGGTTTAATATTTCGTCAACGGCTTGAAACTCAGCAAAATGATTCCCGCCACCAATAGAACTTAATGATGGCATAAAGTCATGTGATTGCATGTTATCTGGGACATGTTCTTCAAGCCAAGATAGAGGCGCATGATCTGACATTTCAAAAAGTTGTTTTTCGAGTTTATCGAGGTTAACTTTCGATTTTTTAATATCCGTTTGAAACAGCGCCATTCCACAACCGATGTCATTACCAACCAGCGCAGGGTAAAAACGCTTGGTAGAGAAAAATGCAGCACCAATTGGATAGCCGCGGCCTGGATGAAGGTCAGGCATGCCGACAACGGATACCATATCAGGTAAGTTTGCGGTTGTTTGTAATTGTTGGATTGCTTTGCTTTCAATCCATGTTGATTCTGTGGCGATGTAGCTAACTTGCTGATCCACAGTATGTAAGGTATTGCCCATAAGCTATTAACTCATTTTTTAATTGAAAAATAAGGTGATTAGCAGGCAAATTTAAGAAAATAGATTAACTAACGAGAGTGACTATTTCTGAGTGTGCCCGCAAAGAGTTTGATTAATTGTTGTCATGGTAAACCTCCTTGCAGTTAGTAGATGAATATAAAACGCTGCGGATACTAACGGTAACTTTTTTCTTTTGCAAGCGCTATTTTTAGCATTACGGATTTTTAGTCATTTTCTGAGATAAAAATATAAGTAAATAATTTAAACCTATTAATGATTATTTACCTAATAATTATTTAAATAAACTATTAGATAATTAAATTTATATTTTTATTTATTTATATGGAATTAAACGTGAGTGAGATATAAAACTTTGTTATTATTTTGGCGGGTGCTTGAGCCTTTCTGGTTTAAGCATATTAAGTTGGAAGAAATGTTTGGATTAGAAAGGAAAAAGCCCCGTTAGTTATTATTAACCAACGAGGCCCGATCTAAACCTGAACAGTTGAGATTGTGCCTCTTAACCATTAAGAGGTCAAGGGAAATGAGCAAGTTCGCAGTGGTGGCGTTTGTTTTTGCGTGTATTACCGTGTTTGGTATTTCAGTATTAATGCGAGATAGGCTTTGTCTAATCGTGATTAGTCATGGAAATACAGTTGTTCAAACAACGTTTTCTTACGAAGAGTAATGTTGCTTTACGAGGGAAGTTATTCCCTCGTAATTTCCCGATTTAATTGTGCGTATTCAGGTTTGGAATTAAATGCCCAATTAAAAACACCCCAAGATATTATTTAATCTTTGGGGTGTTTATTTAATTAGCTATCTAAATAATTAAATTATTAAGCAATATGTACAGTTTTTCCGCCAATAATAGTACGTAATACTTTTACATTCTCAATATCATCTGCAGGGATCTCAAAGACATTGCGATCTAGCACAATCATATCTGCAAATTTTCCTGCTTCTAATGAACCAAGTACATCTTCACGGTGCTGTGCATAAGCTGAGTCTATCGTCGCAGAGCGTAAAACCTCAATGACCGTTAAGTCTCGGTCATTATCAAGTCTTGGCGCTTTTTGCCCATTTATGTCACGGCCACGGCGTGTTGCAGCCACTTTTAAATCATACCACTCGTCGAAATCATCAATTGGCCAGTCACTACCAAACGCAACAACCGCACCAGCGTCGACAAATTTAGCGATTGGTTCAAGTTGCTCAAAACGTTCATCACCGAGCATTTTTTTCTCAAAAGCGGCGAGTTCTGGCGTTGGGGCGGCCCACTGGAAAGATAAGCAAGCGATGGTTTTTAAGCGCGCAAAGCGGGCATAGTCATCAGCATGGACTAATTCATTATGAGCAAGCCCTGGGCGAATATCTTTTTCTGGGTGAGCAGCACGCATTTTTTCAATCGCATCTAAAACGATAGAAACGGCACCTTCACCAACGGTATGCAAGTGTGGGTCATAGCCCGCTGCGGCAATTTTTTCCATTAATTCATCTAGAATTTCAGCCGTGAAATAGAGATCACCGTAGTTATCGGTTTCTACCCAATTCGGAGCGTCATCCGTGCCTTGATTGATACGGTATGGCTGCAATAACGATGCTGTCATTGTTGGAAATTGCATCACACCATCAACAAACATTTTAATATTATTTAAGCCAATGCCAGGGGCTGGCGTCCAATCGGCTTGGTGCCATTTTTTGGCAAATGCAACGGCTTTATCAACAGCTGCCGCTACTGAGGCAACATCCGGTGTTTCATCAGGGGTTATTTCACGGGCAGCTTGGAAACGGATCGTAAGGTCGCCACGTTGTTGTAATTGAGAAAAGGCTTCAAGCTGTTGTTCTGAAACGCGTGCATCCATCACCATTGTCACACCTTGCTGATTAAGTACTTTCTGTACTAATTCAGCAACTTCAATAGCTTGGTCGTCACGAATTGAAGGAATGCTATCGGCAGCACGCATAGCGGGAGCATCTTCTAAAATACCGTTTAATTCACCATTCTCGTATTTACCAATCTTACCATCAGGTGGTTCAGGCGTATCTTTGGTGATACCAAATAATTCGAGGGCACGGCTATTTGCTAGCAATGTATGGCAGTCATTTGAAAACAAGACGACAGGGCGTTTCGTATTGAGCTTGTCCATATCTTCACAGTACATATCAACACCTGCAGGGATCATACCTTGGCGCAGCCATGCTGTGACTTTGAGCCAATCATTTTCCCCGGTACGCGGGTCTTTATCGAGGTGATCTTGTACGCGTGCTAAAATTTGGTCGATAGTTAACGATTCATAATTTAAATGGCAACCGAAGAGTTGAATACCGCCCCAAAAAGGGTGCATATGACCATCAATGATGCCAGGCATCATCATTTTGCCTTCGAGATCGATACTCTCTGTCTCAGGACCAACATATTGATGAAGTTCATCAGAGGTGCCTGTGGCAAGAATATAGCCATCACGAACAGCAACCGCATCGACAACGCGATTTTTATCATCTGCGGTATATATATAACCGTTAAAGTAAATAACGTCAGCTAATTGATTATTCATTGTAAACCGTCTGTATCAGTGGTGCTTTGGTGGCACCAACGCTAAAAAAACAACGGGGAAGGCAAGTGCTCCCCCGTAATCATTTATAAGACTTGAAATGCTTAGTTAATAATCATTTCAGTTTCATCGTCAGAGATTGCAGGTGGACGACGAGTAAAACCATGGGTCAGAAGTGCTAAGTAAATTGCACCTGCAGCTAACCACCATAAACCCACTTTAAAGGCTTCGCTATCAAGACTTGTCCATAACCATAATGTTAGGATAACACCAATAGAAGGCATAATCAGGCAAGTGATAATTTTTGTATTATCCAGTGGTGCTTTACGGTCAATATAAAAATGTTTAATGACCGATAAATTCACAAAAGTGAACGCAATTAAGGCACCAAAACTGATCATTGAAGCGACCATGCTGAGCGAAAGCACTAATGAAAGCAGTGATGCTAGCGCAACAAAAATAATCGAGTAAATCGGTGTATTGAGCCTTGGATGTAGATAAGCAAACAGCGAACGAGGTAATACACCTTCACGACCCATCGCATAGAAAATGCGTACAATACTGGCTTGTGAGGTCATTGCTGAGGCAAATACACCAATAACATAAGCGGTGATAAAGCTAGATGCCATCATCGCTCCACCAACTTGTTTCATTACCGCAAGGCTAGCAATATCGGTATTAGGAATAAAATCTTGCCACATCGGATAAACCAGATGCGCACCATAGGAAATGATGACAAACAGCGTACCTGCGATAAACACGGTGTATAAAATCGCTTTTGGTAGCGCACTACGTGCATCTTTGGTTTCTTCTGCCATGGTGGAGATCGCATCAAAGCCAAGGAAGGCTAAGCAAAGTACCGCTGCGCCTGCAAATAACCCTGATACTTGTTCTGACATGACCGTAATCGGCGCCAATAAAGCGTCCGTATCCAATACAAATGAAGTTTTAAAACTCAAGTATAGGAACACGGCAATAAATACAAATTGCATTAAAATGATTAGCATATTCATTGAGGAAACTAATTTAATTCCCAAAATATTCATGATGCTAACAATTGTAATTGTGCTGCAAATAATGACGTACATTGGGATATCGGGGAACGCTTCGTGAACAAAGATCCCAATCGCAATGTAGTTAATAATAGGTAGAAAGAGGTAATCGAGCAGTTGTGCCCAACCCACTAAAAACCCGAGTGTGCCGCCAAAGGTTTTTTGCACGTATGAATAAGCAGATCCTGAAAGCGGAAGTGCGCTTGTCATGCGGCAATAGCTCATGGCAGTGAAAAAGACGGCAGCTAATGTAATTAAATAAGCGACAGGCAGATGGCCTTCACTTAATACAGTTACTTGTCCATAGGTGGTGAAAATTCCGAGTGGCACCATATAAGCCAGCCCGAAAAAAACTAACGCAGGTGTGGTCAGTACGCGTTTCATTTGAACGGTATTCTGTTGCATTTTTAAGCCCTTCCCAAAAGCCCTTAAACAACGTTAACTCTGTCTGAATGCACAGGCCGAGTGAACCTAAAATGCAGCCGTACTCGTCATACTTCGAATCACAACGTCGTTGGCTTTGCTCGCTCGCACTAGTCACATACTTTTGTATGCTCCTAGCGACTCTTTTGCTTGCCGCCTAGTTGTATTTTCGAATTATTTAGAGTCGTAACGCTACATGATTGTATTAAATTAAATTTTAGAACCGGCTGTATTCAATTTCAGAAAACCTCGCACCAGGACATTTTTAAAATGAAATGTCATCGTGCGCACTTTAATGAAACGTCAGTGATGAATCGGACCATCACCATCCGCTGGGGTGAATACAAGCGGCGTACAATATAATTACCAAGTCCCTATTAAGCAATCATTAATTGAAAAAAATAAACAACTACTTTTATTTCAAAGAGTTGTTTGATGGATATGTTTATTAATTGAAGTGGATTTAAGATAAATTAAATAATAGCCATTATGGATAGAAAATCAAGGTGAATTTTTTTCGTTTAACTTATTGATTTTATATGGTTAAATTTATTTTTTCTCAATGGGTATTATAGATAAGAACAACGAGATTTGATTTAAGCTTAATTTATTATGAGGCAGGCAAAGAATTGGCTATAAAATTAAATAGCCTATTTGCATTAATTAAACTTACTATTCAAGTTCCATATAATGAAACACCGACTTCGTTATAAAATATAAACGAGAGTCGGTAATTTAATATTAACACTATTTATCGGTCATCTGAGTTTCTGAAAACCGTTATCCGTTATTTTCTTCTCAGTTTTTGCTGGGTATATAAAGCATCTAATGTAAATAAAATTAATGCAACCCAGATAAAGCCAAAGGTGACTAACAATTCAGGTGTCATCACTTCACCGTACATAAACACGGCGAGTAAGAACATAATACTTGGCCCCATATATTGGAAAAAGCCTAGAGTTGACAGCCTTAAGTGGTTAGCTGCCTCTGTAAATAGTAACAGTGGCACAGTTGTAATTACCCCTGCGGCAACCAGCAGTGCATTTAAATGCCAATCATTCATTGCCATATCGCTAGTTGGACTATCTGCAAAAAATAATAAGAAGATAATACCGACAGGAAGTAGCCAAAGTGTTTCGAATGTCATCCCTGTTTGTGCATCGACACCTAATTTTTTACGTAATAAACCGTAGGTAGCAAATGTAACGGCCAAACTTAGACCAATCACAGGCACTGAGCCGAATTGCCAAAGCTGGATCAATACACCCGTTAGTGCAAGACCAACAGCAATCCACTGCATACGGCGAAAACGTTCTTGTAAAAATAGCATTCCAAACAGTACGTTAACTAGTGGGTTAATAAAGTAACCTAAGCTAGCTTGTAGCATATAACCATTATTAACTGCCCAAATATAAATTAACCAGTTACATGCAATTGTCGTTGCCGTCACCCCAAGAACTAATATTTTCTTTGGTTGCTTCAGTACTTGGCGGACATAACTCCAATGGCGTGAAACGGTTAATAATAAAATCATAAAGAAAAATGACCAAATAATACGATGAGTCAGGATTTCTTCTGCGGGCACTTCTTGGATACTTTTAAAATAAATAGGTGCGACACCCCAAATAAAATAGGCGCCTAAGGCACATAACACGCCTTTGGTAGTATTTTGCTGGCTCATTGTTGGCTCTGAAATTGAATTAAAGACTAAAAAGATACTTATACAGAGAGACCGAGCCGATTTAAGCGGCTCGATTTTTGATACCACTAATGTGACATTGCTCAGGTTTTTTTACAAGTTATTAGTTTAGTAGGTGACTAATTATTTGTATCTATTTTATCCCACCAGGTAAGTTGCCGTTGCTGTCGCAATATGCTGATTGTTTTCATTATGAAGTTCGCAGCGTGTAACGGCTATTTTATTACCATCTCTTAATAAGCTGGCACTGGCGGTAAAAAGTTGGCCTCGACCAGGGCGTAAATAATCAACTCGTAGGTCGATTGTTCCCATGCGAGACATTTTGTCGACAATCTCAGTATGAGTTAATGGATTAATGCGCTGCAAAATACGGTTAATACACACCATGCCTCCTGCAACATCTAAAACCGAAGCGATCACACCGCCATGTAAAATGTTCTGAGTGAAATTACCAATTAATTGCTGACGATTTTCAACGGTAAGCTGAACAAAATCATCATTTAGACTCATTAACTTAATCCCAAGTAATTGGTTAAATGGCATTTTATAAATAAATGCATGGCTCATTAACTCACTGGCTTCTTCTAAAGTATAAGTACGGTCATTCATCGTTTTCATCCTTTAAAAATATGTAAATAATAAGTTAACATTACGTGTAAATTATGTCTCTAACAAACGAATGAATAATCTTTCAACAGTTATTCAGTTTTGTGTGTAAAATAGGACAAACTTTTTTTGGACGATGTTGAAATAGGAATGACTAATGCGCGCTTTACCGATTTTGTTAAGTGCAGTGCTCAGCTTTTGGTCTGCTTCACTGTTTGCGACTGAAAATACAAGTATTCAGCCTGAACAAGATGTCAAAAATACCCTACCAATACGTGGAAGCATCATTTCAGGATTACTACAACACCATGATAATCCATTTGTATTGTATCCGTATGAATCGAATTACATCATTTATACCTATACCTCCTCGATGAATAAAAAAGCGATTTCTAGCTATAATTGGGGCGATGATGCGTTAAAGGATGAAGTTAAATTTCAACTAAGTTTAGCTTTTCCATTATGGGCCGGTATTGCTGGTGATGATTCCATTTTAGCCGTTTCTTATACTCAACGTTCTTGGTGGCAGTTAAGCAATAAAAAAGAATCTTCACCATTTAGAGAAACCAACTATGAGCCTCAGGTGTTTGTTGGCTGGCTAACTGACTACCAATTTGCGGGTTGGACGTTACGTGAGATTGAAACGGGCTTTAACCACGAGTCAAATGGGCGCTCAGAACCGACCTCTCGCAGCTGGAACCGTGTATATGCGAGGGCAATGGCGCAAAATGGTAATTGGCAAGTTGACCTTAAACCTTGGTACCGCATTCATGAAAGTGAAGGGCGTGATGATAATTCTGATATTACCAAATACATGGGCTACTATCGCTTAAAGGTAGGATATGCATTGGGAGATAGCGTATTTACTACGACTGGACGCTATAACTGGAATACCGGTTACGGTGGTGCAGAGTTGGGGTGGAGTTATCCAATTAGTAAACATGTGCGTTTTTATACCCAGTTGTTTAGCGGATATGGTGAGTCGATGATAGACTACAATTATCGCCAAACCCGTTTTGGTATCGGTGTTATGCTAAACGATATGTTGTAATGGAAGAAAAACTCAGTGCTCTATTCAGTTCTGAGTGAAATACCAAGTCATAAATCAACAACTTCGCTGCTCAATTGGGCAGCGGCTTGTTTTATCGATTGAGGAAGTTTGTGTCCACAGCTTGCGTCATTAACCAACTTTCATTGGCTGAACATGTGCTTAATAGTACATTTGGTTATCAGTCATTTCGCCCCGGGCAAGATGCTGTCATTGGGGCCATTTTAGATAACCGTGATTGCTTAGTGTTAATGCCAACAGGGGGCGGTAAATCCCTTTGCTACCAGGTCCCTGCTTTAGTTAAAGAGGGGGTCACACTGGTCGTTTCGCCATTAATATCATTAATGAAAGACCAAGTTGACCAATTAAGGTTACATGGGGTTAATGCGGCATGTTTAAATTCATCACAAACGTCACAAGAACAGCGTCAAATCATGGAGCTGTGCAGTCAGGGGGAAATAAAATTACTTTATGTTGCCCCTGAACGGCTATTAACTGATTATTTCCTAAGCCAATTAGCAGGGTGGAATATCACTTTGCTAGCCGTGGATGAAGCCCACTGTATTTCTCAATGGGGACACGATTTTCGCCCTGAATATCGTGCACTAGGCCAATTACGGCAATCATTACCTAATGTACCCGTGATGGCGTTAACCGCAACTGCAGATGAAACCACACGTGCAGACATTATTCGCTTATTGGAGCTACATGAGCCATTAGTTCATGTGAGTAGCTTTGATAGGCCAAATATTCGTTATACCTTAGTCGAAAAATATAAACCGTTAGATCAACTTTGGTTTTTTATTAAAGGCCAAAAAGGAAAAGCGGGTATTGTTTATTGTAACAGTCGCAGTAAGGTTGAAGAAACGACAGAGCGCTTGCAAAAACGAGGCCTAAGCGTTGCAGCATACCATGCAGGGTTAGAGGCTGCTCAACGGGAGTGGGTACAAGACGCATTTCTAAAAGATAATCTGCAAGTTGTCGTGGCGACAGTGGCTTTTGGGATGGGAATTAATAAATCAAACGTTCGGTTTGTTGCTCATTTCGATATTCCACGTAATATCGAAGCGTATTATCAAGAAACAGGGCGAGCAGGGCGTGACGGTGTTGAGGCCGAAGCCATTTTATTTTATGACCCGGCCGATATGGCATGGTTACGTCGTTGCCTTGAGGAAAAACCTGCAGGTATGCAGCAAGATATCGAACGGCATAAGCTGAATGCCATCGCGGCTTTTGCTGAAGCACAAACCTGCCGTCGTTTGGTGTTACTCAATTATTTTGGCGAAAATCGTCAGCAGCCTTGTGGTAACTGTGATATTTGCTTAGACCCGCCAAAACAGTACGATGGGTTAGTGGATGCGCAAAAAGCGCTATCCTGTATTTATCGTGTTGGTCAGCGGTTTGGTATCGGCTATATTGTAGAGGTATTGCGTGGTGCTAATAATCAACGTATCCGTGATTTAGGCCATGACAAACTGCCTGTTTACGGTATCGGTAAAGAACAAAGTAATGAACATTGGGTTAGTGTGATTCGCCAATTGATCCATTTAGGTATGATCACTCAGAATATTACGCATTTTTCAGCGCTTCAATTAACTGAGGCTGCACGGCCTATATTACGGGGTGAAGCGGCACTAAAACTAGCAGTTCCGCGTGTTTTAGTGGTAAAAAGCCGTAATCAACAAAACAAAATTTATCATGGCAATTATGATAAAAAATTATTTGCGAAACTGCGTAAATTACGTAAGTCCATTGCAGATGAAGAAAATATTCCACCATTTGTCGTGTTTAATGATGCAACATTAATTGAAATGGCTGAGCACACTCCAACTTCACCTGCCGAATTATTGTTAATTAATGGTGTTGGCGAGCGTAAACTCGAACGTTTTGGAGTGGCATTTATGGCACTTATCCAAGACCATCTTGAAGGTTATGAATGAATAAATAAGGAAACTGCAGGATGACGCCTGAAAACCTAAAAGAGAGTTGGCTGAATCGAGAAACTCAATTTTCTGCTTTTACAAATGGCCCGCTTTTAGATTTCTGGCAACATCGAGAAGAATCTCAATTTATGGGAGTTGATGATATTCCCATTCACTATGTCCGTTTTATTCATCCAAAGCACCATAAAGCGATAGTCATTTCACCGGGGCGTAGTGAAAGCTATGTGAAGTACCCTGAAGTGGCTTATGATTTTTATCATTTAGGCTATGATGTTTTTATTATTGATCATCGTGGTCAAGGGCGATCAGGGCGCATGTTAGCTGATCCTCAAAAAGGCCATGTTGAAAAATTCACTGATTACATTGACGATTTTGAAAAGTTTATTGAGCTTGAGGTTAAATATCGGCATTACCCAAAATGTTATGCATTAGCACATTCAATGGGAAGTGCTATTTTAGCAGGGTATTTGTTGCGAGATAACGTCACATTTGATGCCGCAACCTTATGTGCACCGATGATTGGTATTAATTTACCCATGCCTCGTTGGATGGCGAGCTTTATTGTTGATAGAGCGGAATCGCGCGAAAGCGTTCGTAATGATTACGCGGCCTCTACTGGGAAATGGCAGCCATTACCTTATTTAATCAATGTATTAACACACAGCTCGGAGCGTTATCGGCGCTACTTACGTTATTATGCCGATTATCCTGAATTACGCTTGGGTGGGCCAACTTATCATTGGCTACGTGAAAGTTTTGTGATTGGCGATGAGCTAATTGCGAAAGCGGGAGAAATTGATGTGCCACTGATGGTGTTGGAAGCCAGTGAAGAAAAAGTGGTCAGCAATAAAGAGCTACAAGCTTTTTGTCAAAGCCGACAAAAAGCGCAAATAGGACGAGAAGAAAAATTACCTCTCATTATTGAAGGGGCACACCATGAAATCCTATTTGAAGTGGATGCATTAAGAGCGATGGCGCTCAATGCTATCTGTGATTTTTTTGAGCAGTATTAGTTAGGGTTTGAATATGAAATATCCTGTAGTTGCTTCCGATTTGGATGGGACACTGTTATCTCCCAATCATGACTTAACGTCTTATACAAAAGACACTTTGAAACAGCTAGTAACTTCGCAAGATGTGCATTTTGTGTTTGCAACAGGCCGTCACCATGTGGATGTTGCTCAAATCCGTGATGGTTTAGGCATCGATGCGTATATGATCACGTCTAATGGTGCGCGGATCCATAATACCCGTGGTGACTTAATTTTTGAGCACAATGTTGCCCCTCAAATTGCTCATGAGCTGTGTTTAATGGAATTTGATAACCCTGAGCTTGTCACTAATTACTACCATGGTGATGATTGGTTTATCAACCGTGAAAGCCCTGAACAAAAAGAATTTTTTAAAGAATCGGTATTTAACTACCAGTTGTTTGACCGCCACAATTTTGTCACCTCTGAGGTCTGTAAAGTTTACTACACCAGTGAAGATCATGATTTGCTGGTGGATTTACAACGCCGTATTCAAGCTCGCTGGCAAGATAGAGTGAATGTAACGTTTTCACTGCGTAGCTGTTTAGAAGTTATGGCTGGTACTGTTTCTAAAGGGGAAGCTTTGAAGCAAGTAGCTGCTCTACATGGCTATACACCGAGTGATAGCATTGCGTTTGGTGATGGTATGAATGACAAAGAAATGCTGACGATGGCCGGAAAAGGCTGCATCATGCAAAATGCACATCAGTTGCTAAAAGATGCGTTACCACACATGGAAGTCATTGGCTCGAATAGTGATGATGCTGTTGCTCGTTATCTGAGAAATAAATACCTTAATAACGCATAATTCATTTTGTTATTTGAAATAGAGAAACCAGATAGGCAATATGTTTATCTGGTTTTTTATTATCGCAATTAGACTAGAAACGTAAGTTCCCACAGTGAAAATACAGCGAAACGTGCTTTTTGTGAAATTTAGGTCACTTTTCCTATTTTTTCTGACAAAAAGTAAATTTAAACTAGGGGGATGAGTGTTTAGGTCGATATTAATGGATAGCACTGTTTTCACAGGTTGCATATTGCACTGTTGAGGGTTCCTTAGGATGAAAAGAATTGCGTTAGTACTGTTGTTAGGCTCGATTTGTTTTAGTTCCGTTTTAACTGCTAAACCTACCACTGCGCCAGCATCGGCAACAGTAGCACAAGAGCCCTCGATTGAACAAATTACGCAGTTAGCGCAAAAAGGTGACCCTAAAGCCCAATTCCAGCTAGGTGAGCGTTATTTTAAAGGGTTAGGTGTTTCTCAAGATTCTAAAGCTGCGGCTGAGTGGTTCATCAAGGCAGGAAACCAAGGGAATTCAGATGCGCAATTCCGCCTTGGCACGATGTTCGTAAATGGTTTTGGTGTGCGTCGTGATTATGACAAAGCGATGCTGTGGTACGAACAAGCCGCTGCTCAAGGTGATACCCGAGCTGAAACAAACATGGCGATGATGTACGCGCAAGGCTTAGGTGTTACTCAAAACCTAGAAAAAGCGGCATTTTGGTTTAGAAAAGCTGCGCAGGGCGGGAATATACTGGCTCAATTCCAGATAGGCCAAATGTACTCGATTGGTAGTGGTGTTGATTTAGATGATGAGAAGGCGGTCTTCTGGTTTAGAAAAGCCGCGAAACAAAAAGATGCTAAGTCTCAAGACCGCTTAGGTGTCATGTACTCTGAAGGACGTGGCGTGAAGAAAAACTTGCAGCAAGCCTACGCATGGCTTGCAACTGCGGTTTACAGTGGTAACGCAGAAAGTCATCGTCTACAGAATAAGATTGCGGAGCAGTTAAGTCCTGAAGAATTACAGCAGGCACAAAAATTAGCGGAAGGTTATATTAAATCGTATGGTTTTAAAGCCAGCTAACGATTAAGCAGATGTGTGGGATACGATTTTGTATCCCACCAGTATGACAACCGATAATACAAGATAGCACCAAGAAAGCCGATAAAAACGGTTATTTCCCCAGCCTCGACGAATGGCAAGCTGCTGCTGTTTCGATGATAGCTTGCCACAAAGTACACGAAACCCGACGATATAAACCGCACAATACACTTGCCAAAGATATAGCGTATTAAATGCAAAAGCTTTCCCAACAATTAATAAGATAATTAATGGAATCAAAAAGAATAAAATCGACCCAACACGTTCAAGTTGGGCGATCCTCAATATCACTAATTCGTCTTTTTCATCTAATTGTAATGGCATAATACGGCTTACAGTTCCCCAGATTTACGGCTTGGATTACGTCCTGAAAGATTGTTTGTCGCACTTTGCAGAGAGTTATCACGGACATCCACCCTTGCTTGGAATGGTGGGAATGGCAAGGTAATCCCTTGTTCAGCAAAGGATACTAGGATGTTTTGATGTATTTCATGGCGCGCAGGTAACCGGTGGCCCATTTCTGCGGCATAGACACGTAATTCAAAAATCTGAATACCTTGTTGTAAATCAACAAGATACACTTCAGGTGCCGGGTTGTCTAAAATCATCGTAGAGCGTTGAGCTGCACGTAAAATAGTATCTGTCACTAATTCACTATTGGCATCAGAAGGTGCAGGAATCGTCATGACAATACGTGTGATCGTGTCAGAAAGTGACCAGTTAATAAATTGTTCAGTAATAAATGCCTTATTTGGCACAATAATTTCTTTTCTGTCCCAATCTGTTAGCGTGGTTGCACGGGTATTGATCTTGGTAATACTGCCGGTCAAGTTACGGATAGTTACTGTATCTCCAATCCGGATCGGTTTTTCAAATAAGATCATCAACCCTGAGATAATATTAGCGAAGATTTCTTGTAAGCCAAAACCAAGCCCGACCCCCATCGCCGCTACAAGCCATTGTAGTTTTGACCACTCAATCCCTAACATAGAGAAGCCAACAATGGTCCCGATAATAGTAATCGTATACTTGGTTAGTGTGCTGATAGCGTAACCGGTACCTGGCGTTAAATCCAAATGTTGGAGTACTGCCAGCTCAAGTAAAGCGGGTAAGTTACGAACTAATTGGGCAGTAACGATAATAGTCAAAATAGCAATGAAAATAGAGCCCATGGTGATAGGTTGTACCGTATCAACGCCATTAACCGTTGAGGTCACATCCCATAAGCGAATATTTTCAAGGAAAGAGAATGCAGTATGTAGCTCAGACCATAGCCAAATTAATGAAACCAAGGCAATCATGGTTAAAATCGAACGAACTAACCCCACAGATTGGGTGCTAATGGTATCCAAGTCGATAACCTGTTCTTCGATATCAATATTTCCTTCGCTACTGGCGTTTGCTTGCTGGCTATCGTCTTCACCTTTAGCACGTTGCGCCAATATCTCAGCACGGCGTTGTTTCGCACGCTCGAAGGCTAATTTACGGCGCTGCATCGACATCCAACGGCGAATAGTATGATAAACGATAAGGATGACAAACCAAATGGCGACAGAAGTTTCTAAACGTGCAAGCAGGGCCTGTGAGGTTGAGAAATAACCTAAAATGGAGAAGAACCCAGCAACAATAGGTGCGAGTAATATCATCCACCACAAGGCCTTATTAACGATATTCTCACCGGACCCATGTCTATCTAAATAGAGAGGGATTTGTGAACGACGCAAGTTGTTGGTAATTAAGCTAAGTGCGACACATAAAAAGATAAAACAGAAACGACCAATACTGGCTGCAAATTCCCTATCGCTATAATGTTCAAAGGTAATAATTGCCATCACTAATGGAACGATGACAAAAATCGCCATTCGGTAATAACGCATCGCACGTTTAACGGAATCTTTGTCCCAACCGAAGTGAGAAATAAATAGCCCGGTTGGACGAGAAAAGGTTTCGCTGATCATAAACAGCCACAATAAAGGTGTCGTCGCACTGACACCATAACCTATCGCCGCGGCCATGGGGTATTGCCATGCACTTTGTAAGCCATAGCCGATGGCTGACCACATCATAGGTAGAGGAAGAGCAACAATAATTGACCAGAAAATAGTTCGAATGGTTAAGTAGAACCGGTCTTGTGTCACCTTACCAATACGTAAACTGGAACGGTCAAGAAATGCTTGGTAGTGCTTACGCGTGCTAATACTGAAAATGACTAATGCTATCGAACCAAGAAGATACAAAAAGGTATCTTGAGTTGTCAGCATAACGTTCAGTGCACCAGCAAGTTGGGACAAGGTATCCAGTGAAAGTAATTGAGTAATATCAGTTACTAACATGACAGGATAGCTGATGCTTATTGGTGGAACATCTGCGACCCAGAAAAGATAACGGTTGGAAGCATCTTTGACTTCTTTTAATGCATCGGTTAATTGCCCAGTAGCGACATTAAGCTTCGTTAGCTCTAACATTTCAGCATCGAGGCCTGAAATTAAAGAGGTCAGTAGCTCTCGGCGGGTTTTAATTAATGACTGATAAACTTGCACTTGAGCTGCATTAAGCTCATGCTCGGTTTCTTGCTCGGTTGTATCTACTTTACCTAATCTATCGAGGCTATCTTCATAATTTAAGCGTTGTACGCGTAAATCAGCCATTTCACGATCAAGTTGTTGGCTTTTGGGGATATCAGGCAAACGAGAAAGTTGTGTTCTGAGAGCTTCCCCTAATGTACTTGAACTGCTGATCCACTGAGCTTGCTCGCGAATAGTTGTGAGTGCTTGGCGAGCATCACGGATACTGGTTGAAATTTCTGCTTGGCTATTAGTGATAGCGCTCATGCGCTGTGCCTGAGCGGTTAATTCCTGAGACATTTTGCGGTTAATATCAAGCTGCTCAGTTAAAAATGGCGTTAGTTCCCCTTGTGCGGCCAACATTTCCGTGTGTTCTAACGCTAAAATTGCTTTTTGTTGGCGTTGGGTATTTTGGAAATCACGTAGGTTTTGTAACTCAAGTTCCATACGTTGATAGCGTTTTTTGTATAATTCCAACGTAAGGCGTGAGATTTCTTGGCGGTTATTGGCAGAAAGCTGCGCCATTTCCAGTTCATTAACCGTTGACTTGCGAGCACTTACTTCGGCTTGAGCCAATGTATACTGGGCATCGGCTAATGGCGTTGACGGTGTACTCAGAGACTGAAAGCGCGAAGTGGCTTCAGTGAGTAAACGTCTGGCTTCAGAAAGCTGTTGTGGCAGAATATTTAATGATTCACTGATTTCGCGGCCTTTATCTTGCTCTTGCTGAGTTAAGCGGCTTTGATCGAGTAATTGGCTGCTAAGCTGAATAATACGTTGTTCAAGTTCACCTAAGCTGATACCCACTGGTATTGGGGCCGGCTCATCACTTTCATTAAGAATTTTTTGTCTTATTTCTTTGATAATTCTAGGAAAGTTATCAATGGCTTCTTGATAAGATTTGGCTTTTGCATCGGACTCTCGTGTTTCACTCATCCAATTCAAAGCACCCTGTAATGCTTGTGCTATCTCTGCATCTTTGGGGTTGGTGCTTGACTCAAGTTGTTTGAGCTCCTGCTTAATCTGTGCTTCATCCTGCGCTGCAGTTGGTGCTGCAACGGAAGAGAAAACGATTAACAGACTAAGAAAAAAACTGATAATCACACGCACAGTGAGGAGCTCCTTCAAGAGATAATAATTTAACTAAACGTCGATGGATTCTTCTGTCACTGTATTTGCAACAGTTTCAGCGAGTAATTCGCCCATGCGAGTTGCATAACCGGGGATTAGTGATGAATTAAATGTCACTTTGTTAGGTTCAAATAAATTAATCACTGTTGAACCCAATTTAAACAGTCCCATTTCCTCACCTTTTTTCAAGAAAACAGCCCCTTCAGAGTCTAACTCAGGGTAAACCCAACGCTTAATGACGCCTTCACGAGAGGAGTTAACGCAACCGCTCCATACGGTTTCAATACTACCAACGATGGTTGCACCGACGAGGATCTGTACCATTAGGCCGACAGGGGTGTCAAAGACACAAATCAAGCGTTCATTACGTGCAAATAGATTGGGAACATTTTGTGCCGTCAACGGATTTACAGAGAATAAATCGCCAGGAACATAAATCATCTCTTTGAGCAAACCGTCACACGGCATGTGTACACGGTGATAGTCACTCGGGGAGAGGTAAGTGGTAATAAAGTCACCACCACGAAAACGTTCCGCTAATTGGTATTGGCCTGCAAGTAACGCTTCCACTGTGTAATTATGGCCTTTAGCTTGGAAGATAAGGTCATCATTAATCGGGCCTAATTGGCTAACTGCACCGTCAGCAGGTTGAGCAAGTTGGTGCTCTTTTTCGACAATCGGGCGTGCGCCTTCTTTTAGCAGACGGATAAAGAAATCATTAAAAGTGGCATAAGCAGTAAGTTCGCTTTTTTGCGCTTCATTCATGTTGACTTTATAGGCTTTTGCGAACAGTTTAATTGCCCATTGTGTCATGAAACCCGCATTGCGGCTTGCAAACCAGCCTGCAAATTCAGTAAGACATTGTTTTGGAAGCATATATTGCAAGCGAATTTTAATTTTATCTAGCACGTTAACCTCTGATTTTTAAAGGTATGTTAGCAAAAGGGCGGCTATTGTACACAGTTTACTCATCATATTTCAAACGGTCGCGTAACAGGCTAACCGTAATTAAATTATTTAGAGCTGTCTTAGCGTTAGGGAGTTAATTGTAAGCACTCACTAACATTATTTATCTTTTGCCGTAAAATTGCCACGAGGTTTGATTTGTTCCATGCTTTCTAAAATGCGATGGTAGTTTTCAAAACGTGATTCAGCAATTTTATTTGCTTCTACGGCTTCACGTAACAGACAACCTGGATCATCTAAATGTTTACAGTCACGGAATTTACAGCCACCAAGGTAATCTTTAAATTCGACAAATCCTTTGGTCACTTGTTCCGTTGTTAAATGCCATAAACCAAATTCGCGCACACCAGGGGAGTCAATCACATCGCCGCCCAACGGGAAGTGGTATAAACGAGCTGTTGTTGTTGTATGTTGCCCTAGCCCTGAGTTGTCTGAAACCTCATTGACTAAAATCATTTCTTCATTGTGAGGGAGTAATGCATTTAATAAACTTGATTTGCCCACACCAGACTGCCCAACAAATACTGAAACTTTACCTGCTAGCGCGTTAGTAAGTGCTTCCATGCCTTCGTTGGTATGGCTTGAAACTTCGAGAACTTGATAGCCAATATTGCTATAAATCGTCATTAAATCGCTTACCCACTCACGGTTTTCGTCGTCGAGTAGGTCGACTTTATTGAGAACGATAACAGGCTTAATCCCTGTGGTTTCGCAGGCAACTAAATAGCGGTCAATAATATTCAGCGAAAGCTCAGGTAAAATAGCGGAAACTACGACAATTTGGTCAATATTAGCAGCAATCGGTTTTAAGCCATCATAATAATCGGGACGAGTTAGAACAGAACGGCGTTCATGAACAGCTTCGACGATGCCATTTACTTTGATATCGCTCTGTGTGTTCAAGGCTGGCCGCCACACCACGTTATCCCCTGTTACGAGGGATGAAATAGTTCTACGCAAGTTACAGCGCTGGATAGTCCCGTCACTTGCTTGAATGTCAGCATGTTGCCCAAAACGGCTAATGACTAAGCCTTCTTGTGCTTCACCTAATTGGCTATCATCAATTTCAACTGTTTTTTGCTTTTTAAGTCTTTTTTGATGATTTTCTTGAACTCGGCGCTGTTGGCCTTTCGAAAGTTTCTGTTTAGCCACCTGTCCTCTCTTTACTATGGGCTGTATTTTAGGGGTTACTCACGCCTGTCACTGAAGGCATGAAGAGTGCTATCATACCTTAACTTCATAGAATGCAGTTAGGGTATATCATGCAAAAGAATGAGAATAATTTAATTTGGATCGATTTAGAAATGACGGGGCTCGATCCTGTTCGTGATCGTATTATTGAAATAGCGACTATTGTAACAGATAGCCATCTTAATATTTTAGCAGAAGGCCCTGTAATTGCAGTTCATCAAACGAATGAACAACTTGCTTTAATGGATGAGTGGAATGTAAGCACTCACACCAATAGTGGTTTAGTTGAACGTGTGCGCAAAAGTACCGTGAGTGAGCGTGAAGCTGAGCTAGCCACCATTGAGTTTTTAGAAAAATGGGTTCCCCAAGGGGCATCACCGATTTGTGGGAATAGTGTTGGGCAAGACAGGCGTTTTCTATTTAACTACATGCCTGAATTAGAACGCTATTTTCATTATCGTTATCTTGATGTTAGTACACTTAAAGAACTTGCACGTCGCTGGAAACCTGAAATTTTAGCAGGGTTTTCGAAGAAAAATACCCACCAAGCTCTTGATGATATTCGTGAATCGGTCGCTGAACTGGCTTATTATCGGGAAACATTTATTAAAGAATAAATGATTCGTTATGAAAGTCGCCATTGGCGACTTTCATTCGCGGTTTTTTCTCAATAAGTTAACAATGTTAACGTATTGAAATCAGTTTATTACAACGGGTGTTGATAAAATCACCATTGTGATTGAATTGTCAGCAAACGAATAAAAAAATAAAAATTTTGAGCGCAAGGGCTTGCTAGTATCTGAATTTTTCGTATAATGCGCTCCCCGTACCGATGAAGTTTTTGTTATTGAGTCGGCACGTGAAACATCCAGAAATGTGATGCGGGAATAGCTCAGTTGGTAGAGCACGACCTTGCCAAGGTCGGGGTCGCGAGTTCGAGTCTCGTTTCCCGCTCCAAATTTTCTTGATGTTTTAGCTAGAACACTATTTTCGTGATGCGGGAATAGCTCAGTTGGTAGAGCACGACCTTGCCAAGGTCGGGGTCGCGAGTTCGAGTCTCGTTTCCCGCTCCAAACTTTCTTAGTGTTTTAGTTCGATAGTACCCACCAAATGCGGGAATAGCTCAGTTGGTAGAGCACGACCTTGCCAAGGTCGGGGTCGCGAGTTCGAGTCTCGTTTCCCGCTCCAATATTTTCTTTATCTCTTAACTTTTCTTCTTAATTAAATCTCACATAATATTCATTTAACTTAATTTTATTTAAGTAAAATCACTTAGTGCATATGAACTGCGTTTGTTCACTGTTTTTATCCCTTGAACACTGGGATCTAAAAGGGTTTCGCGATCTTTTTTGGATCATATCCAGATTTGTGCTTGCATTCATTTTCAGGGCGCCATAGAATAGCCACCCCTTAGCAATAGGGTGTTTTACTTCCATCTCTAAGATGAAAACATGAAGTTTAAATAATAAACAAAAATATGCTTTTTTATTTACTTCGAGTGTTTTTTCATTTTAATCTTACTTTTTGGTCACTTTTGTATTGCTAGTTAACGTAAAATCAGTGTTTTTCTTTTCAACGCGACATTAGAAAGTTATCCACAGCTAACTCAATCAATCTGAGTTTTTATTGCGATTTGAAATAACTTATTACACAGAGTTATCCACAGGCTAATTAACAAATTCCTGCTGTGCTATTTAATTCTAGCGTTTAAGTTGTATTATTATAACTTGTTGATTTTATTGGTCTGTGAATTATTTTGTCAAAATGAGGCTAGCACAGCTTGCAAATTCTTTACCTATTGTCAGGTAAGCATTTTTTATTTTATTCACATCAATTTGACAATTCTTCATTCCGGATATATAGCAGGCTTTTTTCTAGGCGTCTCTCGGTAAACCTTTGTTAATAGCGCGTACAAGGCGTTTTTGCTGTGAAGTTTGAATTGTGACTTGGTTTGCATCGCGTCGGTTAAGCTGTTGTTGTATAGACCATTGGAAGTGCTCATCTAGCATTTCGTTGATCCCCAATCTATTTTGTAAAGCCAGTACAATACGGTCTTGATAAGGTGCATTACCTAGTGCCACACTGATATTTCGCAGCCACTTAATATAACCAATGCGGCGGATTGCAGAGCCTTCGGTCACCTTTAAAAAGGTTTTTTCATCCCATGAGAACAAGTCAAGTAGCTCTGGTGTATGTAAGTCCTTTCTTGGACTAAAATCATCTTCATCAGTAAGCTGGGAAAAACGGTTCCACGGGCAAATGAGCTGGCAGTCATCGCAACCATAGATCCGATTTCCCATGAGTGGACGAAATTCTTCTGGGATAGCACTATCTAGCTCGATTGTGAGATAAGAAATACAGCGTCTTGCATCGACGGTGTAAGGTTCAACAATCGCACCTGTTGGGCAGGTTGTCATACAAGCAACACAGCGACCACAATCTTCTTCGACAGGTTTATCAACAGGAACGGGTAAGTTAATCAATAACTCACCGAGAAAAAACCAAGATCCTGCTTCACGATTTAAGACTAATGAATGTTTCCCTGTCCATCCTAAACCTGCTTTAACTGCAAGAGGGCGTTCTAAGATTGGAGCGGAATCGACAAAAGGTCGAAAATTAAGATCATCGCTACTGGTGCCATCGGGCAGTATCACTCCGTTAAATTCACGACAATAGTCTAAAATACGATCTGAAAGTTGTTTTAGGCGTTTTTTTAATAGCTTGTGGTAGTCTCGTCCTAGGGCATAACGGCTGATATAACCTAATTCGGGGTTATTTAATGTACTGGCAAATGCGGCTTTGGCGGGCAAGTAATTCATACGCACACTAATGACACGTAACGTGCCTGGGTGCAGTTCGTGTGGTCTGGCTCGCATCATTCCATGGCGGCTCATCCATTCCATCTCGCCATGAAATTGTTTGTCTAGCCATGCTTGTAATTTGGGCTCTTCCGCAGAAAGGTCAGTATCGCAGATCCCTACTTGTTGGAAACCTGCTTCAATGCCCCATTGTTTAATATTCTGAGCGAGAAGATCGAGATCGAGGTATCTTGCCATCAGATCCTATCTTGATAAAGATTAAAACGGCAGGCACTCTATCATGACCTGCGTTGTTCATCAAAATGCATGAAAAATACCGTCAATATTGAGAACAATTATAGGATATTTCTGAACTCATCATTCAAGCAATGTTAATTAAGAAAAAAGCCCCATCTTAGGTTAATATAAGCGGTAATATTGATGTTTGTTGATATCTCTTTATGCATTTTGATCAGCAATATAAACTATGCATTTAAAGGATAAACAGGCGACACCGCCTATTAATGACATAATAAAAGAACAATATGAAAGAATGTACAATACAACTTGCCAATGAAGCGCAAACTGTTGCGTTAGGTAATGCTATCGCTAAGGCTTGCCATCAAAGCACTGTGATTCACTTATACGGTGATCTTGGTGCAGGGAAAACCACCTTTAGCCGAGGTTTCTTACAAGCGCTAGGTCATCAAGGCCATGTAAAAAGTCCAACTTACACATTGGTTGAACCCTATGAATTAGCAGATCGTCAAGTTTTCCACTTTGATCTCTATCGGTTAGCCGATCCTGAAGAACTTGAATTTATGGGAATTCGTGACTATTTTTCTGGAAATTCGATCTGTTTGGTCGAATGGCCGCAACAAGGTAAAGGTTTTTTACCTGAAGCGGATCTTGAGCTCCATCTGACCTATCAAGGCGAAGGGCGTCAGGCTCACTTTGTTGCTTTTTCTGCCAATGGGGAGTCGTTGTTAGAAGCATTACCCCTACTCTAAGGAAGCTATTGCTCATGTTGAATGCATCAATGCACAGAATAACAAAAAAGGGTTTTTTTACTGTTTTCGTCTTGTTTATGGTATCCGTTATGTGGCTGTTTGCTGCAAAAACACAAGCGGCAACATTATCGAATATTCAAGTTAACAATAGTCCATCACAAGCAGAAGTGGTACTAAGCTTTGTTGATGGTAAGCCTGATTACTCCTATTTCCCATTGCATTCACCTGAGCGCCTTGTTGTTGATATCAAACAGCGAGGCGAGATTATTGGCCTACCGCTTAAAGTTCCCGCAGGGGATCTTGTAAAACTAGTACGGGCAAGCCAACCTTCTGATAATCAACACAAACGCTTAGTTTTAGAGCTATCTCGTGCAGCTAAAACGAAAGCAGTACTTAAACAAGTTTCAGGTGAATATCAGTTGGTATTAATGATATCGACGGGAAATTCATCCGGTTCTACTTCCTTTAATCAAACCAATAATACGATTAAAGCAGCGGCAAATAGCGCTCAAGATAAACCATTGAAGATGAATAATCCTGCACCTGTTGCCACGCCAACACCGACTAAATATAAAAATATGCCGAAGGGCAGCAAGCAGGTAGTTATTGCGATTGATGCAGGGCACGGTGGAAAAGACCCTGGTGCGATTGGTAAGAATGGTTTTAAAGAAAAGGATGTGACTCTTAGTGTTGCACGTAAGTTATACCAACGTCTTGAAGCCGACCCAATGTTTAAACCTGCGATGACACGTGATGGAGACTATTTTATTTCCGTTAGTGGCCGTTCTGATGTGGCACGTAAGAAAGGGGCTAATATGTTGGTGTCAATTCACGCAGATTCGGCTCCGAATAGCAGTGCACGAGGAGCATCAGTGTGGGTATTGTCTAATCGACGTGCAAACAGTGAGCTGGGTAGTTGGCTCGAACAACGTGAAAAACAATCTGAATTATTAGGTGGGGCGGGTGATGCGCTTAGTGGTGCGGACCCTTATTTAAGCCAAGCTGTTTTAGATCTACAATTCGGCCATTCTCAGCGTGTGGGGTACGATGTTGCGGTTAAAGTGATCGAACAGCTGCGAAAAGTGGGTAATATTCATAAAAGAACACCTGAGCATGCAAGTTTAGGTGTATTGCGCTCCCCAGATATCCCATCGATTTTAGTCGAAACTGGTTTTATTAGTAATACGGCAGAAGAACAGTTGCTAAAATCTAATGAATTCCAAGACAAAGTCGCAGAAGCTATCCATTTAGGATTACGTCAATATTTCTTGGCGAATCCAATACAAGCGGCACCACAATAAGGGGGGAAGACATGGCAATACATATTCTCTCCCCACAGCTAGCCAACCAAATTGCGGCAGGAGAAGTGGTCGAAAGGCCTGCGTCAGTGGTTAAAGAGCTCGTTGAGAACAGTCTTGATGCCGGGGCAACGCGTATTGATATCGACATTGAGCGTGGTGGAGAAAAACTGATCCGTATTCGTGATAATGGCTGTGGTATCGGTAAAGATGAACTGATTCTCGCATTAGCTCGCCATGCGACCAGTAAAATTGCCACTTTGGATGACCTTGAAGCTATTATGAGTATGGGGTTTCGCGGTGAAGCGCTAGCGAGTATCAGTTCCGTTTCACGTTTAACATTGACATCCAAGCCCGCAGACCAAACAGAAGCATGGCAATCATATGCCGAAGGCCGGGATATGGAGGTGATGGTTAAACCTGCAGCGCATCCCAATGGCACAACGGTTGAAGTATTAGATTTATTCTATAATACGCCAGCTCGCCGTAAATTTATGCGCACAGAAAAAACCGAGTTCGGCCATATTGATGAAATTGTTCGCCGAATTGCACTTTCTCGTCCTGATGTGGCTATTAACCTGACTCACAACGGGAAATTAGTAAAGCAATATCGAGCCGCTCATGATGAAGCGCAGCAAGAGCGGCGTCTCGGGACGATTTGCGGTACGGGTTTTCTGCAAGGCGCTTTGGCGTTATCTTGGGAACATAGCGACCTTGCTATCAAAGGGTGGGTTGTTTCTCCATCAATGACATCAGGTAGCGAAACGCAATATTGCTATGTTAATGGCCGTATGATGCGTGACCGCCTGATTAACCATGCTATTCGCCAAGCCTATGAAGGGCATTTAGACGAAAACCAACAGCCTGCTTATGTCTTGTATTTGACGATTGATCCAAAACAAGTTGATGTTAACGTACATCCAGCAAAACATGAGGTTCGTTTTCACCAAGCTCGCTTGGTACATGATTTTATTTATCAAGCGGTACGAACGGTATTATTAGAAGCTGCATCTATTGATGAGCTTCCGGGTATTGAACCAGCAAATATAGAGTTAGAAAATCGACCTTCTGCGGGGGAAAACTATTTTTCTTCACCAAACGTGACTCCCAAGCAGCAACATAAGACAGAAAATCATACGCTCATTGAAAATACCGTTCGAGAGTCTAAAATACCTTATGACCAGCCCAGCCACTTAAAGGATAGTGCCGCAAATCACGCTTTTTCTTCACCGAAGACAACGTCAGGTTTTTCAGAAAATGCGCCAGCAAAAACGTTTGGTTCAACGTATGACAAAAAAGCGGGTGAGCTGTATCAGAGCTTAATGTCAATTCCGGTTGCCTCTGAAGATAAAAAACCGCTTTTTCCTGAGCGTAAACCGATAAACTCGCCACCAATATCGTCACAACCTGTAGCAAAAAATGCGGATAACTACCTTTTTGGCAAGGTATTGACAATTTACGCAAAAAACTTTGCATTAATTGAGTCTTCGTTGGGGCTAATCCTGTTATCCTTAACGGAAGCTAATTATTTATTGAAATTGTCACAATTGTCACCGGGTGGCGGAGCCTTAAAGCCTCAGCCATTGTTAATACCTCTAAAAGTGTCACTTAAAAATGATGAAATAGAGGTTTTACAGCGGTACAAGGAACAATTGACAATATTTGGTATCGAAGCCACGATATTACATGGAAAAGTAACAATTCATACGGTATCGTTACCATTAAGAACACAAAATTTATCACAGCTTTTTTCTGAACTACTCGATTTTTTATCGAGAAAAGAAAGTGTCACTGACGAAGAGATTGCACAATGGCTCGCTAAAGCAGTTTCACAGGTTAAAACAGAAGAAAGTTGGAGTTTAGCACAGGCTGTTCAGTTGCTGGCTGATGTTGAGCGGGTATGCCCTCAGTGGGTAAAAAATCCCCCACCAACATTATTACAATTAATTAATTTACAATCCGTGGTAGCTACACTAACAAATGAGTGATTTAGCAACTCAGAAAAAACCTGACGCAATATTCCTAATGGGTCCAACGGCCTCAGGTAAAACCGCTTTGGCGATCGAACTTCGCAAGCATTTGCCTGTGGAAATTATTAGTGTCGATTCGGCATTAATTTACCGAGGAATGGATATTGGCACAGCAAAACCAACAGCGGAAGAACTCAGCCAAGCTCCCCATCGTCTGATTGATATCCTCGATCCGTCTCTACCATACAGCGCTGCCGATTTTCGCCGTGACGCATTAAATGCCATGGCTGAAATTACCTCACAAGGTAAAATTCCGTTATTAGTTGGCGGCACTATGTTGTATTTTAAAGCCTTATTAGAAGGACTTTCACCACTTCCTTCAGCTGACCCAACAGTTCGTGCTGAAATTGAACACATTGCGAAAGAACAAGGATGGGGAGAAATTCATCGTCGTCTTACTGAAGCTGACCCAGTTGCCGCGGCAAGGATCCACCCTAACGATCCACAAAGATTATCCCGTGCTTTAGAGGTATATCTCATTTCGGGACAAACTTTGACTGAAATGACACAAACAGCTGGGGAAGAATTACCTTATAATGTGTTTCAGTTTGCTATTGCGCCACAAGATCGTAAAATTTTACATGAGCGCATAGAACAACGTTTTCATCTGATGATAGATGCGGGTTTTGAAGAAGAAGTTCGCAAATTGCATCAACGAAATGATTTACATGTTGACCTCCCTTCAATCCGTTGTGTGGGATATCGGCAAATGTGGTCATATTTAGATGGTGAAATTAGCCATGATGAAATGATTTATCGGGGAATTTGTGCAACTCGCCAATTGGCAAAACGTCAAATTACCTGGTTAAGAGGCTGGGAGAATGTTCATTGGTTAGATAGTGAACAACCTCAGCAAGCGCTTAGCACCGTTATGCAGGTTATGCGTGCATAGGACTGATGTTTGTGTACAATTAGAACGTTAAGCGCAATTTTTGAGTAGTTACTTTTTGGAATCTAAAAGATTCTCTTTTAAAAACAACAAAATAAGGAAAACATAGAATGGCTAAGGGGCAATCTTTGCAAGATCCGTTCCTGAACGCATTACGTCGTGAAAGGGTTCCGGTCTCTATTTATCTCGTTAATGGCATCAAATTGCAGGGGCAAATTGAGTCTTTTGACCAATTTGTCATTTTATTAAAAAACACAGTTAGCCAGATGGTTTATAAGCACGCTATCTCTACTGTTGTCCCTGCTCGCCCTGTTTCTCATCATAGCGGTACTGCGGGTAGCACTGGCAATGGTAATTACCATTCAGGTAACCCTGCAGCGCAAGATGGCGAAGTAACTGAGTAAGTTTGTACGCTAAAAGACAAGGAAAGCATGGGTAGGGAGACTGTACCTGTGTTTTTCCTTTGCAATTATTGTTTAGCCTAAGAGGTTACACCTTGTTTGATAGGTATGAAGGCGGTGAACTAGCTGTATTAGTCCATGTCTTTTTTTCTCAAGAAAAAGATGTTGATAATCTGGCAGAATTTGAGTCACTTGTGACATCTGCTGGCGTAAAACCAGTACAAATAGTCACGGGCAGTCGTAAAGCCCCTCATCCAAAGTTTTTTGTTGGGGAAGGTAAAGCAGAAGAAATCGCCCAAGCTGTTGAGGAAAGTGGTGCAGATGTGGTGTTGTTTAATCATACTCTAAGCCCTGCTCAAGAACGTAATCTCGAAAGGATTTGCCAATGTAAGGTGGTTGACCGTACAGGGGTAATTTTAGATATTTTTGCTCAACGCGCACGTACACACGAAGGTAAGCTTCAAGTTGAATTGGCTCAGTTAAGGCATTTATCGACTCGCTTAGTGAGGGGATGGACGCACTTAGAGCGACAAAAAGGCGGGATTGGCTTACGAGGTCCCGGTGAAACTCAACTTGAGACTGACCGCCGGCTATTAAGAGATAAAATTAAACAAATCTTATCTCGTCTTAGTCGGGTGGAAAAACAGCGTGAACAAGGGCGTCAAGCGAGAAGTAAGGCTGATATCCCGACTATTTCGCTTGTCGGTTATACCAACGCTGGTAAGTCTAGTTTGTTTAACCGCATGACGGCCGCTGATGTTTATGCTGCTGACCAGTTATTTGCAACACTTGACCCAACACTTCGTCGTATTGATGTAGAAGATGTTGGTGTTGTCGTTCTTGCAGATACTGTGGGTTTTATCCGTCATTTACCCCATGATTTGGTTGCAGCTTTTAAAGCAACCCTGCAAGAAACACGTGAAGCAACGTTACTGCTGCACGTTATCGATGCAGCTGATAATCGCTTGGATGACAATATTCATGCAGTTGAAAGTGTGTTAGAAGAAATCGAAGCGGATGAAATACCAACACTTTTAGTGATGAACAAAGTTGATATGCTGGAGGATTTTGTCCCGCGTATTGACAGAGATGAGGATAACAAGCCGGTTCGTGTCTGGGTTTCAGCGCAAACGGGCGATGGTATCTCATTGCTGCTACAGGCATTGACGGAACGTCTTTCAGGTGAAATCGCACATGTTGAATTGCGTTTACCACCGAATGAAGGCCGTTTACGTAGCCGTTTCTATCAACTTCAGTCAATCGAACGTGAATGGCAGGAAGAAGACGGCTCAATTGGCCTTGAGGTGCGTATGCCAATGGTGGATTGGCGGCGTCTGTGCAAACAAGAGCAGCAATTACCTGACTACGTTATTTAATTGTTTTGGTGATTAATGATGTAGTTAGGCAATGGAATTGATATTAAGAGCCCTATCGCTCTTAGCCCTGAAAATCAATCATAAAGAATGGAGCTAAAACATGGCGTGGAATCAGCCCGGTAATGACGGACAAGACCGCGATCCGTGGGGAAGCGGCAATAAAGGCGGCAACTCTAGCGGGAACAAAGGTGGTCGAAAACGTGGGGCTTATGATCTCGACGATCTCTTTCGTAAACTAGGCAGCAAGCTTGGTGGAAATAAAGGCAGCGGTGGTGATGGCGATAATAAACAACCATCACAAATCAGCGGCCGTTTAGGTATGTTAGCTCTTGCTGCTATCGTTGTTGTATGGGCAGGTTCAGGCTTCTACACCATCAAAGAAAGTGACCGTGGCGTAGTATTACGTTTTGGTGAATATAGTGGTGTTGTTGGGCCTGGTTTGAACTGGAAACCAACCTTCATTGATAGAGTTATTCCTGTCAACGTAGAAACCGTACGTGAACAAGCGACAAATGGCATGATGTTAACGTCAGATGAAAACGTGATCCGCGTTGAAATGAACGTTCAATATCGTGTTACCGACCCTGCGCAATATTTATTTAGTGTCACAAACCCAGACAATAGTCTGCGTCAGGCGCTAGATAGTGCTGTGCGTGGTGTAATCGGTCAGTCTGCGATGGAGCAAGTACTGACTACGAATCGTGCTTTTATCCGTGATGTAACACAAAAAGAGCTCGAAGCAACAATTGCGCCATACAAAATGGGTATCACACTGCTTGACGTCAACTTCCAGGCAGCGCGTCCGCCTGAAGACGTTAAAGCCGCATTTGATGATGTAATTGCAGCAAGGGAAGAAGAACAAAAAACCATTCGTGAAGCACATGCTTATCGAAACGAAGTTCTTCCTCTGGCAAAAGGTAACGCACAACGCTTAATTGAAGAAGCTGAAGCTTATAAAGCCAGTGTGGTCTTCAAAGCAGAGGGTGAGGTGGCAAGTTTTGCAAAAATGTTGCCTGAATATCGTGCTGCACCTGAGATTACCCGTGAACGTCTATATATCGAAACGATGGAACGTGTATTAGGTAATACACGTAAAGTGATAGCAAATGATAAGAGCAACAGCATGTTAGTGCTGCCGCTTGATCAAATCATGCGTGGTGCTAATACGAACGCTACATCAGCACCGAAAGTCAGTCCATCAGCCAGAATGGCGACGCCAAATAATAACGCGTCATCTAATGGCGCAACATCAGCTCAGCCAAACAGTGCTGTTCGTGGTGATGCAGTTAGAGTAGGGAGACAATAATCATGCGTAAATCGCTAATTGTTATCGTTCTGGCCATTTTGGCAGTCGCATACGCATCTATCTTTATTGTTCCTCAAACTGATCGCGGCATTGTCTTGCGTTTTGGTAAGGTTCTGCGTGATTCTGAAAACAAACCGATCATTTATGAGCCGGGTCTGCATTTCAAAGTACCATTTATTGAAACGGTAAAAATGTTGGATGCACGTATTCAGACACTGGAAATTCAGGCTGACCGCTATCTGACAAGTGAAAACAAAGACTTAATGGTGGATTCCTACCTGAAATGGCGTGTTACTGATTTCAGTCGTTACTATGTAGCGACTGGCGGTGGTAATCCATTCCAAGCGGAAACCCTGTTAAAACGTAAATTTAGTGACCGTTTACGTTCTGAGTTTGGTCGCTTAAGCGTAAAAGATATCATTACTGACTCACGTGGCCGTTTGACCATTGATGTCCGTGATGCTTTGAACAAAGGTACAGCAACTGACGATGCAACCAAAGAAGCGGATGCAGCGATTGCGGATGCAGCAAAACGTGTTGAAGAAGAAACAAACCTGAAGCCACTGGTTGTGAATGCAAACAGTATGGCGGCGTTAGGTATTGAAGTTGTCGACGTACGTATTAAACGTATCGAGCTACCAAACGAAGTTTCTGAAGCTATTTATGCGCGTATGCGTGCAGAACGTGAAGCAGTTGCACGTCAACACCGTTCACAAGGTCAAGAAGAAGCGACTAAGATCCGCGCTGTTGCAGATAAAACAGTAACAGAAACGTTGGCTGAAGCGGAGCGTACCGCATTGACTTACCGTGGTGAAGGTGATGCGATGGCAACAAAATTGTTTGCTGATGCATTCAACCAAGACCCAGAGTTCTATGCGTTTATTCGTAGCTTACGTGCTTATGAACAAAGCTTTAAGAGTGGTGATGACGTGATGGTCATGAGTCCAGACACTGACTTCTTCCGCTTTATGAAGGCACCAACTAAGCTTCGCGCGACAGATTAATAACAAGCTAAGTTGCGTGCAACCTAGCAAAATAACTGTTAATCTATTAAAGAAAAGCCCGCTTCGGTGGGCTTTTTTTCGCCTGTCGTTTTAAGTATAGGATTTTTCAGGGAAAATTTGAGCTGCTCAACTGATGGCATTCATTTTGAGTTTACGGCAGAAATAAAAAATACCATTTTACTTGCTTTCCAGAAAAAAATTTTTGTATTGCCAAAATATCACTGGAACAGTTCATTTTTGATGGTAGAATTCATTTTTAAGCAACCGAGTGTATTTCAAAATGGGTAAGAACGTTGTCGTACTGGGCACCCAATGGGGTGACGAAGGGAAGGGCAAGATCGTTGACTTGCTGACAGAGCGTGCTAAATACGTAGTTCGCTATCAGGGCGGCCATAATGCTGGCCATACTCTTGTTGTAAACGGTGAAAAAACCGTTCTCCACTTAATTCCATCCGGTATTCTTCGTGAAAATGTCATCAGTATTATTGCTAATGGTGTTGTTTTAGCGCCAGACGCATTAATGAAAGAGATGAAAGAATTGGAAGACCGCGGTGTTCCTGTTCGGGAACGTTTACGTCTTTCTGAAGCATGCCCACTGATCCTGCCTTATCATATCGCATTAGATAATGCGCGTGAAAAAGCACGTGGTTCCAAAGCGATTGGAACAACAGGTCGTGGTATTGGTCCTGCTTATGAAGATAAAGTTGCACGTCGTGGTCTACGCGTTGGTGATTTGTTTGATAAAGCCACGTTTGCAGAAAAATTAAAAGAAATCGTTGAATACCATAACTTCCAACTTGTTCATTATTATAAAGAACCTGCTGTAGATTACCAAAAAACGTTAGATGATATTATGGCTGTAGCGGATATCCTGACTGGCATGGTAATTGATGTTTCTGATCTGCTATATAAAGCAAATCAGAAGAATGAATTAGTGATGTTTGAAGGTGCACAAGGGACATTATTAGATATCGACCACGGTACTTATCCTTATGTAACCTCTTCAAATACGACCGCTGGTGGTGTAGCGACAGGTTCTGGTTTAGGCCCTCGCTATGTCAACTACGTATTAGGTATCATCAAGGCTTACTCAACGCGTGTTGGTGCAGGTCCATTCCCAACTGAGCTGTTTGACGAAGTGGGTGAGTTCCTGCGTGAAAAAGGCCAAGAATTTGGTGCAACTACGGGTCGTAAACGCCGTACTGGTTGGTTAGATATCGTTGCGATTAATCGTGCGGTACAAATTAACTCACTGTCAGGCTTCTGTATGACTAAACTGGATGTTTTAGACGGTTTAGAAGAAGTCAAAATCTGCGTAGGCTACCGTCGTCCAGATGGCAAAGTGCTTGAAACAACGCCTTTAGCTGCTGATGAGTGGGATGGCTTAGAGCCAGTTTATGAATCAATGCCAGGTTGGAAAGAAACAACTTTTGGTGTGAAACAAAGAGAATTACTGCCACAAGCAGCTCTGAATTACATCAAACGCGTTGAAGAACTAACGGGTATTCCAGTTGATATTATTTCAACCGGTCCAGATCGTTCAGAAACCATGATCCTGCGTGATCCATTTGACGTTGAGTAATAACACTGACTGCGCCTAATACAGGCGCAGTTTTTTACTGCTTTACCTCCTTCCACTATGCAGCTTCTTTGATAAAACAGTCAAAATTCCCCATAATGATTGAATCAAGTCACTTTTGTGTGCAAATTATGTGCAATTAAGTGCATATTTGACTTGTGTTATACGTTAAACTTTATTTAACGACATATAATTTATTAGCATGCTATATTTTGTTCAGAAAACTGAATGTGTTGGGTTAGAAATAGCAAGCGTGAATTTTAAAATGAGTCGCATTTTTTAGGCCAATGATTTGCGGCCAACAGCGTTATAGCTAAAATTTTGAGGTGATTGTGCAACTGACTAGTTTTACAGATTATGGGTTACGAGCTCTTATTTACCTGGCATCCCTAGGTGAAGGGAAAATGACCAGTATTACAGAGGTCACCGAGGTTTACGGTGTATCGCGTAACCATATGGTAAAAATTATTAATCAGCTCAGTCACCTAGGTTATATTAAAGCCACTCGTGGCAAAAATGGCGGGATTACACTAGGACAACCAGCGGAATCAATTCGTATAGGGGACGTTGTCAGAGCATTAGAGCCCCTGACTCTTGTTAATTGTAGTGGCGAATTTTGCCACATTACACCTGCGTGTCGTTTAAAAGGTGTGCTACACCAAGCAATACAGCAGTTTTTACAAGAACTTGATCAATACACGCTGGCGGACATGGTGAAAGATAACAGCCCGCTCTATCAACTACTGCTTGACTAGCATTTGCGGTAGTTATGAATTCTGATGACAACGGAGGTAACGATGTCACAAGATCCTTTTCAGGAAAGAGAAGCAGAAAAATACGAGTCCCCAATTCCAAGTCGAGAATACATTCTTGACCTTATCTCGAAGCGTACTGCACCCGCTAATCGCGAAGAAATCGCACAATTATTGAATTTATCGACAGAAGATGAATTAGAGGCACTGCGTCGTCGGTTAAGAGCCATGGAACGGGATGGGCAATTAGTCTTCACTCGCCGTCAGTGTTATGCATTACCGGAGCGTTTAGACTTATTAAAAGGGAAAGTGATTGGCCATCGTGATGGCTACGGCTTCCTGCGTGTTGAGGGTAAAAAAGAAGATTACTATTTATCTCAAGACGAAATGAAACGCGCCCTACATGGTGACGTTATTCTAGCGCAACCTTATGGGCAAGACCGTAAGGGGCGGACAGAGGTTCGTGTTGTTCGTGTGTTAGAACCGCGTAATAACCAAATTGTTGGCCGGTATTTTATTGAATCGGGTATGGGGTTTGTCGTACCGGATGATAGTCGTTTAAGCTTTGATATTTTGATTCCGAAAGATCGCGTCCTTGGCGCTCGTATGGGAAATGTGGTGGTGGTTGAATTAGTCACCCGTCCACAACGTCGCTCGCAAGCGGTGGGGAATATCATTGAAGTATTAGGCGAAACAATGGGAACAGGTATGGCGGTAGAGATCGCTTTACGTACCCATGAAATTCCACATTCATGGCCACCACAAGTTGAAAAACAAGTTGCGGACCTGAGTGAGAATGTCCCTGAGTCTGCAAAAAAAGGGCGCGTTGATTTACGTGATCTCCCTTTAGTGACCATTGATGGCGAAGATGCCCGCGACTTTGATGATGCGGTTTATTGTGCACCGAAAAAAGGCGGTGGTTGGCGCTTATGGGTGGCGATTGCGGATGTCAGCTATTATGTCCGTCCGCAAACAGCTCTAGATACAGAAGCTCGTAGTCGCGGTAACTCGGTATATTTTCCATCTCAAGTTGTTCCTATGCTCCCGGAAGTCTTATCGAACGGCCTGTGCTCACTGAATCCTGGTGTTGACCGCCTGTGTATGGTGTGTGAAATGACAGTATCGGCATCCGGTAAGCTTTCGTCATACAAGTTCTATGAAGCGGTTATGAGCTCTCATGCAAGGTTAACTTACACGAAAGTGTGGAAAATCTTGGAAGGAGACGAAGAGCTGCGTGAGCATTATAAAGCCTTAGTGCCGCATATTGAGCATCTGCACCAATTATATAAAGCACTGGATGCTGCACGTATTGAGCGTGGTGCAATTTCCTTCGAATCCGAAGAAGCGAAATTTATTTTTAACGCAGAACGCCGTATTGAAAGTATCGAACCGGTTGAGCGAAATGATGCACATAAATTGATTGAAGAGTGCATGATTTTGGCTAATATTGCGGCGGCTCGGTTTGTTGAGAAAAACGAAGAGCCTGCTTTATACCGTGTGCATGACCGTCCTAAAGAAGAAAGCGTGATGAATTTACGCTCAGTATTCAGTGAATTAGGGTTGACCCTACCGGGTGGAATGAAGCCAGAGCCGAAAGATTATGCGCAGGTAATGAATGAAGTGGCTGAGCGCCCTGACCATGAATTACTGCAAACCATGATTTTACGTTCGATGAAACAAGCGATTTATGATCCTGAAAACCGCGGGCACTTTGGCTTAGGTTTGAAATCGTATGCTCACTTTACATCACCAATTCGTCGTTATCCTGACCTGACGTTACATCGTGGGATAAAATATTTACTGGCGAAAGAACATGGTCATTCAGATAAGCGCTGGACGGAAACAGGTGGCTGGCATTCAGATATGGATAGCATGTTACAGCTTGGTGAGCACTGTTCAATGACTGAGCGCCGTGCGGATGAAGCGACGCGTGATGTGGCTGACTGGCTTAAATGTGATTTCATGCAAGACCAAGTTGGCCAAACCTTTACAGGTTTAATCACAAGCGTCACTGGTTTTGGTTTCTTTGTGCGTCTTAATGATTTATTTATTGATGGTTTAGTGCATATTTCAACGTTGGATAATGACTACTACCGTTATGATGCGGTCGGTCAGCGTTTAATTGGTGAGTCATCAGGTACCACTTACCGTCTTGGTGATGAAGTGGAAATTCGTGTCGAAGCTGTGCATATGGATGAGCGCACCATTGATTTCGCTTTAATTTCAACTACTCGTAAAGCGAAAAACCCGGGTAAAACAGCGCGGGACAAAATGAAGCAAGAAGTGAAAAACGCGACGCGTCCAGCTCGTCGAAAAGCGGATGCGAGCAAAGATAAAAACTTCGAGCCTGATTCTGCATTTCGTCGCTCAGAGAAAAAAGGGAAAAAAGCTGAAGCTAAGCCCGAGGCGAAAGGGAAAGGAAAAGGCAAAAAACCGTCTGATAAAACCAGAAAAATTACAGCAAAATTAAAAGCTAAGCGTGTTGCAAAAAAATCCCAAAAACAAGAGGGATAATGGTATTGCTGTAGTTATGAACCATCGTTATTAACCAAAGTGGCGTATTAGCGCCACTTTACTATTTATATAAATAAGAAATTTTATGAGCGAAATGATTTATGGCATTCACGCAGTGAAAGCCTTACTGGAGCGTTCACCGCAACGCATCAAAGAAGTCTATATTCTGAAAGGTCGTGAAGATCGCCGATTAATGCCGTTGGTGCATGAAATTGAAGCATTAGGTGTCGTCGTTCAAGTGGCGAATCGTCAATGGATGGATAGCCAAACTGAAGGTGCGGTTCACCAAGGCATCATTGCGAAAGTACTACCAGGTAAACAATATCAAGAAGGTGACCTGCCTGATTTATTGGAGAGCACACCATCGCCATTTTTATTGGTATTGGATGGCGTGACAGACCCACATAACTTAGGTGCATGTTTACGTAGCGCTGATGCGGCAGGTGTTCATGCTGTGATTGTTCCTAAAGATAAATCCGCTCAGCTTAATGCAACTGCGAAAAAAGTGGCCTGTGGTGCGGCAGAAAATATTCCTCTTATTCGTGTGACGAATCTAGCAAGGACATTGCGCTTGCTACAAGAATACAATGTATGGATTGTGGGAACGGCAGGTGAAGCTGACCACAATTTATATCAAAGCAAGTTAACGGGCCCGATAGCTCTGGTGATGGGAGCTGAAGGTGAAGGTATGCGTCGTTTAACTCGTGAGCATTGTGACGAGTTAATTAGCATTCCAATGGCAGGTTCTGTGTCATCATTGAACGTCTCTGTAGCAACAGGGGTTTGCTTGTTTGAAGCCGTGCGTCAGCGCTTATCCGTTTCTGTAGAAAAATAATATTTAGCGTAAAATTGCATCCATCTCTTGAGTTTTATATCAGGGATGGGTATAGTTACGCGTCAATTTTTTAGCCGCACTCAACAAGTTCCTTGCCTCCGCGGGCCGCGGTTAACCCAGACAGGAGGCTAATAATCCGTAAGGAGCAACTACTAATGCGTCATTACGAAATCGTTTTTATGGTCCATCCTGACCAAAGCGAACAGGTTCCGGGCATGATCGAGCGTTACAGTGCTGTTATCACTAACGCACAAGGTCAGATTCACCGTCTGGAAGACTGGGGCCGCCGTCAACTGGCTTACCCAATCAACAAACTGCACAAAGCACACTATGTTCTTCTGAACGTAGAAGCGCCGCAGGAAGCGATTGATGAGCTGGAAACTAACTTCCGCTTCAACGATGCCGTTATCCGCAGCATGGTTATGCGCTTAAAACACGCAGTAACAGAAGCTTCTCCAATGGTCAAAGCTAAAGACGAACGTCGTGGCCGTGACATGTCTGATGAATATCAGGATGAAGAAGTAGAAGAAACTGGGGATTCTGAAGAGTAATTGCGCAAGTGACCACTAATCGTTTGGTGCTCACAGGCACAGTCTGTAAAGCATTGATTCGAAAAGTGAGTCCGTCAGGCATTCCTCACTGCCAGTTTGTTTTAGAACATCGTTCGGAGCAACAGGAAGCGGGGTTGTCAAGGCAAGCATGGTGCAGAATGCCCATTATCGCCAGCGGACAAACCTTACAAGCTCATACTCACAGTATAACGGTCGGCAGTTGGATTACAGTAAGCGGTTTCATTAGTACCCATCAAGGTCGCAATGGGATCAGCAAGATTGTCCTCCATGCCGAGCAGATTGATTTGATAGATTCTGGAGACTAGCCATATGGCACGTTATTTCCGTCGTCGCAAGTTCTGCCGTTTCACAGCGGAAGGCGTTCAAGAGATCGACTATAAAGATATCGCAACGCTGAAAAACTATATCACTGAAAGTGGTAAAATTGTACCAAGCCGTATCACCGGTACTCGTGCAAAATATCAACGCCAGCTCGCTCGTGCTATCAAGCGCGCTCGCTACCTGTCTCTGTTACCATACACTGATCGTCATCAGTAATTGGTACAGTCCATTAACGACTAATAGAGGATAAGGTAATGCAAGTTATTCTGCTTGATAAAGTAGCTAACCTAGGTAGCCTGGGTGACCAAGTTAACGTTAAATCGGGCTATGCTCGTAACTTCTTAGTACCACAGGGCAAAGCTGTTCCTGCAACTAAGAAAAACGTTGAATTTTTCGAAGCTCGCCGCGCTGAACTGGAAGCTAAATTAGCTGACGTTCTGGCAGCAGCACAGGCTCGTGCAGCAGCTGTTACTGCACTGGGTTCTGTAACTTTAGCTTCTAAAGCTGGTGACGAAGGTAAACTGTTCGGTTCAATCGGTACTCGTGATATCGCTGACGCAGTTACTGCGGCTGGCGTTCAAATCGCGAAAAGCGAAGTTCGTCTGCCAAACGGCGTTCTGCGTACTACTGGTGACCACGAAGTTCACTTCCAGTTACACAGCGATGTTTTCGCAGAGCTGAACGTTATCATCGTTGCTGAGTAATCAATAATGATGATATGCATCATTGGGTTATCCATGGTGCAAATAAAAAACACCGGCTAAGTCCGGTGTTTTTTGCTTTTTAGATATCTGTTTTTTTTATTTCATAAGCGTTTTTGCACTAATACTAAGGCGTTCTGTAATAACTCCCATCGCTTAATCGCGCAAAGCTATAGGTTTTTCCATCAGAACCGGTAGTTTCTAATAATTGAACTTCACCTTTTGAATTGGCTTTTAATCGAATTTTTTGCCCTTGACGTAAATTACTCAGTGGTTTTTCTGCACCTTCTACGCGAGCCATAATAAAAGCGTCATTGGCTTGTAAGTTATTATCACGAAACAGTTGTGCGAGAGTCTTCCCTTTTTGAACTCGGTAGTTTTGCCATTCGCTAGTTGAAGGGCGAGTGGTTTTGGGCTCAGGCGCTTTTTCTGGTGAAGTCACTATTGGAGGCTCATTGGGTGTGGGCTCAATAGGTTCTGGAATAATCTCAGGCTCAGTAGGTAAAAGTGGGGAATTACCTTCAGGTGTCGGCACTGGCTCTGGTACTGGTGGTGTAATAGTAGATTCAGGCATGACCTCAGGGGTAGTGGGTGGGGGAATGACAATCGGTTGGTTTTGAACAATATCGCTGGGGGATTTATCACTTGTAGGCCAAAAAAAAGCGACCACGACAATTAGAGCGAGCAGTGCAATACCATAGCGATGAAATTTTGAAAGTTTAAACATCACTCCTCCTTGATGAGGCAATGAGTAAATTAGACCGTATTAATACGCATACTAGCACCCTTTTTAGACATTTTTAGCGTTTAGCTGAATTTTTCAGAGAACACTGAATAAATTTGTCGGGAATCAATCAGTTTTATTCTTTAGATTCATTGTTTGGGTTTACCCATAAGGGTGAGGCTGCTATTCTTGGTTTTTCTCAAAATCATATGGGTATTTTCATGGCAAACCAAAATTTCGATTCGGTAGAAGCTCAAGCGAGTTATGGCATAGGTCTACAAGTTGGGCAGCAATTATTAGAGTCAGGGCTAGAAGGTTTAGTGCCAAATGCAATCCTAGCAGGTCTCGTTGATGCTTTAGAAGGCAATATGCCATCGGTACCTGTTGAAACTCTGCACAAAGCATTGCGTGAAGTGCATGAGCGTGCCGACGCTGTCCGTGTCTCTCGTCAGGCAGCATTAGCGGAAGAAGGCCAAAAATTCCTAGATGAAAACCAAAAACGTGATGGTGTTTCAACGACTGAGTCAGGCTTACAATTTTCAGTGATTAACCAAGGTGATGGTGCTATCCCATCCCGCTCAGACCGTGTACGTGTTCATTACACAGGGCGTTTAATTGATGGCTCTGTGTTTGATAGCTCAGTACAACGTGGTCAGCCAGCAGAATTTCCTGTAAGTGGTGTTATTCCTGGTTGGATTGAAGCATTGACTCTGATGCCAGTTGGTTCTAAATGGGAATTGTATATTCCTCATCAATTAGCTTATGGTGAGCGTGGTGCAGGCGCATCAATCCCGCCATTCAGCACATTAGTATTTGAAGTTGAATTACTTGAAATTTTATAATTTCTGTTAATTCAGTTCACAGCTAAAAAGCCTCATTGTCTTTGGACTTTGGGGCTTTTTTTATGGCGTTAATTTCACACAATTGCTACTCTTGCTATAAAGGGTCATCAGAGAGGTGAATAATATGCTACAGCAAATTTGCGAATTAGCTCAAGAAGCGGGTTATGCGATTATGGAAACTTATAATGCGCAAGAACCTTTACAGGTTGAACATAAAAGTGATAATTCGCCTGTGACCGAGGCTGATATTGCCGCCCACAATGTGATTACAGCAGGCCTTGCTCGCATTGCCCCTGATATCCCTCAACTGTCTGAAGAAGACCCTCCACAGTGGTCAACCAGGCAGAATTGGCAACGTTATTGGTTGATTGACCCATTGGATGGAACGAAAGAATTTATTAATCGTAATGGGGATTTTACGGTTAACATTGCACTGATTGAGAATGGCGTACCAACGATGGGGGTGGTATATGCCCCCGCGAAAGGGTTGCTATATTATGCGGAAGGAAATCAAGCCTGGAAGGAAGAAGGTGGCCACAAGCAACTTATTCATGTGAATGATGCTAAGCCTCCGGTGATTGTTATTAGCCGTTCTCATCAAGACAATGAATTAATGGATTATTTAAAACAAATGGGTGAACACACGACAGTAGAAATTGGTTCTTCACTCAAATTTTGTTTGGTTGCGGAAGGAAAAGCACAGCTTTATCCACGTTTTGGGCCTACGAATATTTGGGACACTGCTGCGGGTCATGCGGTTGCCATTGGTGCAGGTGCGAAAGTCGTTGATTGGCACGGAAAAACGTTAGACTACACACCGCGAGAATCCTTTTTGAACCCAGGTTTTCGGGTCATTTTATTCTAAATATTGGTAAAGGTTGGGAAGTGATTTCCCAACCTAATTAATAACTAATTATCTAGTTTCAGCACTTTGGCAGTAGCTGTACGAATATCTAAACAGGCTTTTGCATCCGTTTTTAAATCAATCCCATAGGTTGGAATGATATCTTTTAAACGTGTTTCCCATCCATCGGCTTTGAGTTGGTCATCAAAACAGGTTTTTAATACATTTAGTGCAATAAATGCCGCAGTGGAGGCCCCCGGAGATGCGCCCATCAATACAGTAAATGATTTATCCGCACTGGTAATCAGTTCTGTACCAAATTCTAAAACCCCTTTCTTATCATGGTCAGGCTTAATAATTTGTACTCGTTGCCCTGCAACCACCTCTTTCCAATCCTCATGCTGTGCTTCTGGGTAGAATTGTTGCAACATGGCAAATTGGTGAGCAGAAGTTTGCAGAACTTGGCCTACTAAGTATTCTGCGAGTGACCAGTTATCTTTCGCAACCGCAAGCATTGGTTCAATGTTATTCAATTTAACCGATTCAAACAGGTCTAAATAAGAGCCGTGCTTAAGGAATTTACTCGAAAAACCGGCATAAGGCCCAAATAATAGAGAACGTTTACCTCCAATAATGCGAGTGTCCAAGTGTGGAACAGACATTGGTGGTGAGCCTTTATCTGCTTTACCATAAACTTTTGCATGGTGGCGAGAAGCAATTTCTTCGTTATCACAACGCAACCAGATACCACTAACAGGGAATCCACCATACCCTTTTCCTTCAGGGATCCCAGATTTCTGCAGTAATTCGATTGCCCGCCCGCCTGCACCAACGAACACAAACTTCGCGGAAGTGATCGTTTTTTCATGCGTGAGTAGATTTTTAACTTCAATATTCCATCTGCCATCGGGGGTCTTTTTAACATCGATGACTTCATGTTTATAGTGAATTGAAAAACCGGATTGTTCGCTTAATTGTGCAATTAATAAATGCGTTAGTGCACCGTAATCGACATCAGCACCAGTATTAACACGGGTAACCGCAATCGCTTCTTTAGGGTCACGACCCTCCATGATCAAGGGAGCCCATTCGTTGATCTGTTTTGGATCATCACTGTATTCCATATTGTGGTAACAGTGGTGAGCAGACATCTGTTGGTAGCGTTGTTTTAAGAATTTTACATTGTCTTCACCCCAAACAAAGCTCATATGTGGGCATGGGTGAATAAAGTCACGTGGATCTTTAATTTTACCTTTGGTGACTAGATAAGACCAAAGCTGGCGAGAGAGATCGAACTCCGTATTGACTTCAAGCGCTTTACTGATATCCACCGTACCATCTGGGTTTGGTGGAGTATAGTTCATCTCACAGTTAGCGGCATGACCTGTTCCCGCATTGTTCCACGGATGGGAGCTTTCTTGGGCACAGTCGTTTAGCCTTTCAAAAACAGCAATCGTTAGCGAAGGCTCTAGTTCTTTGAGAAATGTACCAAGCGTTGCACTCATGATCCCTGCGCCGATGAGAGCAATATCGACATTTTCAGCAATCGGTTTATTCATGATGGCCTCTATTTTTTTGTTGGAGTAAAGCTAAGATTGGTACCTTCTTGATAGACAACATAAGCACGACGCCATGGCTCATCACCAATAAGCCGCCATTTATGGCCGGTTCCTGTATTATCTTGCGCAAGTAAGATATCACCAGGATTGATGATAAATTTAGAACCATCTTTAGTTTCGAATTCTAAAGTGCCGGAAAGGGTAATGACATAACGAGGAACAGGGTCTTGATGCCAATCAAAAGAACCGCCGGAAACTGTTTCACGGAAGGTCAGTTCACTGGCTGCAATGGCGGAGGTTTGGCTATCTCCTCCTGTGACATTATTGAGCTCAAGAGTGCCTTCTTCAAATAGAGAATTTCCATCTTCTCCTGTCCACATACGAACGCAGCGTATCATTTTATTTAGCTCCTTAATCACCGATTGTAGTGTATAACAATTATTTGATATTAATTGGATACAAAAATAAGACTCTTAAAATGATGATAAATAAAATTAAATATTATTTAAATTTAAGGTTTTTTAGCGGATAGGTCAAAGTGAAATATGTTTTATCTTGGAATTATGGTTTTATTTTTTAATAAAAGAATAAAATAATAAAAGTTGATTATCTTTTTACGATTGTTTTTATTTTTATCGTTCGTTTAATGATTGATAAAAAATAGGAAAGCTCACTATGACTTTATTTTATCATTATGAGCTATCAGAGCTGGATTAGCTATTTGAGAATAGCGTTTAGGGCGAGGTATTGGATCAACATGATGGTTTTACCATCAACAATTTCTCCCGTTTTAATCGCATCAATGGCTTTAGAGAAAGGCCACTCTAAAACTTCAATATCTTCGCCTTCTTCCTTAAGTCCACCACCCGCGTTTTGACGATTATTATCACTGTATTCAGCGATGTAAAAGTGGAGTTTTTCGGTGACAGAGCCTGGGCTCATAAAGGCTTCAAAAACTTTTTGAATTTTATCGACTTTAAAACCCGTTTCTTCTTCGGCTTCAGCAATAATTCGTGTTTCTGGTGAGGCGTTTTCGAGTAAACCTGCGGCAGCTTCAATTAGAAAATCAGAATAGCCATTTATATAGACTGGCATACGAAATTGGCGAATTAATATAATGCTATTCTTTATTTTGTTATATAACAAAATAACGGCACCATTGCCTCTATCATAGACTTCGCGTTCTTGTTGTTGCCAACTACCGTCTCGTCGTTGTAACTCATAAGTATATTTTTTTAAAATATACCAATTGTCTGAAAGCAGTTTCTCTCGAATATTACGTATGTTGGGGAGTTTTACAGTCATTAAGCAGCCTTAGTAAGCAAAAATGATTTTGTTAATTTAACACTGTTAATTTCTGTATGAAATAGGATTTAGATGGGACCTACTTTAAAGCAGATCCCATTGTAAAGCTGTGAATTATTTAATGATTTGGATTTGTTTAACTTCGACTTCTCTTGAATTCCAGTCTTTATCAATTTTACCGCGAATTTCAACTTTGTCTTTTGGCGTTACGTTGATACCGTTCCAACGCTTTTCACTGATTTCTAAATTAATGGTGCCAGTACCATCAGTGAACTCATAATGTTTATTATCGAGTTGTTTAACGATATTACCACGTAAAATAACCCAGCTATCATCTGACATATCAAGTGCTTTTGCGACCGTCATTTCCCCACTATTTGGGCCGATGAAACCACCCGTTTGAGTCGTTTGAGTCGTTGTATTTATGGCTGCACCTGGGCCATCAAATCCACCATTTGCAGCGAAAACAGGGGCACTTGCGAGTGCAGCAACTAAAGCGATTACAGGTAATTTTTTCATCATCAGTATCTCCAAATGGACATGAACTTGTTGTTTGTATGGAGGGTATTAAACCAAGTAAATCTTAACAGGATCTTAAGAAACATAATTAACGAATTATATTTTTAATTTTATTAATTATAGCTAGTCATCTCAAGACTGATGGGATAAATATAATAATATGCTGAGGTGGAGGATATTATGCGTATTCTATTAATTGAAGATGACAGGCTAATTGGTGATGGTCTAAAAGTGGGATTAACACAGCTAGGGTTTACGGTTGATTGGTTTATGGATGGTAAACAAGGGCAAATCGCTTTATTTGATGCACCCTATGATGCTGTTGTACTCGATCTTTCATTACCAAATATTGATGGCATGGATATTTTAAAATATTGGCGCAAGGAGGGGCGTGATGAACCTGTCTTGATTTTGACGGCACGAGATGCACTGGATCAACGTGTTCAAGGGTTACAACAAGGGGCTGATGATTATCTTTGTAAACCTTTCGCTTTAATGGAGGTTATGGCACGTTTACAAGCGTTGATCCGTCGTCGAAGTGGGCAATTGTCGTCTAAGCTTACACATGGTGATGTTGAAATGGACCCGATTGCAATGACAGTGACACAGCAAGGCGAACCTGTACAGCTAAAGGGTAAAGAGTTTGCCTTACTATCTTTATTTATGCATAACCCAAATAAAGTTTTCTCTCGTCCTTTAATTGAAGAAAAATTGTATAACTGGGATGAAGAGGTCTCTAGCAATTCTGTTGAGGTACATATCCACCATTTAAGGCGTAAATTAGGTAATAAGTTTATTCGAACCATTCATGGTGTTGGCTATCGATTAGGTGATGAGAAATGATGAAGACATTTAGTCTTAGGCTGAAACTCACTTTAATGCTGCTCCTGTTGGCTTTGCTGACATGGGGGATCGCCAGTTCGTTAGCGTGGTACCAAAGCTATAAAACGATTAATGAGCTATTTGATACCCAGCAAATGGCGTTTGCTAAACGGCTATCTGTTTTACCATCAGACTTTGAATTGAGCCGGCCTTCCCTGACTAAAACCAAAAAATTATTGCGCAAGAACCGTGGCCATCAGGATGACGATGCATTGGCATTTGCTATCTTTTCACAGAATGGCGAAATGGTATTAAACGACGGTGATAACGGTAGAGATATTGTCTACCAATTTAAGCGAGAAGGGTTTACCGATGGGATGCTCCAAGGAAGTGACGACCCTTGGCGTTTGGTGTGGTTAAAATCTCAGGATGGCCAATATGTTATTGCAGTAGGTCAAGAGTGGGAGTACCGGCAAGAAATGGCGACCGATATTATGGTTGCACAATTTATGCCTTGGTTGATGGCTTTGCCAATTATGTTATTGCTATTTTTATGGCTGCTCACACGTGCTTTACGTCCATTGAAGGATGTAGCAAAGCAGCTATATCACCGAAAGCCAGATGAATTAGCCCCAGTACAAGTAACGCGCATCCCCAGCGAAGTAAGACCCATTATTGACTCCATGAATGTGCTATTTGGCCGTATTAATGACATGTTTGCTCGCGAGCGACAATTTACATCGGATGCCGCTCATGAATTACGTAGCCCACTCGCAGCGTTAAGAGTACAGGCGGAAGTGGTACAAATTGCGGGGAATAATACAGATATCCGTAATCATGCAGTAGCTAATTTATCGGAAGGTATTGATAGGGCAACAAGGCTTGTTGACCAACTACTCATGTTGTCTCGGTTAGAGTCATCCTCGCAACTTGATGATATTACGGCGGTATCTTGGCCCATATTAATTGAAACAGCAATAAAGGATGTTGAACCCGAAGCTCAAGAGCAGCAAACAACGATAATAAACACCTTAATAAGTCGTCCCCCTGATTTTCAAGGTCAGCCATTACTACTCAATGCGTTGCTGAGAAATTTACTCAATAATGCAATACGTTATGGAAAAATAGCTGGGCGAGTAGAGATCATTTTGTATGCTGACCACCTTGAAATTCAAGATGATGGTAATGGTGTGACACCTGAAGTTTTACAGCGTCTAGGTGAGCGTTTTTATCGTCCACCAGGACAAGAAAAGACAGGGAGTGGTTTAGGACTCTCTATTGTTAAGCGGATTGCGCAATTGCATCATTTGCAGGTTATTTTTACTCATGGCACTAATGGCGGGTTTTGCGCCAAAGTGTATTGGAATGAAACTAAAGCGTGATAATGCGCACATTAGTCATGATTATTTATGAAAAAAACAATCATAATTATGCATGTTTAATGTAAGGGTATTTTAGCATAACTCACTATTTTTGACGTAATAGAGATAGACTGAATTGTAGGTGTAGTGTGCGAAATTACGCACACTACATAATAGTAAAAGTTTGACCTTATTGGTTTAGTGATGAGCTTAACAAACTAATGACTTTTTGAATTTCTTGGGGATTTAATTCACCATCTTTGAAAAACAACACCTTTCCTTGATTATCCAATACGATAATTGCTGAACTTTCTGGTTTCAAACCCCATGCACTCTTCACCGTACCCTCGCTATCAACAATAAATTGTGAATAAGGGAACTCTTTTTTGCTATCTTCAACACTATTTTTAACAAATACACCCGTACCGAACATTGCATCATCAGTATTAATGATTGTTGTTGTTTGATAGGTATCATGCGGGAATTTGGCTTGTTTGATGGCTTCAACTAAAGGGGCATTGAGCTCTTTTGCGGAAGAACGGCCAGCAATATGTTGAATTGTCCGTACTTTTCCAACGAGCTGTTGGCTTTTCCACGGTTGATAATCCAACTTCCCTTCATTATTTATGACAAGCTCACCTTTGTCGGTGACAGAAATGGTAGGAACAGATTGGTTTAATTGAATATTTGCAGCAGAAGCTATCGCTGATGCCCCTAGCAAGCATATTAAAAGTAAATAATTTCTTATCATAACAGCCCCTTGATTGATTATTTTGTCATGTGAGCCTAACGGTTTGTCTGATTACTACTATTTATAGCATAGCTCATCGGATGAGTTGCAAGAGGTAATTTAACATTTTTTTAAAATTCAGAATAAAAATAATGTTTATAGGGTTTTAACAGTTAGTTTACAGTGTCATGTTATGTCAGTAAATTGAATAAAACTGCAATTTTAGAACCAAAGTGAAAATTTCTGGTCTATGATTATTGTACGGTATGAGTTATTGAATATCGTAAGAACAAAGGGGAGGCAAAGTTCTAATGAAAATTTTTAACCGTTATAACCCATCAAAGATTGCTCTTTACGTCAAAACGCTATTCCGTGGCCGGCTCTATATTAAGGATTTTGGGGCATTTGAGTTTAACTATGGGAAAATTCTACCACCTAAAATTAGTGATAAGCGCCATTACAATGTGATGAGTGAGGTCAACAAACAGGTTTCATTATTGCAGGCAGAAATGGGGTAGGTTAATCAAGAATGTTTTGGTTAACAACGCGCCACATGGGTGGCGCATTGAAAGAAACGGCTTCGCCATCAAGCACTAATGTTCAGTATCTTTTGTTTGTTGTTTTGCGTCAGCCGTTTCAATAGTATTTTTTCCGGGCTGTACAACGACAGGTGATGGCACCGTAGTAAGACGAGTTACGAGTAATTGGTCAATTTTGTAATTATCAATATCGACAACTTCAAATTTGTATCCCGCATATTTCACATAATCTGTCCGCTTTGGCATTCTTCTTAACCGGTACATCATAAACCCTGCGATGGTTTCATAGTTGCTAAAGTCAGGGAAATCATCAATATCCAAAATGCGCATCACATCTTCGATCGGTGTTCCACCTTCAACTAACCAAGAATTCTCATCACGTACCACGATTTGCTCTTCTTGTCCTGGACCAATTAAGTCTCCCATTAAAGTGATCATTACATCATTGATGGTAATGATACCCATGACTAATGCATATTCGTTAAGAATAACAGCAAAATCGACGGCGTTTGTTTTAAATGCTTCTAAGGTATCTGATAATGAGAGAGTGTCAGGGATCATTAGCGTATTTCTAATGTGAGCACCATCTTTTAAACTTAAGCTCTGCCCATTGAGCACGCGATTAAGTAATTCTTTTGAATCAACATAACCGATAACATGATCGATATCCCCTGCACACACTAGGAACTTAGAATGGGGTTGGGTTGAAATTTTATGTTTGATACTGTCTTCTGACTCATCTTTGTCAAAATAAATAATGCTCTCACGTGGGGTCATGGCTGATGGCACAGTACGTGATTCCAGCTCAAACACATTCTCAATTAATTCGTGTTCTTGCTTACGTAATACACCCGCTACAGCACCCGCTTCAACGACCGCAAAAATATCATCAGAAGTGATATCTTCATTACGTGACGTCGGTAATTTGAATAACTTAAAAAAGAGGTTCGCAAGGCCATTAAAAAACCAGACGAATGGGCCCAGTACCACTAAACAGAAGCGCATTGGATTCACAATGCGAATCGCAATGGCTTCAGGTTTTACCATACCGATACGTTTAGGTGTTAAATCTGCCACTAAAATAAACAAGCTCGTCACAATGGTGAACGACAGTACTGATGAAACTTGCTGAGCCCAGCTTGGCGATAAAAATTGAATAAAGATATCGTACAAAGCTGGAGAAAAAGCAGACTCTCCCACAATACCGGCAAGGATAGCAACGGCATTTAAACCAATTTGAACGACGGTAAAAAACATTCCCGGCATTTCTTGTAATTTAAGCACGCGAGCCGCATTAATGTTGCCTTCATCGGCCATAAGTTTAAGTTTAATGCGGCGGGAAGCCGCCAGAGAAATTTCTGACAAAGAAAAGAATGCGCTGATTGCACATAATAATAGAACAATTAATAAACTGTTGAGCATAAGTTATCCAGCCAATCAAAGGAAGAATCCATAAAATTCAAAAATCTCTGAAGGCATAGTCTCGTGTATTTAAATATATTGAGTATGCAAATATATATTGCGCGATATGCGCAAATTGTTGATATGTTGCATTAGTATAGCACTGAGGTGATTTATCTGCCTAGATATTCATCATCATTCAGGCTGCTTTAAGTCATATTGAAAAGCAGCTTGAATGGTTGGGAAGATGAACTCACTGTAATAACTTATTGATTTAATTGTTTAACGAGGGTGGTAAACAGATACCAATTCCTCCTAATCCGCAATATCCATTCGGGTTTTTGTGTAAGTACTGCTGGTGGTAATCTTCGGCAAAATAGAAAGTGTCTAATGGCGCTATTTCGGTCGTGATTACACGAGTGTCATGCTGCGCTTTCATTGCATTTTGGTAAGCTTGCAGTGTGTCCATCGCTTGCTTATCTTGTTCGTCTGACACAGTATAAATGGCAGAGCGATATTGGCTGCCCATATCGTTCCCTTGGCGCATGCCTTGTGCTGGGTCATGGTTTTCCCAAAATAACGTCAATAATTGGGAGTAACTGATAACTTGCGGATCAAAAACAACCCGTACTGCTTCCGCGTGGCCAGTTCGTCCTGAGCAAACTTCTTCGTAGGTTGGGTTAGGGGTCACACCACCACAATACCCCGCAGAAGTTGAATAAACCCCAGCTTGCTGCCAAAATAATCGTTCAACTCCCCAAAAACAGCCCATGGCAAAATACGCAACTTCCATATTCTTAGGAATAATCTCAATCGAATGATGGTTAAGCGCATGATATGGTGAGTAGGTCATAGCAGTTGCTCTGCCGGGCAGAGGTTGTGCAATACTTGCAGAGTGAAATTTATTAAAAGGCATAATGATTCCTATATATAGTGACTACACAAATAATCTAAAAATAGGGATAAAAACTTGTGTCTATGGCGAATTTTACTCAAAATAAATTGATATGAAGTATTTAGTCAATCGAACAATCACCTTAGGAGTAGGCGTGTCGAAATACCCTCTAATTTGTTTTCTCTGCCTAACTGCGGCAGTGCCAGTGGTACACGCAGCTAATCTTCGTCTTAATATTGAAGGCCTTGAAGGACAACTTAATCAAAACGTTCGTGTACAACTGTCTAATATATCGCAAGATGAAGTTGTGCCAAACGGTCGTTTTCGAGCCCGTGTTGAGAAAGCAATTAAAGAAGGTTTAAAGCCTTTAGGCTATTACCAACCCACGGTTGAATTTAGCTATGAAGAAAAAACACCGCCTGCTCGTTCTGTTTTAACCGCCAAAGTCACTCCTGGGGAACCTATTTTATTAAAAGGGGTGAATGTTGAATTGCAAGGTGGCGCTAAAACGGACCCTGACTATGAAAAGATGCTCAAACAATATACGCCAAAGCTCGATACAGTTCAAAATGATGGTGAATACGAAGAATTTAAAGGGCGCTTTAGCAGTTTAGCCGTTCGCAAAGGTTATTTTGATGCGATGATGGAGAAAAGCCAACTGGGTATTTCTCTTGACCACCATGCGGCTTATTGGGATTTTGATTTTAACAGTGGCGAACGTTATCGGTTTGGCGCCATTTCTTATTCAGGCTCACAAATCCGTGAAGATTATCTGAACAACCTTGCGCCTTTCAAAAAAGGGGAATACTACACATCAGAGCAACTTGCTGAATTTAACCGCCGATTAGCTGAAACAGGGTGGTTCTCTTCTGCGATTGTGACTCCGCGTATCGTGAGTGCCCGAAAAGATAACTCCTATGAATTACCGATGGAAGCGGTGATGACGCCTAGAGCCAAAAATTTTATTGAGCTCGGTGGGGGTTATGCAACAGATGTAGGCCCTCGCGTTAAAACGACATGGAATAAGCCTTGGATTAACTCTCGTGGGCAGAGTTTAACGTCAAATATTAGTTTATCCCAACCAGAACAATTAATAGATGCAAGCTATAAAATTCCATTAAAAGCGAACCCACTTGAGCAATATTATGCGGTTCAAGGGGGCTTTAAACGGACAGATTTAAATGATACGCAAGCGAATACAACAACCTTGAATGTGTCTCGTAACTGGGATTATTCATCCGGTTGGCAATATGGTGTGAATATGCGTTGGATGCTGAGTAACTTTACCCAAGCCAACGTGACGAATACGACGATGTTGCTGTATCCCGGGGCCTATGTGAGCCGAATTCGCCAACGTGGAGGTGTGATGCCAACATGGGGGGATAGCCAACGTTACTCTATTGATTACTCGAATAAAATTTGGGGTTCAGACATCGATTTTGCGGTACTACAAGCTAAAAATGTGTGGATCAGAACGCCATGGGAAGGTCATCGCTTTATTGTTCGTGGAAATATCGGTTGGATTGAAACCAATGATTTCGATAAGGTTCCACCGGACTTACGCTTCTTTGCGGGGGGTGATGGCAGTGTGCGTGGATATGGCTATCAAAAAATCTCTCCAGAAGATAGTAAAGGTAAGCTGACAGGGGCATCAAAATTGGCTGTAGGCTCTGTGGAATACCAATATAACTTTACTGGGAATTGGTGGGGTGCGACCTTTATTGATAGTGGTGAAGCCGTTGATAATTTTAAGGATAATGATTTTAAAACGGGGGCGGGAGTCGGTATCCGTTGGGTCTCACCGGTTGGGCCAATAAAATTAGATTTAGCCAAACCTATTGGCGATCCAGATAACAACAAAATACAGTTTTATATCGGCTTGGGGACTGAGCTATGAGGTGGTTGAAGTGGCTAAAATGGACCAGTCTTTCCATTTTATTAATTCTTGTTCTGGTTGTTGCCGCACTCAGTTGGGTGATTGGAACGCAATCAGGTCTTCACTTTGCATTAAATACAGCGACACGTTTTGTTCCTGAATTAACCATTGATAAAATTGACGGTGATATTAGTGACTTAACGCTAAGTGGCGTTAAATATCAAATGCCAGGCGTTGATGTTAATGTAGGGAAATTAAATTTAGCGGTACGTCTAGGTTGTTTAACAAGCCGTGAGCTATGTGTCGACAACTTAGGCACGGAAAATGTCACTGTGACTGTCGATACCACCCAATTCCCCCCTTCAGAAGAAACGCCACCATCTGAACCACTGACTGAACTCAAGGCACCTTTGACCATTCGTTTGAATCAATTGGCTTTGGTTTCAACTCACGTCAATGTGGATGGCATGGACATCGATTTAGCGAAATTTACCACAGGGGTAACGTGGGAAGGGAAAGCGATCACGATCATTCCAACTGATATCATTGATTTAGCGATTAATTTACCTGAAACCAAATCAGATGCCGTCGTTGAAGAGAAACAGCCAGACCCAACTCCGATTAATGAACAAAAATCATTGGCAGACGAATTAAAAGCACTATTTTCTAAACCGTTACTTGCTGAATTACCAGAAGTTATCTTACCGATTGATTTAAATGTTAATGGCATTAATGCTTCGAATTTTCAGTTAACGGGGGCGGCTGATCTTAAAATTAACCAATTGCACCTGAGTTTTTCAAATGAAGGACAACAAGTCCTCGTTAAACAGTTAAAAGTCGATGCACCGCAGGGGAATATTGCGTTATCTGGCTCGGCAACCTTGCAAGATAAATGGCCAGTCTCATTATCAGTCGTGGGGGAAAGCCGTTTAGAAGATTTAAATGGGCAAAAAATAGACCTCTCCTTAAAAGGTGGTTTGATTGATGAGCTAAAATTAGCCTTGAACTTACATGGGCCAATTAATGCAAAATTAGATGCAGAAACGGATTTGTCCCAAGTAGACTTGCCGATTTTACTCACACTAGAAAGTGATAAGTTAACGTGGCCGTTAGTGGGGGAAGCACAATACCAACTCGATGGGACACGTCTGCGCCTAAATGGCCGCCCATCCGCTTATGACATGTCTGTACGTTCAGCTATCACTGGGCAGGATTTACCACCTTCGACCTTGCTATTAGATGCGAAAGGTAATGAAGAGCAAATTAATTTAACTCGCTTACGTTTAGCTGCTTTGCAAGGTCATGCTGATATTACTGGCGTTGCGGACTGGAGCAAGGCAATTAGTTGGAATGCAGTATTGACCCTTTCAGGTATTAATACTGCCAAACAGTACCCTGAATGGCCTGCTAAAGTGGAAGGTAAAATTGCCACGCGCGGAAGTTTATACGGCGGTAGTTGGCAGTTGGATATTCCTGAAATTGTTTTAGACGGCAATGTTAAAAATAACCTCTTAAAAGCACGCGGTAAAGCCAAAGGTAACGCAGCTGGTCAATGGGATATTCCAAACTTTAATTTGGCACTGGGTAAAAACCATGTCGATGTAAAAGGCTCTCTTGCCGATAAATGGAACCTTGATGTCAAAATTAATGCCCCTGCTCTCAATGGCTTGCTACCCGGCTTAGGGGGAGTGATTGCCGGTGATGTGAAATTGCGTGGTAATTTACAGACACCAGAAGCCCTTGTTGACCTTACGGCACGCGGCGTGAAGTGGCAGGATGACCTTGCTATCGAGAATGTTGTTATCAAAGGAAATGTAGCAACAGGCGAGCAAATTAAAGGGGATTTATCCGTTGTTCTTCGTCAGTTGAAGCAAGGTGATCTTGTCGTCAATAACCTAACTTTAGACGCGAAAGGAAGTGAAAAACAGCACACGCTCAAGTTGAACATGAAGGGCGAACCGGTTTCTGGGCAATTAGCATTAGCAGGTAGTTTTGACCGGCAGACTGAAGTGTGGAAAGGGAATTTAACCAATACCTTATTTGATACGGTGGTGGGTGAATGGCGCTTAAACCAAGCGATGTCACTCAATTATGCTAACCAAACTCAAGAAGTGACTATCGGCAGCCATTGTTGGGTTAACCCGAATGCCCGTTTGTGTGTACCAAAACCGATTAAAGCAGGTAAAAGTGGTAGCGCAGATATCGTGCTAGAACGTTTTGACCTCGCGATGATCAAACCGTTTATGCCACAAGATACTCGAGTCAGCGGCGTATTTACGGGTAAAGCCAATGCGATTTGGAAAGCAGATGGCAGTATGCCGCAAGTGAAGTTGGACTTGCGAGGAAATGATGTCAAAGCGGTTCAGTTTGTGGATGGCACTCGTTTACCTGTTGCTTTTGATACCTTAACGTTAAGCGCGGGCTTGAAAAATGGCAAGGCAGACCTTAACTGGTTGTTTGGGCTAACGAATAATGGCCAAATGCGCGGCAATATTCAAATTTCTGATATTGAAAAGCGCCGCTTACTGTCGGGTAATGTTGAAATCAATTCAGTGACATTAGATTTAATCAAGCCGTTGCTGGGCCAGAAGGAAGTGGCGAATGGGCGCTTGAGTGCGAACTTACGTTTAGGTGGGTCAGCGAATAACCCATTATTAAATGGTAATTTAGCGCTTTCGAGCTTAGAAGTGAGATCGGCAATGATCCCGTTTGATATCAAAAGTGGTCATTTAGGTATTAATTTCAACGGCACAAGCTCAGTAATGAATGGTCAGATAAACACGCCAGAAGGCTATCTGAACATTGATGGTGATGCAGATTGGCGCAATGTTAATGCATGGCGTGCAAAAGTCATGGCACGAGGTAATAACCTTCGAGTTTCTTTACCGCCGATGATCCAAATTGATGTTCAACCGGACATTGTATTTGATGCATCACCTTCGGTACTCACGCTAAACGGTACCGTCAATATTCCGTGGGCACGAATTACTGTTCAAGAACTCCCTGAGTCGGCGGTAAGCCCATCATCGGATGTGGTGATGCTAGATAGCAACCTGCAGCCAATTGAACAAAAAGCGCCGTCCATTCCTATTCAGACCAATTTAGATATTAAAATTGGTAATGATGTTCGATTGGATGCGTTTGGCTTAAAAGCGCGCCTGACGGGTTTATTGAAAGTGGTTCAGAATATCCATGGCTTGCACATCAATGGCCAAGTGGATATTCCAGCCGGTCGTTTCCGTGCTTATGGGCAAGATTTGATTGTCCGTAAAGGCCAAATTCAATTCTCAGGCCCTGCGGACCAACCATTCTTAAACTTAGAAGCCATTCGTAACCCAGACAACACGGCAGATGGCGTGATTGCTGGGGTGAAGGTCACAGGGCTTGCGGATAAACCGAAAGTAGAAATATTCTCTGAACCGGCGAAAACACAACAAGAAGCGCTGTCTTATTTATTAAGAGGAGAGGGCTTAGATAGTGGAGACGCAAATGGTTCACAAATGACATCTATGTTAATAGGCTTAGGTGTAGCACAAAGTGGGCAACTCGTGGGTAAAATAGGTGAGACATTTGGAGTCTCTGATTTAGCCGTCGATACCCAAGGTGTGGGGGATGGTTCTCAAGTCGTTGTAAGTGGTAAGATCACTAATGATTTACAAGTGAAGTATGGAGTTGGTATCTTTGACTCATTGGCGACGTTAACTTTACGTTATCGGTTGATGCCAAAACTGTATTTAGAAGCTGTGTCTGGTGTTAATCAGGCATTGGATCTCCTCTACCAATTTGAGTTTTAGATTATGCGTGTAATTGTTTATGGCAGCTTAAGACAAAAGCAAGGAAATCATCACTGGATGACTTATGCTCAGCTACTCGGTGAGCATAAGCTAGAAGGCTATGAACTGTATGATCTTGGATATTATCCTGCGGTTGTCAAAGGAGATGGGGCAATAGAGTGCGAGGTTTATCGAATCAACCCGTCCATTTTGACAGAGTTAGATGAGTTAAAGAAAAACTCTCAAGACTATGTGAGGGAGCTCATCCCAACGCCGTATGGCAACGCTTGGATTTATCTGTATAAACATTCTGTTGATGGTCTACGCCAAATAAAAAGTGGCGATTGGCTGAAACGTGATGAAGAAGTATAACGGCTCAATAACCACTATCGAGTCGTAAAAATATAAAACGCCAGCATTATTGCTGGCGTTTTTTATCAACGAATTGGCTTGTTAGGGCCCATAAAAAAGCTCTGGTATTAACCAGAGCTTTCATAATGTTCCGAGAGGGAGATTATTTTTTTGCAGCGCGTTCGAAAGATTCGATGATCTCTGCTTTTGCAGACGCAGCATCTTCCCAACCATCAACTTTAACCCACTTACCTTTTTCTAAGTCTTTGTAATGTTCAAAGAAGTGAGTAATTTGAGCACGCAGTAATTCTGGCAGGTCGTTCACATCTTTAATGTGATCGTACTCTTTGCTTAATTTAGTGTGCGGAACAGCAACTAATTTTGCATCTTCACCAGATTCGTCAGTCATTTTCAGTACGCCAACAGGGCGGCAACGAATGACTGAGCCTGGTTGTAATGGGTATGGTGTTGGGACTAATACATCAACTGGGTCGCCATCTAGAGACAGGGTGTTGTTGATGTAACCATAGTTGCATGGATAGAACATCGCTGTTGACATGAAACGGTCTACAAACAGCGCACCAGACTCTTTATCAACTTCATATTTGATAGGATCTGCGTTCGCTGGAATTTCGATGATAACATAGATATCTTCTGGCAGATCTTTACCTGCCGGTACATTGTTCAGGCCCATTTAAATGTATCCTTTGTGTGAATAATGAATTTACCCTTGCTAACTTGTTGGAGGGCATCACATTTATGGCGGCCTTCAGACAAATTAAATACTCGGGTAGATAGCGTGGGGAACATTATAGCCGTAAAGAGGGGTAAAACTCACTAGTTGGTGAAAAAAAGGAACAAAAAAGGCGGGAAGCCCCGCCTTATAATTAATGAATTAGATTATTCCGTGTCAGGGAATTCACGCATAAATGATTCTGCTTTCTCTACCATCGACTCAGTTCCGACAAAGAACGGTGCGCGTTGGTGTAATTCGCTAGGCATGATATCTAAAATGCGGTTTGCTCCGTCACTGGCTTTACCACCGGCTTGCTCTGCTAAAAATGCAATTGGGTTGCATTCGTACAGAAGGCGCAGTTTTCCATTTGGATGGCTTGCGGTACTTGGGTAAATATAAATTCCCCCTTTGAGCAAGTTACGATGGAAGTCTGCAACCAAAGAACCGATATAACGAGTGGTATACGGGCGATTTGTTGCTTTATCTTCTTCTTGGCAATATTTAATGTACTTTTTAACACCCATCGGGAACTTGATATAGTTTCCTTCGTTGATGGAGTACATTTTCCCTTCGGAGGGGAACATCACTTTTTCATGAGATAAGCAGAAAACGCCCAATGATGGGTCGTAAGTAAACGCATGAACACCAAAACCAGTGGTGTAAACCAACATTGTTGATGAACCATAAACCACGTAGCCCGCAGCCACTTGGCGATTACCTGGTTGCAGGAAATCGGCTTCTGTAACCGGTTGACCAATCGGTGTAATACGATGGTAAATGGAGAAAATTGTTCCAACGGAAACGTTTACATCGATGTTCGAAGAACCATCAAGCGGGTCCATTAAAACAACATATTTTGCGTTTTCTGCACGGTCTCCTTCGAAAATGACAATTTCGTCTTCTTCTTCAGAGGCGATACCGGCGACTTCTCCGCGTGCTTTTAAAGCCGCTTTTAGTTTTTCGTTTGCATACAGGTCAAGCTTCATCTGAACTTCACCTTGAATATTCGAAACACCGTTAGTGCCAAGAATATCGACAAGTCCAGCTTTATTAATATCACGATGGATAATTTTAGCGCCCAGTTTGATAGCTGATAATAAAGAAGTCAGCTCACCTGTTGCATGAGGAAAATCTTGTTGCTTTTCGACGATGAATTCGCCTAATGTTTTCATGACGAAGGTCCTGAATAAAATTGACAGAGGTTTTGCGGGGCATTTACCCTCGCGCGGGAAGAGTTTAACTAAATAAAAAAAAGATTAATAGGTTAATGCATTTATAAACCTGTTTTTGATGGGTAGAATAGTGACCAACCTCATGCTAATTGGATGAAAAAGAATGCACATACATATTTTAGGTATATGCGGTACCTTTATGGGAAGCTTAGCAATATTGGCTCGTTCTTTAGGACATAAAGTGACGGGTTCGGATGCCAATGTATATCCACCGATGAGCACATTACTTGAAAATCAAGGAATTGAACTCATTCAAGGGTATGATCCGGCTCAGCTTGACCCAATACCGGATATGGTAGTGATTGGTAATGCAATGACGCGTGGTAACCCTTGTGTCGAAGCCGTGTTAGAAAGAGGTTTGCCGTATACATCTGGCCCACAGTGGCTTCATGACCATGTCTTACCTGAACGTTGGGTACTGGCTGTGGCGGGAACTCATGGTAAAACAACCACCGCGGGAATGCTTGCATGGATTTTAGAAGACTGTGGTTACAAGCCTGGTTTTCTAATTGGCGGTGTTCCAGGGAATTTTGATGTCTCCGCTAAGATAGGTGAAAGCCCGTTTTTTGTTATCGAAGCGGATGAGTATGACTGTGCATTCTTTGATAAACGTTCTAAATTTGTGCATTACAGCCCGAAAACCTTGGTATTGAACAACCTTGAATTCGACCATGCGGATATCTTTGAAAACCTCGAAGCGATTCAAAAACAGTTCCATCATCTTGTACGTATTGTGCCAGCCAGCGGCAAAATTTTCACACCTGACAACGACAATCATTTAAAACAAGTGATTGGAATGGGCTGCTGGAGTGAACAAGAGCTGGTGGGTGGAGAGCATGGCGGATGGCAAGCTGAGAAGCTCAGCCACGATGGCAGCCACTTTGCTGTGTACTACCAACAAGAAAAAGTTGGAGAAGTCACTTGGTCACAAGTGGGTAATCACAATATCCAAAATGCACTGATGGCGATTGCAGCGGCTCACCATGTGGGCGTTCCAGTAAAAGAAGCTTGCCTCGCTTTGAATCGTTTTATCAATGCACGCCGTCGCCTTGAGCTACGTGGTGTTGAAAATGGTGTCAGTGTTTACGATGATTTTGCACATCACCCAACTGCTATTTTAGCGACGTTAGAAGCACTTCGCAGCAAAGTTGGCGGAACTTCACGTATTCTTGCGGTGCTCGAACCTCGCTCGAATACGATGAAAATGGGTATCAATAAAAATGATATTGCACCTGCGCTAGGCCGTGCAGATGAAGTATTTCTGTTCCAACCTGCCAATATCCCTTGGATGGTCACAGACATTGCTGAAAAATGTGTCCAACCCGCGCGTTGGAGTGCAGATATTGAGGCATTCACCAATATGATTATTGAAACCGCACAGCCGGGCGATCATATTTTGGTGATGAGCAACGGTGGCTTCAGCGGTATTCATGGCAAATTACTCGCAGGTTTGAAAGCCAAATCAGAAACAGAGCAAGATGATTAATTCTATTAGCTAGCTATTTGATAACCCCAGTGATTCTTATGATTGCTGGGTTTTTTTATGTTTGGCATACCTAATGGGCGCTGTTCTATGACGAGACTTAATGTTATTGGGCTATTCATTTCTTTTTTTAAGCTTCCCATATAACAATCTAGTGAGTCAGTAAAAAGGTGGAATAAACAACCAACGGCAATGGCTTTAAGTTTCCATGATGGCATGAATAATAACACCACATAGATAACAGCAGCCCAAAAAGAATGAAGCGGGTGGAATCCGATGCCACAGCGCTCTGGGTCGAAAATCGGATCAGCCAGCAGATGATCTAAGTCGATAGCCATTGTGGCAATCATAATCAGGGCGGCTAGTTTCCAATTTTTTCGCCAAAACAGGTAACCAAAGGCAATTGGCATCAGAAAATGAAAGCCGTAGTGTATGAAGTTACGAAAAATATCAAATAGCAAAATGATGTCCCAAAATCGAATAGAAATAGATAAAAACAAAAAGAGGGAAATTCAATTTCCCTCTTTTGATGCTTAAATTAGTATGGATTAGAGCTCTTGTTCAAACAACGCTAAAATCGCTTCATATAGCTCTTTTGTGGTAAAATTGTTTGCTGGCGTTGAGAAGATAGTATCATCACCAGCAATACTACCTAAAATTCCTTCCGCTTTACCTAATGAATCTAACAAGCGTGCAATAAGCTGTGCAGCCCCTGGGCTCGTTCTGATCACGACAACAGAAGGGTTATAGTCTATATCCAAAACCAAATTTTTGAGTGGGCTGGTGGCGGTAGGAACACCGGGCTCTGTAGGTAGGCAATATACCATTTCCATTTTTGCATTACGGGTGCGAACAGCACCAAATTTAGTTAGCATCCTGGAAATTTTTGATTGGTTAATATTTTCGAAGCCTTCTTCTTGCAAAGCCGTGACGATCTCAGCTTGCGAGCTAAATTTTTCTTCTTTAAGTAGGGCTTTAAAAGCCTTAACCAAGTCTTCTTGTTTAGACGGAGTGCGCATAATTAACCCATTCTTTTGCATTGAACTAAGTTGTATTATCCGTAAAAGTGCATTTTTATGCAACAAAATTGCGTTATGATGATTTTATAACCAGTAATCACTTGAAGTTAGGTAAGCGCGTTTTGAGTTGATAGTCAGAAGTATTTATTTATCGTAAATTATGGAAATGAAAAATTAGCATGATAGAACAATGAATTTTTCAGATATTCGTTGTAAATTTATTGTTAATAAAAATGTTTTTGATTGAATAATATACACTAAAAACAACTTATTGTGCGAAATGCAATAGCTAGAAAAACTATTTGTTAAAAAAGTGCCCGTTATCTCATTAACAGATAAGGAATTTGTTTAGAATACTGGCAATTATTAAACAAGTTCTCTTGCGTTAAACTCTCTCTCTATCTGTTAACAAATTGTTTTTTATACGTAATGTGTTAAGTGTATAACAAATAAAGTGATATCTTTTTAAAGTACAAATTAAGGAGTTTCAGAATGAAAGTTGCAGTCCTAGGTGCAGCAGGTGGTATCGGTCAGGCTCTCGCCCTTCTTCTCAAAAACCAGCTCCCAGCAGGTTCAGAACTCTCCCTCTACGACATCGCACCAGTCACTCCAGGTGTTGCTGCTGACTTAAGCCATATCCCTACTGATGTTAAAGTGACAGGTTTTGCTGGCGAAGATGCAAAACCTGCATTGAAAGGTGCTGACATTGTCCTTATTTCTGCGGGTGTTGCTCGTAAACCAGGTATGGACCGTTCTGACTTATTTAACATCAATGCGGGTATTGTCCGTAACCTGATCCAACAAATTGCTGAAACTTGCCCTAAAGCATTGATTGGTATTATCACTAACCCAGTGAATACCACCGTTGCTATCGCTGCAGAAGTCCTGAAAAAAGCAGGCGTCTATGATAAAAACCGTTTATTCGGTGTGACGACATTAGATATCATTCGTTCTAATACGTTTGTTGCTGAATTAAAAGGCAAAAATGTTAATGATCTTGAAGTGCCTGTGATCGGCGGCCACTCTGGTGTGACCATTCTGCCTCTGTTATCTCAAATTGAAGGTGTTAGCTTCACTGACGAGGAAGTTGCTGCGTTAACTAAACGTATTCAAAATGCAGGTACAGAAGTCGTTGAAGCGAAAGCGGGTGGCGGGTCTGCAACTTTATCTATGGGCCAAGCAGCTGCACGTTTAGGTTTATCTTTAATTCGTGGTCTCCAAGGCGAAAGCAATGTGGTTGAATGTGTTTACACCGAAGGTGATGGTGAACATGCTCGCTTCTTCGCACAACCTGTTGTTTTAGGCAAAAACGGTATCGAAAAGCATTTACCAATCGGTAAATTAAGTGCATTTGAAGAAAAAGCACTGAAAGATATGCTAGATGTATTAAAAGCAGATATCGAATTAGGTGAAAAATTCATTAATGGCTAATGCCAATTAATTTTTCCTAATAGTAAAAGGTTGAGTTTCGTTTTGAACTCAACCTTTTTTATTGGTAAGTCATCATGAAGCATGCTGCCGCATCCAATGGTCCCAATGCGGATCTGATGGTATTTTCTCTACTAAAAAATCAATAAATGTCCTGATTTTAGGTGAGTGAGTGTGGGCTGGGTGGTATAAGGCATATAGGGCAAATGGAGTGGATTTAGGGTCATAATCCAATAAAACAGGGAGCAATTCCCCATTTTCAATATAATTGCCTAGCATATAAGTTGGTAAACAAACGATACCTTGATGGCAGCGAGCCGCCTCTAATAACCCTAAGCTACTATTTACCTCAATCATATTATTAATTTCTAGAGGATATGCGCTACCGTCTTTATCTGTCATGCGCCAAGTGTCAGGAATATTTGGGTTAATTAAACAATTGTGTGATGCAATATCGGCAGGAGATTGAGGAATACCATATCGTTCGAAATAAGTACGGCTCCCACAGTATACCCAATTAATATTACAAATTTTTCGTAACGCAAAGTTTTCGGGGGGATGGCTGGTAATTCGTAACGCAATATCAAAATCGACTTCATTTAAATTAATGAGCTCATCATTAAGGTCAACAGACAAACTCACTTTCGGATTGGTTTCTCGGTATTCACTGTATATTTGCATTAAATGACAGACTCCAAATGCAATAGAACAGGTAATTTTTAATTGCCCTTGAGCATGTTGATAGAAGCTGGCGGTATTGACCAATGAGTCATCGAGATCGGCCAATAAGTTTTGCGATCGTTGCAATAAATAGCGCCCTGCATCCGTTAAAATAAAATTTCGCGTTGTGCGCTTTAGGAGTACAACCCCCAACTGATCTTCGAGTTGTTGAAGACCTCGACTAACTGACGATGGTGTTACATTCAGCTTCTTGGCGGCAAGGCTGAAGCTATTGCACTCGACGATTTTAATGAATAACTCTAAATGCCGAAAAATCGCGTAGCTGTCAATTTTTGCTTTAAACGCAAAAGTGTTTTTATTTATTAGCATTGTCATGCCCTATTAAACCCGTTTATTCCAGCATACTATAATTGTGAATTTATCGCAGTTTACTCATGCCACACCAGTTTTAAAAAGAAACCTAGTTCCTACACAATAATGTTGTTCCTAACTTTTTTAATAATTAAATCTATAACGTTGAGGAATAGACTATGTCTAATAGTATTCAGGCAAGTGCAGATAATCCGATTAATACGAAAAAGATCCCCTTTACAAAATATGATGTTGGTTGGGTTATTTTGTGCATTGGCATGGCAATTGGTTCAGGAATTGTTTTTATGCCTGTGCAAATTGGTATCAAAGGTATTTGGGTCTTTATTGCAGCGACAATGTTTTCTTATCCAGCAATTTATTGGCTACAAAATTTATATCTAAGAACATTATCAGAATCTGAAGAATGTAATGATTACGCGAGTGTTATTACACAATATTTGGGGAAAAACTGGGGGATAGCATTAGGAATTGCCTATTTCTTGATGTTATTGCACGGGATGTTTTCTTACTCGCTGGCGGTCACCTTCGATAGCGCTTCCTACATTAAAACGTTTGGATTAACGGAAGGGCTATTATCTGATTCTGTTTGGTATGGGCTGATTATTATTTCGGTATTAGTCGCCATTGCTGCACAAGGGGAGCGGTTACTGTTTAAAGTCTCTGGTCCAATGGTTATTGTAAAATTTGGCATTATCGTACTGCTTGGTATAGTGATGGTGCCATATTGGAATTTTGCGAATATCACGGCTTTTCCTGATTTTCTCCCATTTATGCGGGATGTTTTTTTAACACTCCCATTTACCCTATTTTCTATATTATTTGTGCAAATATTGAGTCCTATGAATATTGCGTATCGTAAAATAGAAAGTGATAAACGCATTGCGACATACCGTGCAATACGCGCTAACCGTGTTGCATATATTATTCTCGCTGTTGCAGTCTTGTTTTTTGCTTTTTCTTTTACTTTTTCAATTAGCCATGAGCAAGCGGTATCGGCTTTTGAACAAAATATTTCAGCATTAGCGATTGCTGCGCAAGTGATACCCGGTGCCGTTGTAAAAGTAATGACCGCATTACTCAATATTTTTGCTATCTTGACGGCATTCTTAGGCATTTATTTAGGCTTCCAAGAAGCGATAAAAGGCATCGTAGTCAATTTACTGAGTCGATTTATTCCTGAAGAACGTATCAACCAAACAGTGCTACATTATGGGGTATGCTTAGGCGTTATCATTGCACTGTGGTTTTGGGTTTCAACACGGTTCTCAATTCTATTTTTTATGCAACTTGGTGGCCCATTATTTGGTATCGTTTCTTGTTTAATTCCTTGCTATCTGGTTTACAAAGTCCCTGCATTACACAAATTTAAAGGCCCAACAGTGTGGTTCATCATTTTCTTTGGTGTGTTGTTATGCCTATCTCCATTCTTTAAATTTTTCGAATAAATAATAATGTTGTTGAGAGGATCTCATGAAGAAAAAAGCGGTATCTGAATTTCATGTTGATACACAAGTTACCCAGTTAGGGAGAGACCCCGCTAAGCAAGCTGGGTTTGTAAATACCCCCATTTATCGTGGCTCAACGGTCGTATTTCCAACGGTTGATGCTTTAATTAATGATAGGGCGGAATTTAATTATGGCACAGCGGGCACGCCAACAATTAAGCAATTGGAGCAAGCTTGGTCTGCTCTTGCTGGAGCTGAAGGTACGGTGCTTTCACCATCTGGTTTAGGCGCGATTGTATTGGCATTGCTGACAACCTTGAAAACAGGTGACCATTTATTAATGCCTGATAGTGTTTATCGGCCAACACGTAAATTTTGCCATGGTTTGTTGGATAAAATGGGGATCATCACGACCTATTATGATCCGATGATTGGTGCTGATATTGAAAAACTAGTAACGCCAAATACCAGCACAATTTTTTTAGAATCCCCTGGCTCTCAAAGTTTCGAAATTCAGGATGTTCCTGCAATTGTTGAGGTTGCAAAGCGCCATAATATTGCGACGATTATTGATAATACATGGGCGACACCTCTATTTTTTAAAGCTCATGAACTGGGTTGTGATATCTCGCTGGAGGCGGGTACTAAATATTTAGGTGGCCATTCTGATTTGCTAATGGGAGTTGTCTCAGCAAACCAAGCGTGGTGGCCGAAATTACGTGAAACTTATGATTACATGGCCATGCTGCCGGGAGCAGAGGACTGTTTTCTTGCGTTACGTGGTTTGCGAACCTTACCTATTCGTTTAAAAGAAGCCCAAGAAAGAGCTTTAAATATTGCACATTGGCTGCAAGAACGCACCGAAGTGATTCGTATTTTGCACCCTGCATTTGCGGATTGCCCAGGCCATGAAATTTGGAAGCGGGATTTCACGGGTTCATCGGGGCTATTTTCCATTGTACTTGATCCTAAATATACCCAAACAGATATTGCAAGAATGCTGGATGGTTTATCAATTTTTGGTATGGGGTATTCATGGGGGGGATTTGAAAGCTTAATTATTCCATTTAACTGTGCTGAATATCGAACTGTGACTAATTGGAATCCTGGAGGGCCGACATTGCGCTTGCAGATTGGCTTAGAAAATTTAGATGATTTAAAACAAGACCTTGCTGATGGTTTCGCGCGAATGAAGTAAACAAAGCTGTTTTTATTGATTTGCCATCAAAAGATAACGCCGTGAATAAATTAATTTATTATTCACGGCCTTATAATTTATTTCATTCAGTTTTTAATCTTCCACTGGTGTTTTTACTCTGACTTTTCTTTCTAATAAATCCCCTGTAATTGGATCGTAATAACGACTTGGCCAAATTTCAGCAGGGTGGATCGCTAAGAAATTTGCAATGATCCATTCCCCTTTAGGCCAAGGACGTGATAGTGCATTTGCTAACGTTGAAGAGCTTAACCCTGCCTCGCGTGAAATTGCGGCAAGTGTAGTTCCACGTTTACGTAAAGCTGCAATGATGTCTGCAGGGTGCCAGTCCGACTTCCGTAAAATCATTTTTTAGTCCTTTTTTCACTTAGAATCATGTAGAGTTAGTGGTACGAGTAACCGAAAATTATGATACATTCAGTACATCCGTTTAGTTATTGGAAATAAAATAACAGAAATTTCTCAAAATAATTTCTGATTTTTTCTTAAAAATTCATTTTATGAAACTATCGTGGTTTTTATGAAATTAAATAGAAAGTCAGAATGAATAACTGTGAATTAGGATAAAACTTTGATGTTAAAACTAACTCTTTCTAGTTAGGGACAAGAATAGCGTATTTAATGCTACTTTTTACTTGTACGAGTAATATATCTAGATTAGTTAATAAAATTAGTTAAATTATTAGCAAGTAAATTATTTAATTATCTGTTATTAAAAGAAATTAGAATGCTAATAACAAATATAATTTGTATATTATTATTTATAGGTATAAATAAAACGAATGAGTCAATAAGGTTTTGAGAAAATATAGATAGTTTTCAACAACTGAAAATTAAATTGTCATCATGACTAGGAGGGTCAGCATGTACAAGGAATGGCTAACGGCAAAAGAGTTGGTTGGGTTACAAGGGCTTCCCATGACAACTCAAGGTATTAATGCAATGGCAAGGCGTGAAAACTGGTTAAACCGCAAAAGGCGGGGTATTCAAGGCAAAGCATTGGAATACCATATTAGTTCTTTACCTATCGATATTTTTGAAGGTCAGTTTGCTAACGAAACTTCACCACCTTATCAAGTAAAAAGAAATGATAATGCCTTTATTTGGCAGGAAGCTTATAACCAGCTTTCCAATGAGGAGAGAGACATTATCCTGACATTTATTATGCGTGAAGGGGCATTAGCGCTAATTAATTTAATTAATAATAAATAATTTACAATTACTTAAGGTGTAAATAATTAATATATAAAAATAATATTATATTGAATTTAAAAATTTTTTTAACTGATGACATTTTAGCAAAGCTGCAACAGCGGGTTTCATAATATAAGCGTGAAGTGAAAATGAAAAAATTGTGGTTCACTGCCAAAGAATTAGCAGGGTTAGAAGGGCTCCCTACATCACCCCAGGGAATTAACCTAATGGCAAGACGAGAAGGCTGGAAAAACCGCCGTAAAAGAGGGGTACAGGGTAAGGCTGTTGAGTATTACTTTGAAAGCTTACCGGGGGAAATCCAAGGGCAGCTTAGCCTGCATGAGCCTTCGGTAACTTATCAAAGCCAAAGAACCGATGCATTGCAAATCTGGTCGGAAGCGTATTACCAACTGACTGAGCCTGAGCGCAATAAAATAGTGAAATACATCCTGCGTTATGGTCTGTCATCACTGCTTGCTCAAATTGATGAAGAAGACAAAGGGGAAAAATAGCGTTTCCCCTTTTCTTGACCCGCTTTATCTTTTTTAGTGACTAAGAATGGCGTTGGATTGCGATATAAGCTAAGCCGATCAATGCATCTTTATAAATTGAATCTTCAATGACATGTAAGGCATCAATCGCTTTTTGTGCTTCTTCTTGGGCTCTTTCATAAGTATATTCAAGAGAACCACAACGTTTCATGGTTGCAAGAACAGTATCTAACAGATGGCGTCCATTACCTTGTTCAATGGCTTGGCGGATCAATGCTGATTCTTCTTCGTTACCATTTTGCATCGCGTGAAGTAGGGGAAGTGTAGGCTTACCTTCATCTAAGTCATCACCCGTGTTTTTTCCCAGTTGAGCGTTGTCTGCATCATAATCGAGGAGATCATCAATTAACTGGAAAGCGGTACCAATATAACGACCATAATCTTGTAGTGCTTTTTCTTGCACTGGTGTTGCATTGGCTAAAATCGCAGATGCATGAGCCGCTGCTTCAAACAGACGTGCGGTTTTACTGTAGATCACTTGCATGTAGTTTTCTTCAGTAATGTTAGGATCGTTGCAGTTCATCAACTGTAAAACTTCGCCTTCAGCGATCACATTCGTCGCTTCAGACATTAGTTTTAGCACTCGCATTGAATCAAGATCCGTCATCATCTGGAATGATCGAGTGTAAATAAAATCACCTACTAAGACACTCGCGGCATTACCAAAAACAGCATTTGCAGTTTGCTTTCCACGACGCATATCAGATTCATCAACGACGTCATCATGCAGCAATGTTGCTGTATGAATGAACTCGATCAATGCAGCAACTTGGGTATGTTTATGACCCGAATAGCCTAAGGATCGACCTGCAAGTATTGCGATCATTGGCCGGATCCTTTTACCGCCACCACTAACTATGTAATAACCAAGCTGGTTAATTAGTGTAACATCTGAATTCAATTGACTGAGGATGGCTTCGTTTACCGCTGACATATCCTCAGTTGTCAGTTCAATAATAGATTCTAAATTCATCGTAATTTATTCATATTATTAGTTTTTGGTTCATTCCCGAAATAAAAAAATGGGAGACCGATAGAACAGTTATCTTTCTAGCATAACATTATTAATTATAAGATTATCAGGTGTGATGCAAAAAATGTTTAAATAAGTAACAATTGAGTGAATAGGGACGAAATCAATGCTCAAAAACGGTTATTGAGAAAAAAGTCGTATTTTTTGTCATCTAACCGCATTATTGGCTTGTGTTCTGCTGCTTTTTTGCGTAGAATTCGCGCCCTATTGTGAATATTTTATAGCGTACTCTGGAATTGAAATATTTAGCGGGTACGCGGAAAGCGGAGTTAATATGTACGCGGTTTTCCAAAGTGGTGGTAAACAACACCGAGTTAGCGAAGGTCAAACTGTCCGCCTAGAAAAGCTGGACATCGCAACAGGTGAAACTGTTGAATTTGATCAAGTTCTGATGGTTGCTAATGGCGATGAGATCCAAATCGGCGCTCCTGTCGTTGAAGGCGTTAAAGTGAAAGCGGAAGTGGTTGCACACGGTCGTGGCGAAAAAGTTAAAATCGTCAAATTCCGTCGTCGTAAACATAGCCGTAAACAACAGGGTCATCGTCAGTGGTTCACTGATGTTAAGATCACTGTCATCGCTTAAGATTTAGGAGAGCAGATTAATGGCACACAAAAAGGCTGGTGGTTCGACTCGTAACGGTCGTGACTCAGAAGCAAAACGTTTAGGTGTTAAACGTTTTGGTGGTGAAGCTGTATTAGCAGGTAGCATCATCGTTCGTCAACGTGGTACTAAGTTCCACGCAGGTAACAACGTAGGTTGTGGCCGTGACCACACTCTGTTCGCATTAGCGGACGGTAAAGTTAAATTTGAAGTTAAAGGTCCAAACAATCGTAAATTTATCAGCATCGAAGCTGAATAAGTTTTCTGACCTTTAATTCAGAATTAAAGCCCTGCAAAAACCTTTTGCGGGGCTTTTTATATTCAGATATTTGATCTTTAATGAACTACACACGTATTAAAGATACACCATCTCTGAGTAGAACAGCCATCCAGCGTTATGCGGCTCAGAAGCGGAGAAAGAATTATGAAATTTGTAGATGAAGCCAAAATATTGGTCGTGGCAGGAGATGGTGGCAATGGTTGTGTCAGCTTCCGCCGTGAAAAATACATCCCTAAAGGGGGACCGGACGGTGGTGACGGTGGCGATGGTGGGGACGTTTACTTACAAGCAGACGAAAACCTCAACACGCTAATCGACTATCGTTTTGAAAAATCATTTCGTGCAGAACGTGGCCAAAATGGCCAAAGCCGTGAATGTACAGGTAAACGTGGTCAAGACATCACTGTAAAAGTACCTGTAGGAACGCGTGTACGCGATTTAGGGACCAACGAAGTACTTTGTGATATGACACGTCATGATCAACGTCATATGGTCGCTAAAGGCGGTTTCCATGGGCTTGGGAATACCCGTTTTAAATCTTCAGTAAATCGCGCTCCACGTCAACGTACTATGGGGACTAAAGGTGAAACCCGCGAAATACTGTTAGAATTGATGCTGTTAGCAGATGTGGGCATGCTTGGTATGCCAAATGCAGGTAAATCAACATTTATCCGTTCTGTATCAGCAGCAAAACCAAAAGTCGCTGATTATCCATTTACCACTTTAGTCCCAAGCTTGGGTGTCGTGCGTATGGATAACGAGCAAAGCTTTGTGGTTGCCGATATTCCAGGATTGATCGAAGGCGCAGCAGAAGGTGCAGGCCTTGGGATCCAATTCCTGAAACACTTAGAGCGCTGTCGTGTCTTACTTCACTTGATTGACATTTGCCCTATTGATGAGTCTGATCCTGTCGAAAATGCGAAGATCATCATCAGTGAGTTAGAAAAATACAGTGAAAAACTGGCAGCAAAACCACGTTGGTTAGTCTTCAATAAAATTGATATCTTAGGTGAAGAGGAATCAGCACAGCGTGCGGCAGAAATTGCTAAAGCGATGGGCTGGGAAGATAAATTCTACATGATTTCAGCGGTTAACCACGAAGGTGTGAAAGCACTGTGTTGGGATATCATGGAATTTATGAATACTCAACCACGTGATATGGCAACAACTGAAGATGCACAGCAACCTGAAAAAGTTGAATTCATGTGGGATGATTATCATAAGGAACAACTTTCTGGTACTGAAGATTTTGATGATGACTGGGATGACGATTGGGATGAAGATGACGACGAAGGTGTCGAAATCATTTATCAAAAATAGTTTATCTTAGAAATATAAAAAGGCGCGAAAGCGCCTTTTTAATATCTAAATCACGTATGATCAGTTTTTCTGATACAGATCTTTATACAAACGGCTTTCAAACCGTACTAATGGTACTCGACGAGTACGTTGCTGGTTTTGCGGTACTGCATAAGCAGAGATAAACTGCACAAAAGCAACACGCTGGCCACTGGCAGTTGTGATAAAACCTGCGAGATTATAGACCCCTTGCAATGCCCCCGTTTTGGCGGAAACTTTACCATTTACACCAGCTTCATCAAAGCCGCCACGATAACGCAATGTACCATCATGACCTGCAAGTGGAAGCATGGAGATAAAATCGAGCTGTTGATCGTTTTTTGCGATAAATTGCAAGATCTCCATCATTGTTGCAGGCGTGATCAAATTGTGGCGAGACAGTCCTGAACCATCAACCATCACAGTATTGCCAAGATCGATCCCCGCTTTTTGCTTCAGTACTTGTCTTACCGCATCGGATCCTGAGCGCCAAGTACCTGGGACGCCATAATATTCTCGACCGATAGTACGAAAAACAGTGTCTGCTATCATATTATCGGATTTTTTTAGCATCACTTTTAACAAGTCATGCAGTGGTTTAGATTCAGTTTTGACTAACACTTGTGATTGAGGCGCTGGGAATGTGCGCTTTTTCACATGGCCGGTGAGCTCAATACCCGCAGTGGTTAATTCATTTTTGACAATCGCCCCTGAGTAACTTGCTCCGTTTTGTACCGCAAAGGCAAGTGGTAAGGGCTCGCTGCGTTGAGTTAAGCAACCTGTCAAGGTATAGCGATTCAGTTCACCAGGAACAACATCAAGTTCGCAATAGCGTGCTTCAGGGGAGCCTTTAGCTAATGTTTTGACTTCGCTGAACATATTGACAGGGTAAAAACTAGCCGCCTTAATGAAGGCATAGTCACCTGCTTTTTCTGCGGGATAAAGAGAAACTGAAAAACAGTTGCGGTCAATGATAGCAGCTGCAGGTGGCGCACTAAAACATTGGGTCATATCATTCCAAACCCAACCAGGCGCTTTGTCATGGCTAGTAAAAGCAGAAATATCAACGACGAGATCGCCATCAACTTTATGGATCCCAAGCTGCTTTAACGCATTAGCCATATTGCGAATTTGTTGACGGGTTAGTGTTGGGTCACCACTGAAGCGGATCACTAAATCGCCAGTCAATGTGTTGTTGCTAAGTTTTGCATCAGTTTCAAAATTGGTGACAAAACGGTAATCTGGCCCCAGTTGTAATAGGGCAGCAAGAGCGGTCACAACCTTTTGTGTACTTGCAGGTAATGCCATTTGCTGTGCATTATAATCAATTAATGGGGTACTACTTCCCACTTTTTGCGCGACCAGAGCAAGGTTAGTGCCATCAGGTAAATATTGTTTGTACTCATCAATAGGAATCGCAAAAACTTGCGTACTGGCTAAGGTAATTCCTAAAGAGATGATCCATTTTCTGGTTAAAGTTAATAATGACATATATTTCACGCATTAGGGTGGACATATAATACATACTAAAGTGTAATGCCCAAGAAAGTAAACGGTGACCCGTTATTAAGTCTCAGTTAAAATAGCGTACATTATGATAAGATAAATGAGTACATAAGTCTGATTGCGTTTTTTTACTAGAACACCCCCGGTTTTACGTAGGTGTTCGGTGTACTGTTGTTACAAAATCAGGAAGATACTTGTTTTTAGATAGGATTGAACCGAGGTATTTATTAATGAAACAGATCCCGATGACGGTACTTGGTGCGGATAAGCTAAGAGAAGAGCTTGAATTCCTTAAATCTGTCCGTCGCCCAGAAATTATTGCATCTATTGCAGAAGCGCGTGAGCACGGTGACTTAAAAGAAAATGCAGAATATCATGCAGCACGTGAGCAACAAGGTTTCTGTGAGGGCCGTATTCAAGAAATCGAAGGTAAGCTTTCTCACGCTCAAGTGATCGATGTAACTAAAATGGTCAATAATGGTCGCGTTATCTTTGGCGCAACTGTGACAGTACTGAATGTTGATACCGATGAAGAGCTAACGTATCGTATCGTTGGTGATGACGAAGCAGATATTAAGATCAATCTGATTTCTGTTAACTCCCCGATAGCACGTGGTTTAGTGGGTAAAGAAGTTGATGACGTGGTCTCAATTAAAACCCCAGGTGGCGATGTTGAGTTCGAAATTCTTAAAGTTGAGTATATCTGATTCCTATTTCCCTGAATTGGTTATATTATTTCCCTGATTTAAAGAAAAAGGCCGCAGGCGGCCTTTTTCATCATATAAAACATGCTTTCAATGGCATTTTTATATAAATGATGGGAAATTATTTAGGTAAAATGATTTTGCGGTCTGCCGAAGGACGGTAGATAACAAGAATTTTACCGATGATTTGTACATTTACTGCACCAGTTTCGCGAACAATCGCATCAGCGATCAAATTTTTAGTATCACGGTCTTCGCCTGCGATCTTGACTTTGATAAGCTCATGATGCGCTAATGAGAGTTCAATCTCAGCCAAAACACCTTCGGTTAAACCATTGTTGCCGATCATAACAACAGGGTTTAAATGGTGAGCGAGACTTTTTAGGTGCTGAATTTGTTTTTTATTAAGATTCATTGATTTTTTGCTTGGTTAGTATTGAAAATGGCTTATTCTACCGCCATCTGATATCTATCACCATCAATTATATCTTTTTGATGGTAAAGAAGCAGCAAGTTAGGTGAAGTTCTTTTAGTATAGTTGGAAAGCACAATGGCCAATAAAAAACGTTCGGCAAGCTCAAGTCGCTGGTTGCAAGAGCATTTTAGTGATAAATATGTTCAGCAAGCACAAAAAAAAGGGCTACGCTCACGTGCATGGTTTAAGCTGGAAGAAATCCAGCAAGGTGATAAAATTTTTAAACCAGGTATGACCGTTGTTGATTTAGGAGCAGCCCCTGGTGGTTGGTCGCAATACGTTGTTAGCCAAATAGGTCATAATGGGCGGGTTATTGCTTGTGACTTATTGCCGATGGACCCAATCGTTGGCGTTGATTTCCTGCAAGGGGATTTTCGCGATGAAGCCGTTCTCGCCGCTTTGTTAGAACGCGTTGGCGACAAAAAAGTACAGGTGGTCATGTCTGACATGGCGCCAAATATGAGTGGGACACCAGCGGTTGATATTCCTCGCTCTATGTATCTAGTTGAATTAGCATTGGATATGTGCCGTGCTGTATTGGCGCCTGGGGGGAGTTTCATTGTTAAAGTGTTTCAGGGAGAAGGCTTTGACGATTACCTTAGGGATATCCGCTCCCTGTTTACGAAAGTAAAAGTTCGTAAACCCGAATCTTCGCGGGCACGGTCACGTGAAGTATACATTGTAGCGACAGGGCTAAAACTATAGTACCCTGAGCGTTATTTGTTAACACAGTTGTAATATGAGGTTAATCCCTTGAGTGACATGGCGAAAAACCTGATTCTCTGGTTAGTCATCGCAGTTGTTCTGATGTCCTTGTTCCAGAGTTTTGGCCCAAGCGATTCGAATAGTCGCAGAGTCGATTATTCTACGTTTATCAATGAGTTAGCCCAGGATCAGGTGCGTGAAGTTCGTATCACCGGTCGTGAACTGAACGTCAGAAAGGCTGATAATAGCCGCTATACAACTTATCTTCCTATGCAGGATGAGAAGCTGTTAGACACTTTGCTGAATAAGCATGTGACGGTTGTTGGTGAACCACCAGAAGAACCTAGCTTACTGACATCTATTTTTATTTCCTGGTTCCCAATGCTTCTGTTGATTGGTGTCTGGATTTTCTTCATGCGCCAGATGCAAGGCGGTGGCGGCAAGGGGGCGATGTCATTTGGCAAAAGTAAAGCCCGCATGCTGACAGAAGATCAGATCAAAACAACATTTGCAGACGTTGCTGGGTGTGATGAAGCCAAAGAAGAAGTAGGCGAAATCGTAGAGTTTCTGCGTGAACCTGCTCGTTTCCAAAAACTTGGCGGTAAAATTCCAAAAGGCGTCTTGATGGTAGGGCCTCCAGGAACAGGTAAAACATTACTGGCAAAAGCTATCGCTGGTGAGGCAAAAGTCCCATTCTTCACTATTTCCGGTTCAGACTTCGTGGAAATGTTTGTGGGTGTGGGGGCTTCTCGTGTTCGTGATATGTTCGAACAAGCGAAAAAAGCAGCGCCTTGTATCATCTTTATCGATGAGATTGACGCAGTAGGTCGTCAACGTGGTGCCGGTCTTGGTGGTGGTCACGATGAGCGTGAGCAAACACTGAACCAAATGCTAGTTGAAATGGACGGTTTTGAAGGTAATGAGGGTATTATTGTTATCGCAGCAACTAACCGTGCTGACGTACTTGACCCTGCTTTATTACGTCCAGGTCGTTTTGACCGTCAGGTAGTTGTTGGCTTACCAGACGTTCGTGGCCGTGAACAAATTCTGAAAGTACATATGCGTCGTGTTCCTATCGATCCAAGCGTAGATACTTTCATTCTTGCTCGTGCAACACCTGGCTTCTCGGGTGCTGAATTGGCAAACTTGGTTAACGAAGCCGCGTTGTTTGCCGCACGTGCAAACATGCGTGTCGTTTCCATGGTTGAATTCGAAAAAGCGCGTGACAAAATTTGGATGGGTGCAGAGCGTCGTTCTCTGATGATGACCGAAGAGCAAAAAGAATCAACGGCTTACCATGAAGGTGGTCATATGATTATCGGTCATTTAATGCCAGAGCATGACCCTGTTCACAAAGTCACAATTGTTCCACGTGGTCAAGCACTGGGTGTGGCCTTCTTCTTACCGGAAGGTGATGAAGTTAGCCGTAGTCGCTTGAAACTCGAAGGTATGATTGCGACAGCCTATGCGGGGCGTATTGCTGAAGAACTGATTTACGGTCGCGATAAAGTAACGACGGGAGCATCTTCAGATATTCAGTTTGCAACTAATACGGCACGTAACATGGTAACGCAATGGGGCTTCTCAGACCGTTTAGGCCCAATGCAATACTCGAAAGAAGAAGGTCCAGCGTTCTTAGGTCGTTCTTCAGGTAATGGTTCTGGAATTTCTGATGAAACAGCACGTATTGTTGATGAAGAAATTAAGAAAATTTTAGACCACTGTTACCAACTGGCTTACAAAACACTGGAAGACAATATCGATATTCTACATGCAACGAAAGATGCATTACTGAAATATGAAACTATCGATATGCCAATGATTGATGATTTAATGAATCGTCGTCCAGTTCGTGAACCAGCGGGTTGGGATGAAGATAAAAAAGTCAGTAATGTGACGGGAACATTTGGTAAAGGTGCGGCAAATGTAGCAAAAACAGCCGAAAAACCTCAATCTGAAGAACCTAATAACAGTGCTGAAGAACCAAGTAATACCGATAATAGTAATAATACTGATGAATCAAAACCATCAGATAATAACGACAGCAAACCACAATAAGCGGTCGTGAAATAAAATACTAAGACCCCAGTTCGCTGGGGTTTTTTTCGTTAAGGAAAAATAACAATGCAAATCAAAGCGAGAGGCAGTGTTCTTGACTTATCCACACCAAAGGTGATGGGGATTTTGAATGTCACTCCTGATTCATTTTCAGATGGTGGCACTCATAATCGTTATCATGATGCGCTTGAGCATGTGGCAAAAATGGTTCAACACGGCGCGGCTATCATTGATATTGGTGGCGAATCGACCCGTCCTGGCGCCGCTGAAGTCTCTGTGAATGAGGAACTTGACCGAGTTATTCCCATTGTTGAAGCGATAGCACAGCGTTTTGATGTGTGGATTTCAGTTGATACTTCGAAAGCGAAAGTCATGGCCGAAGCTGCAAACGCAGGCATGCATATTATCAATGACATTCGTTCGCTCCATGAGCCAGGTGCATTAGAAGTTGCTGCGAAAACAGGTTTACCCGTTTGCATTATGCATATGCAAGGCCAGCCAAGAACGATGCAAGAAGCACCAAATTATGAAAACGTGGTGCGTGAAGTAAAAGACTATCTTGACGCTGAAATCACCCGATGCGTGACTGCAGGGATAGAGAGACAGCAAATTATCCTTGATCCAGGCTTTGGTTTTGGTAAGAACTTGTCGCATAATTACCAGTTATTGGCAAACTTAGAGCAATTTCATAATTTCGGACTACCGCTATTGGCAGGGATGTCACGTAAATCTATGATTGGACAATTATTAAATGTTCCACCACAAGAACGTCTCGCAGGCAGCCTAACTTGCGCAGTGATTGCTGCGATGCAAGGAGCACACATCATTCGAGTTCATGATGTCAAAGAAACCGTGCAAGCGATGCAAGTGGTACAGATGACTCTGTCAGAAAAGGAAAAATAAGCGTATGAGCGACCGTAAATATTTTGGTACTGATGGTATTCGTGGCAAAGTGGGCGATAGCCCAATTACCCCTGATTTTGTTTTAAAATTAGGTTGGGCGGCAGGAAAAGTTCTCGCACGTCATGGTTCTCGTAAAATTATTATTGGTAAAGATACGCGTATTTCTGGTTATATGTTGGAATCCTCGCTAGAAGCTGGCTTAGCTGCTGCAGGTTTATCTGCATCTTTCACTGGCCCAATGCCAACCCCTGCGGTCGCTTATTTAACACGTACTTTCCGCGCAGAAGCGGGGATTGTCATTTCAGCATCTCATAACCCATATTATGACAATGGAATTAAATTCTTCTCAATTGATGGAACCAAATTGCCTGATGAAGTCGAAGAAGCTATTGAAGCTGAAATGGAAAAGCCGATCACATGCGTTGAATCAGCAGAATTAGGTCGTGCAAACCGTATTGTCGATGCTGCGGGCCGTTATATTGAATTTTGTAAAGGTACGTTCCCGAACGAACAAAGCCTAGCAAGTTTAAAAATAGTGATTGACTGTGCTAACGGGGCGACTTATCACATCGCACCAAATGTGTTTCGTGAATTAGGGGCTGAGGTTATCACTATCGGTTGTGATCCTAATGGGATCAACATCAATGAAGAATGTGGTGCAACGGATGTGCGTCAATTGCAACAAAAAGTACTGGAAGAAAAAGCGCACGTTGGCTTGGCATTTGATGGTGATGGCGACCGCATTATCATGGTTGACCACCTCGGTGAAAAAGTCGATGGTGACCAAATCCTCTTTATTATTGCTCGTGAAGCACTACGTCAAGGCCAGCTAAAAGGCGGCGTAGTCGGAACACTAATGAGTAATATGGGATTAGAAATCGCTCTGAAACAGCTAGGAATTCCTTTTGAGCGTGCAAAAGTGGGCGACCGCTATGTCCTCGAAAAATTACAGGAAAAAGGTTGGCGCATGGGGGCTGAAAACTCAGGCCACGTGATTTTATTGGATAAAACGACTACTGGTGACGGGATTGTTGCAGGCTTGCAGGTATTAAGTGCTATGGTACGTAACCATATGAGCTTACATGACTTATGCAGTGGTATGAAATTATTACCTCAAGTGTTAGTCAATGTCCGTTTCAAAGGCCAACACGATCCACTACAAAGTGATGCGGTGGTTGCAGCGAACGAAGAAGTTGAAAAACAATTGGCAGGAAAAGGCCGTGTATTACTGAGAAAATCAGGAACAGAGCCGTTAATCCGTGTCATGGTTGAAGGTGAAAATGAAGCTGATGTGACTGCAATGGCAAACTATATTGCGGATGCTGTAAAAGCAGCGGGCTAAGTTATTATGGGTGAAGCTGAGCGATATTTTGATGATTTGTTGTTTTTTTCTGCAAATAATCAAATGGAATCAAAATAGACTTGCTTGTCGGCTCAGCTTTGGTTAGTATTCGCACCTGCTCAATCCCGTAAGAGTATTCTTTCACGGTCGAAATGAGTAGGTGTGCAGTGATAAAGGTCATAGCATTAGGCTATGCACCGCAACTGAATAGGTAACTCAAATGTATGTAGCTCTTTTAATTATTTTCTTGCTAGCGGCTATCGGGCTTATTGGTCTGATTATGTTACAGCAAGGTAAAGGTGCTGACATGGGAGCTTCATTCGGTGCGGGCGCTTCTGCAACACTGTTTGGTTCATCGGGCTCAGGTAACTTCATGACCCGTATGACTGGAATCTTGGCTGCTGTGTTTTTCATCATCAGTTTGATACTTGGCAATATGACTGCTAACAAGTACGGAACTGGTAGTGGTAGTAAGTGGGAAAACATTAGTGAACCTACAAAAGTCGAGCAACCAACAGACGTTCCGGCAGCACCAGCTACACCAACGAGCGATATCCCTCGTTAAGTGTGAAAGATTCCGAATGAAGGCAACTAATGCCATCATTAAGTAGTAAGCTCAGCGATGAGTGAGAAGTTAAAATTTGAGGTTATTGATTAACTATTGATAACCTCGCCTCAGTGCCGAGGTGGTGAAATTGGTATACACGCTACCTTGAGGTGGTAGTGCCTACAAAACGGGCGTACGGGTTCAAGTCCCGTCCTCGGCACCATTATTTTAGATAGCTTGTGATTTGCAGGTTATCTGTGTAGAATATGACACGTTTTCGAACGCGGGATGGAGCAGCTTGGTAGCTCGTCGGGCTCATAACCCGAAGGTCGTCGGTTCAAATCCGGCTCCCGCAACCATTTCTTATTCAATATACCTTGTCAGTATCTTAGTCTATAGTAGTTATCCGGTGTAGCAATCAAGTGCAGTTATCTAACAGCTCTCAAAATTTCTCATCGATTTCTCTAGATTTTACAGGTATAATAAGAATATGGTGAACCCGTGCACTACAGGGTCCAGTTGCATAAAGCCCCGAATTTCGGGGTTTTTTGTTATTTGACAATCGAATTAACTGGGCTTTTATAGCCCTTTTTTTATGTCTGGGGGTGGGCTTGTCCACATTAGAACAGAAATTAACAGAGATGATTTCAGCACCGGTGGAGGCGCTAGGCTTTGAATTTGTTGGCTTAGAGTTTATCCGTGGTCGCACATCGACACTGCGTGTCTTCATCGATAGTGAAGAAGGCATCACTGTTGATGATTGTGCTGATGTCAGCCATCAGGTCAGTGCAGTATTGGACGTTGAAGATCCAATTTCTGTCATTTATAACCTGGAAATATCGTCACCAGGGCTTGAGCGTCCATTATTCACTATTGCGCATTACGAGCGTTTTATGGGTGAAGAGGTGGCATTGACTTTGCGTATAGCAATGCAGAACCGCCGTAGGTGGCAAGGCGTTATTAAGGCCATAGACGGTGAAATGATTACGGTTACTGTAGATGGTAAGGATGAGGTGTTCGCCCTCGGCAACATCCAGAAAGCTAACTTGGTACCCCACTTTTAATAAAGTTCAATGAGGCAACTAGGATGAATAAAGAAATTCTGGCTGTTGTAGAAGCGGTTTCTAACGAAAAATCCCTCCCTCGTGAAAAAATCTTCGAGGCTCTGGAAACTGCATTAGCGACGGCGACTAAAAAGAAATACGAGCAAGAAATTGATGTCCGTGTAGAAATTGACCGTAAATCAGGTGATTTCGACACCTTCCGTCGTTGGTTAATTGTCGAAGAAGTCACAATGCCAACGCGTGAAATTACGTTAGAAGCGGCTCAATACGAAGATCCTGCACTGCAGCTTGGAGAGTACGTCGAAGACCAAATCGAGTCTGTTGTATTTGACCGTATTACCACTCAAACAGCTAAGCAAGTTATCGTACAGAAAGTACGCGAAGCAGAGCGTGCGATGGTTGTTGACCAATTCCGTGAGCAACAAGGTGAAATTATCACTGCTCAGGTGAAAAAAGTTAATCGTGAAAATATCACGTTAGACTTAGGCAATAACGCTGAGGCTGTGATTCTGCGTGAAGATATGTTGCCACGTGAAAACTTCCGTCCAGGTGACCGTATCCGCGGAGTCCTGTATGATGTTCGTCCTGAAGCGCGCGGCGCACAACTTTTTGTTACGCGTTCTCGCCCTGAAATGCTGATTGAGTTATTCCGCATTGAAGTGCCAGAAATCGGTGAAGAAATTATTGAAATCAAAGCCGCTGCCCGTGACCCAGGTTCTCGTGCAAAAATTGCGGTTAAAACTAATGACAAGCGTATCGACCCTGTTGGTGCTTGTGTTGGTATGCGTGGAGCGCGAGTTCAAGCCGTTTCTAGTGAATTAGGCGGCGAAAGAATTGATATTGTGTTATGGGACGATAACCCAGCTCAATTCGTTATTAATGCAATGGCTCCGGCTGATGTTGCATCTATCGTGGTCGATGAAGACAAATGTACGATGGATGTTGCCGTAGAAAGCAGTAATCTGGCGCAAGCCATCGGACGTAACGGTCAAAACGTGCGTCTGGCAGCGCAATTACTGAAAAAACACCGTGGTGATGACAAGTGGGAATTAAACGTCATGACCGCAGAAGAGCTTAATGCAAAACATCAGGCAGAAGCACATGCTTCTATTGATACATTCACCAAGCATCTTGATATTGATGAAGAGTTTGCCACTGCACTTGTTGAAGAAGGCTTCTCGACGTTAGAAGAACTGGCTTACGTGCCTATTAATGAACTTCTGGAAATTGATGGTCTTGATGAAGAGACTGTTGAAGTTCTACGTGAAAGAGCGAAAGCGGCCCTCACCACAATAGAATTGGCTCAAAAAGAGAGCCTAGGTGATAATCAGCCAGCAGAAGATTTGTTGAATCTTGAAGGTATGGATCGTACTCTTGCCTATAATTTGGCTACTCGTGGAATCTGTACACTGGAAGATCTTGCTGAGCAGGGCATCGACGACCTGATTGATATTGAAGGTCTGGATGATGAGAAAGCAGGTACGCTCATCATGGCCGCACGTAATATTTGCTGGTTCGGTAACGATGCGTAAACACTGTAGCAGGAAGGAACGGCATGACAGAAACTGTAAAAACATTGGCAACGGAAATTCAAACCACAGTTGATCGCCTGGTACAGCAATTTGCTGAAGCAGGGATCAAAAAAGGTGAGAATGACTCTGTTAGCCAGTCAGAAAAAGAAGCTTTACTGAGCCATTTAAACCGTGAACAAGGCGGAGCAGCGGGTCAGCCAAGCAAATTGACACTACAGCGCAAAACTCGTAGTACGCTGAGTGTCCCCGTCACCGGTGGCAAAAGCAAATCGGTAAATGTCGAAGTCCGCAAAAAACGCACTTATGTGAACCGTGATGCTGAAGAAGCAAAAGCGGAAGAGCAGGCGCAGCGTGAAGCGGAAGAGCAGGCACAGCGCGAAGCTGAAGAACTGGCACAACGTCAAGCAGAAGCAAAACGATTAGCAGAAGAAACAGCTAAACGTGAAGCGGAAGAAAAGGCAAAACGTGAAGCCCAAGAGAAAGCAAAACGTGAAGCAGCAGATAAAGCTACGCGCGAAGCAGCGGAAAGAGAAAAAGTGAAACCAAGCGAAAATCAACAAAAAGCAGGCAAAGCTGTAGAAAGTAATGCCGACAAACAACGCCGTGAAGCTGAAGCTGCGGAGCTAAAACGTAAAGCTGAAGAAGAAACTCAGCGCAAAGTTGAAGCAGAAGCACGTCGCGTGGCTGAAGAAGCACGCAAAATGGCTGAAGAAAACGGTGAAAAGTGGACTGCAGACACGAAAACTGAAGAAGATAGCGATTATCACACAACAACTTCGACGCACGCTCGTGCAGCCGAAGATGAAAGTGATGAGAAAGAAGAAGGCCGTCGTTCACGTAATCGTACTGCAAAAGCACCTCGCCAAAAGAAAGGTAATAAACTTTCTGAAAAAGCAGATCGCGAAGAAGAACGTGCCGCTGGCCGTTCAGGTCGCAGCAAAGGTAAGCAACGTAAAGGTAGTTCTTTACAACAAAGCTTTACTAAGCCAGCCGTTGCGGTTAACCGTGATGTGGTAATTGGTGAAACGATCACCGTTGGTGAACTTGCTAATAAAATGGCAGTAAAAGGTTCTCAAGTCATCAAAACTATGATGAAGATGGGCGCCATGGCGACTATCAACCAAGTGATTGACCAAGAAACTGCACAGTTAGTCGCAGAGGAAATGGGCCACAAAGTTATTCTGCGTCGTGAAAACGAATTAGAAGAAGCGGTAATGAATGACCGTGACACGGGTTCTGCACTTCAAGAGCCACGTGCGCCAGTTGTGACCATTATGGGTCACGTTGACCATGGTAAAACCTCTCTACTTGACTACATTCGTTCAACGAAAGTAGCATCAGGTGAAGCGGGTGGTATTACTCAGCACATTGGTGCTTACCACGTACAAACTGACAAGGGTATGATCACCTTCTTAGATACCCCAGGTCATGCCGCGTTTACTTCAATGCGTGCTCGTGGTGCTCAGGCAACGGATATCGTTGTTCTGGTTGTTGCCGCAGACGATGGTGTTATGCCACAAACAATTGAAGCTATTCAGCATGCGAAAGCGGCAGGTGTGCCAATTGTTGTCGCGGTAAATAAAATTGATAAACCAGAAGCAGACCCAGATCGCGTTAGAAATGAGCTGTCTCAGTACGGTGTTATTTCTGAAGATTGGGGTGGTGATACTCAGTTCATCAGCGTTTCTGCGAAGAAAGGTACCGGTATTGATGAGCTGCTCGATGCTATCTTGCTGCAAGCTGAAGTCTTAGAACTGAAAGCGGTATATGCAGGTATGGCAAGCGGTGTCGTTGTTGAATCGTACTTAGACAAAGGTCGTGGCCCAGTTGCAACAATCCTGGTTCAAGAAGGTACATTGAACAAAGGCGATATCGTCCTGTGTGGTTTCGAATATGGCCGTATTCGTGCAATGCGTAACGAATTAGGTAAAGAAGTTCAATCTGCAGGTCCTTCTATGCCTGTTGAGATTTTAGGTTTATCTAACGTGCCTTCGGCGGGTGATGAAGCCACCGTTGTACGTGACGAGAAAAAAGCACGTGAAGTTGCCCTGTACCGTCAAGGTAAATTCCGTGATGTTAAATTAGCTCGCCAGCAGAAATCTAAACTGGAAAACATGTTTGCTAACATGGAAGAAGGTAAAGTATCTGAGCTGAACATCGTTCTGAAAACCGACGTTCAAGGTACTTGTGAAGCGATTACTGACTCTCTAATGAAGCTGTCGACTGATGAAGTTAAAATTAAGATCATCGGTTCTGGTGTCGGTGGTATCACTGAAACTGACGCAACATTAGCTGCGGCATCGAATGCTATTATCTTAGGCTTCAACGTACGTGCAGATGCTTCTGCTCGTCGTGTGATTGAAAGTGAAAGTGTTGACTTACGCTACTACTCTGTTATCTATAGCTTAATTGATGAAATCAAACAAGCTATGAGCGGTATGTTAGCGCCTGAGTACAAACAGCAAATTATTGGTCTGGCAGAAGTTCGTGATGTGTTTAAATCACCGAAATTCGGTGCTGTTGCTGGTTGTATGGTCACTGAAGGCACCATCAAACGTAATAACCCAATCCGTGTATTACGTGATAACGTCGTTATCTATGAAGGTGAATTAGAATCACTGCGTCGCTTTAAAGATGACGTCAATGAAGTTCGTAACGGTATGGAATGTGGTATCGGCGTTAAGAACTACAACGACGTTCGCGTTGGCGATATGATCGAAGTCTTCGAAATCATTGAAGTTAAGCGTTCTATCGACGGTTAATTTTGTGGGAGCCCACGAAGTTTCGTGATTACAAAATAGTGTTATAAGGGGGCGATAGCCCCCTTTATTGTCAGGAGATATAACGATGGCAAAAGAATTCAGTCGTGCTCAGCGCGTTGCGCAAGAGATGCAAAAAGAAATTGCGATCATCTTACAACGTGAGATCAAAGACCCACGTATTGGTATGGCTACTGTTTCAGGTGTCGAGTTATCTCGCGATCTTGCATACGGTAAAGTCTTTGTGACCTTCTTCAATATCGCTAATGATAAAAGTGAAGAAGAAATGGTTGCAGACGGCATTAAAGCATTAAATGAAGCATCAGGCTTTATACGTTCATTAATTGGAAAAGCAATGCGTTTGCGTATTATTCCTGAGTTAACATTTGAGTATGACAACTCTCTTATTGATGGTATGCGGATGTCTAATTTAGTGTCAAATGTGATCCGCGATGATGAAAAACGTCGTGCGGATGTTAGTGATAAAGAGGAAAAATAATGGGGCGTCGTCGTAGCGGCCGTAATATTGACGGTGTAGTGCTGCTGGATAAACCCACGGATATTTCTTCAAATGATGCGCTGCAAAAAGTGCGGCGCTTTTTTAATGCCAATAAAGCTGGGCATACGGGGGCACTTGACCCTCTCGCAACAGGTATGTTGCCTGTTTGCCTCGGCGAAGCGACGAAATTTTCCCAGTTTTTACTCGATTCAGATAAACGTTATCGCGTCATTGCTCGTCTTGGACAACGTACTGACACGTCAGATTCACACGGCGAAATTATCAGTGAGCGTAACGTAGAGTTTACACAGCAGCAATTGGATGACGCTTTAGCGTTTTTCCGCGGTGATACATTACAAGTTCCTTCAATGTATTCTGCGCTGAAACATCAAGGTCGTCCATTGTATGAATATGCGCGTAAAGGAATTACGGTTGAGCGTGAAGCTCGTCCAATTACAGTGTATGAATTGCAGTTTATTCGTTTAGAAAACAATGAATTAGAGCTGGAGATACACTGTTCTAAAGGAACCTATATTCGTACCATTATTGATGACCTAGGTGAGATGTTAGGCTGTGGTGCGCATGTGATTTACTTGCGTCGAGTGCAAGTGGCTAATTATCCTTATGAGCGAATGGTAACATTAGAGCAATTAGCCGCTTTACGAGCAAAAGTAGATGCAGGTGAAGGGTCTTTTGAGTCCTTGCTTGATACTTTATTATTGCCAATGGATACCGCAGTCGTTCATTTCCCAGCTGTAAATATTACAGAGGAAACAGCGGCTTACTTTAAACAGGGGCAACCTGTAAGAGCTGCGGTTGAAGGCCTTGAAGAAGACGGTATGGTTCGAGTCACTTGTGGTACAGCGCAGCGGTTTATCGGCATTGCTCTGGTGAGTGAGGATGGACGTATCGCACCGAAGCGTTTGGTTGTGGAAAATGAACAGCCCGCGTAGTAGCGCTTATTGCTTTGCTGCCTTAAGCAGCGTAGAATAGCGGCGCTTAATCTTGAGATGCTAAATTAGAGATTGGCTCTCATCACTTACATTAATCATTTTGGAGTTTATTATGTCTCTAAGTAATGAAGCGAAAGCTAAAATCGTTGCTGAGTTCGGCCGCGGTGAAAATGACACTGGTTCAAGCGAAGTTCAAATCGCTCTGCTGACTGCACAAATCAACCACCTGCAAAGCCACTTTGCAGAGCACAAAAAAGATCACCACAGCCGTCGTGGTCTGCTGCGTATGGTTGCTCAGCGTCGTCGCTTACAAGCTTACTTGAAAGGTAAAGATATCGCGCGTTACACTGCTCTTATCGAGCGTTTAGGTCTGCGTCGCTAATCTTACTCTAGATAATTTGAGTTGCAGCTAGGCGACAAATGAGTGAGTTGCTAGGTATATACATCAGTATGTGGCTAGTACAAGTGAATGTAGTCAGCAACGTTGCAACTTGAAGTATGACGAGTAGAGTCAGTTTCAGAGAAAAGGGGCCAGAGGCCCCTTTTCTTCTAAAAGTTATTTTGAAAGTTGAAGTAATACTCGAATTATACTTAACTTAAATGCTAAGCTATAAGTCGTAGTAAGCTGTTTTATTAATGCCTCTTCGCTGCATCCGATTCGCGCGGCTAATGAGAGAGCTGATCACTGGAATATCAGTATTCTCATTAGTCGCGAGGCTGTAGTAGGAAGAGTAAGCCAATGCTCCCTGAGAATCTCAGGTAGCCTTACAAAAAGGGTAATATAGTGTTAAATCCTATTGTTCGTAAATTCCAATACGGTCAACATACTGTCTCGATTGAAACAGGTATGATTGCACGCCAAGCATCTGCTGCTGTTATGGTTAACATGGATGACACTGCAGTATTTGTGACTGCAGTTGCACAGAAAAAAGTGAAAGAAGGTCAAGACTTCTTCCCTTTAACTGTTAACTATCAAGAACGTACATATGCAGCGGGCCGTATCCCAGGAAGCTTCTTCCGTCGTGAAGGTCGTCCTGGTGAAGGTGAAACGTTAATCGCTCGTCTGATTGACCGTCCTCTACGCCCTCTGTTCCCAGAAGGTTTTTATAACGAAATTCAAATCATTGCGACTGTTGTGTCTGTTAACCCACAAGTTAATCCAGATATTGTTGCGATGATCGGTGCGTCTGCAGTATTAGCACTGTCAGGTGTTCCATTTAATGGCCCAATCGGTGCGGCACGTGTTGGTTTTATCAATGACCAATATGTTCTGAACCCTACAGCAGACGAGCTGAAAAACAGCCGTTTGGACTTAGTGGTTGCAGGTACTGATAACGCGGTATTAATGGTTGAATCTGAAGCTGATTTATTAAGCGAAGAGCAAATGTTAGGTGCGGTGGTATTTGGCCACGACCAACAACAAGTTGTTATTCAGAATATCAATGAATTAGTGAAAGAAGCGGGTAAAGAGAAATGGGATTGGCAGCCAGAGCCAGTTAACCAAGCTCTGCATGACCGTGTTGCACAATTAGCTGAAAGCCGTATGGGCGACGCTTACCGCATCACTGAGAAACAAGAGCGCTACGCGCAGGTTGACTTAATCAAAGAAGAAGTCACTGCAGTATTAGTTGCTGAAGACGAAAACGTTGATGTTTCTGAAGTTGCTGACATTTTAGCAAGCTTAGAAAAACAAGTTGTTCGTAGCCGTGTTATCCGTGGTGAGCCACGCATCGATGGCCGCGAAAAAGATATGGTTCGCGCTCTGGACGTTCGTACAGGAGTTCTGCCACGTACTCACGGTTCTGCACTGTTTACTCGTGGTGAAACTCAAGCACTGGTAACGGCAACGTTAGGTACAGAACGTGATGCGCAGGTTATCGACCAATTAATGGGCGAATATACTGACCGTTTCTTATTCCATTACAATTTCCCTCCATACTCTGTTGGTGAAACTGGTATGGTGGGTTCACCAAAACGTCGTGAAATCGGCCATGGCCGTTTAGCGAAACGTGGTGTGTTAGCAGTAATGCCAGACCACGCTGATTTCCCATACACTATCCGTGTTGTATCTGAAATCACTGAATCTAATGGTTCATCATCAATGGCATCTGTTTGTGGTGCATCATTAGCACTGATGGATGCTGGTGTGCCAATTAAAGCCGCTGTTGCAGGTATTGCAATGGGTCTGGTGAAAGAAGGTAACGATTTCGTTGTTCTGTCTGACATCTTAGGTGACGAAGACCACTTAGGTGACATGGACTTTAAAGTAGCTGGTAGCCGTGAAGGTATCAGTGCACTGCAAATGGACATCAAAATCGAAGGTATCACACGTGAAATCATGCAAGTTGCTCTGAACCAAGCAAAAGGTGCACGTCTGCACATTCTTGGTACAATGGAACAAGCAATTAATGGTCCACGTGAAGAGATCTCTGAATTTGCACCACGCATTTACACGATCAAAATTAACTCAGACAAAATCAAAGATGTCATCGGTAAAGGTGGTTCAGTGATCCGTGCATTAACGGAAGAAACTGGCACAACGATTGAAATCGAAGATGATGGTACTGTTAAGATTGCCGCAACTGATGGCCTGAAAGCGAAAGAAGCCATTCGTCGTATCGAAGACATTACTGCAGAAGTTGAAGTGGGCCGCATTTACCCAGGTAAAGTAACCCGTATCGTCGACTTTGGTGCATTCGTTGCGATTGGTGGGGGTAAAGAAGGTCTGGTTCATATTTCTCAAATCGCGGACAAGCGTGTTGAGAAAGTGACAGATTACCTGCAAATGGGTCAAGAAGTTCCTGTTAAGGTATTGGAAATTGACCGTCAAGGTCGTATCCGTCTTAGCATGAAAGAAGCGGTAGCAACTGAAGAATCAACTGCACAGCCGCAGGACTCAGCAGAGTAAGCTGACCTAACAGCGCTCTATTAAGTTAGGGCGCTATCAGCCTAAATTTGCTGAAACCATAATTTGTAAAGCGTGGTAATGTAAGGGCGGAGTATGTCGAACAGTATCTGTCTTCGGGTGAGAGATTATCGCACGTTACCGCGTGTGCTCTTGGCGCTTATCTTTTTTGTTATTATTGGATGTAGTAGCAAAGATTGGCGAAAGAACGAGGTATTTGCCGTTCCACTTCAACCTTCATTGCAACAAGAAGTGATACTGGCTCGTATGGAACAAATTCTTGCGAGCCGGTCTTTAACCGATGATGAATACGCACAGCTTTTATATGAGCGCGGTGTGTTGTATGATAGTCTCGGTTTAAGGGCACTGGCGCGTAATGATTTTTCAACTGCGTTAGCCATTCGTCCTGATATTCCTGAAGTTTTTAATTTTTTAGGAATATATTTTACGCAGGCAGGCAATTATGATGCTGCCTATGAAGCGTTTGATTCTGTTTTAGAGCTTGATCCAACTTACAATTTCGCGCGAATGAATCGTGGCATCGCATTATATTACGGTGAACGATACAAACTAGCGCAGGATGATCTGCTGGCGTATTATCAGATAGATCCAAATGATCCTTTTCGTACTCTGTGGCTTTATCTCGTAGAGAAAGACATAGACCCGCGTATGGCGCAAGATAATCTTGCCGCCCGCTACAACCAAGCGGAGAAAGGGCAATGGGGCTGGAATATCGTAGAATTCTATCTTGGCAATATCGATGAAAATACATTGATGGCGCGTTTGAAAGAAACGTCTACGGATAACACTTCGCTCGCTGAGCATCTCAGTGAAACTAACTTCTATTTAGGTAAGCATTACCTAAGTCTGGGGGATAAGGATAGCGCAGTTGCGTTATTCAAACTGACGGTAGCTAACAACGCTCACAGCTTTGTTGAACACCGCTATGCATTGTTGGAATTGGCGCTGTTAGGCCAAGAACAAGACGACCTTTTAGAATCGGGCCAGCAATAGCTGACGAACATTTCACGATATTTTTTTAAGTCATCATCCCTCGGGATGACGGCCTATTTGTTCGTTTAATAAACACAATTTGAGCCAGTTCACATTTTAAATGAAAATGACCGAAATGATTTTCGCATGGTTATGTAAACTGGCTGCCATTATGTATGAGGCACCTTTACATGACTACTGAGACCGATATTTCTTTTGCTGAGTTAGGTTTATCAGCATCTATTTTGACAGCACTAAACGACCTGGGATATGAAAAACCATCACCAATCCAACAACAATGTATTCCATTGTTAATGGATGGTAATGATGTATTAGGTATGGCACAAACAGGTAGCGGTAAAACTGCTGCATTTAGTTTGCCATTACTGCATAACATCGACCCAGATTTAAAAGCTCCGCAAATTTTAGTCCTTGCACCAACTCGTGAGTTGGCTGTTCAGGTAGCGGAAGCAATGAGCGATTTCTCTAAACATATGAATCGCGTTAACGTTGTTGCCCTGTATGGTGGCCAACGTTATGACGTACAATTACGTGCGCTGCGCCAAGGACCGCAAATTGTTGTGGGTACACCAGGCCGCCTTCTGGATCACTTAAAACGTGGAACGTTAGACCTCTCTAAATTAAAAGGCTTAGTTTTAGACGAAGCTGATGAAATGCTGCGTATGGGCTTCATTGAAGATGTTGAAAACATCATGAGCCAAATTCCAGCTGAGCACCAAACTGCGCTGTTCTCTGCAACAATGCCTGAACCAATTCGTCGTATTACACGTCGTTTTATGAAAGACCCGAAAGAAATTCGCATTCAGGCTAGCATTACCACTCGTCCAGATATTGCTCAAAGCTATTGGACTGTGTACGGCATGCGTAAAAATGAAGCGTTAGTACGTTTCTTAGAAGCAGAAGACTTTGATGCTGCGATTATTTTCGTACGCACCAAAAATGCAACATTAGAAGTGGCTGAAGCATTAGAACGCAATGGCTACAACAGCGCCGCATTGAATGGTGACATGAACCAAGCACTGCGTGAGCAAACGTTAGAGCGCTTAAAAGATGGTCGTCTAGATATCTTGATCGCTACTGACGTTGCAGCGCGTGGTCTGGATGTTGAGCGTATTAGCTTAGTTGTTAACTACGACATCCCAATGGATGCGGAGTCTTACGTTCACCGTATTGGTCGTACAGGTCGTGCGGGCCGTGCGGGCCGTGCGTTACTGTTTGTTGAGAACCGTGAACGTCGTCTGCTACGTAACGTTGAACGTACGATGAAACTGACTATTCCTGAAGTTGAGTTACCAGATGCAGATCTGCTTAGCCAACGTCGTCAGGCGAAATTTGCTGAGAAAATTCAACAGCAATTAGAAAGCAGCGATTTAGACCAATACCGTTCACTGTTAGCGAAAATGTCCCCATCAGAAGATGTTGATATGGAAACCTTAGCCGCAGCCTTGCTGAAAATGGCACAAGGTGAACGTGCGCTGATCTTGCCACCAGATGCACCGCGTCGCCCACGTCGTGAATTCAACGACCGTGATGATCGTCGTGGTGATCGTCGTGACCGTAATAGCAATGGTAATGGTTTTGACCGTGCAGAACGCGGTGAGCGTGGCGGTCGTCGTGAGCGTCGTGATGTGGGTGATATGGAGATGTACCGTATCGAAGTTGGCCGTGATGATGGTGTGGAAGTTCGTCACATTGTTGGTGCGATTGCTAACGAAGCGGATATCAGCAGCCGTTATATCGGTAATATCAAATTGTACGGAACGCACTCGACAATTGAATTGCCAAAAGGTATGCCAACGGACGTGTTAACTCATTTAAGTCGCGCACGCATTTTGAATAAACCAACTCAAATGCAGCTGATCGGTGATGCACAACCGTTCGAACGTCGTGGCGGTGGTGAGCGTCGTGGTGGTGGTCGTCGTGATGGCGGTAGCGAAGGTGGCTTCGGTGCAGGTCGTCGTAATGACCGTGGCGGTGAGCGCGGTGGTGAACGTCGTGGCGGCGGTGAGCGTCGTGGCGGTGGTAACCGTGACCGTGGTAACTCTGCTCCACGCCAAGATGGCACTAATGCGGCACCTCGTCGTCGTAGCAGCAGCCATAACGCATAATGACTTGGTTTTATAGGGATTAATTCCCTACTAAAACACAAAACCCGCATTTCATTGAAGTGCGGGTTTTTTTATTTAAGTTTGTTTAGCCCTTCTTTCAATCAACCTTCTTCTAGCTTCACTAACTGTCATTATACGATTATTATCCACGTTATTTTTAGCGGCCATAATCAGTTTTAATAAAGCATCTGATTGTTGTGTTTTCAAATTGTTATACATATTAGAGAACAATTTTTCATATTATGATTTTAAGCTAACCCCAATGCCTCTTTTAGTGGTTTTAGATAACGACGGCTAACAGGAATGCGCTCACCTGAGCTCAGTACTAACTCCGCTTGCCCACTGTCACCAAATAAAATTTCGTTTAATTGGGTCATATTGACTAAATATTGGCGATGGCAGCGCACTAAAGGTGTTCGAGTTTCTAAGGTTCGTAAAGTGAGCTCTGTAAAACCTTCCAATCCTTGCGTACTCATTACATACACGCCACTCATTCGCGAGGTGGCATATAGCACTTCATCAAGTTTCATTAAATAAATACGGCTATGGCCAGTGCAAGGGATAAATTTTAGTGGCTCATTGTTACTTAACAGCTCTAGATTTTGTTTTTGCTTGCCTTGGCGTAGGCGGTTTAAGGTCTTTTCTAATCGTTCTGTTTCAAGGGGTTTTAACAAGTAATCAAAAGCATGTTCTTCAAAAGCCTGAATGGCAAATTCATTAAAAGCGGTAAGAAAGACAATATAAGGGCGGTCTTCTGGATCTAGCATGCGTACCATTTCTAAACCCGTTAGGCGTGGCATTTGAATATCCAAAAAGACCACATCAGGCTTTTTTTTATGGATGATGCCAATCGCTTCTATTGCGTTGGCACATTCGCCAATAATTTCAATATCATCGTGTTCTTCGAGCAGGCAACGCACATTTTCCCGTGCAAGAGGTTCGTCATCAACAATCAATACATTCATAGAGGTAATTTAATCATTATTATGTTGTAGCCAAATAAGGCAGGCGAATTTTCATTCGGGTGAATTTTTCTGGCTCGTGTTCTACGCTGATGCCATATTGCTCACCATATTTTAAACGTAAGCGCCTATCGACTAAGCCCATCCCTAAGCCATCAGACTGTTTTGCAGGCTTATATAGCCCTGCGTTATCTTCTATTTCGATATACACATGTTCACTGCCGATATAACTACGTATTGTAATATAACCCGTTTCTAATAACTGTGAGGTGCCATGTTTAATTGCATTTTCAACCAATGGTTGTAGGGTAAATGCAGGCAGTTCAACCTGTTTGACTTCATCAGGGATCTCAATATGAATTTGTAAGCTTTCTTGAAAACGGGCTTTTTCTATCTGTAAATAGGCATTGATATGTTCAATTTCTTCGCCGAGTGTGGCACTTTGCTCGGGCCGTTTTAGGTTATTACGGAAAAACGTCGAAATATACTGCACAAGCTGGCCTGCTTGTTGGCTATCTTTGCGGATCACGGCTTGCAGAGTGTTGAGCACATTGAACAAAAAGTGAGGATTTACTTGAGCGTGAAGCAGCTTAACTTCGGATTGCAACAATGATTGTTTGTTGCGTTCATATTGGCCCGCTAAAATTTGTGCAGAAAACAAGCTGGCAATTCCTTCACCGAGAGTACGGTTTATGGAACTAAACAGGCTATTTTTCGCTTCATACAGTTTAATGGTACCAATCACTTTTTCGTTTTCTCCGCGTAATGGGATCACTAACGCAGAGCCGAGTTTACAGGTGGGGCTTAATGAACATTTATACGGGGTCTCATTGCCGTCAGCATAGACGACTTCATTATTTTCAATAGCTTGCCTTGATTGGCTTGACGAAATCGGTGTCCCGGGTCGATGGTGGTCAGCGCCAATGCCAATAAACGCGAGTATTTTTTCACGATCTGTAATGGCGACAGCACCAATTTCTAACTCTTGATAAATAATCTTAGCGACCTTCATGCTGTTGTCAGCATTAAAGCCTTTACGCAGAATCCCTTCAGTCGTTAAAGCAATTTTTAGTGCCTGAGCAGAGAACGCGGTAGTGTATTTCTCAACAATCGCACGGCGGTCGAGTAAAATTCGAATAAACATTGCCGCACCAATAGTATTCGCGATCACCATCGGTGCAGCGATATTTTTAACGAGTTCTAGCGCTTCATCGAAAGGTTTCGCCAGCAATAAAATAATTAGCATCTGTATGATTTCAGCGATAAAAGTGACACAACTGGCAATCATAGGATTAAAAATTTTATTAATTTCGCCACGTTTCATAAAGTAACGATGAACTAACCCGCCAATCAATCCTTCAACAATGGTCGAGACCATACAAGCAAAGGCGCTCATCCCTCCTAATGAATAACGATGCAGCCCACCAGTGAAACCGACAGCAAAGCCGACCACAGGGCCGCCTAATAGGCCGCCAAGTACGGCTCCAATAGCGCGAGTATTGGCAATAGAATCATTGATATGCAAACCAAAATAAGTACCGATAATGCAAAATACCGAGAAAATCAGGTAGCACATGACTTTATGCGGTAAGCGGATGGTCACCTTCAGAAGAGGGATAACTAATGGTGTGCGGCTAAGCGCCCAAGCAATAACGAGGTAGACACACATTTGCTGGAGTAGGAGTAATATTAAATCAAATTCGTACATGCTCGTCATAATTCGTGATGTGGGGGTGTTGACTTCGTCATCTCGCCCTAGTCACATACTGATGTATGCTCCTAGGGTCTCGCTTCCTCGTCGCCTACCCACATCGCGAATTATTTAGAGCATGGCTCGTTATGTTTCACGTTGTGGGGGTGTTGGCTGCTCTCGCCTACTCGGGTCACATGCTGATGTATGCTTCCCAAGATAGTCTCGCTTGCCGCCTACCCACATCGCGAATTATTTAGAGCATGGCTCGTCGTGTTCACGTTGTGGGATTCTTATTTGGGGTTGAGTTATTTACTATTGTTATCTATTTTTAGTATTTATTTGGCTAGTCATTATACCGTAAGTCATTGGCTAAGTAATCGGCATTTGAGAAAAGTGCACTCATCATTATTTGACATAAGGTAGAAATCGCTTCAATATTAGTCAATGTCCTACCTTTTCGTGATCTTGCGCACGAATTTATTAACGCTGTATTTAACTTTCTTGTCATACTCTAGGGATGATAGTTTCCCCCGTTATTATTTAAGGTTCACATAAATAATGAAAAAAAGAACAATAGCACTGATTTTGCTGATGCTTATCTTAATCGCAGCAGCGGCACTTTTTCATTCCCATAACCAATATTTATTGTTACAGGGAGAGGTGGATGCACCCGAGGTAATCGTCACCTCGAAGGCAAAAGGACGAGTGATAGAACGGCACGTAGAGCGTGGCGATGATGTCAAACAAGGGCAATTACTGATAACTCTAGAGAGCCCAGAACTGCAAGCGCAATATGAGGCATCGAAATCCGCGAGAGACCAAGCAAAAGCGCAACTAGAACAATCCATGAATGGGACTCGTGTTGAAACCATCCGCGATTTACAAGCCTCATTATCACAAGCCAATTCTCAATATCAAAATGCGTCTCGTGAATATGCTCGTTTGAGTAATTTGAAAGGTAAAGGGTATGTTTCCGCGAATGAGCTTGATAATGCACGTAAAGCCAAAGATGTGGCTTTTTCGCAAGTGCAAAGTGCAAAAGCGCGCTTAGATGAGGGCTTACATGGTGACCGTATAGAGCAACGCCAACAATATGAAGCGGCATTACAACAAGCAGAACATAAACTTGCTGAAATCCAAGTACAAATTGATGACTTGCAAGTAAAAGCCCCTGTAGATGGCGAAGTTGGCCCTATTCCTGCTGAAATAGGTGAACTTTTCAATGCCGGTAGTCCTTTAATTTCATTAATTCGACTTCCTCAAGCTTATTTTGTCTATAACTTGCGTGAAGATATTTTAGTTGATGTGAAAAAAGGCGACAAAGTGCAACTTGATGTGCCTGCCTTGGGGAATAAGTTAATTGAGGCTGAGGTTCGCTATATCGCACCGAAAGGTGACTATGCGACAAAACGAGCGACACGTGCAACCGGTGACTTCGATTTAAAAACATTTGAAATTCGTTTATACCCTGTAGAGCCGATTGAAGGGCTAAGGCCTGGTATGAGTGTATTATGGCACTGGGATAAGTAAAAGGTGTTGCCATGAAATTTAAGTTCGCTTGGCACGGTTTTGAGCACGCCTTTAGCCGTGAAACCCAAATGGCTATTCGTAGCCCTGTTTTTCATTGGTTAAGCTGGCTGTTTCCATTAATGCTGTTTACGTTAGTTAGTGCTAACTTTTCAGAGGGGACATTGATGGATTTACCCGTTTCTGTGGTGGACAATAACCATAGCCCAGTGTCTCGGCAAATTATTCGTGACCTCGATGCGGGTTCACATGCGGATGTGAAAACCATTGATGACAATCTCAGTACATCATTAAAAAGACTCGGTAGTTCAAAAGATTACGCGTTATTGTACATTCCTCATAACTTCGAAGAAGATGTCTTACGGGGGCGTCAACCTGAGCTACGTATGTATTATAATGCGCTCTTCTATGCATCAGGCAGTTATGCGATTCAAGATTTTAGTGGGTTAGTGGCAGAGCTGAATGCGAAGTATCGCCAAGAAATGGCCAAGTCAATGGGAAAGGCGTTGCCTCCGTTAGCCCAAGTGACACTTTCTTATGACAGTTTATTTAACCCGAGCGGTAGTTATATTTATTATCAGCAGTTTGCTGCAACCATTCATATGCTCCAGCTGTTTGTTGTTACCGCAACAATCTATACGATGTCACGAGGTTCTACCTTACAAAGTGTTAAACCGTTTGTGATGGCGTTACTTGGGAAGTTAGCCCCTTATACCTTATTTTTCAGTATATTACTTGCTGTAGAGATTGCGGCATTAGTTACTATTTTTGATGCTAAAGTGGTAGGAAACCCGTTGTATATGATTATATTAGGGTTTTTCTATGTCATAGCAGCGCAGAGTATTGGTTTATTGCTGTTTAGTTTTACCTCAAGTGCCATTATGGCGTATAGCTTGATAGGGATGCTGGTGAGTATCGCTTTGGCCTTTTCGGGTATGGCGGTACCGGAACTGTCAATGATATTGCCTGCACAAATTATTTCGAATATTGAACCACTTACACATACGTTAAATGCCATGTTTGATATTTTCTTGCGGGAGATTTCCTTTGCTCGCATTGTTCAAGTGTGTCTATTCTTATTGATTTACCCATTTGTCATTGGCTTTTTAATTCGTAAGCGTTTAGTCAAACGGTTAGAAAACCAAGGAGGGGTTGTCTGATGGCTATTTATTTTGCAACCTTTCGTAAAGTGCTACTGGGAATGCTGGAAAAACCGATGTGGCTATTATTGTTGGTTTCTCTGTGCGTCATGAGCTTAGTTTATGCAAAGCCCGTTCTTTGGGATTTACCTGTTGCTGTGATTGATATGGATCACAGCACAGCAAGCCGCGAGTTAATCCGTGACCTCGATGCGACACCGAAAGTGGAATTGCAAAGTTATGATAACCTTGCTCAAGCGCGTCAAGATATGATCGCGAGAAAACTATTCGCGATAATTATCATTCCAACGGATTTCCAACAACATTTACTGAGCGGTAAAAATATCACGGTGCCAGTGTATGGAGATGGAACCAACCGGCTAGCGAGTGGGCAAATTCAGCAAGAGTTATCAAAAGCCTACCAAACCCTGCTCAATGCTTATAACACCCAATTACTCACTAAAGCAGGTTATAGCCAAGAGCAGGCTAAAGTGATTATTACCCCTATCCGCAGTGAAACTGAGCCATTGTATAACCCAGGGATCAGCTTTGCAGCGATCGTTTTTCCTGGCTTATTGGTGATGTTATTGCAGCACTCCTTACTGATTGCCTGTGTACGAGTCAGTATCGCGGTGCGTTCTACGCCTAAAGGAAAGCCGCCATTAGCCGTTTATTTAGGGGCGTTATCTGCTTTAATTCCGATCTGGTTATTTTTATCCACTGTATTTTTCGCGCTTTGGCCATGGGTATTGGGCTACCGACAAGAAGCGCCATTGTATGTAATTTGGATGTTCACGTTCCCATTCCTATTAGCTGTTTTAGGGCTTGGCAAGTTAGTGACGGAATGTTTACGCAGTGTTGAAATGATTTACTTAACTTTGGCATTTATTACCACCCCGGTGTTTTATATGTCAGGCACGATTTGGCCACTACAGGCGATGCCTGATTGGGTACGTATGATTGCCTCTGCATTACCATCTACATGGGCTACAAACGCCATGGCAGGCCTTAACCAAATGGGATTACCGTTTAGTGATGTACTTATGGATATCGTGATGATGTTGATTTTAGGCGTTATTTACACGGTTATTGGGGTATTCATTGGTATGCTCCGAGATGGAGAATTACGCCATATTAGCCATATGTTTAACCGTTGGCGCAGGCATCGGCATTAACCGTTATTTTTGAGTAGGAAACCTATTGCTGAGTTGGGATCAACGGCTTTTGTTGCCATTTTTGCTTCTTGGCTTAAGGTTTCCCAGTCATCAGGAGGGCTACCTGTACTTAGCATTGAGGCAAATACTTGATAGGCATCACGTATAGCCGCAGGGATAGTTGTTTGGCTGCATTCGGTAAGGTGGGATTTTGCACGTAAAGACACGGTGCTTGGGTCTATATCAATCATTTTATTTACCTCAAAACTTTCCAGTCTATCCTCAGTGTAATGCAAATGCATTGTACCTGAGGATAGGTGGTTATAAGGTGGATAATTGATTTAAGGCACCATCGACAATCCTGCAATTTGTCGCCAATAACCATTGCAATTTTTATCTGAAATATTCAATGGAATATCCCCATTTTCATTCGCTTTAAATTGCTTGAATATCTCAAGTGACTCAATACCTTCAGGGGATATGCGTACAATATCCACAAGGTCATGCATTGAATACAGGTCATTGCCAAGGTTATAGCAAGCACCACTGAGCGTTTGAATACCATTCAACGTAAACACCTGCTGATGTTCCTGAGAAAGCACCTTGCGCCCTTGTGGGTAGTTTATACAACAAGTTTCGCATTCATCTTTTTGCTTATTTTCAGAGCGCGCAGTAAAGCAGCGTGCGGAATAGGCAAGTGGTAAGTGACCGTAGCTCATTACTTCAACATCAAATTTGCCACGAATACCGATGTCATCGCACTGATTTAGCAAATTAACCAGCCAGTCACGCGATAACTCTACAGGCATACACCAGCGCACCATACCTTGGCGTAACAGAATATTTAAGGTTTGTGCGTTATAGCAATTCAAACCGTGACCAGCGACAAAAGGAAGGTTTCTTTCGACTAACATGTTGATCACACCAAAATCATGGGCTTCAACGAGAAACTCGCCATTATCAACTAATTTGCTGATTTCTTTAAGTTCGGAAGGAGCTTGAAGAAGAGCAAGGGTACTCAGAACAATTTGTTTGCCACTCTTGGCGAGTTGTTGTGCGAGTTCTATCCAGTCATTGGGCTTCATTTCTCGGCGTTTACTACACACCGTCTCACCGAGATAAATAATATCAGCGTCGCTTTGCATGGCGTGTTGATAAAAATCTTCCAGCGTTTGTTTTGGCCAGTAATAAAGAATAGATCCTAACGAGTACTGCATGATATTTACCTTTTAAATTACTGCCATTTACGATGATAGGCACCCAATGTGGTTTGGCTTCCTTCAGACAGCCCACCTAACGCTTTTAGCCATTTCGGGTCAGTGACAAAATTGTTAGGGTTGGATTTGAAGCGGTCGATGGCTTGGCGCCAAATACGCGTCACTTCAGTCACATAAGCAGGACTGCGCTGGCGGCCTTCAATTTTGACAGAGGCAATATTTGCTGCCATCAGTTCAGGTAATAATTCAATGGTGTTGAGGCTGGTAGGCTCTTCAAGGACATGATATTTCTGTTCATCGACAAGATAACGTCCTTTACATAGCGTTGGGTAGCCTGCATTTTCATCTTTTTGGTAACGGTCTATCAACACATTATTGAGGCGTGATTCCATTCCTTCTTCCGTTTGTTGCCAACGAACAAAACGGGCTGGAGAGCATGCGCCTACCGTATTTGGTGACTCACCTGTGAGATAAGAAGACAGATAGCAGCGCCCTTCAGCCATGATACATAAACTACCAAAAGCAAACACTTCCAGTGGCACAGGGCTATTTTTGGCTAATTGTTTTACTTGGTGAATAGATAGCACACGTGGAAGGACAACGCGGTGGACTTGGAAATTACGTTCATAGAAGCGGATGGCTTCAGTATTGGTCGCTGAGGCTTGGACAGAAACGTGCCTTTCAATATGTGGGTATTTATTTGCAGCGTACTCTAACATGGCAATATCGGCTAAGATCAAGGCATCAGCACCAAGATCTGCGGCAAGATCGACGGAGTTTTGCCAACGTTCGTAACCATTAGGATGTGCAAACGTATTAATCGCAATATGTAATTTTCGTTTACGGTTATGGATATAGCGCTCAGCTTCATGCAGTTTTTTTTCAGTAAAATTAAGTCCTGCGAAATGCCGTGCATTGGTATCATTTTTTAGTCCAATATAAACGGCATCAGCGCCGTTATCGACCGCCGCTTTTAATGCGGGCAAATTCCCTGCGGGGCAGAGTAATTCCATTGTCCTATCCCTGTGTAAAATTTAACAGCTGACATTCTAGTCAACAGAACTGTTATAGATTTTGATTTAGAGCAGAGAAATTGTTAATGGATATCAGTATTCGTTAATTAAGGTCGTTAGGGAAATAAGGGGGCTGGTGGGTAATAAAGCAACTTTACCAAATGAAAGAGGATAAGTTTTATAAATAGGGTATATGAATTATTTATGACTAGTTTTTGATCGTTTATTGGAACGGATAGGTAATTAGGGATGATTTTTTATCCATGGGAAGTGAGAAATAAATATTGGCGGGATGGGCAAAAATTGATATAGGATCAAGCCAATAATAACATTTTTTGGCAAGATAACTTATCGTGAGTCAAATGTTAGGTTAATGGCTTCAATAAATGGGGTTATTAGCGTCGAAAATTTAATCGTCTAAATATGCAATATGTTACCCTAAATAATTCGAGCTGCTACTGCTGTTAAGTAGTTACACGAAAACGGGCAGACAATTACTACGGGAGTCAGTACTGTGTTAGGTAAAATTCGTTCTCAACTCATCACGAAAGGCCCTTCATTTTTGAAACTGCCTTTAAAAGTAACCCCATTCGCATTGCAGCGCCAAGTTCTTGAGCAATTACTAAGCTGGCAATTTCGTGAATCAGTGAAAGAAGGGGAACTTGATTTTCTCGAAGACAAATGGCTAAAGGTTGAAGTTCGTGACTTAGCGTTAGTCTGGTTTATCAGTTTGCAAGGTGGCCAACTGTCCGTCAAACAGCATGCAGAGGCTGATGTTAGTGTGAGTGGTAATGCGAATGATCTAGTACTGATCGCCGCGCGTAAAGAAGACCCTGATACGCTCTTTTTCCAACGTAGGTTGGTGATTGAAGGGGATACAGAGCTTGGCCTCTATGTGAAAAACTTAATGGATGCTTTTGAACTCGAAAATATGCCAGCTCCGTTGCGTTTTGCTTTATTACAATTGGCTGATGTAATTAAAACCGTGCATGAAAGTGAGGACGTAGAGCATAAGTCGCCTGCGTTAACTTCATGCTAATTCGAGTTGAAATCCCTGTCGACGCAATGGGTATTGATAAATTATTGCGTGAAACGTTTCCAACTGAAGCAGAAGCTAATCTTGTTCAACATTTACGTGAGGATGGTTTGCTAACTCTCGGGGTTGTGGCAACAAATGATGATGGTGAAGTGATTGGCTATGTAGGCTTCACGCCTGTCGACGTTAACGATGAAGACGTGCAATGGGTTGGCCTTGCACCATTAGCGGTAAATAAAGCGCATCAAGGCCAAGGGATTGCAGAAAAACTGGTCTATGAAGGGTTAGATAGCCTCAATGAGTTTGGTTATGGTGCAGTCGTTGTACTGGGGGATGAACGCTACTATTCGCGCTTCGGTTTTGAACCCGCTGCAAGTCACGGTATAAGCTGCCAATGGCCTGAACAACAAGCTCATTTTTTGGTTTGTGGCTTAGAGAATGGTGAAATTGGCGAACACCAAGGTTTGGTGACTTACTCTTCACACTTCAATAATTTATAGTTAGCTAAGTAGTTAACTAAGTCATCGGGCTGGTCTATGACCAGCCTTTCTTTTGTTTTTTTATTCAGTTGCTTAACTTGATATTCTATTTTCGACGCTGCTGAACGAGAACCAATAAAACACGAGAATGCTAATGTCAGTGGCATTTTCCCTTTCAATGCTTTTGCCCCTGTTCCTGCTTTATGTTGCTCAAAACGACGTTGCACATTGGTGGTGATACCACAATACAAGGCGTTATTTTTCTCTCTCACCAAGTAAAGATACCAGTCATTTTGTTCTAATTGGCTATTATTTAGTGTTTTTTTTATCATTTTGTGCTGATTTATAAGGGAAAAATATTGGGTGAACAACGAATATATTCGTTAAGTAAGATATTTATAACATATTAAAATTTAAATAAAAAATGATATGAAACTGTCACAAATTTGTAACCTCAATCTAAGTTATGATTCAAATTATTTGAATAACTATAGCAAAATTAGCTAATTTTCTTTTCAAACTAAAGCGCATAATATGATCCATATCACAGAGGGACAGTAAAAATCCCAACTAAAAATCAAGTTTACAAGAAGGAATATACAATGAAAAAATCAACATTATTTGCTGCTGCTTTAGCTTTAGGTGCTGCATCATTCGGTTCAATGGCTGCTGAAGAAGTTCAACATACTAGTCAGCCAGCTGCGGGTTATGTCTCAGTAACAGGTGCAGTGAGTGTCAATGACCTGACCGCACAATTAGCCAAAAAAGCTGATGAAGCTGGTGCAACTTCATTCCGTGTGATTTCTGCTGGTGGTGAAAACTCAATGAATGGTACCGCGGCTATCTATAAATAAATTTATTCGTCATATTTACTCGTCATACTTCGAGCCGTAGCGTTGTTGGCCGCGTTCATTCGCACTAGTCACATACTTATGTATGCTCCTAGCGCCTCGTTCACTTGCCGCCTAGCTACAACTCCAATTATTTAGAGTAATGACTCGAATTTAGTTGGCGTATAGGCCTAAAAATATTTAGGTTAATATTTCAGCTAGTTAGAGTATAGTAATAGCGAATTTTATGCCTACGTTCAGAACGGTTTAAGCAAGCTTAAGGGGAATCCCCCAAAAGCTTGTTCTGAACGGGTTTACATGGAAACCGCTATGACGCCTGAACAAACTTTAAAGCACATCCAGCGCTATATTGCCCGCCAACACGTTTTCTCTCTTTTTACTCACCATAACAATGATATCTGGCCTGCCAGTTGTTACTATGCATTTGATGCGAAAACGATGTGCCTGGTTTTAATGACAGACGCGAATTCAAGGCATGGGCAATTGATGGTGGCTAACTCGCAAGTTGCTGGCACAATATCAGCGCAAACCAAAGCCGTTAATGCAATACAAGGTATTCAATTTACAGGTGAAATTAAAATATTAGAAGGTGAGGAAGAACGGCTTGCCCGCGGTTTTTACTGTCGTCGTTTCCCTGTGGCATTAGTAGCGAAACTGCCTGTTTGGCAGCTTCACTTGCGGAATGTCAAAATGGTCGATAACAAATTAGGTTTTGGTACCAAACTACATTGGGAATGCCAAATTTAGCGCAATTTGTGGATCACTTGATTGGAGCTACCGCGCCAAATTAAGCGTGGGTCATGTAAATCCTGTTCAAATTTACCGTCAATTACGGTATTAACTAAACTCACCACTTTTTGTTGTTCAAGCGTCAAATCACTCAATATGTATCCTGTCCATAACCAAATATCCTTATCTGGGCAAACGGCTTTTACGCGTTTAACTAACTTGAGCACCGCAGGCAAGTTGGCTGGGTGTAGCGGGTCTCCGCCCGACAGGGACAAACCCTGTCGACGAATACGCGTGTCTTGCAAATCTTGGATAATTTGATCTTCCATTTCTTGGGTGAATGGCACACCTGAATCTACTCGCCATGTGCTTTGATTGTAACAACCACGGCATTGATGAACACACCCTGCCACAAACAGTGTACAGCGAGTTCCGGGGCCATTGACGACATCAACAGGATAATATTGGTGATAATTCATAGTATTAACCTATTTGACCGTTACCTAAATGCTTAATACGGCGTTTTACTTCTTCTTGTTTACCTGCATTAAATGGTCTTGCATCTGGGCTGCCTAAATAGCCACACACACGGCGGATAACCGAAACTCGGTTAGTATCATGGTTACCACAAGCAGGGCAGGTAAAGCCTTTGCTGGTGCAGGAAAACTCACCGGAAAAACCGCATTCATAACACTCATCAATGGGTGTGTTAGTACCATAATAAGGCACATGTTGATAGCTGTAGTCCCACACGTCTTCTAAGGCTCTAACATTATGTTGTAAGTTTGGATATTCGCCATAACAGATAAAACCGCCATTCGCGAGTGCAGGGTAAGGCGCTTCAAAATCAATTTTATCGTAAGGATTCACCTGTTTTTCAACATCTAGATGGAAGCTGTTTGTATAGTAACCTTTGTCGGTAACACCTGGTATCACACCAAATTCAGCGGTATCGAGACGGCAGAAGCGGTCACATAGGTTTTCACTTGGTGTGCTGTATAAACTGAAACCATAGCCTGTTTGGGCTTTCCATTCATCAGTGGCTTGGCGTAAGTGGTTGACAATTTCGACGGCTTTTTCACGTAATTTTTCGTCATCATAGACATGGGTCTGTGTGCCAAAAAGTGCATTGATGGTTTCATGCAACCCAATGTAACCTAACGAAATGGACGCGCGACCATTTTTGAAGATCTCAGCAACGTTGTCATCCGCTTTTAAGCGAACTCCGCAGGCGCCTTCCATATACAAAATTGGGGCAACACGCGCTTTTACGGTTTCTAAACGGGCAATGCGAGTCATTAAGGCTTTTTTGGCAATGGCTAAACGTTCATCCAGTAATGCCCAAAACGCATCTTCGCTGCCCTGTGCTTCGATAGCAATACGAGGCAAATTGAGGCTAATAACGCCTAAATTGTTGCGCCCATCGTGAATTTGTTGCCCATTTTCTTCATAGATACCCAAGAAACTGCGGCAGCCCATCGGCGTTTTAAATGATCCAGTAACATCAACGACACGGTCGTAGTTAAGAATATCGGGGTACATGCGCTTACTGGCACACTCTAAAGCGAGTTGTTTTATGTCGTAATTAGGGTCACCCAATTTATGGTTTAGGCCATCTTTAATTGCGAATACGAGCTTAGGGAAAACCGCCGTTTTACGATTTTTGCCAAGGCCCGCAATGCGGTTTTTCAGAATAGATTGCTGAATTAATCGTGCTTCTTTAGAGGTTCCAAGGCCAAAACCAAAGGTGACAAATGGAGTTTGGCCATTCGCAGTGTGAAGTGTATTAACTTCATACTCTAAAGATTGAAAGGCGTCGTAACACTCTTTATCGGTGCGGCTGTGTGCATAACCCTCTGCGTCTGCAATTCCCCATTCTTTGGCGACGTTTAGGTGTTTTTCGAAGCTAATTGCCACATATGGCGCTAAAATTTCGTCAATACGGTTAATGGTTGTGCCCCCATAAATATGGCTTGCAACTTGGGCAATAATTTGTGCGGTAACGGCTGTTGCGGTTGAAATAGACTTTGGCGGCTCTATTTCGGCATTTCCCATTTTAAACCCGTTAGTTAACATGCCTTCAAGGTCAATTAACATACAGTTAAACATTGGAAAGAAGGGAGCATAGTCGAGGTCATGATAGTGAATTTCACCGCGTTCGTGTGCGATAACGACATCTCTTGGTAAAATATGCTGTTTTGCATAGTGTTTAGCGACAATACCCGCGAGTAAATCGCGTTGTGTCGGGATCACTTTACTGTCTTTATTGGCATTTTCATTGAGTAAAGAGACGTTACTTTGTTCGATTAGCCCACGAATGTCATGAGTCAATTGGCTGCGTTTTTCACGTTCGCTGTCTCTATCGTGGCGATATTCAATATAAGCACGAGCTAAGTCTTTATAAGGCCCGGCCATTAGTTGGTCTTCAACCGCATCTTGAATGTCAGCGATATCCACTCGGTCACGGCTGCAAAGTTGTTCTGTGACGACAGAAGCAACCTGAAGACAATAATCGTCATCCTTAACATTCACAGCAGCCGCTGCGCGTTTAACGGCTTCCTGAATTCGTGGAAGGTCAAAACCGACCTGACAACCATCTCTTTTAATAACAACCGTTCCCACGGGCATTCTCCTTGTTAAGTTATCCACAATACGACTTCAGCTATTCGCCATGTTTATCACGGGTACTAATCTGTGGATAAAATGTGAATAAATACTATATGTTGTGTCAATTGGTGTAATTAAAGCACAATATGTGGGATATTGCTTTTATTTAGATCGCTAACATTTGATTTAAAACAAAGAAAAAAATAATTTGTATGAAGATCAAAAGCGCAGAGGAAATAAATCTTTTCAGTTACTAGGATTCATTTTAATCATGCAAATAAAGTGTGTGTAATCGAATTTCCATCAGCGGAAAACGGGAAAAGTAGAGTTATAGTGTACAATCGGGAAGTTTTATGAGGACGGTAATACGTTTGGGGTGACAAAATCAGCGGGAAAAATAAAGACACCCCACTCAAAGCATGGGGTGTTTGGCTCGAACTAATCGTTATTTACGTACTGCGATTGCTTCGATTTCAATTTTTACGTCTTTTGGCAGACGAGCAACTTCAACACAAGAGCGAGCTGGGAATGGTGCATTATGTTGCTTGAAAAACTCTTCATAGGTGGCATTCACTGTCGCGAAGTCATTTAAATCTTTTACAAATACCGTTGTTTTCACGATATTAGCCGCACTTAAGCCAGCTTTTTCTAAAATTGCTTTTACGTTAGCCAGTGATTGGCGAGTTTGTGCTGCGATATCTTCAGGCACTTCACCGGTTTTAGGGTCAACAGGGATTTGACCTGATGTGATAACCATACTACCCAAATCTACGCCTTGAACGTAAGGACCGATCGCTGCTGGTGCGTTTTCTGTATTGATTTCGTATGACATAACTACTCCGTTTCATCACGTAAAGAGAAAATACTCATCATGTGGCAAGCCACAGCAGTGTTTGTGGCTTGGTGTGACTTTGAGTATAACTTTATGGGGTATTAGGCGCTATTATAAACATGGATTGCACCTAGACAACACCGCAGTCTACGCAAAAACAACCTACTGGTTATTGATCACAGCGTCTCTATCGAACTCTTTTTCGCAGAATTTACACGTCAGTGCGACTTCTTTGCCGATTTTTTTCACTCGGAAACTGCTTGATACGGGCTCATTATGGCTAATACAGTTGCTATTTGGGCAAATTAACACATTGTCGATATACTGAGGCAGTGTGAGTTCAAGCTTTTCGACCACTTGGTAATCTTCAATGCGATTCACAGTGGCTTCAGGGGCATACATAGCTAATTGGTTAGCTTGCTCAGGAGTTAAAAAGGTATTTTCAATTTTGATAATATCTTTCTTGCCTAAGTTGCTTGAAGGTAAATTTAAACCAATGGTGATGCGCTCATCCGTTTTGGTCAGTTTGAACAGTTTGAGTAATTTGAAGCCAATTTGAGCAGGAATGTGGTCAATCACTGTACCGTGGCTGATTGCTTCAACTTGTAATTTATGGTCGTGTGTCATGATGATTTCCTCCTCAGATAGCCAATTCTTTATTTAAAACCAGTGATAGCAATGCTTGCCTTGCATAAATCCCATTGCCTGCTTGTTGAAAATAATAAGCATATGGGGTGCTATCTACATCAACCGCGATTTCATCAACTCGAGGTAATGGATGTAAGACTTTTAAATTCGGTTTTGCACAATGCAGGTCAGCGGCACTTAAAATAAATTGGGCTTTCACATTCGCGTATTCAGAAGGGTCGAGACGCTCTTTTTGTACGCGAGTCATATACAGAATGTCGAGTTCTGGCATCACTTCATCAATGTTATTGTGCAGGCTGTAGGTTGCGCCTTTTTCTTCTAAGATGTGCAGAATATGGTTTGGCATTGAAAGCGCTTCGGGAGCAATAAAGTAGAAGTGATTACCTTCAAATTTAGACAGTGCTTGTGTAAGAGAATGCACGGTTCTACCATATTTTAAGTCACCAACCATGGCAATTTGTAGGTTCTCTAAACGGCCTTGCGTTTCTTGGATAGTAAACAAGTCGAGTAATGTTTGCGTCGGATGCTGGTTCGAGCCATCGCCTGCATTAATGACAGGAATATGGCCTGCAAACTGGCTAGCGAGGCGAGCGGCACCTTCTTGCGGATGGCGCATGACGATAGCATCCACATATTGGCTGATAACAGAGATAGTATCGGCCAATGTTTCCCCTTTTTTACCGAGGGAGGTGTTGGTGCTGTCAGAAAAGCCAACAACAGAAGCGCCTAAACGGTGGATAGCTGTTTCAAATGACAAGCGCGTGCGTGTCGAGGCCTCAAAGAAACAGCTTGCGATAACTTTATGTTTTAGGAACTCGGGTTGTGGCTGCTTTTTTAATGAAGCAGCGACGTTAAGTACTAATTCAAGATCTGAACGGTCTAAATCATTAATCGAGATGATATCGCGGTGGTATAAAGGGTTCGGCATTGTTGTTCTCCTGTGTCAGCAAGACATATTAGGTCTATAGGCCAAAAAAAAGCCCCTCATTGAGGGGCTTTTTTATAAATAAGAAGGGGAAAAACAGGCTGTCCAGACCGCCAGAAGGCAGTGCAGTGGAGGTGTTCTCTGTAAAAAATAGAGCAGCAACGTTCATGGTTTCTCCCGGCAAATTGTGGCGCATTATACGCATCTGATTCCATGACGCAAGCGTTTGCATAAAGAAAAATACATTTTTTTTATTTTTGCGTTTTGGTGAATATTTGAACTAACTGAAAAATGGGAGAAATAGTATCTCTCAATAGGGAATGCGCTGAGTATTGGTGTTTTTTAAACCAAAATTAAATCACATGATTGAATATACAGTACATTTATTTACACTTATTTTATGTGCGAGTAAGATAATTTTTCTTTTTAATTAAATATGATCATTATGAAATCACGACTTTTTATTCTATTGGCATTCCTTCTCTCTGGCTGTTCATCTGTTTGGGTACCTGTTTCCGGCGGTTCAAAATTCACTCAAGCTGAGGCGAATGCAGTTTGTAAACCTGAAGCCCTTCATTTGTACCCAATCAAAAATGAAGTTGCGCAGCGCTCTGTTATGTCTTATGTCGAAAAAAAATGCAAAAAAGATGATGATTGTGGCAAAGACAAAACTTATAAAGAACAAACACCAGTTATGGAAAGCTATGTGATTGATGTCAATGAAGACACCCGTAATAATTATTACTTGGAATGCATGGTGTCTAAAGGCTGGACAAAAAAAGATAAGTATATGTGGGAATAGCATACAAGCAGCTAAATAGCCCAGTAGGCGCAGTTTACTTGGCTATTTAGCATGACAACGTTTATTTTTGCCCAAGTCTTTTCGCTACTTTCTCTAATTTCATCATTAGTAATAATGTAATCGAAACTAATACAATCGTTAGTGCCGAACCATCTGCAATATTGCCTCTATCGGTTAAACTGAAAATTGAAACAGGTAATGTCGCCCAGCCGGGGGGATATAACATCATCGTGGCGCCAAGTTCCCCTAAAGACAGTGAGAGGCTTAATGCCAGTGCTGAAATCATCCATGGCATTAAGAGTGGTAAGGTCACATGGCATAAACGATACCAAGGGGAAGCGCCTAAGCTAAAAGCTACGTTTTCTATATCGGGAGAAATACGTGCTAAGCCAGTGGAAACATTGCTAAAAGTAAAAGCCGAAATCAACACAAAATGGGCACTAAATACAATCCAAAAGGTGCCGTTCATCTGTAAATAGCCTTGGCTGAATGCCACAAGGATCCCAAGCCCGATAGAAACAGAAGGAATGGCGCTGGGGAGGTAAAATGCAATACTCAGCCACTTTTGTATTTTCCCACTGTGTCTTCTTAATGCTAACGCAGCCCAAAGCCCACAAAACAGCGCAAATAGACTGGCACTAAAACCAACCACTAGGCTGGATAACATGGCGTCCCAAGCTGGCCCACTAAATGCGTTCACAAAATGTTCAAAAGTAAAGCCTGAAGGCAAAATGCCATTCCATTGGCGGCTGAAACTCGACATTAAAATCATCACTAAAGGCAGTAAAAACAATAAACTAAATAAGCTGATGGCAATGATAGTAGCAGTAACTCGTCCTTTTTTAGACCAAATCAACATAATTAATTCCTTACACCAAGACGAGTGGTTGCCATTCTGTAGAGAAAAAATAACCCGAGTGAAAGCAAAATGTTAATTAAGGCAATCATGCATGCTACGGCATAATCTGACTCTAATATTGCCTTGCTATAGACCATCATCGGTAAGGTATTGACGCCTTTCGCCCCGATAAACAGTACGATGCCAAATTCATTGGTGGTTAACAGCAGGCACAGGCTACCCCCTGCTAATAGAGCGGGAAGTGCTGCTGGGAAAATAACTTGCGCGATAACCCGTGCAGGATGTGCGCCTAAAATACTGGCGGCTTCTAATTGGCTCTTGTCGATTTGGCGCAGTGCCGCCATAAGGGGACGCATCACCAAAGGGGTAAAAACGGTAATTTCTGCTAAGATCACGCCATGAATTGAATAAAGGAACTCAACGGGCGGCAATTCGAAATCAAACAATGCCATCAAGGTGCCATTGAGTAGCCCTGCAGAACCATAAATGAAGGTAAAAGCGAGTGTAATCAAAAAGGTCGGTAGAGCAATAAAAGTATCAATCACTTGCGTGATAAAACGACTTCCCGGGAAAGGAATAAACACTAAGATCAGTGATAAGATACTACCTATCACAAGGCAACCTAAAGTGGCCAAAATGGCGATGTAGAGTGTGTTCCATAACCCATTAATAAAGCGCTTTGACTCAATAAGTTGCCAAAATGCGTCTAACCCCCATTTTCCCGCCTCATTTTGTAGTGCTTGTTGCGCTATCAACAATAAGGGATAAAAAAACAGCGTAGCTAACACCAGTAATGGCGGTAATATCCAATAAATGGGCTTTATTGTTATTGATGAACCTTTTGGCACGCTAATATGTGACATGTTATTCCTCAATTAAAACGGTATCTACTGGTGAAAACCATAAGGTGAGTTTATCGCCGATTTTAGGCGGTGAGGCCAAATGGGTGATGGCAACACTCACGGTTTCACCCGCAACATCACAAATTAAATGCGTTAAATCCCCCTGCCAACGAATAGACGTTAATGTGACTTGTAATTGATTGGTGGTATTGGCGTTTTGTACTAGCGTAATGTGTTGTGGGCGGATACACACCCATTTGTGGGTGCCAGCTCGCATACCTAATGTATGAGCTTCCAGCAATGTTCCACCACAACTGACATTTACTTTTCCGGGAGTTGTTGAAAAGCCAAGTGCTGTCGCGGCAAGAATATTGGCTCGGCCTAAAAACTCAGCTGCAAAACGGTTGGGGGGGCAGTGATATAAGGCATTTTTCTCACCATGTGCGACTAAATAGCCATCTTTCATAATGCCAATTTTATCACCAAGCGCGAGAGCTTCCGTTTGGTCATGGGTCACATAAAGAATGGTTAAATCAGGTAGTTCACGGTGTAACCGGGCGATTTCTTCAACCATATTATGGCGAATTTGCGCATCTAGCGCGGAAAGTGGTTCGTCGAGTAACAGAACACGAGGCCTTACGGCAATCGCTCTAGCAATCGCCACTCGCTGTTGCTGACCTCCTGAAAGTTGGTGAGGGTAGCGGGTTGCGTAATCCGTCATTCCGACGATTTTAAGGGCTTCAACGACTCGCTCATTAATGAGTGCTTTAGGTTGTTTTTGAGCTCGTAAGCCAAATGCCACATTTTCTTCCACTTTCATGTGGGGAAATAATGCGTAGTTTTGTACAACCATACCAAGTCCACGTTGGTAGGGGGGAAGGTGGGTGATATCCATATCACCTAATAAGATGCGCCCGCTATCAGGTTGAGCAAACCCGGCAATAGCACGTAATACCGTGGTTTTCCCCGATCCTGAAGGGCCGATTAAGACGAGTATTTCACCGGGGTCGATAGTGAGATCCAAGGGTTTCAATACCACATTGTTGTGGTAGGACACCCGCAAAGACTCGAGTTTGATCCCTGAGTGCTCGTTTTGCTGCATTGCAGTAGTGGCTTTTCGTTTCATCAACATCACAAGTTACTCACCATCAGTGACTTTTTGCCAACGTGAAATATCATCGGATAGGGAAACTTCAACTTCATTCCAATTAGGCTGCCAGGTTTTCACACCGTCTAACATTTGGACAGCAGTGTGGTATTGCTTATCAGATGGTGTGATATCTGAACGAACAGGCATTCCCCATGAAAGCTCACTGACTCGGCTTTGTGAGGGTTTATCTAAAAGGAAATTAATCAGCTTTTTGCCGTTTTCTGTTTCAGGGGCGTTGTTAACTAAGCCGATAACATAAGGTAAAACCAGTGCACTACGTTCCCCATTGGCATCTTTTGGCCAGAAAATTTGGACATTCGGGTTACGTGCCATTTGAGATAAATTCATTTGTAAGTCGCCATTAGCGACATACAGTTCCCCTTTATTGACAAGTGCGGTGAGTTTACCTGTGGAGGCCGATGGGCCAACGTTATTAGCCTGCAATTTACCGAGGTAATCAAACCCTGCATCTTTGCCATTAAAACTGTGGAAAACTTGTAACATCACTGCGGTGCCGTCCCCTGCTTGTCCCGGTGTTGAATATTGCAGTTTATTATTAAAGCGAGAATCGAGTAGGGAGTCCCAATTTTCAGGAGGAGACTTAAGCAGTTTAGCGTTATAGATAAAGGTCAGGTAATTATTGACTAACGGTGTGTAATAGTGATTGGAATTAGGAATATTTGCTGCATTTTCTGGCGTAAATTCAGCTAATAACTGGTTTTTTGCGGCACGTTGAATAAAGGGAGGAACAGTAATCAGCACATCGGCTTGTGGATTGGTTCGCTCTTTAGCGAGCCTTTCAACTATCGCCCCTGAACCACTTTCGACATACTGTACTTTGATACCGGTTTGTTTGGTAAATGCTTCGAACTGATTTTTATACCAACTGTTGTTGCCATCGTGAAGCCCATCAGCGGAGTAAACAGTCACAACATCAGCAGCAAAAACAGAGGTAGAGCAAAGGGTTGCCATTAATAGGCCAGCTAAGTAGGTGCGTTTCATGGTTTTCTCCTGTTAAGGTAAAATGTATTCTGGTATATACCAGATGTTTTTTACGCTAACGGGTTTATATGACAGAAAGATGAAATGCAGATAAATAGCTAAAATTATTTTCTATAGGCAGAAATAATCACAAAGTATCGACTTCGATGCGCAAGCTATCATGACGCCAGTACTCAACATCATAATCTAAAATTCGGCCATGTTGGTCATAGTTTAAGCGCTGCAACAATAGGGCTGGGCGACCAACGGTAACCCCCAGTGCTTGTGCTGCTTGCGCCGGCATTGCTGTTGGGTAAAAAGACAAATGCATGCTGGTATAAATTAAATTGAAATGGGCTTCGTATACCTCCGTTAGGCTGCCATTGAGATCGTAACGTAGCAGCTCAGGAACGCGAGCAGGTAAGCAATGGTTTTCACAGTAACAAACAGGTCTGTCATCAGCAAAACGTAGGCGGGTGAGTAAATAAATTTGTTCAAACGATTGAAGTTTTAAGGGAGTCATCGCTTCGAGAGGAACGGGAATGACTTTTCCATTCAGTAAGACTGTCTTCGGTTGGCGACCTTGTTCAAGGCAAAGTTTATGGAAATTGGTATTTTGGGTTGGATCTAACCAGAGGCGCTCAGGTGTGACAAACCAACCGCGGCGTTCAGAGCGGTAAATGACTCCACTGGATTCTAACTGCGCCAAACTTTCGCGAATAGTGACGCGAGTAGTATTGAAAATGGCGCAAAGTTCGCGTTCAGAGGGGAGTTTATCCCCACATTTTAACGAACCATTTTGAATCCTTTCCTGTAATTGGGCTTTGATAAGCAAGTATTGTGGGGTTTCATCCGCTGATAATTTCATGGTTATTTCCTATCATTGTTTCAATCATATTATACATAGTTATATGAATTTTTTGTTTCACGCACACTTTTCCTTTGACCTTTTGAGTCGCCTACGACCATTATAATAGCAATCTGGTATAGACCAAAGGTGAATTGAATGACAAACAATAATTATTTGCTATTAACACCGGGACCGCTCACGACATCTAAAACGGTGAAGGAAGCCATGTTGTTTGATAGCTGTACATGGGATGATGATTACAATTTAGGCGTTGTACAACATATTCGCCAACAATTAGTGGCACTGGCAACGGCCAACGCAGGGTATTCATCGGTACTACTTCAAGGAAGTGGAAGCTATGCGGTTGAAGCTGTTTTAGGTAGTGCTATCGGCGATAAAGAGAAAGTTTTGATTATCAGTAATGGCGCCTATGGTGCTCGAATGGCACAAATGGCCCAAGGCTTAGGTGTTGCCCATTGTGTTTATGATTGTGGTGAAGTGGCTTTGCCTGATCTGCAACGGGTCGAGCAGTTATTACAACAAGATAACCAAATCACTCATATTGCGATGGTACATTGTGAAACCACGACTGGGATTTTAAACCCGATAGAGAAAATCGCGAAGTTAGCGAAACAGTATCAAAAATGTTATATCGTGGATGCAATGAGCAGTTTTGGCGGAATTCCCATGGATATTGCTGAGCTTAACATTGATTTTCTCATTAGTTCGGCAAATAAGTGTATTCAGGGAGTTCCGGGGTTTGCTTTTGTCATTGCTCGTGCTGATGCACTTGAAGTCTGTAAAGGGCGTTCCCGTTCATTATCGCTAGATTTGTATGCGCAGTGGCGCTGTATGGAAGATTTCCATGGTAAATGGCGTTTTACGTCTCCAACCCATACGGTATTAGCATTTGCCCAAGCACTTAAAGAGTTAGCTCAAGAAGGTGGCGTAGCCGCGCGTTTTCAACGTTATCGACAAAATCAACATAAGCTGGTGGTTGGTATGCGTCAATTGGGTTTTACCACATTGTTAGAAGATGGTCTCCATTCGCCGATTATCACCGCATTTTACTCACCAAATTCGCCTGATTACCAATTCAAGCAATTTTATCAAAATTTAAAATCACAAGGCTTTGTCATTTATCCGGGCAAGGTCTCGCAAAGTGATTGTTTCCGCATTGGAAACATTGGTGAAGTTTATGAAAAAGACATTGATGCCTTGTTGGTAGCAATAGAAAAAGCCATTTACTGGGAAAAATAAGGGAAAGAAATGAACCGTATTGAAGCTGTTATTCTTGATTGGGCGGGTACCACTGTTGATTTTGGTTCTTTTGCGCCTACTCAGATTTTCATTGAAGCATTTAAATCTGTGTTCGATATGGATATCACACTGGCTCAAGCGCGCATTCCTATGGGGCTAGGAAAATGGCAGCATATTGAAGCACTGGGTAAATTGCCTGAGGTAGACGCTTTATGGAACGCGAAGTTTGGCCGCTCAATGAGTAGTGAGGATATCGATAAAATTTATGCGGCCTTTATGCCATTGCAAATTGCTAAAGTGGTCGACTTTGCTGCGCCAATTGCTGGAGTTGTCGACACAATTGCTACATTACGCAGCCAAAACATTAAAATTGGTTCTTGTTCAGGTTACCCTCGTGCCGTGATGGAGAAGTTAGTTCCAGCAGCAAAGGTGTTGGGCTATCAACCTGACTACTGGGTCGCGAGCGATGATATTCCCGCGGGTGGGCGACCGGGGCCTTGGATGGCACTTCAGAACGTGATTAAGTTAGGTATCGGCTCCGTATCAGCTTGTATTAAAGTGGATGATGCTGTTCCTGGTATTGAAGAAGGACGTAATGCCGGGATGTGGAGTGTTGGTTTGTCTATCTCGGGTAATGAGTTTGGTAAAACATGGGAAGAGTATCAAGAGATGACTGTAGATACGGTTAACTCGTTAAAACAACAAGCCGCCGAGAAATTGTATGCTGCTGGTGCTCATTATGTGATTGATACGTTAGCGGATTTGCCATCGGTTATTGATTGTATCAATCAGCGTTTGGCGAAAGGTGAACGTCCATAATGATAGGTTACCCTCAACTCATTTGGTTGAGTTGAGGGTAGGAATTTAAAAAACATTAATAGGAAGTTCTGGCGCTAATGTCGCCACCATTACCGCTTTGATGGTATGTAAACGGTTTTCTGCTTGATCAAAGACAATACTGTAAGGAGATTCAAAGACTTCTTCCGTGACTTCTAACCCACCAAACATATTGAATTCTTTAGCAAGTTGCGCTCCCAATGTGGTGTCTTCATTATGGAATGCAGGTAAGCAGTGTAAGAACTTAACATTCGGGTTGCCAGTGAGCTTAATCACATCCATATTCACTTGGTATGGTTTTAATAAATTAATGCGCTGTGCCCATACTTCTTTGGCTTCTCCCATCGATACCCACACGTCGGTATAGATAAAATCGGCATCTTTAACACCTTCGGCGACATCTTCCGTGAGTGTGATTTTCGCACCCGTTTTTTGAGCCAGTGCTTGGCAAGTATTCACTAATTCTTCTTCTGGCCAGCAGCTTTTCGGCGCAACAAGGCGTAAATCTAAACCTGTAAGCGCAGCAGCTTCTAGCATCGAATTACCCATGTTATTGCGTGCATCGCCTAAATAGGCAAATTTAATTTTTGAGAATGGTGTATTTGGTCGGTGCTCTTGAATAGTTAGCAGGTCGGCTAATAACTGTGTGGGATGGAATTCGTTAGTTAGTCCATTCCATACAGGCACTCCCGAGTGCGCGGCTAAGAGTTCTACTGTGTTTTGAGCGAACCCGCGGTATTGAATACCGTCATACATCCTGCCCAATACTCGAGCAGTATCTTTCATGGTTTCTTTGTGGCCGATTTGGCTACCAGAAGGCCCTAAATAAGTGACTCTAGCACCTTGGTCAAATGCACCAACTTCAAATGCACAGCGTGTCCGAGTTGAATCTTTTTCAAAAATAAGGGCAAAATTTTTACCTGAAAGAAAGGGCTGTTCTGTACCGGATTTTTTTTCTGATTTTAACCAAGAAGAGAGTTTTAAAAGTGAATGAATTTCGCTAGAAGTAAAATCAAGTAACCTTAGAAAAGGTTTATTATATAGGGGGTTCATAATTGGTAGCCTTTTTGTTTTGAATTAATATTCAATTTATATTCATAAAAATTCAAAATCAACCCCCAATGCAAAAGAAATTATCTTTAAATATATGGTTTCACTGTCAACCGTATGGGAGAATGGCGCAAAGAAAGACGAGCGACAAAGAAATAAAAGGGGTGTGGATATGGTAGATAAAGCTGAATTGGATGCGCAGTACGAAGAAACTCGCTTAATTATCGAAGAATTATTGGAAGATGGCAGCGATCCTGATGCATTGTATGCGATTGAGCATCATTTCTCTGCTGACAACTTTGCACTGTTAGAAAAAGCGGCTGTTGAAGCTTTTAAACTAGGCTATGAAGTCACGGATGCGGAAGAACTCGAAATTGAAACGGGTGAAACTCTGATGTGCTGCGATGTGATCAGTGAAAGTGCTTTAAATGCAGAGCTGATTGACGCACAAGTTGAACAATTAATGAAACTGGCTGAGAAAATGGGCATCAACTATGATGGTTGGGGCACGTATTTTGAAGACCCAGACGCAGAATATGACGACGAAGACGGTGACGATATCGACCCTGAAGATCGCGTTCATTAATTATTAGTCGCATCATGCAACTGCATAAAAGGATAGCTAAAAACTATCCTTTTTCGTTTAGCGTAGAATTATAATGCCTTTAACATGCGAATTTCACAGTCACTATGACCCGTATTTCCTAACGGTTCATCAATAAATTCAAACCCTAATTTTTCATATAACTTAATAGCTGCTTGGAGCTCTTTGGTTGTTTCTAGGTAGCAACGGGTGTAACCTTGCTGTTTAGCGAACTCCAGAGACATCAGTACGATTTGCTTCGCTAAGCCTTTGCCGCGTAGTACTGAAGATAAATACATTTTCTGTAATTCTGCTGTTTCGCTATCACCACCAGCAACTTGTGAAACACCGCCACCGCCAACAATTTTGCCATCCATTTCAACTACCCAGTAAGCACTGCGCGGTTTGCTATACACCTCAAATAAGGTATCTAAAATAGGGTCAGCAACGGCAAAGCCTTTGTCCGCAGTTAAGCCATGTTCAGCGGAAACTTCGCGAATAACGGCGGCGATCCCAGGGTTGTCTTGAGGTTGAATTAAACGAACTTTAACGGTTTGGTTTGTGTCTGTTGTCATGGGAACATCTCTTTTATTTGTATTAATTATATTTTTCATTGCGGCATTGGTAGTCGCAATATGTATGATATTGGCACATTTTTAATATTTTCAATGCCCTAATACAAAAAAGCCCTGACTCATCAACGACGAGTCAGGGACAGATACTTAAAGCTTAATGATTACAAAGAGGCAATCGTCACTTTTTGTGCTTCAATTTTAGCTTTTGCTTCAATATTGGCAGTTAAGCGTTCACGCTCTTTTTCAACAACGGCAGCAGGCGCACGGCTCACAAAACCTTCGTTTGCCAGTTTGTTTTCAATGGTTTCGATTTCTTTCACCACTTTTTCCAGCTCTTTATCTAAACGAGCCAGCTCTGCGTCTTTATCGACTAAGCCAGCCATTGGGATAAGGAGATCTGCACCGCCAACCAGTTTGGTGACAGAAACCGGTGCTTCTTCGCCTTCAGATAGCACGCGGATGCTTTCTAAACGCGCCATTGATTTGATAAAGTTTTGGTTTTCTTCGATACGGCGTTTTGCATCAGCAGAAGCACCACGCAGCATCACATCGAGCGGTTTACCTGGTGAAATATTCATTTCTGCACGAATGTTACGAACGGCAATAATCGCTTCTTTGATCCACTCAAGGTCACTCAGCGCAAGTTCATCGACTTTAGCGGCATCGAACTCAGGGAACGCTTGCAACATAATGGTATCAGCGTCAATACCTTTAACGACTTTCACTCGTTGCCAGATAGTCTCAGTGATAAATGGAATGATTGGGTGAGCAAGGCGCAATAAGCCTTCCAGCACTTCGATCAGGGTGAAACGCGCTGCACGAACTTGCGCTTCATTACCTTTATGAACTGCAGGTTTAGACAGCTCTAAGTACCAGTCACAGAATTCATTCCATGTGAAATCATACAAAATACCCGCTGCGATATCGTAACGGTGAGTATCTAACGCTTCACGGTAAGCTTTTACAGTCTGATTAAATTGCGCCATGATCCAGCGGTCAGCCAATGAGAAGCTCATTTCACCGCCGTTTTGGCCGCAATCTTGGCCTTCGGTATTCATCAGAACGAAGCGGCTCGCATTCCATAATTTATTACAGAAGTTACGGTAACCGGATAGACGTTTCATATCCCAGTTGATGTCACGACCTGTTGAAGCTAATGCGGCTAAAGTAAAGCGTAGGGCGTCAGTACCGTGGGCTTCAATGCCTTCTGGATATTCTTTACGAGTACGTTTAGCAATTTTTTCAGCCAATTGCGGCTGCATCATGTTGCCAGTGCGTTTTTCAAGTAAGTCTTCTAAAGAAATACCGTCAATCATATCCAGTGGGTCAATAACGTTCCCTTTGGATTTTGACATTTTTTGGCCTTCTTCATCACGGATCAAGCCTGTCATGTAAACGGTTTTAAATGGTACTTGTGGTTCACCGTTTTCATCTTTGATGAAATGCATGGTCATCATGATCATACGGGCGATCCAGAAGAAAATAATATCGAAGCCACTGACCAATACATCTGTTGGATGGAAGGTTTTCAGTGCATCGGTATTTTCTGGCCAGCCGAGAGTCGAGAATGTCCACAGACCGGAAGAGAACCACGTATCCAGTACGTCATCATCTTGACGCAGAGCGATATCTGCACCTAAGTTGTTTTCACGACGGACTTCGTCTTCATCACGACCCACATAGACATTGCCTTTTTCGTCATACCATGCAGGAATGCGGTGACCCCACCAAAGTTGGCGAGAAATACACCAGTCTTGAATATCACGCATCCAAGAGAAATACATGTTTTCGTACTGACGAGGAACGAACTGAATACGGCCATCTTCAACAGCCTTGATAGCATCACGAGCTAAAGGCTCGGTGCGCACGTACCATTGGTCGGTCAGCATAGGTTCAATAACCACGCCACCACGGTCACCGTAAGGCACTGTTAAGTCATGCGGTTTTACTTCAACCAGCAGGCCAAGTTGTTCGAACTCTGCCACGATAGCTTTACGAGCCGCGAAACGTTCCATCCCACGATACGCTTCTGGCATTTCGCAACTATAAGCCGTAGATGGGTTACCGTTGGTATCGAAAACCTCTGCTTCGTTACGAACGTTACCGTCTAAGTCCATCATGTTAATCATCGTTAACTGATGGCGTTTACCGACTTCATAGTCATTAAAGTCATGAGCTGGCGTGATTTTCACGCAACCAGTGCCTTTTTCCATGTCGGCGTGTTCATCACCCACAATTGGGATACGGCGGTTAACGATTGGCAGAATAATTTCTTTGCCAATTAAATCTTTATAGCGTGGATCTTCAGGGTTAACTGCAACACCAGTGTCCCCTAGCATGGTTTCAGGACGAGTGGTCGCGACCACTAAGTAGTCTTTGCCTTCAGCGGTTTTTGCACCGTCAGCCAGTGGGTAGCGCAGGTGCCACATAGAACCTTTAACTTCACGGTTTTCAACTTCTAAGTCAGAAATTGCCGTGTGCAGTTTCGGGTCCCAGTTGACTAAGCGTTTGCCACGATAAATTAAGTTTTCTTTATAGAGACGAACGAATGCTTCTTTAACAGCTTTAGATAAGCCTTCATCCATGGTAAAACGCTCGCGATCCCAATCAACAGAGTCGCCTAAACGGCGCATTTGTTGTGAAATTGTACCGCCAGATTCCGCTTTCCATTCCCAGATTTTGTCAATGAACGCATCGCGGCCGTAGTCGTGACGGTTTTTACCTTCTTCGGCTGCAATTTTTCGCTCAACGACCATCTGAGTTGCAATACCCGCATGGTCTGTTCCCGTTTGCCATAAGGTATTTTTACCTTGCATACGCTGGTAGCGGATCATGGTATCCATGATAGTTTGCTGGAAGGCATGCCCCATGTGCAGGCTACCAGTGACGTTCGGTGGCGGAATGACGACACAGAAGCTGTCTTGGGTGGTATCCCCATTAGGTTTAAAATAACCGCTTTTCTCCCAGTGAGCATACAGTGACTGCTCAATCTCTGCGGGGTTATATGTTTTATCGAGCGAGGGCTCATTCATTGGGCTATCTGGTTTCTTTTCCATTATCTTTTTGTATTCAGTAAGTTGGCGGCGTCGCCATAGTCAAATTGAAGCCGACGCTACGGTACGTTTTATACCGTTCACGCGCCAACTGTTTTAAAGTTTCATCAATAGGTACGAAGTCTATCACTTCATGGAAAGCCGAGGCAAAATCTGCGAACTGATTTTGTAAATTAATCAGTATATCGCGAGGTGTTGTGCCTCTTTTGGCCGGCCAGCAAATTTCAATCGGTGCACCATAACGCGGGCCTTCCCCTGCCAAATTATGCGGGACAAACTGGTGTGGATCACGCTGCCAAAGGGCCTCATCAATCTTTTCTGCTTGTAGCTGTGTTTCGCAAGCAACCAAAACACGCTTTCCACTGCGCCACATCTGAGCGGCAAGCTCACAAGCTAACCATTCATGGGCTTCAAGTTCAGAATGTGGTGATGTCTGTTCTAGTTGGTAAAATGTACCTTTTTTCATATACCCGTCATACTTCAATTTGTAGGGGTGTTGGCTACGCGCTTTCGCCTTAGTCACATACTCTTGTATGCTCCCAAGGCCTCAATTGCTTGCCGCCTACCTACAAACTGAATTATTTAGGGTATAGCGTAAATTGCCATCCTTCAATTTGTAGGGGTGTTGGTTAAGTTTTTTGGTGGCATAGCTCAAAATTATTTCTATGTTGAATTATAACCTTTTTTATTGCTGCCTCAAAATGGCTTCTATGTGTATCGAAAAGCCAAAAATAATATCCCGAATCGCATAAGTGCTCATCGGGATATTTTTACGAGTGATGTACAGCTAAAATGCTAAATCGGGTTATTCATCACCATTAAGGCCTGCACGGTTCAACAAGAACTGCGCTAGCATGGAAACAGGGCGGCCAGTGGCCCCTTTCGCTGCACCTGAACGCCAAGCAGTTCCTGCGATATCAAGGTGTGCCCAGTTATATTTCGTCGCAAAGCGAGACAAGAAACAACCTGCGGTGATAGCACCCGCTGGACGTCCACCGGTATTGGCTAAATCAGCAAAATTTGGTGTGATTTGGTCAAAATATTCATCTGCTAATGGTAAACGCCATGCACGGTCGCCTGCTTGCTCAGAAGCATTTAATAGCTCGTGAGCCAGTGGATTATGGTTTGACATCAACCCAGTGTAATGGCTACCTAATGCAATCACACAAGCCCCTGTTAAAGTGGCTATATCGATAACCAGCTCTGGCTCAAAACGCTCAACATAGGTGAGTGCATCACACAGAACTAAACGGCCTTCGGCATCGGTATTGAGGACTTCAACGGTTTGCCCAGACATGGTAGTAAGGATATCACCTGGGCGATAAGCACGGCCACCAGGCATGTTTTCACAGCCAGCAAGAACCCCAATCACATTAATTGGCAATTGCAATTCAGTGATAAAGCGCATGACGCCATATACACTTGCAGCACCGCACATATCGTATTTCATTTCATCCATGCCTTCGGATGGTTTAATTGAAATACCGCCGGAGTCAAAGGTTAGGCCTTTACCAAGTAAAACGATAGGTTTGCTTTCTGGGTCTGGACTGCCTTTATATTCCATGATGGACATTAGCGATTCATTTTGTGAACCTTGACCGACCGCTAGATAGGCATTCATTCCAAGTTCTTTCATTTGCTCCTCACCAATCACTCGAGTGGTGAGTTTACTGTCTGAAATATCAGCTAATTGACGAGCTTGAGATGCTAAATAACCTGCATTACAGATGTTTGGCGGCATATTGCTTAAATCTTTCGCCGCTTTAACACCTGAAGCAATCGCTAAGCCGTGGGAAATAGCACGTTCACCACTAGTTAATTCACGGCGAGTTGGCACGTTGAAAACCAGTTTGCGTAGCGGACGGCGATGCTCTGTCTTATTACTTTTCAGTTGATCAAATACATACAGCGACTCTTTGGCTGTTTCGACGGCTTGGCGCACTTTCCAGTAATTATTACGACCTTTGACGTGTAATTCAGTTAAGAAACAGACGGCTTCCATTGAGCCAGTTTCATTCAGTGTGCTGATTGTTTTCTGAATAATTTGTTTAAATTGGCGCTCATCTAATTCGCGTTCTTTACCACAACCGATAAGTAGAATGCGTTCAGACAGAACGTTGGGTACATGATGGAGTAGCAGGGATTGCCCCACTTTACCCTCAAGTTCGCCGCGGCGCAGCAGGGCGCTGATATATCCGTCACTTATTTTGTCCAGCTGTTCAGCAATTGGGGACAGACGGCGTGGTTCAAAGACTCCGACAACAATGCATGCGCTGCGCTGTTTTTCCGGGCTACCACTTTTTACACTAAACTCCATGCGTTCTCCTGAATCTTAAAGACAAAGGCCGATGCTCCCGCTAAAATTAGCGTTTCGCATGATCTACCTCATAGAGAATGAACTCTTTATGTTAAACTAACCATCTATACGCGAAATAGCTCACATTGTATGCTGTTAATCGCGATACACCATGAAGTATGGCGGGTATATCTGGTTTCTCGAATATTAAGCATGTTCTGATATTTCAATCAGTATAGATAATGCTTTTATATCATTCTAGCCATACAATAAACTAGAGTATATGTTAGTAAATGGCAGACATCGAACGAACTTAGCCATTTTCTTCCCAAAAGACAAGTTTTCACAGGCGTAATAAGCGTGATCATTATTAGATATTTGGTACGGGAAACCCTGAAAAGTCAGTTAGCCATACTTTTTGTATTGATGCTAATCTTTTTTAGTCAGAAGTCGATAGATATTCTTGGCGCTGCGGTTCAGGGCAATATTCCTTCAAACTTAGTACTTCCTTTGCTGGGGTTAGGTGTGCCTGAAATGGCTCAGCTTATCTTACCTTTGAGCCTATTTCTTGGGCTTTTGATGACCTACAGTAAACTTTATACTGAAAGTGAAATCACGGTAATGCATGCCTGCGGTTTAGGTAAAAGTGTTTTAGTGAAAGCTGCGTTAGTCCTTGCAGTCATTACCGCTATGGTCGCGATTGCTAATATTACGTGGATGTTGCCGTGGTCATCTCAATATCAAGAGCAGGTATTGGCTGATGCGAAAGCCAATCCCGGGTTAGCTGCAATGGTCGAAGGGCAATTTAAAACCACTAAAGATGGCAACTATGTGCTGTACATTGGTGATGTAAAAGGTAACAACTTCAAGAATGTATTTCTTGCACAACTACGCGCCGCTAATGAACAACGGCCTTCTGTTGTGGTTGCTGATAGCGGCTATATGAAAGAAGATCCTGATGGTCGACAAGTCGTTGTTTTAAATGAGGGTACTCGTTATGAAGGAACCGCGTTACTGCGTGATTTTCGCATAACTGACTTTGTTAATTACCAAGCCATTGTTGATCACCAAACTGCAGAAACGCGTAGTGACAGAGTCGAGCAAAAAAATATGCTGCAACTGTGGTCTGAAAATACGCCTGAGGTGAACGCTGAGTTTCATTGGCGTTTAACCATTGTTTTCTCCGTTGTCGTCATGGCTTTGATGGTTGTGCCGTTAAGCGAGGTTAACCCACGTCAGGGGCGGGTACTCAGTATGCTTCCTGCAATGTTGCTGTACCTCATTTTCTTTTTATTACAAAGTACATTGCGTAACAGTGCTGATAAGGGCGACCTTGACCCAAGGTATACCATGTGGGCGGTGAATGTGGGGTATTTGGTATTAGCGATAGTCCTAAATGCGTGGAATACCGTCCCAATGCGCCGTATACGTCTTAAATTGAGTAAAGGGGTTGCCTGATGTTTGGTGTTTTAGATAGGTATATCGGTCGAACCATCTTAAATTCGATTTTAGTGACGTTATTTTTGCTCGTTTCCCTAGCTGGGATCATTAAATTTGTCGAGCAGCTTCGCAAAGTGGGCGATGGCGACTATACGGCATTGAGTGCAGGTGTATTCACCTTATTAACTGTTCCAAAAGATATTGATATTTTCTTTCCAATGGCGGCGTTGTTAGGTGCGCTCATGGGGTTAGGGGCACTGGCCTCACGTAGTGAGCTAGTCGTTATGCAAGCTTCTGGTTTTACTCGCTTGCAAATCGCATTATCGGTGATGAAAACGGCGGTTCCATTGGTCATTGTCGCCATGTTTATCGGTGAGTGGATCGCACCAGCGGGAGAGCAGTGGGCAAGAAATTATCGCGCAGAAAAAATCGTGGGTAATTCATTAGTTGTGACAGATGAAGGTATGTGGGCAAAAGATGCCAACGATTTTATCCATATTCAGCGGATTAATAATGCGACATCGATTCAAGATGTGTCGGTGTATCGTTTTGATGACCAACGTAAATTGAAGTCAGTGATGTTTGCTGCGAATGGCGAGTATGACTCGACAAATCAGCTTTGGGTATTATCTCAAGTGGACGAGTCAATTCTAAGTAGTGAGAAAAAAATTACAGGTTCACAGCGATTAACGGTTGATTGGAAAACCAATCTCACCCCAGAAAAACTAGGAATAGTTTCACTGAATGCTGACTCGCTTTCCATCCGTGGCCTATATCAATATGTCTCGTACTTAAAAGAAAGTGGCCAAGTTGCCGCGGTTTATGAGCTCAGTATGTGGAAAAAAATACTGGCGCCATTATCCGCAGCCGTCATGATGTTAATGGCAGTTTCATTTATTTTTGGGCCGCTGCGTACCGTTCCGATGGGTGTTCGTGTTATTTCAGGTATTGTGGGTGGGTTCTTGTTTTACGTACTCAACCAAGGGTTTGGTAACTGGAGCCTAGTTTATTCGGTACCACCCATTGTTGCGGCAATTTTGCCAAGTTTACTGTTTTTGATTGTTAGTATCGTATTATTAGTCAAACGAAAATAGTGATAGAGGAATGAGAGATAAAAAACGGTAGTATATTGAAAAAACTACCGTTTTTTATTATCCAAATAACGCATAACCTAATGCACTGATAAAGGCTACTATCCTTGTTTGCGGTTGAAATAACTTTTTTCTGGCACCTGGGATATTACTTTGGTCATCAATAGCTAAAATATTTTGGCGACTCCGGTTTGCTAATTGCTGAGCAAGTGAAAAAATTCCACCTTTCATACTATTTTGTCGTTTAAATTTAAAAGCCATCTGGCACTTTTCCCGATATATTCGTCTTTCTTCTTGTCGGCAAGCTTTGATAGCTTGTAATTCTGAGCCTTCGAAATACTTGTAGGGATATTGAATAGCAATAGACCTATTTTCTACATACTCTGGTTTTTTAGTACAATGGCCTTTAATACTATTTAAAACTTCTATCAATTCAAATTGGCTAATTTTGGGGTATTGTGTAGCCTGACAACTTGATGTTATCGCGTGGTTTTTTGTTCTCATTTTAGCTCCGCATGTGTTAATGGAAGGCTAAAAGATTATCGGTAATCTGAATGAATTGATTTTAAAAATGGATAGTAAAATTATCAAAAACAGCCTGAATTTATCAGGCTGTTGTCGCAATTAATGAGATAACGCGGGTAAATCCACGTTTTAGGGTCGGGGTGTAACTCGCCATTGTTTGTAACACTTCGGCGGTACTCCTTCAATGTTTCCCATACGCATGGTTAGTAGATAATGAGGCGACTAGTTCATTAACACCAATCGTTAATTTACTGAATTTACTGTTATCTTTGCGGGTCATTACCACAAATACCCCAATATTTTGCTGTGGGATCATCGCCATATAGGTGTTAAACCCGCCACCGCCACCTGTTTTTTGGTAAATACCAGGAATGCCATTTTTCGGTTTCATATACACCCACCCAAGGCCTAATCCATCAGCATGGCCTGCAACATCCATCCCTTTAATTTCTAAAAGTTTTTCACGGGGAAAATAGATGCCTTGTTCACGGGCTGCGGTGACTTTTCTTAGGTTACTGTCTGTCGATAAAAATTGCTGCATCCATTTTTGCATATCTGCAGGGGTGGAATACACACCACCACTTCCTGCTGCTGCAAGAGTGTTATGGCAAGGGCTGGGTTTCGTTCCTTCCATTAACCGCGCGCATTGTGCATTATTGGGGGTGTAAGTGGTATTCGTCATTTTGGCGGGAGAAGTAACATAGTGGTTAAATAGCTGAGGGTAAGAGACTCCTGAAGCTTTAACCATCGCATCTGCCAATAAGTCATACGCTAAGTTGGAATAAGAAGCTTCTGTTCCCGGTGTTGCATCTAACTTACCTGTTTTTAGCCAGGTCCAGCGGTTATCTTGAGTTGGCCAAATAAAAACAGGACGTCCCCATTTCCCACCGGGTTGTTCGCGAGGTAAGCCACTGGTATGGCTTGCTAAGTGATATAAGCGAATAGGTTGCCCGCTGGCATTATCAGGAACAGTAACGCCATGGTAAGCGTATTGTTGTAATGGGTCCGTAATTAGTAGTTTCTTATCTTGTTCAAGCTTAATTAATATTTCGCTTGTCATTAATTTTGTAATTGATGCAATGCGAATTAATGAGTTTGGACCAGGTTTTTTACCATTACCCGGTGCGGTTTCACCATAATAACGCGATAACGCCTGATTATTATCGATAACAATGATAGCCATGCCCCGTGCATTGCTTTCATTAAAAATGCGATTAGCGTATAAATCGACAATCTTAGCGACGCGCTCGTAAGTCCTTCTATCTCCCTCAAAAACTTGCCAGTCAGAGGATTCAATATCATTACTTTGCAAAAACTTTGGTGCTTTTTCTGTCTTACTTGAACATGCCATTAACACTAAGGATAATGCAGATACAGACAGAACTTTTAGAAATGATTTCTTCATGTTGGAAGCCAGCCGATATGATTGTTTGCAAATGGCCTTTCAGCCATATTATTTTTTCTTCGCGAAAATCTTCATTACCACACCAATTAAGATGCCAATAAAGATACCTGTTGCTATCCACCCAACAAAACCCATGATTAAACCTTAAATATTGACATTAGATTGCAGATAAACTAACAAAAATAATGACCTGCCGCCAGTCACAGAGCCTCGTGATAAGAAAAATAATTTGGGAGAAGTTAACATACTCATTAATAGATATATAAACAAAAGAAGCTTTCCTTGTGATTTTATAAGATCTAAGGAATATGCTTTTTTTTTAATCGAACAAACCGTATCTTCACGAATAAGTGTTGCCAGTAGGCACAAGGCAAGTATAATGGCAGCGTTTTCCAAGAAACACATCACTTCGTGCCGGAGTGGCGGAATTGGTAGACGCAGTTGATTCAAAATCAACCGCCTTCGGGTGTGCCGGTTCGAGTCCGGCCTTCGGCACCATAAGAACATCAAGAGACGTCAACGGACGTCTTTTTTTGTATCTAAAATCCAGTGTTTGCAAGGCTTTCACCGCGTTTTCAGTCAATGCATGTCAATCTAACTCAACCCACATCAATCTCCGAGTGAGTATATATCTGAGTATATACGTCGCTTCGATAATGAATGTATACTCGTCATACTTCGAATTACATGGGTGTTGGCTTCGTTCAGCTATCCGAGTCACATAGTTATCTATGCTCCTCGGCTATCTTCACTTGCCGCCTACATGTAATCCGAATTATTTAGAGTATATGCTTGCTCAAAGGTGAGAGGACAAAGAATATGGCATTAACCGATACGAAAGTTCGAGCAGCTAAACCTGACGAGAAAGCTTATACACTGACAGACAGTGATGGCTTGTTTCTTTATATTCACCCCAATGGTTCTAAATATTGGCGCTTCCGTTTTCGCTTTGGCGGCAAACAACATTTGATGGCTTTTGGTGTATACCCTGAAATCTCCTTAGCGGATGCAAGAGAAAGAAGGGATGCTGCCAGAAAGCAAGTTGCTTTAGGTATCGACCCACGCGAACTCAAGAAAGAATTAAAGGAAGAACAGCAAAAGGAATTTAATACCTTTGAGAAAGTTGCTCGCGATTGGCACGCAACCAATAAGAAGTGGTCTGAAGGGCATAGCCATCGAGTACTCAAAAGCCTTGAAGACAACATCTTTGCTGCTATCGGTAAACGTAATATTGCCGAACTAAAAACTCGCGATCTCCTCGAACCGATTAAAGCCGTAGAGATGTCTGGACGTCTTGAGGTGGCGGCACGCTTACAACAGCGTGTGACAGCCATTATGCGCTATGCCGTACAGAGCGGTTTAATCGACTATAATCCAGCACAAGATATGGCTGGCGCAGTTGCCACTGGTAAACGAGTTCATAGAGCCGCATTAGAGCTTAAACGTCTACCTGAGTTCTTACAACGTATTGATGATTATAAAGGAAGACCTTTAACTAAACTTGCAGTCAAACTCACCTTATTAGTCTTTATTCGTTCCAGTGAACTGCGCTTTGCTCGTTGGGATGAAATCGATTTTGATAATGCCATGTGGACGATCCCCGCTGAACGCGAAGCGATAGAAGGCGTTAAACACTCTCATCGCGGATCAAAAATGCGTACACCTCATTTAGTTCCTTTAAGTAGACAAGCCATTGAGATCTTAAAGCAGATCTATCAATTTAGCGGTAACCATGAGCTGATCTTTATCGGCGATCATAATCCTAGAAAACCAATGAGTGAAAACACAGTGAACAATGCATTACGTGTGATGGGATATGACACTAAAACGGAAGTGTGTGGGCATGGTTTTAGAACAATGGCCTGTAGTTCGTTGATTGAGTCAGGGTTATGGTCGAAGGATGCAGTAGAAAGGCAGATGAGCCACCAAGAACGCAATTCAGTAAGAGCAGCTTATATTCATAAAGCAGAACATATTGAAGAAAGGCGGCTGATGGTGCAATGGTGGGCGGATTATTTGGATGCGAATAGGGAACGGCATGTGGGGGCGTTTGGGTTTGGGAAAAGGTAGATTAATTTATATCTGAATCTAATTTCAAGGAAGGTTGAATGTGAATAATTATGAAGAAATAAAATCATTTCTTGATGAATTGAACCAATATAATCAAGTCGTAGATAAAGAAACATCTATCTTTTGCATCGGTAGCCGAGGGTATTATGAAAATCCGACAACTGATATTCTTGCATTTTTTCTCGATGATAATGAATCTCATGGCTTAGGTGCTTTGGTTATTGAAGCATTAGTTGCTATTTTACCAGACGAATATAAAAAAATAGACTGTTCTCTGGTTTCACCTCCAGAGCGTGAAATCAGAACTAAAACGGGTAAAAGAATTGATTTATTACTAGAGAATCAGCAGTGGATTATGGTGATTGAAAATAAAATTTTTCATGAACAAAATAACCCATTTAAAGATTATGAAAATCATGTTTCAAAAAAGAATGCTTCTGATAACAAAAAAAGTATTTTCATTATTTTGTCGCCATCAGGGAGTGTTTCGCAAAAAAATACAAAATGGATTGGAATAAGTTATGCTACCTTAATTAATTCTATTAAGGATAAGCTCTCGGGCTACTTTATTTCAGAGCCACTAAATAAATGGGTGATTTTGCTTCGTGAATTTATTTTACACTTGGAAAATATAATGAATAAGCCAGAAGTCTCAGATGAAAATATAAATTTTATCTTGTCTAATTTAGCTAAAATAAAGCAAGCACAAAAAATGCAAGATAAAGTATTGAAAGCATATAAAGATCAATTGCATAACGCTTTGTCTGTGAAGCTTAATGCTGAATTATACTCAGTTATTGTTCATTGGCACGGTTATCCAGCAATCAGATTTGCATTAAAGGGATGGCCCACTGATTCTGATGTAGTACTGTTTTTAGACTCACGAAAAGGGAAATCGTTTTGTATTAATTATTATTCCAGTGTTGTTAATGATACTCAACGTAAAGTAGCAGATGAGCATTTCAAAGAGGAAGATTGTACCGATATATGGAATGAACTTAAGGGTACTTATCGTTGCTACAAAGCTCATTTTACAGCAGAAGAATTAGAAAATTTCAATCAAGATGTAGCTCTGAAAAAATTAGCACATAAATTGGAACTAATGGATAGATTTGAGAAAGAAAAAAGGCCAAAATTGCTCTAACCAAACTATATTCATTATAATTATTTATAGATTAAGTAATTTATAACTTGATAATAAACATTATAGAATGGTTTAATCGTTGAGAAAAATCTCAACGATTATTAATTTTAAATTACAGTCTCTTAAAGTTAGGTTTTAAATTTTTAAAAAAATTATTTTAATTCTAGTGCTTTCTCTCTATTAATTAATCCAGAACTACCACAAGTAGAGCATTCTAATGTAATATTCCCCCTACAATCAGGACATTTGAATTCATTATAATTAGCGAGATTAATATTTTTAACTTCAGCTATTTTTATCGACCCCATACCATTACAAACAGGGCAATCCTCTTTAGTTAAGCGGCACTTACCATTACAAATAGGGCATGTTGTTGTTGGTAGGTGTTCACTTATCTCTTTATTATTATTGATAATAGATTTTTGAATACCAGTATTTACAGTTAAATTGTACTTAACAGGCTCAGGGAATATTAAGCCTAGATCTCTTGGATTAATTTTAAACAGAGGCCCTTTTTCCGATACTCTACCATTTTTTGCTGAGCGTTTAATCAAATGGTCCATCGTTATGGTTCCATTTTCAAGCAAAGGCATTAGTTGGTTTAAGAGGGGGGCTTTTGTATGAGTAACAGAAATTAGCTGAAAGTATTCAACGCCATCAATAAATTGACTTTTAGCTTCAATCCAAAATGTTTCAGAATGCTTTTCTTTCAATCGTTTGCGAAGTAGTTTGCCACTCCAACTTGCTACGTGCTCTTTAAATATATTTTTATCATCTTTATACTCAGCACACCACTCCTGTAAAACATCCTCTTCAACCTTGAATACTAATCCTTGGCTGTTAGGTTTTCGCGTACTAATGGTACAATAGAGCTTAAAATCATCTTCTCTGAAGTAGCCAAATTTATCTAGGATCTCAGCACTTTTCTTATAGGGGCTTATTTCCCATTCAGCAACTTGAGCGAAAATTGTTGTTCTATTTTTCTCGGCATTACGCCCAGACTTTAGTTCAATACCTTTATAATCTGGTAACTTACTTGAGTTTGCTTGAATACCTAATGCATCTTCAATAGACATACCTACTGCAGTATCACCAACATGTGTCGCTTTTATTGGTGTTTTGGCTAATTCTTTTAGCTTGTTGAGTAATTCATTAGCAATAGCATTATTTTCGCTTAAGTAACTATCAACGAACTTTCTTAGCTGACTTGCTGTAGATTCTAGTTCTAAGGTCAGATTTACTGAACTTAGATCTATTAGATAGGCGCAGTCATTATGAATAACAATAGCAATTTGTGCTCCGGCGAATGTGAAATGTTGAAGGCTGGGGAACCACATTCTTGGGTCACCTTTTTTCGTTTTAGGGCGATATAAACTAACAGTGGTCTGTTTCCGTTTTTCGGATGTGAGCAAAAAGGCTGTTTTATTTATACCATATTCTTTCGCCCCTTGGCCTTGTTGCTCATAGTGATGAAAATCTGTTATTTCAAAGTGAGTCCTTACGACTTGTGTTGCATCTAATATTCCTTTTTTTAATCCTGTCTTAGTTGGTTCAAAAATAGAAAACTCGATAGCTAATTGTGCAAGGATTTTTTTATTATTGTTGACTCGTAATTTTGTTACTTCATCAATATCTTCAGTCCGTTCTTGCTGAAGTAATTGTTGGTCACTATCATCTAAAATAACATCGGAGTCATTAATAAAAGTCTGAGATACATTAGGAGTCGGTGTTTTGATGCTAGCATCATTATCATAGGCGTTAACTACAGCTTTCCAATTACCAAAGCAATTACTTTTAGCAACAATCTCAAGCGCTTTAGCATGGGATATATTTTTTTCTTTCTTGATTTCTTTTGCTTGTTTTTTAAGCTTTTCGAATTTTGACGCAGTAATACGTGGGGGTTGTGACATGTATAGCCTCTCTGTAATTTAGTTTCAGAAACAAATACATGCACCATTTCTTACTGCCCATAAATAAGTGATGCATAGATATTGAAACTTAAAAATTACAGAGAGGACTCGAAAGTCTTTGCTTGCTTGGGCTGAAGGCTTCTCTCTAAGCCGTAAATGGACTCTATAATTTCAGAGAAACTATGTCAATGAAATTGAAATTTAGGCCTGGACATTTCTAAATAATTCCTTTAGAATCTGTCAATTATTATCAATACTGTATATTTATATAGTTTATGAAAAAAGAAAATAAATTCAATCATATAGAGCTTTTCTCTGGGTGTGGGGGGCTTTCTCTAGGTCTTGAAAAAGCAGGATTTGAATTATTATTGGCTAATGAGCTATCGCCTATGGCGGCAGAAACATTTTCATATAACTTTTTTAATGAAGATTACCAAGATCTTGCTAAAAAAGATAAAAAGCCTAAACATTCATTTTGGATCAGTAGCAAGCATGAGAAGTTATTACCTCGACTGAGAGAAAATCCTTTTGAATACCCTGACTGTGCAGATAAAAGCAGTGTTACTGATATTCCTAAAAATATTAAAAGCCTGAAAGGTAATTTATTAATAGGAAACATTATTGAGTTAAACAAGCTTATTGAAAGTAAGGAAGAACTACGCCAAGCGTTAATATCAGGTTTTTCAAGTGGTGGTGTTGATCTTGTTTCTGGAGGCCCTCCATGCCAAGGTTTTAGTATGGCTGGATTACGGGAAAAAGATAGCGACAAAAATATGCTTCCTTGGGAGTTTGCTAAGTTTGTTGAGTATGTGCAACCTAAAATCGCTGTTTTAGAAAATGTAACAGGGATCTTAAGGGCATTCAAAGATAGCGATGGAAAGCCTTTCTATGCTTGGTTTGAGGTTGCAAAAGCGTTTGCTGAAAAAAAATATATTCCACTATGCTTACATGTGAACGCTAGGTTTGCAGGTGTCCCACAGAACAGGCCTCGTTTTATCATGATAGCAATACGCTCTGATATATTTGAAGATATCAAAAGATCGTTTGACAGTGATAGTGTTGATTATCAATTGCTTTCTTCATCAGAGAAATTCTACAAACTTGTTCAAAATAAACCTGATAAAGCGATCATGGGAACACTTGAATGTTATGACCCAGTGAAGAATATTTCGTTGTTTGAAGATTCATTTTTACGTCATCTTGTTGGTCATGCTCTTGTATCAGTCAAAGAAGCTTTAGATGATTTAAAGCAAACATCTCCTACAAAACCATCGAAATTTGTTGAAAGCTTGAATGAAACATTCTCAACCGTATTGTTAGAGCATGAGAAGTTAAGTAACCACGACCATAGAAGTAATGGTTATCATGTTCAGCGTAGATTTCGATTATACCAAGTTGTACAACAAAGCCAAAGTACAACGGTAAAGAAAGAAATATTCGATATATTGAAAGGTGATTCTTGCTCACTATCAGATGCAGTCTGGGAACAAGTAAAAGACTATGAGTTTTTAAAAGATAACAATAAAATTGAATGCTTCTATTCAAAAGATAGTTTTATTGAATATTTACGAAATCACCCAACTAAGAAGCATTCACAAAAAGCGTTAGATCCTAATCAACCTGCGCCGGCTGCTTTATCGATACCTGATGATGCATGTCATTATGATAAAAATGAATTGAGAGTTCTCACTGTTAGAGAAATGGCAAGAATTCAGTCATTTCCTGACAATTTTGTATTTCGTTCAAAAGTGACTACTGGTGGGCAAATGCGTAAATTTGAAGTTCCTCAATATACTCAGGTAGGAAATGCAGTTCCACCATTACTAGGGGTGGCAATTGGTAAGGTGGTTACTGAATTACTGGATAAATTGATAATTAGTAAATAGGATAAATCATTCCTATATTTATTAGTATAGGAATGATTATTTTCATAATTTTTGCTATTTGCAAATAGTATAATTTACTCAACTATGGCTGCTTTATCTATACATAGAGGAAGCTTTTCGTCGCCTAACCCATTCGATTTCATCAACACCTATTCTGTTAAAATCACCGACTATTGAAGACACTTTATTTTGTATATCTAAATCTTCAAGATCTCCGATCCATCGATATTTTTTTTCATTTTTTGATTGGAAATATATTTCATTCCCATTCTTTACTGCTGTAATTTTAGAAAAATCTCCAGCAGCAAACTCAATAGTTTGTAAATCATAAAATTTTAAATTAGTTTTAAGGTTTACATAAGAGCCTTCTTGAGTAATATCTGGAGCGATTAAGTCATAAACATCGTCATTTTTATCGAGCTTAGCAAATAAAAAATTTCGTTCGCCTTTTACCCTAGCTGTATCGCATTTAGGCATTACGCAAACAAGATAGCCATTTTCGGATGAATCTTTGAGCAATGTTCCTTGTGTTAAATAAGGTATTCCTTCTCGTAAATCTTGATATGTCCGTCTAAAAGCTGTAAGTGCCGATAATTTTTGAGATGATTCTTTAACTGATTCTTCTGATGATCCGAATATCCCAACGATACGTTCGAGATTTTCCCCTTGTTTTGTTATGAATTTTGCTTGCTTTTTGCTAGTTTGCTTTTGAATTTCTTTAAATAATCCTTTTTTTCCTTCAGTAAATCCATATTCACATGATGCTAAAAAGTTTTCTTTTGTAAAAATAATCTCTTTAGTTCCATCGGTTACATCGGTTACATCGGTTCCATCACTGACAATAACTGTAGCTTTTTTATGGCAATTTATATAGTTATCTTCAATCCAGTTTTTGATTTTTTCATACCCTAGAGTATTTTTGTCCACTTGAGTAATAGCTAATACATTCCTTAAATAAGATGCATAATTCTCAAGCATTAGTAATTCCGCATCTTCTGGATTTGGTAGTAGCACCCTATGTGCTAAATAGCCTGCATCAAGATTTGAGCTGAATTTGGCTAACAATGCCCCCGTATTTTGCCTTAGAGTAGAGGTTGCTTTCATGGCAAATGCAGGTACAAGGCCATCTACAAGTTTAGCAAATTCACCTAATACTGTTTTAGGTAAGTCATTTTCAGAGACGGGTCTGAGCCCATTAATGGCATCTGCTTTATTATAGAAAACAATGTTCAAATGTTCAGCGTTTATTTGATAATCAACATCCTTGCTTAACCTATGATTATTCAAATTTGTCCAAAGGGTATCACGTAACTTTGCAAGATCTGATTCTCCTGTATAAATAACAATCGTCCTTAGCCTTCCACCAGATTCTAAGTCTTGTTCTAATATTTTCTTAACTATTTCAATACTATAATTTGGATCATGATCTGTTAGCATCCAGTCTAAAATAATTATATCTGCAGCTGCTGAAATTTTTTTTGCCTTAGCAGCAAATGATTCGGCAGAATCCCCTTGTTTTATTTTAGGTTGGTAAAGGCCAGCAATAATATCTAGTTCATAGAATGCATTTGTTAATGCTAATGTGTTTAGGCTATGGGTATTTTTAGTAGACTCAGTAGACTCAGTAGACTCAGTAGACTCAGTAGACTCAATTAATGGATTATAAGATTCATCATCTATATCAATTCTTTCTGCTTCTGTGTCATAATTTAGCCCAGCTCCATCATCAATGATTAAAACTGTCTGAACATACTCTCCAACGATGCTTCTACAATGATTTGCGAAAATCCCCATTATGCTTCCTCCGAAATTTGTTTGCTGATAGCAAAACATGGAGAAGCACTAGCACCCCCATTAATTAATTGGATGTCAAATCCTTCATTATTTAGAGATTGCTTACTTATATACAAACCCATTCCTCTACCACTACTTTTTCTTGAAAAAGTAAAATCAAAAATTCTATCTTTATCTTGAATCGCGATTTCTGGACCATTATTGCTTATTGTCAAGGACTCACCATCAACATCTAACTTGATAGTCTTGAATGGGTTCTCACTATCACTCTGTGTATTTAACCAATAGATAGCATTATCAACAACATTGATAAATACGGGTAAAAAAGAAGATGGATAAACTTCAGTTGTCCTAGTTAAAAAATCATTCGTAGACTCAAAATGAATATTGTGTCGGCTCAGGCGTTCATTAAATATATCTTGTAGATAGTTTTTAATCTCTTTACCTGAAAGCTCAATTTTACTTCTGTATAAGCGCCGATTAAGGGGGGTAAACATTTTTAGATAACCATCAAGATGAGAAAAACTATGATTTATGTTATTATATAATTTACCTAGTTTTTCATTTTTATTAGCCCATGGTTTTAATGAACGTATTGATTCTCTTACATTTCGTGCCGTACTACTAAACTCATGTTGAATAATACCTAAAGACATACCTAATTGAGCAAACTCAAAGTACTGATTTAATGATTCTTTATATTTTTCATTTTCATTTTCTAATGCGCTTAGTATATCAACTGAATTAAGTTCATCATTATTTATTTCACTGAGCACCTGCTCTATGGTATCACGCATTTTTGTAAAATAAGTTTCTGTTTGCATGTTAATATCATCCAGCCGAGCATCCCAATCATTCATATAACTCATGGATTTTTCAATTGGTAGTGTATCAATAGGTGTTGAATTAATTTCTGCCATGATTTCAGATAACGCATTAGTGAACTCGGTTGATTTAGCTCTAGCCTTATTTTTAATCGTAGAATCTATTATCTCAACGTTTTCAGTTAACTCATTTTTATAATTAGAAATGCTTTTAGATAATGTTTTTTTCTCATCCTCTAATCTCTCAGTTGCTCTGGAGCGAAGAGAAAAGGAAATTTTATTTTTCTGTATATAACTAGACAGCAAAAATTCAATTTTTTGTTTCTCTACATTAATAATTTCATTAATTATTTTTTCTCTATTTTTTAAGTAAGACACCCAGTCTTGTTTAATTTGCTTATTTAAGCCGATGTTAGGTTTGGTTATTTTTATTTTTTTATCTAAATCTTTTAATGAGCTGGATACAAAATTCCTTATTGACGTAATATGATCACTTTTTTCTTTTTCAGTCCAGCTACTGTCACTTTTGGCTAATTCCGATTCAACAAAAGATACTAGTCCATTAGTTTCTCTAATGTAATATCCATCTTTTATATCATCAAAAAAGGAGTCAAGCTCAGCTTGTAATTTATCTTTTTTAGGTCCAATAAGTTTTTTTCGCTTTGCCAATAATTCCTTTTCTGCAAGTGCTTCTTGTCTAAATTTATTTTTAATTTCACTAAATCTATCATTCACTGATGAATCACGGAAAAAATCAATTGCTAATTGCTCAAAGAAATTCTCTAAAACTCCTTTAAATTCCCGATATGCGGTATTCTCTCGTAATCCTTCTCGCCCGGCTTTTTCTTCAAGCTCACTATTTTTATCATGTTCGATATCTATTGCGCCAAACATTAAACGGTGAGAGAAGAATGCTGTACCTGCATTCTTTGTTCTTTTTTCCTCAAACCTAAGAAAATCGAATTCTTGCTTTCCATATGGTAAAACTCGAATACCATCTTTATAGAGGTATAAACCACCATACATAGTTAGCTTATTTTTTATATCAACATATATATCCGGTGGTACTAAACTTTCTGAGCTATCACCTTGTAAATAGGTGAACTGAATGTTAAATGGTCCACAGCGAGTTTTTTGCCCAAAATTATCATTCCAATTAATTATATGGTATTGAGGCTCACCACGAAAAACGGTTACAAAACCTTTAAATTGACCATATTCATCAAATTTACCTTCAATAAAATGGTCTCCATTCCCAGCATCAGCTTTACTAAAAAAACTAGCTTCGATTAATTCTTGAGCATCAGCATTGCCTTGGTGTAATCGAAATTTTGTTTTTAATACTAATGCTTGTTCTTCAGATAGAGGGTTTGAGAAGCCAACAAGAATTTTTTGCAACTCTGTAGTTGATTTATTGTTCGTTTTTACATCTAGTGCTAGAGTCTCATCACAGGGGATAATAATAAAATGAGTTCCTTTACCAATACCATCGAGCTTTGGTTTTTTACCGTGTGGTATACTCATTAATTCAGATTGTTTACTTAATTTTTCCCAATTCTTCTCTGTTTGTTTTTGTAAGTTTTCGAATAATATTTTAGGTGAAAAATTTAATAACTTGGAATCTTCTTCAATTAAATTAAAATAATCAGTTGGTATTTTATTCCCCAGCTTTTTAAGATTGGATATTAATTCATCTGACATACTTTTAAGATCGTCAGCGGTGGGGAGAGTATTTTCACCAAAAGTGCGAATTGGAATGATAATATCTGAAATACTAATGTCAGGAATCTCAAATTGGCTCCAATGAATGAGCCCGACAACCATATCATGTAAGCCATCATTGCGTTCAGCGCGAGTTAGAACAACTACTTGGCGGCCAATAGATGCAATAGCAAGGCGACCAATACCTTTCTCCCCCATCAGTTTTCGCTCATTCATTCCCATTGGTATATAGTCTGATTTTCTATTTACACCGTATTTACTGGATGTTCCAATAGTCAGCCATTTACGAATGAAGTCCTCTTCAGTCATACCAATGCCATCATCACGCAGTACAACGAGGTTCTGATTTTGATAGTAATCAATTTCGGCGTTATTGGCATATGCATCATGAGCGTTTTTAAATAACTCATGAATTGCAGTAGGTATGCCAGCAATTTGCTGTCGGCCTAACATATCAACAGCTCTAGCACTAACACTCATTTGAGCCATGTAATTTTGTTCCTATGTTGATAAAAAAGTAGCTAGTGGTGTAGATACTTTTTTAGTTCAATATACGGCATATGTCTTGAATAAGAAGACTTCCGAGCTTTGGTGGTACAGCATTTCCGATCTGCCTAGCTTGTTGAGTTGAATTCCCGAAAAACCGAAAGTTATCAGGAAATGTTTGTAAGCGAGCAGCATGGCGTAGCGTGATACCATGATTTTTCCACGGGTGAACAAATCTACCTTTAGAGGGATTATTACAACCAGTTGTTATCGTGTTACTTGGCTGATGAATTAAAATTCGACCATATACATCCTTGTGGCCTTTATAACCGTTAGAATGACAGCGTAGGAGGTGTTTTTCTCCTGCGTCCACTCTGCTGCCATTTAGTGGCGTATCTTTGAATCTAATCATCATTTGTGGAGTTGGTTGCATAAAAACTTCATTAGGAGATACTGGTTCTCCTGCAGGTAAACTATCAAGAAGAAGGTATGCATCATTAGAGTTGAGAATACCTTTCTTCACAAAATATTCGTTAACAAAACGTTTTTTAATATCTTTTGGTATTGGTTCAAAGACTGTTGACGCTGGTAACCATGTAGGCTCTTTGCCAGACGAACGAGAATAATGTGTTGGCGCCGGAGGAAACGTAATAGTTTCGTTATCTAGGTCCTCATGGATACCAAAAATAAAGACTCGTTTACGGTTTTGAGGGACGCCATAGTCAACAGCATTTATAATTTCTTTGAATTTAATAATGTAATGATTTTCTTCCGCTAATTTAATAAATTCTTGAAGATATTTTTCATGCCTTTTCCACAGTAAGCCAGCGACATTCTCAACTAGAAATGCTTTTGGTTGAAATTCATGTACATATTCGAAGTAACGAAGCAGTAATGCATTACGGGGATCATCTATACCAGCATTTTTTATTCTGTGAGATGAGAATCCTTGACAAGGTGGCCCACCCAAAATAAGTTCTAAATCACCACGATTAAGTCCTAAGCTTTTCCTTAAAGTAATCGGATCAACTTTTGTTATATCACCGTGCTCAGGGCCTGCTCTGAGGTCAATTTTTCGTTCTAATTTTTCAATAAAATTCTGTTTATAGGTATTAGCAGCTGCACTATCAAATTCGATAGCGGCGATAACTTCTACCCCGGCATTGATAGCTGAGAGAGTGAAACCTCCAGCACCAGCGAACAAGTCTATAGCTTTAACTGTCATTGAAAATACCTAAAAAATATAAAAAAATCATTTTACTTATTAATTTTCAAAAAGTCATTTCTTAACACTTCCAGACCCTAGCCATTGTGATGGAGGATTGTTTATTCTGATATGGAAGGTAAGGGGTGTTCATGACTCGATGAAAGCCCTGTGTAACGTCATTGTTTTTCCCACAATGAGAGTTGTAATCGTTTTCTTTTGAGCAGCGCAGAGCCCCAGTAAGGACGATTATTCTGACTGGGGCTAATACTATTTGTAAGTGATCTCCATTCATTGTAATACGCACTGTTTTTACTTTGAGGTATTTAGGAGTGAATTTAATTTGTCTAATCGAGCTTTAGCTGAACCTATCGAATACCTAAGGTCAAAAAGGGAGATTTAACCCACTTTGATGAGTGGCTTTAAATTAAAACATCACGTTTTTCTAAAGAGTACTTAATGGTGTTAGGTGCAATGTAACGTAGTAAGATGACAAATTAGGTAGGCTGTGCTAAGTGGGCTATAACAACAGCTAATGGCTTAACATATTGGGGTAATGCTTATCCTCTAGACTGTTCAATACGTGCATTTAGCCATGACTCCACTTCACTCTTGAGCCAACGTGAACTACGCCCTAATTTGATAGGCTTAGGAAACTCCCCATCCTGAATCAGCTTATAAAACCATTTATCCGTTAAGCCCGTTAGCTTAGTGATGAATTTCATGTCAATGAATTGGTCGCTCAGTAGTGGGGTGCCAGTTGTTTGAATAGTCATTGTTTGTTTCTCCGATAATTGAAAAGGAGAAGGATTCGAAAAGGGATAATAGGTGTGGCGGGAATCCTTCAAACAATAACTGGTTGGCGTTATTTTTGACTCAGCATGAATAGTGGTATCAGGTTTACTGGCCTGTATCCATACATAAAACAGTCTCCCATTGAACAATGGGGGACTGAATGACGATGTTAATTTGTTCTCAATATTATCTTACACTTCGTCTACGTCCTCGTTGTTTTGCCTCTGGAATATCACTGACCTGATAAACACGACGTTCTGTGCGCTGATTTTCTTTTCCAAGATAGCTCAAGATGTGCTTCATACCATGGCGGCCTTCATCGTCATCGTGACTAATAGTACGCTCACCACGAACGCGATAGTGAGATTTGGGTTCACAGCGGTGCGCATAGCCTTCACCATGCGTCATCGCTTCCCACAGGTCTCGAATACCCTCCCAAAACGGCCATATGTATTGGTGACGTTGACCATTAATGTAAAATGCTGCATGAATATGCAAACGATGTTGTTCTCCGTATTCTAATACCCATGCAAATCCCACGATGCCAGAAATATCTTTTACCTGTTCGATTAACAATGTTATCTCCGAAGTGATTTGATGAATATCGGCATATTCAAATGATTCACTTTCTTTGCGATAAGCAAAATCGATACGTAACATCATGAGTTTTGAATAACACTCAAATAAACTATCTTGATGGTTAAATAATTTACGTTGCAATGAATGGTCAGGTCTGTGATTAAATTTAATTGTGTTTTTCATAATGGTTATCCTCAGTGAATAATGTTTCTCATGGGATAACGGAATGTTTTAAATTTTGAATGAAAATGAAAATATTCATGATGATAATGATGGAAGGTTGATATCAATTGAATATTATTATCACTACGTAGTTAAATTGAGCGTAGTGGTAGAATTGTTGATGGTTTTTTATGAAATAACCTTAATTCCTCAGTTGCGAAAGACACATAGTCAATTTCGGAGTATTTGCATCAAAAAATTATTATCATGACAGTGTTGTTCATAGTAATGGTAGAAATAAACACTTGATAAAATCGATAGTCTAGTCTCTTTATCGATTAACAAAATATCTTCTTTATTAAATAATACTAATTAACCTTAATGAAATATTTTAATCAAAAAACTGGTAGGGAAAATACTGATTAACCTACATAGAATTTTAGTGTTTCTGGGAGTTATCACTTTAACCAAGTGCTCGTTAACCATAAAGAATATCTTCATTAGAACTACACTCTTACATAAGAAGCATTTTAGGCTGTAAAAACGCCTGAGGCTTTGCTAATCACCGTTAAAAACGCATGAATAAAGCATGGAATATTGATGTAAAAAACAGGTAAAAATCATGAAGTTTAAATGGTAATGTTTTGACATTATCACGGCGTGATTAACAGGGGGAGTGATGGGTTTTATTGACAGTTCAAGTAATCGTAATAACGAGATAATATCTAAGCGTGATAAACTCTTGAAAGGTAGTGAGAGAGAGTTGATTTATTACCTTCATTTTTTACAGGAGGATAATAATGGGAAAATTTATATATCTAACGTGGATTATAAAAATCTTAGTGATATTAAAAAACAAATTTCAAATGTTATAGGTAAATTGAATCGTAGCGAAATTAATGTGATTTATTTAATGGATGAGATGGTCGATAAATATGATTGTGACGCTATCGGTGAATATAAACTTGAATGGTTGAAAAATAATGATAGGTCATGTTTTGGTTGCTATTAAAATTCTTCTCTAGGTATTCAGAAAGTCAATATTTAGATGATATTGAAAGAGGGAATAAACTTAATTTACAGTCAGGTTCAATTTACTATTCAATGATTGCATGGTTTGATAAAATTGCAGTTTTAAAAAATGAACGAAAGAAAAATGAAAGGAATCTTGAACGATATAATAAAGATTGGACTGATATAATACAAAGCCCGACCTCATTATGGTTTTCAAAAATTAATGAACCAGCTGAGATAGATTATTGTTTTGACTACCTCAAAGGGTCTGGTATGGAGGTAATACATATTGCGTTGAGGCGTGAAACTATTGAATTTTTTATCCGATTAGGAGAAAGGAATTTGATCGCCAAAAAAGATATTATAATGGCTTTTTTTGATTATTTATTCTCATTGCGGCGAGCAGGTGCATTTGCTGCTGAAAACTTAAAAATGAAAATGGCAAGTGGGCTTTCTTCTTGGAAAAATAGAAAAAATAAAGAAGGGTATGTTGATGTGCATTTTGATATTAAAAAGGAAAATATTTCTAAGTTGGAAGCGCTTAAAAAGCGCTTTAATTTGATGTCAAAAAAGGAAGTCGTCAATGCGTTGATAGAGCGTGAGTACGATAAAAAAGAGTAGTCTTTCTATTCATACTCAATGGCTAATTTAAAATTTTTTCAGATATATATCATTTTAGTGATATCTCATCCTTGAGAGCTCAATAAACCACCCGCCATCCATTGTGATGGCGGATTTATTTTGAGGTTAATATGAAAAAATTATCAGGCTATGCCCTTATTCGCCGTCATCTCCGACGCTATCCTCGTTCACTTCGACAAACGTTACTCAAAGAACTTAACCAATTAGTCACCTATGAGCCCGTCATTGGCATTATGGGAAAAACAGGAGTAGGTAAAAGCTCGCTATGCAATGCGCTGTTCAGAAATCAAATTTGTGATGTCAGTGCGGTAGAGGCTTGTACCCGCCAGCCTCAGCGTATTCAGTTACGTTTTGGTCGACATACGCTCACACTGGTTGATTTGCCCGGTGTCGGAGAAAGCCAAGTACGTGATGAGGAATATCGTGAGCTCTATCGTGAATGGATACCTAAACTCGATATGGTGCTTTGGGTACTCAAAGCCGATGACCGTGCTTTCTCCATTGAGGAACAGTTTTATCAAACGGTATTTAGTGAGTATAACGGAGCTCTGCCCGCCATAGTTTGGGTTTTAAATCAGGTGGATAAAGTTGAGCCCACTGAAGAATGGCATCGAGCATCCTCTCAACCTTCAAAGCAGCAGTTATCCCATATCGTGTTGAAGCATCAATTAGTCGCAAGCCAAATGCGCGTAGCCCTTGATGACGTTATCCCGATATCGATTAAAGGTCGTTACCATTTATCCCAGTTAGTGGAGGGCATTATTACTCATCTCCCAAAGCAAGCTCGCAGCCCGTTAGTGCCTCATTTGCAGAATCTCTACCAAACATCTCACGTAATTTCTCAGGCACGTCGTTCTTTCAGCGATGCCGTCGTCGAGATTATTGACCGAGTAATTGATTTAGCACCACTACCGCAGGTGGCTCGCCGCGCGTTACAAGCAACTACGCATCATATCGCGAGTGCTGCTCGTTCTGCTTGGTCATTTTTCTTCAATTAATTCAATCATATTCCTGCAATACGAATCTATCGATAAATGATTTTACGTTGTCATGATCGAATTTGTCGATCGAACCGATCGGTTTTATTCATTATCCACCGCCTGTTTAAGCCTATAGACTCTCTCAGAGAGATTTGTAATTTATATTTACTTATAAAAATCAATGCGATAAATCGCAGGGTTTGTCACGTATTTAAGGAGGTAACACACATGCCATTACTACTGCTGTGGGTTGGACTGGCTCTTTTACTGGGAATAGTTGCATCAAGCAATAGTCGTTCATTTTGGGGCTGGTTCATTCTTGGGATAATCATTGACCCTCTACTGGCGGGACTACTCTATTGGCTACTTGGGAAGTTTCGCTAATGAAAACACTGTTACGTCTGCTTGGCAAAATTACTCGTTGGTATATCACACTCATCATCTTTATGGCTTGCCTGTTATTTATTATTACCACACTCGGTGGTATGGCTGGCTTCTAATTGGAAAATCCCATGAAAACAAAATGTATTATTTCAGTGATGTTAATTTCAGCATTAACCCCGACATTAACGCAGGCTTTTGGTAATCAACACACTTGGACAAGCCATAAAACGCAAGGCCTCTCCGAGTTTGTGATTTTAGGCCAAGGACAGTCTCAGCTCTATCTGACCTGTGATGATGAAGGTAAGCAACCCGCCACAATGGTATTTACGGATGTGAATGGCCAACAAGTGCGTATGGATGCAGACCAATATCTTGAGATGAAATTTGACGGTGAAGACGCTGCTAATGTGAGCGAAAGTGAAACCCATATTGGAGCGCAATTTGTGCAGTGGGCTTGGAATATGCTACGCAGCGAGAAGCAAGTCACCGTATCCGGCGAAGGTGTGACATCGACCACGTTTACACTCAACGGTGCAGCCGCCGTCATTCCACACTTTGAAGAGAAGGGTTGTGTGCCTAAATTTGTATTCTAGCCCACACCATCATGTTGCCTAAAAAGTATCACTATTTACCGTGTTCTTGGCAAAAAATAATCAATACATCATAAGAGTGAAAGTAATGAAAAAAGCTATTTTAGCTATTTTGTTTGGTCTGAGTTCGTTTTCAAGTTTAGCGGATAATATCCCCATCCAAGTGAGCGCAGGCCCCAGCACCGCAGGTCGGTCTTACAGTAAAATCTATGTCACTTCGCGTGTCGATAGCGTGGTAATCAAAAAGATAAATGTGAATCGAGGAAACTGTAAGGATGCGGAGGACCGCCCTTGGAAGGCTGTGAGGTTATCATTTGGAAGTACGTATGAGCGTATTTTTACTGGTAAACGCGGGGGAACGCCGTGCAATGTGATTGAAGTGGTGGTTGATACTAACCAAGGTGTATGGACATTTAATTTCAAATAATCATTCTTATTACCTTCATCATTTATGGCCTGCTCAACATAGCAGGCTACCTTATTTTGTTTATCAATGACTTCCCTCTCTGACATCTAATATAAAACGCACTACCTCAGGTTATTTATCAAACCCAACTTTTTATTCTTCGTTATACCCCTAAAGCCTATTTATTATTGAATTATTACATGGAGATATCACATGTCATCCCCTTATTCAGTCTCACAACCAAACACACTTATGCAAGTTAATATTATTCCACTTACTGCTAGGCCAAATTTCTGGCAAAGCCACTTCGGTACTGTAAAAGGCTTCGCCACGTTTGAAGTGGTGATTTTCACTATCATGGGGCAATTCTGTGATGAATATACTGGCGGCTATTGGGAATACTGCACCTTACCCAATGGAGGGGCATTTATTTACCCAGATTTGGCCCCTGAAAAACTCACGCTGTTCAATATGCACAATGGTAATGAAGCGGAAATCAGCCCTGAAGCGGCTGGCGTTGCCATCTGTTTGATGCTGTACAGCCAGTGGTCATTTAGAACCGAAAGTGAAGTACTGGTCGAGCGTTTCTATCAGCTTCGTGATTACGCCATTCAACATCCTGAAAGCTCGGCTATTTTCCATTTAATCGATTAGCCCCACTCTTATTTATTCTCTCAGTCTTACCTACCTAATTTATTTTTAAGGAAATTTATTATGACTCGTTTAGCTTCTCGCTTTGGTGCGGCGAATAGCATTCGTCGCGACCGCCCGTTAACCATTGAGGAATTATTTCGTACTGTACCGAGTGTTTTCTCTGAAGAAAAACACGAATCCAGAAGTGACCGATATACTTACATTCCCACAATTACCTTGTTGGATAGTCTTCAAAAAGAAGGCTTTTATCCGTTCTTTGCTTGCCAAACTCGTGTACGTGATATGAGTCGTCGTGAGCACACAAAACACATGTTGCGACTCAGGCGACATGATCAAATCACGGGCGTACAAGTCCCTGAAATTATTCTTTTAAATAGCCACGATGGCTCAAGCAGTTATCAGATGTTACCGGGCCTTTTTCGCCAAGTTTGTCAAAATGGTTTAGTGTGCGGCGATACCTTTGGTGAAGTGCGTGTGCCACATAAAGGTGATGTTGTTGGCAAGGTGATTAAAGGGGCTTATGAGGTATTAGAGACGTTTGATGCAGTAGCGGAAAAGCGCGAACAGATGCAGTCACTATTGTTACCGCCACCAGCACAGCAAGCCTTGGCACAAGCAGCTTTAACTTATCGCTTTGGTGAGGAACATCAACCGATCACTGAGGAACAAGTATTACAGCCTCGTCGCTGGGAAGATAAGAAAGATGATCTTTGGACGGTATATCAACGGCTACAGGAGAATTTAATCAAGGGTGGATTATCGGGTAGGAATGCGAAAGGCAAGCGTGCTCGTACTCGTTCAGTGAATGGTATTGATGGGGATATCAAATTGAATAAGGCGCTGTGGGTGATGACGGAAAAGATGTATGAGTATATTGGCAAATGAAACTCCATTGAGTGTTTAGGGAGGGTATAATGTGGGTAGAGACTAGGGCTCTACCTTATATTAACGCCGTCCTAAAGACTCTAATGCCCATATCATTTTTAAATAAAATAATAAAATGATCACAGCTGAAACGAGTATACTCCAATTGAATAATGTATCCTCTTTTAATTCTGAGGCTAAGTAAATACCATAGGCTGCAATAATATAATCAGAAATGATTAAGAGCCGTCTTGCAAGAATTAATCGCTTTGAATAATGGTAATTCGTGGTATAGCGTTTTTTTATTTCAAAATAGGCTATTACCCCTAATAAAGCAAAAAAATAGTAAGCAATATAGGGGATCATTTCATAATATCCCCATTAGTGTGATACTTCTGCTCATTCCCTTTATCATCAGTACATTTGTAGTAAGAATTGTTTTCATCATTGTTTGAAATCACAATGTAAAGTTCACAGTTCTCAACAATATCTTTTACATTAGTAATGCTTTGTGGTTCAGCAACAACCATCATCACATTATTAGAATCTTGGTCTAGAAGAAAAGCATTCTGAATGTCATCTTTTATTTTGAATAAATTGATAGTATCACTAAGTATTTCAATACTTAAAAGTTTATCACTCATTTGTTTGTATGCTTTTTCTAAATCTTGTCGCGCATACTCTTTAATAAATAGATTTTTCTTTGGATCACCAAATTCATTTAGTTTTGGGACGAGTTTTAGTTTACCATGCACAGATATTCCTAAATCTATAAGGTCATAAGTAAGATTTCCAACAGACTCATTAAAGCCAAGCTCTTTAGCAGCTATTTGATAACCTTTTCTTAGTGGCCCATCAATATCGTCTCGTCCTTCTACTAAACCTTCTACACCCTCGTAAATACCATTAGCGCCATGTGCAATTAAAGGAGCTCCGATAATACAGCCAAGCCCTGTTCCACATAATGCACCACCAGCCCACACCATGCCTACACCACCAAAAATTGAAAGACCATTAGTTAACCAGTTTAGTGATTGTTCCAGTAAGCTTTTCTCTTCCTGTTTTAACTCGGCAGAACCTTGTTCATAACTTTTTTGGCCAGATTCAACTTGATCAACAATAAGATAAGCAAAAGCTTCTACTTGGCTTTGGAAGGCATTTTTTATATCAGGATAGTAAAGATGTTTTTCACATAGCTCATCAGCACAATCAATAAGATGTTGTGCATCAATTCTAATTTTGTTGTTGTCATTGGCAATAATAGGAGAAGCGTAATGATTACTTGGTTGACTAATTGGTTGCTGAGTAGGGGGCTCGGAAGCTACAGGGTTATATCCGCGAGACATTGGCTCATCTTCTTTACTGTAGCAATCTGTGATGGAGTTTATCAGTCTTGCTTTACACGGACAGGAGCTAAAGCTATCCAGTGTTCCCGCCATCATTCTGCCATTACCCCATACATTGCTAACGCCGCCTAGTATGTTGTATGTCCCAGAATGCTTTCCACAGGTAACTAGATCGCCCTGACGAGCAGCAGATCTTCCATGAAATATAAAGGTATTGTCGCCGGTTAAAATTTGACCGCCACATGTTGTTTTATCACCAACTCGTAAAAAATATCCTATAGCCATGCCTGTCCCTAAACGAAATTGAACTTAAGTTAAATGTTATTGTCGACCAGTGTTAAGCTATTGACAAGTTATTTTTAACAATTACTAAGGATTACAATAGATAAGAGTAGGGGGGGTATTTTAATAATATTCAATAAAAATGATAAAGATGCTATTATGGCAACAGCTTATGTAAGAGGGTGGATGGTGCTAATTAACCCAGTTTTCAAACCTCAAACCATTGAGTATACATTTAAGTATATAAAAAATTGATTATAAATTTATATCAAATAAAAACAATGCATTGTCTGTTGAAAGCGAGTCCGGCCTTCGCACCATAAGAACATCAAGAGACGTCAACCGACGTCTTTTTTTGTATCTGAAATCCAGTGCTTGCAAGGCTTTCCCCCGCATTTTCAGTCAATGCATGTCAACTTAACTCAACCCACATTAACCTCCGAGTGAGTATATACGTCGCTTCGATAATGAATGTATATTCGTCATACTTCGAATTACATGGTTGTTGGCTTCGTTCAGCTATCCGAGTCACATAGTTATCTATGCTCCTCGGCTATCTTCACTAGCTGCCTACACGTAATCCGAATTATTTAGAGTATATGCCTGCTCAGAGGTGAGAGGATAAAGAATATGGCACAATCCACCCGCAGCAGCGGATTGATTATTTAGCTCAGCGACTACAGCGCATAACGCAGCATATGCCATGGCATTCGCGGCTTTATTATCTTCATCTACTTGCTGTTTTATCAATGTCGCTTAGTACGGCGGCGAGGCATTTGCCAATGCACCTGCTAAATTATCAACTGCCAGGCCTTGTAGCTGCCTCGACGCTGACCTCTTGTTGTTTGGCATCATAGCCCGGGTCGATTTGGACGTTATCGCCCGTGAGGTTCAAGTCTTTTTGAGCAATCAGCTCCGCCCACATGCAGTTTGTTGCCAGCGGTTAAGCTGACATCGTTTTCTGCGGCCACCGAGGAGCCTTTAACGTTCAGGTCGTTCCCTGCGGTAATGGTGACTTTTTCGCCACTGAGCAAGCTGCCTTTTTCACGAGTGGTCTCATCGTGTTGGATAGTGTGCTCACTGCTGGCGCTTAAAAAGCCTTTACTGCTACGCTGCTCTTCGACGGTTTTTTGTTTTCTTAATTCTGCAAGATTAACGTGTTATGGCGGATATTCAAGTGGCCAAATTTATTATTAAGTAGCTACAATTTAGAGCCAAACAATTGAGCTCTAACATAGATTCTTTAAGGCTTTTTTCTTAGTATGTAAATTAAACACTCTTGTTTAATGATATCTTATACCTTAAGAAAAGAGATAACTAAAATGCCAGCTGCTAAACGCCCTATTTTTAATTTGGAGCTTGACTTACTTCGTACTTTTATTGCGGTTGTTGATGGTGCAACTTTTGCCGCCGCTGCAGAATCTGTTTGCCGAACGCAATCAGCGGTGAGTCAACAAATGCAAAGGTTGGAGTCACTCATTGGCAAGGAGTTATTTGTGCGGCAAGGCAGAAACAAAGCATTGACAGATTCTGGTACACAGCTATTGAGCTATGCCCGTCGTATTCTGCGGCTTAATGATGAGGCATGTTTATCGCTAGTTTATGAAGAAATTGACGGGGTATTAAAAATTGGTTCGCCAGATGACACAGCGAATACCATATTACCTGATTTACTAGCCAGATTTTCAGGGGCTTATCCAAATTTGATCATGGATATTATTGTCAAACGTAGCCCATTTCTTATGTCAATGTTAGAGGATAATGAACTCGATTTGGCCATTTCAACCGAGGAACATGTTGGTTACCCTAAAATTGTCTTACGTGTTTCCCCTTCGCTATGGTATTGCGGGAAGCATTTTACCTTTAATTTAGAGCAGCCACTGCCATTAGTTGTGCTAGATGAACCGAGCACTTACCGTGAGATGATGATCAATCACCTCGATCAACAGCAAATACCTTGGCGAATTGCGTACATGGCAACAACATTATCTGGTGCACGTGCTGCGGTTAGGGCGGGATTGGGCATTATGGCGCGTTCAATTGAGCTTTCAGGGGAGGATTTACGCATACTCGGTGAAGATGAAGGGCTACCAGCACTTCCGGCAATTCGATATAACTTGTACCTCAACTCAAAAAGTCCAACTAAAGCCGCCCAAATTCTTTTTAACTCATTAAAAAATGAACAAACAGACGTTATCTCCCATAACAACTAAAATTAGGAGTGATTATGACCCATTTTCACGGTATTTTTCCTTATCTTGTTTCACCAGTTGACCAAGCTAAAGGGGTTATTCTTGAATCATCCCTTCGTCATCTAATTGAACATCTTATTTCGAGCGGAGTTCACGGGTTGAGTCCGTTAGGGAGTACAGGTGAATACGCATATTTGTCACAAGAATTGCGAAATGAAGTCGTTCGCATTACGGTTGATCAAGCCGCGGGGCGGGTACCCGTATTAGCGGGGGTCGCCGGTTTCTCAACATCAGATGCGTGTTCACAAGCAGAGCAATATGCCAAGTTAGGTGTGGATGGTATGGTACTGATATCCCAAAAAATGTACCCTCTGAGTGACAAAGCTCAATTGAGTTATTTCCAGACAATAGCAGAGTCTTTTCCTGAAAAATCGATGACGGTCTATACCAATCCTGGTTTATTAGGGGATGTGCTGTCAATTTCTCTTTTGAATGAATTAAGTTATATCCCTAATATCGAATATGTTAAAGATGCATCGAGTAATACTGGAAGGTTATTAACAATGCTCAACACCTTCGGTGAGCGAGTTAAAATTTTTAGTGCTTCAGCTCATATTCCTTTATTAGTCATTAAATTAGGTGGCGTGGGCTGGATGGCGGGTCCTGCCTGTGTATTGCCAAAACAATGTGTTGAACTATATGAGTTGGCCACTAGAGGGGATTGGGATACAGCGTTAGCAAAACAGAAAGAAATGTGGCAAATCAACGAAGCTTTTACGCAATATGCATTAGCATCATGTATTAAAGCATCTTTAAACATTCAAGGATTTAATGTTGGTGACCCGATCCTTCCACAAGAACCTCTCAATGATGTTGCTATTGCTCATTTACAGCAAATTATTGCTCAGTTAAATGAATAATAATAAGGGGAAAGAAAAATAGAAGCCCATTTAGTGTGGGCTTCTATTCGTTAGTCGGTATTATTAAATACCGACACGCAATAACTGTGTGATAGCCTGTATAGTTTTCGTTTCGAAGGACAATACACTTTTAGCAAGCTGCGCAGCTTGTTCATTTTTCATTACCAACTCTGCATTGTCATAAAATTTGCTCACAATATCCTCCAACGACATTGGATTTTGTGGGTTACCGTATTGGATATCTAGTCGTTCCGTTATTGTCTCACCATTAGTTAATGTGACAAAAATTAAGCCGGGAAAATAGGTTGGAAAAGGAATTTCATTTTCAGTGGGATAACGATAACTGACTTTTTTCGCGAGGTTTTGGATATCTGTTCGCTGTAAATTTTGGGCTGAGAGCAAACTTAATGTTAATTTGTCTTCGATAAAGCCTGCGGCAAACAACCACGGGAGGCTAAATTTCGCTGCATAGGCACTCTGAGGAGCCCATTTTTGTTCTGGTGGCTCACAAATTAAGGCAGCTGCAACGGGATCGACAACGCATTCTACTTTAGCAATTTGCTCGAGGGTTATTCCTTGTTGTAATAATCGTCTCCCACAATCGACAGTGGCATGAGCAAAATGGCAAGCAGGGTAGGGTTTAATGGAAACATTCATGAACTGCCAAATATTACCTAAGTCTTGGGTGACTTGCTCGGGATGCGCATTTTCACGAAGACCATGTGTTTGGTACAGGCTATAGCGCCCTTCAAAAATAGTTTCTGGCCCTGTCATTCCGCCTTTAGCTAAACAAGCTGCAATAATGCCTGATTGCGCAGCCCAGCCCGCATGAAAACATTTTGCAGACGAGCTATTGGTTAGGTATTCAGCAACACCACTGGCTTGGCTTCCTGTTAGTCCAAGAGCATGAACCGTTTGTTCCCGAGTTAATTTAAGTAATGAAGATGCACAAGCTGTCGAGCCAAAAATACCAGCTATGGCTGTAGAATGGAAGCCGCGTTGATGGAACCCGCTGTGGCTTGCTAATCCCACTCTGGCAGCAACTTCCCAGCCAATAATCCATGCAGTAATGAGCTCTTGCGTTGTTGCTTGTAAATGTTCGCCGAGTGCAAAGGCGATAGGGGTAAGTACGGCACTACCGTGAGTGATTGAGTCGGTGTGTGTATCATCAAAATCTAATGCATGTGCAGAAATACCATTTACTAAAGCGGCGGTGGTAGTTGAAACGGTTTGGTTACTTCCCCAAATTGGAATTTTTCCTTGATGATCAGGTAAATAAGCGACTCCCTTACGGCATTGTGTTGCACTTTGTTGGAGACTTCCGGCAAGTGCAACGCCTAATGTATCGAGTAAATGATACTTGGCGCGTTCAACAACCTGCGGTGGAATATCAGAAAATGATAGGGATGTGATAAATTGGCTTAGCTGTTGGCTTAATGTCATAGATACCTCCGGTGAATGAAAAAGCCAGCACTTGACTGGCTTTAAGAAAGTAAAGATTTAAACTTTGCTAAAATGAATTAGTCATTAAGCCAACCGGATGCTTTGGTTTGTTCTATTACTCGAGTGACTTGTTCAGGAGCATTTCCCACATAGGTCGTTGGATCTAATAGGGCATCAAGTTCTTCTTGCGTTATATGGTCACGAATGCGCGTGTCACGGTTAATGGCCTCAATAAAAGTGATGCCTTCTTCTTGGCCAGACATAGAAGCTTCATAAACAATTTCATGGGCAGTTTGTTTACCCGCTTTGTCTGATAAAGCAAACATGACGCGCTCAGCGAGCATAAATCCACCTAAAATATCTAAATTTTGGCGCATCTTATCGACATGCACGTTTAATCCCTCTAATACCGTTTTCATGTTATCGAAGATCACCGAAAGCATCAGGCACATTTCTGGCATCACTTTCCATTCCATCTTCCAAATCGCACCATCTCTTTCGTGTTGGTGTTTCATCATGTCGGTAAGCACTGAAAGATTAGCTTTCAATGTATTACTGACACATGCTGCATTTTCGACAATGGCAGGATTACGCTTGTGTGGCATCGTTGAGGAGCCAACTTGACCTTTACTAAAAGGCTCTGAAAGTTCATCAATTTCATTGTGAGCTAATAATAAAATTTCATTGGCAATTTTTCCTAACGTGCCGCTAATTAAACCAATCAGCATGCCATATTCACTAAATCGGTCGCGAGCGGGTTGCCAAGAGATTTCAGGGGTGCCTAAACCGAGCCGATTTAATACACGAACTTCAAGCTCATCTGCTTTGTCGCTCAATGAGGCCTTAGTTCCAACAGCGCCAACAACGCTACCAACGAATAAGCGAGGTTCGATTTCTTTTAATCGTTGATAATGGCGTGCTAATTCCGTTAACCAAATTGCAGTTTTGTGTCCAAAGGTAATCGGTAAGGCTTGTAAGGCTAAGGTTCGTCCTGCCATTGGTGTATTGCGATGCTTTTCGCTTAACGATAATAAAGAACGCCCTAATATTTTGATATCACGTAAAAAAACGTTATGAGCCTCTTTAAGTTGAAGCACTAAGCCTGTGTCCATAACATCTTGTGTCGTGGGGCCAAAGTGGACGTATTCACCAAAATGTTCAGGACAAGCATGTTCTAAACCACGGATGGTTGGAACAAGTGGGTGACGAGTTAAACGCACTTGCTCTAAGATGAAATCCATATCTAATTTTTCCAGTTTTGCTGTATCAGCAATGATCTTCGCAGCTTGCTTTGGAATCAAGCCTAATTCAGCTTGTTCAATTGCTAATGCTGCTTCGTAATCAAGCCAATTTTGCATTCTGACTTTATCAGAAAAAATAGCTCGCATTTCTTCTGTAGACCATAAGTTCTTTAATAATACCGAATCAAAAACACTAGTACCCATAATATTCCCCTGTGTAAGAATAATATTGAAAATTAAAAAGCAATTATTTGTTAGAGAGTTTCTTTATTTATGCAACAAATAATAAAAATAAACACCTTAATAAGATTAATGTTAATTAAAGGCTTTCTTATGTGTTTATAATTTCATTAAAATCAATGTGTTGTATTTTTATTTATTGTTTATTATCTATCGATTTTAATTCTTAATTTTCTCTTAAGTTTTCATTAATTTAATTAATGCTCATTTGTATGATGAAGATCATCTTTTTAAATAAGACATGTTTTAAAAGAAAAGTAATTTGATATACATAATATGAATTAAAAATTATTAAAAATAAATAATCTTCCTTTTAATTATCAGGGGATCTATTCCTATATTTGGAGAAATAAATAATGACATTAAATAAATATACAAAATTGATACATAGTGGACGACAAACTATTACAACATCAGGACCAATCAATCCACCAGTAATGCGAGCGAGCACTATTGTTTTTGATTCAATTAAAAGCTGGCGTGATGTTCGCGATCGCCGCGCAACGGAACGTGTTTTAAGTTACGGTGCGCGAGGTACAGAAACAGCATTTGCACTTGAAAGCTTGGTGACTGAATTAGAAGGAGGTTATAGAGCACAGTTATTTCCTACAGGTCTAGCCGCGATTGCCGTCACTATTATGGGCTATGTACATAGTGGTGGGCATGTATTGTTTGTGGATTCGGTTTATGAGCCTGTGCGCAAAATTGCCGATGCTTTTTTAAAACCAAACAATATTGCCTATAGCTTCTTTAAAACAGATGGCTCAGATTTTGAACAAAAAATTCAGAGTAATACACAGCTTATTTTTGTTGAGTCCCCAGGTTCATTACTTTATGAAATGTTGGATTTACCCGAAATATGCCGCATCGCACATGAACGAGATATCCCTGTCGGCGTTGATAATACTTGGGGCTCAGCATGGCTTTATAACCCACTAGAATTAGGCGCGGATGTTTCTGTAATTGCAGCAACAAAATACCTCTGCGGGCATTCTGATGTGATGATGGGAATTATGGTCGCGACAGAAAAAGCTTGGAAACAAATTGGTGCCTTGCCAGAAGCTTTAGGTCAAGCCAGTAGCCCCGATGATGCAGCTTTAGTTTTACGAGGAATGCGGACTTTAGGGCAGCGATTAGCTGCGCATGGCAAAGCCGCGTTAGCGATTTCACAATGGCTGGAAACGCGTCCTGAAGTGGAAAAAGTCTGGTTCCCTGAATTACCATCTCATCCGCGACATGATCTATGGAAGCGTGACTGCAAAGGTAGTAACGGTTTATTAACCATTGAATTCAAAAAACAATATACCGCGAAGCAAACAGAAAACTTTATTGATGCTTTAGCCCTGTTTGGTATCGGTGCATCGTGGGGTGGGTTCGAAAGCCTCGCACTACCCGCTAACGTAGTCGGTGCAAGAACAGCATCAGATTGGCGTGAAGGCCACGGGCCTTTTGTTCGTTTACATATTGGCTTGGAGTCTGTGGATGATTTGATATCCGATATTACACAAGCATTTTCAACATTAAACCAATAACAATAAAGCTGCACCAATACTGGGGAATTCTTCTATGACAGGTTTAATCATTGCCGCGCTAGTTACAGCGCTGGTTGTTTACCTGCTGGCTCGAGGTTATAAGCCTCAGCCAGTCTTGTTGCTAGGGGGCTTGCTTTTGCTGCTCCTAACCGCATCTTTAGATCTTAATTCATTGTTACCAGAAAACAAAACTACGCATTTTAAGTACTTTGATATCTTCCAAATTTTTACTGATATCATGAGTTCTAGATTAGCAGGTCTAGGGTTAACATTAATGGCGATTGCTGGATTCTCCCGTTATATGGAGCATGTGGGGGCAAGTCGCGCATTATTTGCTATTTTTGAAAAACCACTAAAGACTATTAAATCACCTTATTTGTTATTAGTGATTTCATTTTTAGTAACGCAAATTCTCGTTATTTTCATTCCAAGCCATGCCGGGTTGGGGATGCTACTAATGGTGACTATGTACCCAATATTAATTCGTTCAGGTATCAGCCCGCTTTCTGCTTTAGCAGTTATCGGTTGTTGCCAATTTATTGACCATGGACCCGGTTCCGGTAATGTCATTATGGCAGCGAAAACAGCAGATATTGAACCCGCCGTTTACTTTGTTCAGTATCAATTACCCGTAACTATCCCTATTATTATCGCAGTGGCAATCACCCATTTCTTTATCCAGCGTTGGTGGGATAAGCGTGAGGGGTTTGTTTTTGATTTGAGCAAAATTGATTCTATTAAAGAAGATAGCGGTAATAAAGTTCCATTGTCTTATGCGTTGTTACCAGTTATTCCATTGATCTTAATTATCGGATTTAGCCCATTATTACATCCATACATTAAGTTGGAAGTCACCACTGCGATGATCATCAGCACTGTCATTGCACTGATTTTTGAATACGTCCGTTTACGTGATGCGAAAGCCGTCATGGACAGCTTTATGTTGTTCTTTGAAGGCATGGGGAAACAGTTTGTTTTAGTGGTTTCTTTGATTGTTTCAGGGGAGTTTTTCGCAAATGGATTACTCAAAAGTGGAGCGGTGGATACGTTAATTAGTGCTGCTCAAGATGCTGGCTTTGGTATCGGGGCGATGATTATTGTTATGAGCGCCATCCTTGCACTTGCGGCGTTCCTAATGGGCTCAGGGAATGCAGCATTCTTCTCTTTTGCTGCATTGACACCGAAAATTGCTGCTTTTCTCAAAGTGGATGTGGTGACGCTCATTTTACCAATGCAGATCATGACAAGCTTTGGACGTACAGTTTCACCTATCACTGCAGCAATTGTTGCAATTGCAGGGATTGCAGGGGTTTCACCGTTTCAAATAGTAAAACGGACGGCAATCCCAATGGCAGTTGCCGCAATAGTTAACCTTGTTGTAACTTTCTACTTCTTATACTTCTAATTAGACTCGCGCATTTATCCCTTAAACTTTTCGTTACTCTTCGGTTTAAGGGATTTTTTTATTGATTGGAGGGCCATTATTCATCCTTTTATCAAAAACTATCATCAATGATAGTATGGGTATGTGAATATTTTTGTCGCAGTAACCGTTGATTGGATTATTAGTAATAAGGTTGATAAATCAGGCACTGAAAGAAATATTAGTGCCCAGATATGAAAAGCAAAACTAATTAATATTCATAAAAGCAGCGTATTTTATTAAAAAATACGCTACTCAACTATCAAGTCAGTGAATTGGGTTAGAAGGTTTTGATTAACTAATTAAATGCAATAATGACGACTGCATTTCCAGTGTAATACCCAGGTGTTACCGTTCCTGATGCATGTAATTCAGAAGTGAATGTAAATGAATTCGCCGCATTATTCCCAGAAATGTTCATGTTCGCGCCATTCCAGCCATTTTGATTATTAATTAATGGATTTGAATAAAAGTTAGAAGTCGAATTTAAATATACATAACGCTCACCCGTGGTTGAACGAGCAAATAAATTGATATTTGTCGCCTGTGTACAAGTGATATTGCCAGAAACTGAGTTTGTTTTACCATTTAAACTCGTGTTACTGAGCGCCCCGTGATTAACAAAAGCAGGCAAAGAAATACTACATGTTTGATTTGTAGGTGGAATTTTACCACAGACGCTACCTGGCCACTGGATTGCATTCCTAACTCCCGGGGTTGGTTTATGGTTAACATAGAATAATCCAATACAAGTCGCATTTGGGCTATCAATGACAAACGATGCACGATAAGGAATTCCTTTTGCACTACGAAAAGCCGCTGCGACTTCTTCCGCTGTTCGATACTGGTTAATTCGAATGCAGTTACCATAATCTAAGCAAGATCCACTCAACGATGGCGCACCAGATGCATACAGAACATCAGGGCCTACCCAGCACTCGGTTGATCCATAACAAGGGTTAGTAACACCACTTGCTTCACTCCAAGAAAGAATGTCCATCTCAACACGAGGCCAAGCTCCAGAGGTCATACTCACAGGCATTACATACGCAATCGCATTGGCAGGACGAGAAGGAAATAGAGACGCTAATGCGATGATTAATAATAAAATACTCAAACGGCTTGTATTTAACATTCCGTATATTTTTGCTTTTTTCGCATACATAATGATTTACTCATAATCTAATTTGAACGTGGCACTCGCAGCCCATGAACCGAGCACAATTGATTTATTTTGCAATGCAACTGGCTCAGCTCTCACATACGCTTGAAATCGTAGGTCATTATTATTTCCGGTATACAACCCTTGGGTATAACTGCCACTATTAATTTTGATTGCTGTACCGGAAATACTTTCAATACCAACCGCCACACCTGTTGCTTGGCTTCCAGCATCTAACGCTAATAAACCAGGTAAAGCCAAACTTTCTGCGCCCATAAATGTGACTTTCACTTCATGGCCTAACGCTAAATCGCAATTGATTAAGCGAATGGTAAAAGGTTGGCTATTTGTTTGAGTATTCAGATACAGGTATTTATCCACGATCGTTCCGAAATCTAATTCAATCGATTCGTCGCCAGGATAAACGTCACAAGCATCTTCAATTAGCGTGCCATCAAATTCCACATTTGCAGAAAAAGCGGCAGTGGCACCCAAAAACCATAAGCCAAAGGCAAAGCTCATATTACGTTTAATATTCATAGTTATGACTGCCGCCTCCTATTCAAAAATAATGGTTAACGTGCCTGATGCAGTAAAATTATCCCCTACGAGTTCGCTTCCTGAGCGCATGACAGGAACCGCTGAAAGGGATGGTAGTGAAGCCGCATTAATCAAAAAGGGTTCATTCAATGGTTGAGGTTGGCCATTTTTCTGAATTTGAATGCCTAATTTGCCATTATTCAACGGTGTCACCGTTCTTAATGTCGCATTATCAAATCCACTTCCCGCAGGTGTTCCTCCGAATAACAAGCTGATATCCCACGGTTGTGTCATATCGCCAACACAATCTAATTGAAAAGGAATAGATTGCTTGAAGGCGGTACCATTGATTTTTCGTACACCGACTTTACCGAATGAAACCTTTATCGGGTCGTCATGGCTTAATTGGCAAACAGGAGGAATAATTAACGTACCATCAAATGCCCAATTTGCTTGCGCTGAAGATATGGACATCACCATTATAAATCCTGCCATCCAATGCTTAATTTGATTGTTATTCCACATAATCATTCTCACTGATACTCAATTTTCAGTGTTGCCAGCGCTGTAAAAAATCCGCCATCGGTATTGGTAAAATTGGCATTACTGTTTTTTACTGGAGCAACCTCCAAGGTTGGCAGCGCTGTATATAACACATTGAAAGGCTGGTTAATAACTTGCTTAGCATTGTTCACATAAAAGGAAAGCCCGAGTTTTGGGTTACTCGTTTTTAATGCGCCATTGCTATTAAATGATGTTCCATCGCCGACAAGCGTGAGCTTTATAGCGTTTTTCGCTAGATTTGTGCAGCTGAGTCTCATCGGTACAGTACGCTTGTATTGAACTCCATCAATACGCGGAAGCAATATATCGCCAAAATGTATAGTTTCTTGTTGGTTGTTATTCAAAATGCACTCGGGCGGTGTCACCAATAATCGACCTTTTAGCTGGATACCAAGTGTTGCTGCTTGGCTTTGGCTAAACAGGCTAAGCATCATGCAGACCGAGAGAAGATAACGGAATAATTTCATTGATATCATCCTATTGGTAATCCAATACCATCGTAAGATTGCCCGTAAAATCCCCACCTGATGTTAAGTTTACTCCTGTAGGCTTAACGGGGACGGCATACAAAGCAGGCGAACTTCCATAATTAAAATTGAATGTCGCACCATTACTAAGGCGGGTTCCATCACGGTAAATGGCAATACCTAAATTCGGGAGATTGGTTGTCACGGATGACTCACCATTAATTTGCCTATCAGTCCATTTCAGCGTCATCTTTAATGTATTCTTATATAAGCCATTACATATCAAGTTGTAATTAATAGGTGAGCGCCCATAAGCACCATCAATCTTTGCCTGATGTATATCGCCAAAATCTACCGAAGTCGTTGTTGCACCGCCAAGGGTACATTCCGGCTCACCGTATACCGTCACGCGGATTTGGATATTAGTGCTTAGGTTTGCAGCGATAGCATTGTAAGAAAAACTGAGTGAAATCAGAGCACCAAAGAGAATTACCCCAGCGAGGACAAGCGCTTTAAAGCATATCGTAAGAAAATAAGTTCCTCTCATCTCCATGCTCCTATTCATAACTTACCTGAAATCTAATTAACGCCTGATAAGCTCCAGCATTTAGTTGAGCGGAGGTACGTACCGGCGTTACATAGTAAGTTAATTGGTTTTGTCCAGGTGAAACCAACTGTGGTGTACTGTACTCACCTAAGTTAATTGGTGAACGCGCTGCATCACTTAATTGCAGGCCAATCCCCTGAACACCGATAACAGCTGCCAAGCGCGGGTCTTGAGTATCTATAGGAGCCAAAAAGCGGATCTTCATTGAAGGCATTTGTTGGCTCCACAAAAGATTCCCCTGTGCAGTGCGGCTGCGGCTTTCACCACTTAGACAATCTTCTAAACGTAGCTCAATCGCAACAGGATTACCTGTTTGCCCGACATGCTGAAGCTGTCCGATTCCCACAGTACCTAAATTAATAGTTTGATATGCTGATGACATTGCTAAACGACAAGCACTTTCCGTCAAGGCCCCATGGACATATAGCGTGCCATGTGAACCATCTACATCCCAGTTATCAACTTTATTTAGAGCTGTTCCCATCGCCATGTTACTGAATAAATTCAGCGCTAAACTTCCTAAGCCCACATAACGGAGCATCCTGCTTGTGTTTGCCATGATATTCTCCTGCTATCTCATCGCACATTTCAAATCAGTCTATTTTTTTTCAGGTACCACATGGCAGCTATTTCCCTGACATGTAAACGACAGTGTTGGACGACCACCGTAATCATTGATATAGGTCAGCACAGGTTTATTACCTAATGCGTCTGCACTGACGTTCAGTGCTTTGCTGCTTTTTGGTGCCACCATCACTGGCTCAAACCCTGCGACCGTTTGTCCATTTTTGTTGGGAACAGCATCGACAAAAGAAACGTAATAGGCAGTTGGGTTATTAATCGTATACTGGTTACCTTGGCGAGTAAGAGTCACTTTTTCCTGCCATGGGTTATCCATTTGCTCACGTGTCGGAATGATTGCTTTCGGTCGATAAAACAATTTGATACGTGTCTGTAACGCCAGTTGCAGTGTATTGGGCTTATCACTTTTTGGTGGGATCTCACGCAAATTAAAGTAATACACGGATTCTCTGTCTTGCGGCAGTGCCGCTGCACTTGGCAGTGCTTGGATTTTGATTTGGCTTTTTGCCCCTGGCTCAACACGTTGCACCGGTGGCAATACCGTAAATGGATCGCTTATTTTTTCACCTTTCTCATTTTCCACCCAACCTTGAGCGAGATAAGGTAATTGTTTGTTTTCATTGCTGATATTTAAACTGATCGATTTTTCGTCTCCCGCAATAATCGCTCGAGTTCTATCTAATGCAACTGCCGCTTGAGCAGAAGATAGCGTTGTTGAAGTCAACACAACGCCAGCCAATGCGAATACTGCTCTATGGGCATTTTTTTTGTTCATCAATTTGTTTTTCATCATGTTATTCATCATATTGTTATCTTCTATGGTTAAGGAGCACTCATCGCTCTTTGCGTACCACCATTTTTATTATTTTTGTAACCAGCGACTTGGTTCCTTTGGCGCCGTTCTTTCAACTGCAGGCACAACAAGTTCTGCTGCTTTCGGCATTGCTTCTAATGCACGACTCGCTGATTGTGTCTTTATGGTCGCTGGCGATGCGGCTTTTGCTCCCGGTTTGTGGCACGGTAGTAACCAGCTTGCCTGTAAATATTCATCTTCTGGCAAGGTATTAGGGAGTGTGATTTCACACTGCACTTGGTCATCCCAACGAACTTGCAAGGTATCTTTTGCATTTAAACCAGTAAGATAGGTATTTCCATCATCACCCACCATACCGACTTGCTGACCACGACCGTTTAAGACTATTGCTCCGAAAGGTGGTGTGCTATTGTCCGATAGCCTTAACAACGCCATCGCACTGTTTCCTGCGACAACATCAAATTGACGGTAGCCAATTGCCCCTTCTGTTAAAGTGCCTTGCTTTATAGATTGAGACACTTGCGCTTCATCTGGTAATGCATTCAAATCAACGCTAATTTGGTTACGGTAATAGCTATTCACGTCACTAATAACGGCTTGTCCAAAGCGGTTGGTACGCACAATAGAGCCGTAACCACGTAGTGGAATATTAGGTACACCATCGGTATCAACAAATATGCGAGTACCGCCAATTTGACTACCACGATGCAGTACGGCACCTTTCTCTGTTGCGGTGAAACCACCTTGCAAAGAGAACCCCGCAGACCGATAACGGTCTTGTTGGTACGTTGCGTTTGCGTTGAGCTGTGCTAAGTCCCCCTGATGAGTGTAATAGCCACTCACGAGCGCACCTGAACGCGCCCATCCGGTACTTAGCTGATAGTTATTTCTCTCATCGATGGTGCTGTAGTAACTCACACGTTGTGAGTTATCATTTTTATCCCAACTACTGTTATAACTAACGGAGCTTTTTTCACCCCAAGGCACGGTGAGTGACGCATATACGCCATCATCATTACTTTCACGATAACGATTTCGATAGGCCGTCAAGTTGAGGCTAAGATTCTTCCATTTACCAATATCAAAGTAGCGCGCTAACGAAATACTATAGCGGTCGTTATCGGGTTGATCCCAATAGGTTTGATGGTAATAGTTAATGAACGCACTTAGTCCTAACTCTGAAAATTGTTGGTTATAAGAGATGGTATACATTTCTTTGCTGTTGTATTGGCGAGCACCTGTTTCCTGCGCATCCAAATACTCAGACATACTCATAAAACCTTGCTCAGAGAATCGATATCCTGCAAATGTCACTTGGCTGTTATAGGTATCAAAACGTTTAGAGTAACTTAAACGATATGAGCTCCCACGATACGTTTTGTTGCCAATATCACTTAAGTTGGTTAGATGCGCCCGAGCATGAGTGATATCGAATGACAATGCACCGAATACCATTAAGTCACGACCAATCCCTATAGCCGCGGATGCATAGTTTTCCGCACCAATTCCACCCCCATACAGTGACCAGCCGTTGTTAACTCCCCAAGAGAACTCGCCACTTGCGAAGGTATCGCCACTAACATGATGGCGCCAATTTGTTGGGCGCCCAGCGGCTAATTTGTAACGCAGTTGTCCCGGACGTGTTAAATACGGAACACTTGCAGTATTGACAGTGAAATTCTGTGTTGAGCCGTCCTGTTCTTTAACTTCAACATCGATTTGCCCAGCTAATGCATCATTCAAGTCTTGGATACGAAATGGACCCGCAGCGACTTGAGTTTGATAAATAATTCGTCCTTGCTGGCTCACAATAACTGTCGCATTACTTTTTGCGACCCCAGTAATTTCTGGTGCGTATCCACGTAGATTGGGTGGAAGCATATTGGTATCGGTAACCAGGCTAAGCCCTGTAAATCTGAAACTATCAAAAATATCAGAGGTTAAATAATCCTCACCTAAAGTGAGTTTTGCACCTAATGATTTGATTGCTCGGTAGACATAATAACGAGTCCAATCTAGTGATGTGGTCGTGCTTTGTCCTTGCTGCTTATCAATACGCATTTGCCAGTCAGCGCGAACACGCCAAGCACCCAAGTTAACACCAGCAACCCCATTACCGCTGGTACTGTAGTTGGTTTGTTGTCCAGAGCGGGTTTGCTGGCCCACTTGTGCATTTAGGTTGTAATCAAACAATGCGCCGGGTAACCCTTCTTCCCAGCGTGCGGGAGGATCCCAATTTTCAGCGGTATATTCGAGGTAGGCTTGCGGCAAACTAATATACATAGCCGAAGTCGCAAGGTCGGCTTTAACCTCAGTTCCGGGTAAACTTTCAAGTGATAGACACTGTCCTTCGTGCCACCACTTCAATGTCGACATCAATTCAGGCTTGATACCGAATTTTTCAACTAAAGCAGGGTTCAGGCAAGGGAGGCTTTCATCCGACTCACCTTCAGGCGCATAGTAAAAGACAGTTTCTTCCGGCATGCTTTGCTTGTTTAAGAAAACCGTAAAACTGTATTCACCAGGCATGAGATAGCCTGGACGCGCAAATTGGCTTAAATCAATGTTGTTACGATCATTGACGTCTAGCATATCCATATTAAATGTAATATCGGATGCGTGACCACCACAGCTAATAGCCAACGCGACTAAAAGCCCTAATCTGCAAGGCCGAGTTATCCGTAACACAGGCGTGTGAATGAAATTCAGGGTCATCATCTCGACCTTCTTTTGCGTTCTTTTATCCGTAATGTCATTTCGCTCACGAAGCTCGTCCTACAAAGGAGATCTTCATTTCTTAGAGGAACCGACTATTCATAATCCAGTTTGAAACGTAATTGACTGTAGTATTGACCTGATGCCAATGGGCGGTTATTCGCCACCAACCGTAGCCGATAGGTGAGATCTTTTGTTCCAGCTGTTAGTGCGCTCATTGACATTCCTTGGCCTGGTATGGCAATTTCACCATCTCCCTCACGTTGAATTTGTAATCCAACACCTTGAGCTTGTCCGTTTACACCAAATAACCCCCTATCATGGGAGCCATCGAATGTTACGCGAAAATATTGCCAATTCGGTTTGTCAGGATTTTGGCGTTCAAGAACACAATTCACTAATCGGATAACAAAAGGGCGAGCAGGTCCTTGCCCATCACGGCGAATTTGAGTCAGCGCAATACTTCCCATATCAATAGTTTGATCACGGCTGCCGACATCAATTGCACATGCTGTTTCAATAATGCTTCCATTCATACTCACTGAGCCTTGAGCATGTGCAGTTGATACCGCAGCCAACGTGCCTATACTTAAGATCAATGAAAACACTCCACTGGTTATCGAATTATTCATTGCTCCCTCTCTTACACCCAATTCAGTCGGAATGAGCCAACAAATTAATTTGTTGGCTCAAGATGAATTACTCGTAAGACAGAGTGAAATCCGCTACTGAGCTAAAGTCACCGGCAGTGATAGTGTCGATATCGCCACCATTACCTTTTAAGTAAGCAGCGAAATTCAGTGTGTTGTTACCATTTTGAACTTGTTGGAATGGTGCAGCTGTTCCTAAAGTCACCACATTGCCGCTACCATTAGTGATCTGAACACCAGCGCCAGCACCAGTACCAACAATACCCAGTGTTTTATTGGTATTGTCGAAAGATGCAGCAGCACCACTAAAGGTTAATTGAACACCTTTAGTCAGTTTAGTGATATCACAGTTCTCTAAAGTGATTTCGAATGGACGTGGAGTTGATTTACCGCCATCAACTAATGCCATGTTAGAAATTTGGCCTAATTCAACTGTTTGGTCGATTGAGCTAGGAGAGATTGAGCATGGAGCATCGATAATAGCGCCTTTGAACGTTACTTTACCGTGGCCTTGATCAGCAGCATTTGCTGCAGAAGCTAAACCCAGAGCCATAAAAGTTGCCATTGCAATAGATTTCATTTTCATGAATATAAAGTCCTATGTTTTTTGTTAAATAAAGAATGAGTGTCAATTTTCATTGCTCATTGCAGACACTCTATTTGCAATGAACTGGAAAAAACAAAGCACTAGTATTTGATTTAAAAAAATCAAATACTAAAAATTAAATTTTAATAATTAAAAAATATATTTAGTCTTCTATTAAAAAAAATTGAATTGGTACTTTAAATAACTCAGATAATTGAGAAAGAAAATCAATATTAATATGATTAATTCCTGATTCATAACGGGAAATTTGCTGTTGACTTACGCCGATATATCTCCCTAACTCCTCAGCAGTTAATTTCATTTCTTTTCTATATCTTTTTATTTTCTTTCCTACAATAATATTAAATGTTGGTTTTATTATATTTTCTGACATAAGGTTAAGCCTATTTCATAAATTGACTAGATCCTGAAAACCATCCTTCAGCTTTAAAATAACATTCCATATTATGGATATAATTTACTGAGTTATTTTGAAATCCAACGCCATCTAATAAACAATTAATATCAATATCAAGTGAGTTCGCAATTTGCTTAATTTGCTCTAGGTGTAGTCGAATAACGCCGCGCTCAATACGTGAAACATGCTGCTGTGAGCATAAAAGTAAGTCAGCTAGCTCAGAACCACTTAGCCCTTTAGCTCGGCGAGCTTTATGTATATTGCTCCCAACAATTTCTTTAGGAGATAAGTTAGATTGCATAAAATCCTCCTCATGAAACTGAATGATTTATTAATTTAACTGTTGTCAAAATGCACCAAATTGACAATAGTTGTATATTGTTAGTTAAATATTTCGTTAATTACTTATTAACTTATATTTTATATTTTATTTTTAAATCTATCGGAAGATTATTCCAAATAAAACATTTCAGAATATTACAATGTGTAAGTTTGAGATGTTACGGAGAGTTTTAACGTGTGAAAAAATTAATAAATTCAATGATCTTTTAATAATGGAATGTGCTTATTTTTAGTAATATATACATAGCGTTATTTACACGCTACGTATTTGACGTGTATTTTCATTTAACTTAAGATGCACCTAATTCATTACGTTTGTCAATTTGGTGCATTTTGACAACTCTTTTAACGCCTTTATCTCACCATACTCCCCGAAATCTTGCTGGGTTACTTGCTGTGTATCGTACGGTATGTTGTATATTTGTGTGTCCCAAATAATCCTGAATTAGACGTGTATCGGCGCCTCTATCCGCTAATGCATAACCACATGCATGTCGTAACATATGGGGATGAATACCTAGGGTTAGCTCAGCTAGCTCACCAAGTCGTGAAAAAAGTTGATAAAAGCGCTGACGAGTCATCGCAGTCCCTCTTTCAGATAAAAATAACCACTGACTTTCTTTCCCTTTCCATGTATTTCTAGTTTTTAGCCAAGCTTTAATGAGTGGGATCTCTTCATCAATCAGTGGGTGATTAACTGAAAAACCATTCTTTAAACGATGTACATAAAGCTCATTACTTTCTAAGTTAAGATCAGATAATTTTAGTGATAGGGCCTCGCTTGCCCTTAGACCATGTATAAAGCACATATAAATTAAGCAAGAATTACGTTCGGGATGTCGCGACAAATGACAAGCAGCTAAAAGTCGAGATATTTCCTGTTGAGTTAAATACTTACGAGTGGACATGAACGTTTCCCCATTTAGTCAAAAAAGGTCAATCATATCTAAATTAATCGGCCTAACATATTAATTTTTTTAGATAAATATAATGCTTTTATTCTATAGGTGAAATAAAAAATTATTTATTATCCGTCAGGTCAGTAATCAAAGATTAATTAACTAAAATTTTATATTTTATTAAGCAGTTTTTATTCTGCTTTATAAATGTGAGAGAAAAGAGATTATTTACTTGTAAAACAATACTTACTCGTCGATGAAAGCAGCTAATTTCCATTTTTCGTACCGAGCTATTAATCATTCTACGAGTTATTTTTAAGGAGCTAGTGTCATGTTTTCTCTGAGTATTTTATGATTAAATTCCTACCCATATCTTTAAATTGAAAATTTCTTTAAGATGAAATGAAATTAAGTCAAATAAAGTCACTGTTAGGTTCTCATGAGAATACTATTAATTGAAGATCACCTAAAAACCCAAGGGTGGGTCAAAAATGGGTTAGAAGAAGCAGGTTTTCTTGTGGATGTGGCTGATGATGGTCGCGACGGTCTCTATTTTGCTTTAGAAAACAGTTATCAGTTGGTGATCCTCGACATCATGCTGCCCGGTATGAATGGCTGGGAGATTTTAAAAATCTTACGCACAGCAAAAAATATTCCTGTTATCTGCCTCACTGCACGGGATGCCGTTGATGACAGAATTAAAGGCTTAGAGCTGGGTGCTAATGATTATCTCGTTAAGCCGTTTTCATTTTCTGAATTATTAGCTCGGGTTAAAAACCAATTAAAAGTTAACCAGCCAGTCTCAACCACCATGGTTATTGCGGATTTAAAAATCGACTTAACTCGCCATGATGTTGAGCGGGCTGGAAAGAAAATCATCTTAACTCGGCAAGAGTTTTCCTTATTACTGTTCTTTGTTCTACATTGTGATGAAATTTTACCTAGAACCTTAATTGCTAGCGAAGTTTGGGGGATCGATTTTGAAAGTGACACGAATATTATTGATGTGGCAATCCGTCGATTGAGAAAAAAAATCGATGATGAATTTGACGTTAAACTCATTGAAACTATTCGTGGGATGGGATACCGCTTAAATAGGCCGATAGAATGAAAAAGAAGTCACTTCGTTTTAAACTTATTTCTTTGTTTATCATTCTTATGATTGCTAATGCCGGAGTGGTGACATGGGTTTTGTATCATTCACTCAAAAATGAATTATCTGAACAAGATAATAACTTACTGGTTAACCGCGCGGAGCAACTTGCTAAACTCATTGCTGGTGGCATTGATATCAAAACACTCCCCATGTATTTTCAAAGCATGATGGATATGCGACAAGACTTAATCCAAATTTCTGATGCGGCAGGGCACATATTGGTCACCACCAATCGCGAATTACTGGGTTCTCAACCTCTTCAGTTAGTCAAACTTGAACAGCTAAATATTAATGCCATCAACCATTGGCAAACCGCTCAAGGTATCCCTATTTCTGCGGTTTATTTCTCGATGAATTCCCCAAAAGGGCCACTCCATGTGGTACTTGGTAAAGTGTCTGTCGACCGTAGTGGAGTGTTGACTCAATATCTCACCCAAAGCGTAGTGATTTCTGTCCTCTCAATTTTGTTGATGGGGCTGCTCAGCTTATGGCTGTTGAAAAAAGGGTTATCCGACATTCAAGCATTGAGCCAGATAACGGTCAAAACAGACGTTCATGCGTTAAATGACCCAATCGATATTGACCAGCTACCACAGGAATTGAAAGAGCTGGGCGAATCGATGAACACGATGCGCCAGCGCTTAAAGCATGATTTTGTCAAACTTACTCAATTTGCCGATGACTTGGCGCATGAACTGAGAACCCCAATTAATGCGATTCGGGTACAAAATGAAATTACACTCCAGCGCTCGCGTAGTGTTAGCGAATATGAAGGGATGATAGTCAGTAATATTGAAGAGCTCGATAAACTGTCACAAATGATCCAAAGTACTTTGTTTATTGCCCGTGCTGAAAATAAAAATATTACCTTAAATCGAGAAAACCTTTCTTTATATACGTTAGTTAACGATGTCTATGAACTCTTTTCTGCCTATGCAGAAGAAAAACAGATTGAACTGTATAGCGAGCCCTCATCCCTGACGCTTGATGCTGACCCTGTATTACTCAGCCGAGTTTTAGTGAATATTGTCTCCAATGCGATTAAATATTCTTACCCGGGCACCCGTGTCGTTACCCAAATTAATACGCTTTCGCAACAACGGGAAATTAAAATCACTAATCAAGGAGAACTTCTACAAAACAGTGATGAAATTTTCACCCGTTTTTGGCGTGGGGATAATGCTCGAACCACAGAAGGAACTGGGCTAGGGTTGGCGATTGTGAAAGCGATAGTGGAATTACATGGCGGGTCAGTGAGTTTTGAACATCATACAGGAACCAGTACTATTACACTGAAATTTCCTACAATTAAGTAAGATGACAAATTTGTCATCTTACTGTCAGCCATTTTTACTGCGCTTTCAGTATAACTGATCTCATTTCCCTTTTGCTATGGAGCGCATGATGAAAAAGTTACCTAAAATTCCCGCATCTCAAATCACGGATGAATCCCTCTTTTTTATGAAACGCCGTCAGTTACTTAAGGCATTAGGCATTGGAGCCGCTGGTTTAACCGTTGCGGCGACGGCCAATGCGGGGCTGTTTTCTTGGTTCAGTGACGATACACCAGCACCTCCGATGACGCCAAGAAAACCGCTGACATTTATTCAACCTGAAGAGTTTCAGCCATCATTAACCCTCACACCTGAAGATAAAGTGATTGGTTATAATAATTTTTATGAATTTGGGTTGGGTAAATCCGATCCTGCCGAGAATGCCCATACTTTAGTGACGGATGAGTGGACGGTAACGATTGATGGAGAAGTAAATCGTCCCCTGACCCTTAATTTAGATGATATAAACACTAAGTTTCCCTTAGAGGAGCGTATTTATCGTATGCGCTGTGTTGAGGCTTGGTCGATGGTCATTCCATGGGTTGGCTTTCCTTTAGCGAAATTATTGGCTTTAGTTGAACCCACTAGCAAAGCCAAATATGTGGCTTTTGAAACACGCTACGCTCCAGAACAAATGCCAGGACAAAAAAGTCGTTATATTGGTGGTGGCTTATCGTACCCCTATGTTGAAGGGCTACGCTTAGATGAAGCCATGAACCCACTGACTTTGCTGGCGACTGGCGTTTATGGCAAAACATTACCCAACCAAAACGGAGCACCGATCCGGTTGGTCGTACCATGGAAATATGGCTTTAAAGGAATTAAATCTATCGTCAAAATTCGCCTTACTGAGCACATGCCTGAGACTACATGGAACCTATCAGCACCGAGCGAATATGGCTTTTTTGCCAATGTGAATCCAGATGTAAGCCATCCTCGTTGGTCACAAGCCACCGAACGTTTTATTGGTGCAGGAGGCTTAGGCCAAGTGACTCGCCAACCAACATTGTTGTTTAATGGATATGGTGAACAAGTGGCAAGCTTGTATCAAGGAATGGACTTGCGGAGAGATTATTGATGCCCCAAGACAATAAGTTTATTGTTGGATTAACCAAAGGGAGCTTTCATCTTCTTGCTTTGCTCCCTTTGGTATGGCTGATTTTTTTAGTCGATACCCAACAGCTTGGAGCTGACCCCGCCAAAGATATCCAACATTTTACAGGAATAGCGGCTTTACGTTTGCTCGTCGTTATTGTATTGATCCCTCTGGTTGCAAAATTATTGCGATTTACGGCATTGTTTCAAACGCGAAAATTACTGGGATTATGGTGTTTTTTCTGGGCTGTGCTGCATTTAAGTAGCTATCTATTACTGGAAATTGGTGTAAATAATTTAGCGCTATTTTTCGAAGAGATTTTTTCGCGACTCTATTTAGTGATTGGCGCGGTAGCTTGGTTGTGTTTATTGTTGATGGCGGTCAGTTCATTCAACCGTATACGCCTTTATTTGGGCGTATGGTGGAAAAGAATTCATATGCTGCTTTACCCAACGATTTTACTCGCATTTTGCCACTATATGCTGTCATTAAAAACCTTAACACCTGAACCATTTATCTATTTAGCCGCCGTTGGGAGTGCATTTGCGTATCGCATGTGGAACCAGCAATCACAACGAATAAAACCTTCATAAAGGTTGGCGTGCTTAAATTGTATTCTTACTTGGTATTATAAAATGCCTAATACTGCGGTTTGCTAGGATTAGGCATTTGGTGTGCATTACAATATAGTGTAAAGCAAATCTATGCTTCGTTTTATGATAATACTTTACCACCTTACTCAACCCCTTCTTACGATAACCGTTAAATCGTCACTCTTTGAATTGTTCTTAAACTTAGTGTGGCTAGCAAGGCTCTCACCTTTCTATAGATAAAAATATTTAAAAGAAGTTTTCATTAGAATTTCTTTAAAGCTTAAAGTTATACATTGATATATAATTTTTAAATACTCGTTATTTGCGTAATTAATATCCTTATTTTTGGGTAATATCGGGATTTATTATATGTGGGTGATGATTTTTGTGAGATATAATTTCGTTGATAAACTTTACAATTATTTATAATTAATTTGTTGGTGTTTGTAAATAATGAAGTTAAGATAAATCTTAAAAAAAATATTTAATAATTTACAAACTCAAAATTCGAGTAATACTACTTTTTTAAGTTGTATTTTATGGTTGAAATTTAACCATAAAATACATCTGATTAGTAAAAGATATGTTTTAATATTTTCAAATGTATCAAAATGTAATTTGAAAGGTGATTGGCTGAAGTTTTATGTCTATAACATGCTGTTATTTATATTATAAATTTCAGTGTGGTTATTTTCTGTTACATTTATCCTATGTTAATAGAGCGATAAATGATTTTAATGGTAATCAATTTGCCCTATCGATTATACAAAATAAATAATCAGACATATAATCATCAAAAATTTTAGGACGGTATCTATGGTTCAGATGGTGCCTATAATTAATTTTTAATATAAAGGTTAAATTAAATGACTTATTTTTCTAATGAGATAAATAAAGAAATAGGGCAGTATTTGAGAGGAATTAGAAAAGAGCAAAACTTAACAGGGGAAGATTTGGCAAAAAAGTTGAATATTAGCCAGCAGCAGATATCCCGATATGAAACGGGAAAAACAAAGCTGACATTTGAAATGATGGATACCATCCTTGTGATATTCAATAAGTCATGGAGAGACCTTTTTAACCATGTAATAGATAGATACGATAATGAAAGATTACAATGTATCATAAAAAATGAAAATAATTATTTTGCTATCTTAGATAAAGACACTAAAAAAATGTGGCGTTAATTCAGCCAATAAAAAATCAAATCTTTTTGGTGAAGTGTAATTAGTAAATATAATAAATTTAGCCTATTCATATGATAACTTTATTAAAAGTAATCATTAATTTAATTAAAATAATGATTACTTTTATCTAAAGTTGTTATTAACAACTCTTATGGCGAAACATACATTATACAAGTATTATACAGGATTAAATAATCATGAAATTGAATAAATTTGTAATGGGTGCTGTATTTGCATCAGGCTTTGCTTCGTTCGCAGCAATGGCAGCTTATACGGGTACACCTACTAACGGTACTATCGAATTTTCAGGTGAATTAGTGAATTCTGCTTGTGGTTTAAGTGAAGAATCAAGTCCTGTAAAAGTAAACTTTTATCAGATCCCTGTTTCTAATTTAAAAAATGGTGAGCGTGCAGGTAATATTAAGAAAGATATCGTTCTGCAAGGTTGTGATACTACAGTTGCACAAACTGCAACTGTAACTTACACACCATCAACTATTAACCCTAATGATAAGACATTAGCGGCGTTCACTTCAGGTACTGCAAGTGGTGCTGGTATTGGTTTAAGAGACAATGGAAATAAAGATGTTGTTTGGGGACAAGCTTCTACTGCAGTTAATCTAACTGAAGGTAAAACTGCTATTCCATTCGTTGCTTATTTAAAATCTGATAATGCATCTAATGCAGTGACTCCAGGTAGCTTTGATTCAACTATCAATTTCAAAATTGATTACCAATAATTTGTAATTGGTTTTATATCAATATGCGGAGTATTTAATACTCCGCATTAATAAAATCTACCAATAACTAAATGGTATTGTCCATGATAATTCGGGTTGCAAAAATAGCACTAGGCTCTAGTTTGTTATGGCCTCTATTAAGTTGGGGAATGACCGGCAATAACACCCCTGGTGATATTGTAATGCAAGGTGAATTAATAGAAGCTTCATGCACGATTGATCCTGAAAGCCGAGAGCTTTGGGTTAATTTTGGGGAAATCAGTGCCCGAGAAATCACGCCTGAAGTCAATATGTTGGTGAGTAAGAATTTTGCTATAAAACTTGTTGGATGTACGTTGCCTTCTAATGACAAAGGTAGTGCATCGCGCGCGCAAATAACCATGATGGGAACCTCTGTTAATGATGATCAACTTTTACAAGTGAGTGGTGATTCAGAAGGGTTTGGAATTCAATTTAGGGACTCTCACGGTGAAATACTTAAACTTAATAGAAAAATGCCGGATTACACATTATTAGAAGGGCGTAATAGATTAGATTTTACTGCAATTTTAGTTGCTTATCAAAAGCATATTAAGGCAGGTGATTTCGCAGGAGTTCTACGATTTAGAATGGATTATTTCTAAAACTAATAATAATTACATATAAAAGAGAATTGAGCTAAATCTCTAGCCTAATGAGTGAATACTGAGTAACTAAAATGATTATTTTAAATGGAAATATAAATAATATAAAAAAACTATTTGCAATATATATTGCAGTACTTTGCTATTCACCAAATATGTCTGCAAATGATCTTGTTGAGTTTAATGTTGACGTATTAGATGTTGGTGATCGTAACAATATTGATTTAACTCGATTCTCTAAAGATAACTTCGTATTTCCAGGAACTTATTTATTGGATGTCTATATTAATGGACAATCATTGTCGCAGCAGAAGGTCACTTATATTACCGATCCTCAAGATAGTGAAAAATCATTAGTCTGTTTTACCCCTAAGCAAATTGAAATGTTAGCGCTCAAAGAAGATGCGTTAAAAAAAATCCAAGCCATATCTCCTGAATGTTCAAATATTTTACCTATTTCAGGTGTTAAAATTAATAATCATGAAGGCAAACTGGATATCACTATTCCACAAGCATGGATGAAATATTCCGATCCTAGTTGGGTGCCGCCTGAGCGTTGGGATTCAGGGGTTTCAGGCCTTATATTTGATTATAACCTGACAGGGTCAATTTCACGTTCTTTGACGACACATACGAATAAGCATTCATTGTCAGCATATGGCCAAACCGGGTTTAACTTAGGAGCGTGGCGCTTTAGAGCTGATTATCAAGCTAATTATAACGAGCGTGGCGATAGAAAATTCGATTGGAACCAGTTTTATGCATATCGCCCTCTGATCCACATGGCGGCTAAGCTGACACTGGGTGAAATTTATTTAAATTCTCAAGTTTTTGACACGATTCGTTTCACTGGCTTTAACCTTGCCAGTGATGAGCGTATGTTACCGCCAAATCTGCGAGGATACGCACCACAGATTAATGGTATTGCGAAAAGCAATTCAAAAATTGTTGTAACCCAAGCTGGGCGTGTCGTTTATGAAACGACGGTACCTGCGGGGCCATTCAGTATTCAGGATTTGCAAAGTTCAATTCGTGGAACCCTAGATGTCAAAGTTGAAGGTGATGACGGTGAGGTATCGACTTTTCAAGTTGATACGGCAAATATCCCTTATTTAACGCGTCCGGGCTATGTGCGTTATAACGCTTCGGTCGGTAAACCATCACGATTTAATCATAAGCCTGAGGGGCCAATGTTTGCCACGGGAGATTTCTCTTGGGGGCTGAGCAATAACTGGTCACTCATTGGTGGTCTACTTTTTGCGGGTAGGGATTATACCGCTATATCTGCTGGATTAGGCCGTGATTTATCTGTATTTGGGGCACTTTCTGCGGATGTCACACAATCCATTAGCCGAATGCCAGGTGATAACACGCAAACGGGTTCTTCTTATCGCCTGAGTTATTCAAAGTCATTTGATGAACTTAACAGCACGATTACTTTTGCGGGTTACCGCTTCTCGCAGGATAAGTTTAGAACACTGTCGCAATATTTAGATGAGCGTGAAAACAAATATCTGGGTATTGGCCGTCAAAAAGAGATGTATACCGTAACAGGGAATAAAACTTTTTGGGCTGATGATCCTGATTGGAGAACAACAGTATTCTTAACGTATACCCATCAGACCTTTTGGGACCAGACATCTCAAGATAGATATGGCTTATCTGTGGGTCGAACATTTCGTTTAATGGGCATCAATGGTGTTTCAACCAATATTGCGGCCTACCGTTCTGACTATCGGGGTCGACGTGACGATAGCATTTCACTTTCGGTTTCAGTGCCTGTTGGTGATAGCCGTTGGGCGGGATATGACTTGCAAAATAGTGGTAGTAAGACCAGCCACATGCTGTCTTACAGTGACAATAGGGATATGAATAACTTATGGCGAGTTAGAGCCGGTCGAAGCAGTGATGATCGCGTACGGTTTGATGGATATTATCAAAAACGGACGCAACTTGCTGAAGTTAATACTAATGTCAGCTATCAAGAAAGACAAACGGCATCGATCAACGGGACATTGCGCGGTGGTTTCACTGCTACCAAGCATGGAGCTGCATTACATAACAGTACCGGTACAACGGATACAGCAAGAATTATGGTCGATACCAACGGTGTTGGTGGCGTGCCGTTTAACCATGAAAAAACACGAACTAACTGGGCCGGTATTTCTGTTGTGCCTGATATTGTCAGCTATTACAGCTTCGACACGCGTATTGATGTCGATAAGTTAAAAAATAACGTTGATACCAATAAGGCGATAGCAACATCGACATTAACAGAAGGCGCAATAGGTTATCAGCGCTTTGATGTTGCAGAAGGTGAAAAGCTCATAGCAACTATTCGTTATAACGATACGGTACCTCCATTTGGTGCTGATGTGACAAACGCTGATGGCATTAACATTGCCATGCTGATGGAAAATGGATTGGCGTATTTGATGGCAGTAAATCCTAAAGAAACATTAACGGTATCTTGGGGCGGAAAAGCGCAATGTAAAATTCAACTGCCTGAAAAAATTAATTCGGGTATGTCAGTTTTGCTGCCTTGCCAATAATGTAATGACAGTTTGAAAAAGTATTCTATAAGGTAGAGAAAATGGCGATTCGTATAAATAAATGGGTAGGTGGTTTGCTAGTTATGATGGTTGGCGTAGGGCAATCATATGCGGGTATTTCACTGGATAGAACACGACTGATTATTACAGGCGATGAAAATTCTGCGAGTGCTAATTTATCAAACACCAGCTCAAGTATTCCTTTTCTTGCTCAGTCATGGGTTGAAGATGCCAATGGGAAAAAAATCACATCGCCATTAGTTGTATTGCCACCATTACAGCGCATTAATGGTGGGCAAAAAGGGGTTGCCCGTGTTTCAAAAACAGCCGAGATAGATAAGTTACCCCAAGACCGAGAAAGCCTGTTTTATTTAAATGTGCGCGAAGTTCCGCCAAAACCCGATAAACCGAATGTTTTACAGTTAGCGATGCAATCGCGCATTAAATTATTTTATCGGCCGACAGCCATTATTCCTGAGTCTAAAAGTGCAGTTTGGCAAGACCAAGTCATATTTTATAAACAGGGAAATAATTGGCGTGCTGAAAACCCAACCCCTTATTTTGTGACCATTATTAGCCTTAATAATAAACCGGTGGCAGAAGGTGGAAAAAAACTAACTGATTTTCCAGGGGTGATGATTGCACCTAAATCGCATCTCGATATTAAGGTCAATAGTTCAGGCGAGAGTTTCACCATGATGTATGTGAATGATTATGGTGGTCATCCAGAACTTAAATACAGTTGTAGCGGAAATACGTGTAAAGCGTTACCACCAGAGCAACAGATTCGCTAGGAGTATTGATATGAACATTAGGTGCTTAGGGATAGTGTTATTGGGGCTAGGAAGTTTCTCCGCAGTTGCAGAAATTGCGGATGAAAAGCTGTCCCGCCAAACATTGCTAGACGTACATAGTACTGTGCATTTTACAGGGAGCGTCTATGCATCGCCTTGTGTTCTTGAATTAGAAACACAAGAGCAGTATGTCGATTTAGGTGAAATCAATGCTAGAGAGTTTCATCGTATTGGCGATAGAAGTACTCCTGTTGCATTTAATATTCGCCTCAAAGATTGCCAACGCGGAGCATCCAAGTCATTTGTGAATTCTGCCGGAGAAGCAACTCAAAATGCGCAGCGTTATTACTTGACGGGAGAAAGCGCTGTTTCATTGAGCATTGCGGGAGATACGGATTTTTTTAACCCTGATCTGGTGCGAGTGACAGGTGATATTCGAGGTGCCGGGTTGCGTATTTCTAGTAAAGAACATCAAAACCTAATGGTCAACCAGCCAACAAGTTCATGGGTGATCAAACCTGGCGATAATAACATCACACTTAATGCATCATTGGAATCTACAGCACGGTCTGTTTCGGCGGGAACCTTTAGCGGATTAGTTAGGCTAAAACTGGAGTATTTATAACCATGTTTGTATCCAACAACAAAAAACTAAAAGATATGACTATTGTGGCTGGTTTACTCACAATAGGGGTCTTGCCGTTATCTGCTTTAGGTTATCCTCACGGTTCCGCTATACCGGACGGGGGAACTTATACATTCGAAGCGAGAATGAATAATCAATTACTCGTTAATGAGAAGGATGCAGAAACGGTATTCAATTTTGATGTGGGTAACTGGCCTTACTTTGATATTTACTGCCAAAGCTACATGAATCCAGGAGGGGTTGGGAATACCGGTCCTGATTCAGGAATGACATTTGATTTAATGTCAACTATTCCTACATCAATGCAAAACCCGGGGTACCTGAACCTTAATGAATATTTTGATGTAAAAGTTGAAATTCAAATAGGGGGAAGGGTTGGTCAGAAAGTCACTGTTCCAGTGAAGGATATGTGGAATGGGGGTTCTGACCCAATAGAGTGTAGACCACCGAGTGTTAATAGCCGTGATTATGGTGTCGAGCTACGGACAGGGTCGAGTGGAACAATCACGTTTAGACTGAAAAAACCGATTATTAATGGCATTACCATCAACCAAGCGGAACTGGTGCAGGTTTTTGCTAAAAAAGGCAGTCCAGCGAATGGCAGTACAGCTTATGCGCCAATTCCATCAACTCGAGTCGTTTTAGGGGCAGGAATTATCACGGTTGCTGATGAGTGTACGATTAATGAAGGCAACCCAATAGATATTAATTTTCTTGATGTGGCAAACACGAGTGAACAGTTAAATGGCACTAATTATGCTCAGCCCTTTAAGATCCCAGTTAAATGTACCGGTGGCAGTTTTACGACAGGTGATTTAAATATTAAGCTGTCATTGTTGCCAGGAGCGTCAGGCAGCGCGGATTTTAACCCTGATTATTTCGGTACGTTAAAGAACGGTGTGAAACGCACAAATCTTGGCATTGTGGTGACTGATAATTTGACCGGAACCTTGGTAAGACCAAACCAAGCTTATCAAGTGCCTAATTTTATCAATAACCAAGGCACTTGGAACTTAACGGCTGCGCCAATAGCTGCGCCTGGTAGCAGCGTGGAAGAAGGTGAATTTACAAGTACCGGGACAATTCTTGCTGAATTCCAATGAGGCCGATCATGCGAAATAATAATCAGATAAAGCGTAATAAATATTTATTGTCGATTGGCTTATATTTACTAATCTCAGGGTCGGTGAGTGCAAGTGTGATCCCGAGTAATATGGGAAGCTATTCATTCAGAGGCATGGTTGTTGCTACGCCATGTCAGATAGCGCCGGGAAGTGAGAAGGTCCCTGTTGATTTTCAACAAATTTCGGTTAAAGACCTTTATAAAGAAGGTAAGTCGAAACCTTTAATTTTCTCAATCCATTTAACGAATTGTAATACGACCATATTTAAATCGGTGACAGTGACTTTTAATGGAATTGAAAATAAAAATCTTCCTGACCATCTTGCGATTAGTGACCAAAGTGAGGCAAGCGGAATCGGTATTGGGTTATTAAACTTAAATGAAACACCCATAGAATTGAATACGCCATCATTAGCGCAAAATTTGGCAAAAAATGATACGGAAATTCAATTCAAGGCTTATGTCGAAGCTGAGCCAGAAGCGAGAATTAACGAAACGATTACCTATGGGAATTTTTATAGCACTGCATACTATACATTAAATTATCAATAACGAATGAAACATGATGTTTGCAATCAAAATTAAAGATAATAAAAAAGAAAGTTATCCATGGGTACTTTTAGTTTTTGTCGTTATATTTTTTGGCATTATATTGCATATTTATCTGCCGAATATGGGCGGAACAGGTTTGTCATTGCCATTCAATATAATTAGTGGTTTTTTTATTGCTTTTTTTATTGTGATGATTAGTATTACACAAATTAAAAATTTAACCTTATACTATTCTAAGTCGAGTAATTATATTACGATTGGGTTAGTCTTATTATTAGGCTTGTGTTTTTTTGCGCCAGAAAATTACCAGCTTAATGCGTACTTGACTGCGTATTGGTTATTGGGGGCGTTGTTTTTTTATCAAGCTTTATTGCAAATAAATATTTCAGAAACTGTATTGAAAATAATTGTTTGCAGTGTATTATTTGCTGCTATTATTGAGAGTCTATATTCAATAGCACAGGTTTTTAATTTTTTTCCGATATCAGGGGATAGGCCATATGGTGTATTCCAACAAGTTAATGTTCTTTCTAGTTTTATTTGTGTTGGTATTGCCAGTGCAATAGGCATGTTTATTTTAATGAGAACTGTCACACGGTATGCGTTTGCCATTATCATTGTGAGTCTCATTTTAATGAGCATGGTATTGCCATTGTCCCAATCATTAACTGGATATTTAAATTTATTATTAATTGTTATTGTTTTTTATTTTTTCGCAAAGTATCATCGTCAATATATTGTTTACTCTTTAATAGCGATTGTTATCGGTCTTATTATTGGTTATGGAATAAAAGTTAGTTTTAATATTTCTGACTTTTCTGAAAGTAAATTACAAACATCACATATTAGATGGGTGCTATGGCAACATAGTTTATATTTATTTAGCGAAAATATTTTATTTGGCTCTGGGGTTGGTAGTTTTGAATCTGTATTTTTAGAGCGTTTTGGTGGTGGTTTGCTAGGAACCAGTGAAAAGGTTATTTCACATCCACACAATGAGATATTGCGTTGGATGGTTGAAGGTGGGTTAGTTGGTATTGCGGCAATATTGTTAGTTATTATTGGTGGTGTGCATCTACTTTGTTCTTCATTAAAAAATAAAAATAACAATTATGTTTTTTTAGTTATTGCGTTACCAATTGTTTTTCATATGATGACAGAGTTTCCATTGTGGCTATCCATACCTCATGGTGTGGTATTGATATTGTTAATACGTTGTGCCGATGTTCCAACTAAAAAATATTCATTGAATAAGTTTGTAGGGTATTTTTCGAAAACAATTATTGCGTTAGGTGGTTTGTTATCCATGGGGTTATTGTATTTTACTTTGCAAACACAGCAATATTTAACATATATAGAAAAAACAGGACAGCAGTATCTTCTTTCAATGAATGAGCCTGATTATAGTGAATGGAAATACTATTTAATCGATGATCGTTACAAATTAGATCTTAATATGGGGTATTTATTACGCTATAACGAGACACAAAACCCTTATTATTTGAATTTATTTTCATCTTGGGCAGAAAACTATTCGCGTTCTTGCCCAGATCTTAATGTTTATTTTTCTTGGATCCTTGTTTTAAATGAATTAGGTGAGAAAGAGAAAACAAAAAGCGTCAAAGAAAAAGCGATTTTTTTATTTGATAATAATGAGAAATTAGAAGGATTGAATTTTTAATTATTCATGCGGTAATTCGTGTGTTAATTAAAAATATAAAGGATTTATTGGTGTTAATTATCAATAAATAGGGCGTTTTATTAATTAAAATCTATATTAAAGGAAATAACATGAAAAAGTTAAATGCTATCGAAGCTGCTGCTGTAGTTGGTGGAACAAAACAAGTTTGTACTAATTCTTACGAGAGCATCACTGTTGGTGGTGTTAAATCTTGCCAATTAGTGACCACTTGTACTGATAAGCACGGTAATAAAACATACAAAGCAAAAGCTGTTGGTGCATCAAACTGTGATGTAACAGCTCCATAGTATTAAATTTGATTTTTATTAATTGATACATGGGGAGCTATCCCCATGTATTTTTCGTACCGGAATGGAATTAACTGTTATGAATACTCGTTTTAAACCAATAACTATTACACTTTATACTCTATTTGTTATTATCGCTTCTTCACTCATGACGGTTTTGTTCTATCATATTTTTGTTTTTAACACTTTCTCAAATGATGATGCACAAAGCTCTTCTTTTATTGAATTTAATAGTGAACAAGTTTTATTGAGTCCAATAAAAGAAAATAACAGTATCATAGAAGTCCTTTCTTATGGTTGCCATTATTGTGCCGTAAATCATGATAATGTCAGTCAATTCGAAAAAACACTCCCTGAGAACGTCAATTTTAAAGTCGTGCATTTAGCCATGGATAATAATATGGGGCTTGCTGCCTATGCGCCTATTTTTGCGACATTGGAAGAGATGGGGGTGGAATCTCAATACCGTCAGGATCTTTATACCGCAGTTATCAATGATAAGCTTGATTTAGCTAATAAAGATGTCTTAAACCAATGGTTAAAACAGCACAATGTTGATTCAACCCAATACCTAAAAACCAGTGAGAGCCAAGCGGTTCAAGAACGCCTGAAAAACATGCTTGAAATTAGCAAGTTTTATCAAATTACTGGAACACCTGCATTTATTATCAATAAACGCTATGTCGTCTATCAAGACCGTGATTTTGCAGACTTTACTGCTTATATGCTTGAGTTATTAGACAAAAGCAATAAGGAGTTACGGTGATCCGGTTTTGCATTGTCTGGACGGTATTTACAGTGAAAAACTGTTTGATGCCGTTTAAAAAAGGATATCAAAAACTTAATCATAGTGGACTTGCCTTTTTACGGTTGTTATTGCGCCGAGGCTATATCACATCGGTATTATTTGTCTCCAATTTATTATGTCGCGTCGGCTTATTAGGTCGTCAATATCGTAATCGGAATAAAGTCGCCACGGAAAACTTTCGTAGTTTAATGGAAACGAAAGGGCATATTGATATGAGCTGGATAGCTGTTCGACGCTTCATTTTGGAAGAGGCAGCCACATGGGGACAAAACCAAAAAATCATGGCGCAAGTTCGAGTTTGTACCCTTGAACTTGATAGCGTCGTTGCGCCTTTGCACCAACAAAATAACCCCGTTGTACTTGCTCCATTGCATATGGTTTCTGATGTTTTAGCTACCATGGTTGGCGCGGGGGTGACTCCAGGCAATGCGACGGTGGTGGTTTCGTCGAGTGCAGAACAGCAGAAGTATAACGCCTCGGCACGTGAGTTAGGGCAGGTGAATTTATCGTATTGTTCTATTCATCAAGGGAATAAAGTATTAGCTAGCCAGTTAATGACTGCGATGACAGAAGCGGCGACAGGGCAAAAGAATATAATTGTTTTTCCTGATATCACCCCTGATTACACGGTTCAAACAGAAGAAGGGGCGTCGAGCAAATTATCGTGCCATTTATTTAACCGTGCAGCAAAGCTGCACAATGGTGTAGTGCGTTTATCCAGTGCGATTTCGGCACAGGTGGTTTTTTATCATCTGTACTACCAAAACGGTTTAAAAATCAAGGTTTATCCGCCTGTTGCAGCAAAAGATGTTGCAACTCAAATGCCCGCCATCATTGAAAATGCGGTTCGTCATTATCCCAATGATTGGCTTTTATGGCATAGCCATTCACTTTATTTTATTAGCCATTAAATAATAATGAAAAATATTATTCCAAATTTTGTTTCTCAAGAAGAAACCAATGAATGTGGCTTAGCATGTATTGCGATGTTAGCACAAACTCAAGGTCTCAATGTTTCTCTTGAAACGCTGCGAGAGGTGTATCCAGCATCGGATCATGGAACTTCTTTGATTGACCTTTCGTCCATTTTAGCTAATTACGGTGTTGCGACGACACCAGTGCTATTTGAGCACCAAGAGCTCAATAGCTTACCACTTCCCGCTATTTTACATTACGGAGCAAGCCATTTTGTACTGCTTGCTTATCGCAAAGGAAATAACGTGTGCGTGATGAACCCTGCAATTGGGCAGCAGTGGTTACCTTTCTCTGCATTAAAAGCGGAAATCAGCGGTTACGCATTAATTTTAGAACCAGATACTGCGCTGGAAAAAATTGAATCACTCGCACCAGAAGACAGAAATGATGGGACTACAGGGAAAAAAGCCCCTCATGCAATGAGTCTGAAAGAAACCTCAGAAATTCGTGGTGTTTATTGGTTGATGATATTCGCTTTTTTGGTTTCTTTAACGCTATTTTTAATGCCAGCAATGGTGAGCAATGCGATCAACCAAGCTTTTTCCGACGCTAAAAATGCCATTTTCCCTTACGGCTGGTTCATTGTTGCCTTTGTGGTTGCAACACTGTTAGCACTCGGCGTGAGAATACTAAGCGAGCGTTTCGTAAAACACTTTGTGTTGATTAAAAGCGGGGTGGGTTTTTCACGTTTATTGAGTAATCCATTGCGCTTTTTTGAAAAACGCGCCCCCGGGGATGTGTTTAGCCGTTTTGTTGCTTGGCAGGGGGCATTAACCGAAAAAATCGAGCTGGATAACGGGCTACGAACGGATTGGGTTATTTGTGCGATAGCATTAGGTACCATGTTTTGGATTGCGCCCGTATTAGCAGCTATTTCAGCTGCGGGTGTTACCGTGATGGGCTTAATTAGTGTATGGGCGATTATTCGTGATCGGTGGTATACCCAACAGTTACAGTTAAAATCAGCAGAATTAAATGACTTTTTTATGGAGACGCTGCAGGGCATTCTGACCATAAAAACAGCAGGGATAGAAAATCAGCGTAAGGCGCAATTTGCATGGTTAAGCCGTGAATTGTTTACCTGTATGCAACGCAGAAATGTGTATCAACAAATTAAAGATGGCATCTATCAATTAACCGGTAGTTTGGAGATGGTCATTTTTATGTTAGTGGTTTTACCCATGGTGGCCAATGAGTTAATTTCTTTGGGGGATTTCTTTGCTTATAGTTTCTTGCGTCAAATTTTCACCAATTATGTGACGCGTATTTTTTATGCGATTATCCATAAGTCGCAACTGCATATTATTGATACACGTGCCCATTCTTTATTCCCTAAGAAAAGTGAGCAGGACACCGCGCCATTCCACGAAAAACAAGCCGCAGTGCTAGGAAAAGCCCCTCACTTATCTTTCAATGGGATTCATTTCAGTTATGACCCTGCGAAACCGATTTTAAATAATGTGTCATTAGACTTACCTTCAGGTACGCAGGTTGCCATTGTTGGGGAGTCAGGAGCAGGAAAAAGCACATTATTACGGACAATCGCGGGTTTATTCAGTCCACAGCAAGGAGTATGCGAGTCCAACGGTGAGGTTGTCAGTGTGCAGCAGCTTACGCAATTGGTTTGCTTGCAAAGCCAAGAAGATATTTTATTTAATGCGACCGTCTTAGATAACATCACGCTATTTGACCCTAACTTCCGCGAAAAAGATAAAAAAAGAGTCGAAGTGTTGCTTGATAAACTGGCTCTCGGTGCAGTGATTAATCAATTACCTGGTGGGGTTAATGCGTTAATAAGAGAAAGCCATGCGGCGCTGTCACTTGGGCAACGTCAACGTTTGTTATTGGCTCGTTCGTTATACAGTGCCCGTCCTATTTTGTTATTGGATGAGCCCACCGCCAATTTGGATGAAGAAACGGCGAAAATAGTCATGGCGACCATTCAGTCACATTGCCAGAAAACAGGTAAGACATTGATTGTTGTCACTCACAGTGAAGAGCTGGCGGCTAATTTCGATGCACTTTACCGAATAGTTGATGGGAAATTAAGTCTTGAGAACAGCCCTAATAAAGCCCCTTGTGTGACAACAGGTACGCCTCAACCTGAACCTTCTTTGTTAGCGGCAATGGAAGGAACTCCCTCATGACCTCTCGCCACGTAGCACCAAAATTGGGTTTAACGACTCAACGATTACGCATTTTAGGTGGGTTGGTAGCACTACTTGTGCTGATCGTGGTGATCGGCCGTTTTGTTTGGCAATCACCCGCGCCAGCGTTGCATGAAAACGTAATTTTATCGGTGGAACGTGGCGATATTGAAAAAGTTGTCATGGTCACGGGGACATTAAAGCCCTCAATGCAAGTTAACGTAGGGGCTCAGGTTAACGGGCAAATCAAAAAACTGTATGTAAAACAAGGCGACAAAGTAGTTAAAGGGGAATTGTTGGCAGAAATCGACCCAACTATCCAGCAGTCTGAGCTCAAAAATGCAACCGCTCGGTTATCCAGTGCTCAGGCGCAAAAACGGGCTGCAGAAGCGACATTAATACAGTATATCAAAGCCTATCGGCGCCAAGTGGTGATGCAGAGAGATGGCTCTGGTATTCGCAGTGAATATGAACAAGCACAAGCCCAATATGAGGCGCAATTACAGCAGGTTAATGTCAATGAGGCGTTAATCACGCAATCAGAAATGGACGTGCAAACTGCACAAGCTAACCTCAATTTTACACGGATCATCGCGCCGATTAGTGGCGAAGTACTGGGTATTGTGGCGAACGAAGGGCAAACCATCGTTTCTTCACAGACAGCACCGACCATTTTAGTGCTGGCGAACCTAGATAAAATGCAGGTTCAGACACGAATTTCGGAAGCGGATATTCAAAAAATTCGCCCAGGTCAACCCCTCACATTCTATGTGATTGCGGACCCTGAAACGCACTACGAAAGTACCATGGGGTATGTTCAACCCATTCCTCCCGAAGCGCTTGATGAAAATAACAATAATTCTGGGGGGCAACAGAACAGTGCAATTTATTACAATGGAACATTTGAGGTCGATAACGCCGATCGTGCATTAAAGACATCAATGACAGCTCAAGTATTTATTCGTGTTGCACAAGCGAAAGATGCGTTACGACTCCCCGTTAGCGCACTGGGGCGAGCGGTAGGTGCAAACCAATATGAAGTGACCGTGATCAACAATGAAAAACCGGAAATTCGCACTATCAAAGTGGGGATTAATGATCGCCATTTCGTCGAAGTACTTGAGGGGATTAGCGAGAGTGAACACGTTGTTATTCAATCAGATAATGTGGCGAGTTAATGATGGCGACGACACGAAATGTATCTTTTACCCGCCCTCTGATTGAACTTCATCATGTTTACCGTGAGTTTTCAGCAGGTACGCAAACTATTCCTGTTTTGAATGATATTTCGCTATCAATTAACCAAGGAGAAATGGTCGCTATCATTGGCGCATCAGGTTCAGGTAAATCGACTCTGATGAATATCATTGGTTGTTTAGATAAGCCTTCTCAAGGAGAAGTGTTTATCAATGGGATTGCGGTTCATGAGGTGAACAGTGACCAACTGGCGGAATTACGTAGCCAATATCTTGGATTTATTTTTCAACGTTATCACCTGATGCCCTACCTGACTGCAGAGGAAAATATTGCTATCCCTGCTTTGTATACGGCAATGCCAGAAGATGAGCGGAGCGCACGAGTTGCTTTATTAGCAGAAAAGTTAGGGTTACAAACACGCTTGGATCACAAACCTTATCAGCTATCTGGTGGGCAACAGCAGCGTGTTAGTGTTTGTCGCGCCTTGGTCAATGGTGCACAAATAATTCTTGCAGATGAACCTACAGGGGCATTAGATAGCGCCAGTGGCCATGCATTGATGGATATTTTACATCAGCTTCATCTCGATGGGCACACTGTTGTGATTGTGACCCACGACCAAAATATCGCTCAGCAAACTCAGCGAATTATTGAAATTAGTGATGGAAAAATTGTTTCTGATAAGCAGAACCAAGCACAGACAGACACAAAACAACGGCACCAGCTTCCTTCTGTTGAAGATAATGGCCGTGCATCGGTGTGGCGCAATATTATTGAGTCCATTCGTATGGCATGGCGGGCCTTACTCGGTCATCGTATGCGTGCATTTTTGTCGATGTTGGGAATTATCATTGGTATTTCTTCTGTGGTGTCATCAATGGCCGTGGGGGAAGGTGCAAGACGCTCCATCATGGATGAAATCGGGAAGCTTGGTAGCACGACACTGGAAATTCGCCCCGGTACTGGGTGGGGGGCAAAGCGGCCTGATATGGAGCGTGCGTTATCGTTAAATGATGTTAAAAGCCTAAAGCAACTGCCATGGATTGAGTCTGTTTCTCCCGTCGCGAGTAGCATGACGATGGTCGTTAATAAAGGCTTGGATAACTCCATCATGCTTAATGGTGTTTCAGAAGAGTATTTTGCGGCACAAGGGTTTCAGCTTTTACATGGCAGTTTATTCAGTACGCTCGATATGGCTGACAGTGAGCCCGTTATTGTATTGGATGAAGGAAGCCGAGAAGTACTTTTTCAGCCAGAAGAAGAACCGTTAGGGCAAATTGTGCAGATTGGCCATTCACCATGGCGAATTATTGGTATTGCCCGTAAACCGGGGCCCAAAATGTCGAGTGGCTTTGTTATGGGATGGGTACCTTACTCATCGTTACAGCAACGTGTGGTCGGGGACAAACCTATTGAGTTTATTTCACTGCGCTTCCCTGAAAGCTTAACCTCTCAGCAAGCTGAATTACAGGTTGAGCGTTTGTTATTACGCGAACATGGTAAAAAGGACTTTTTTATTCAGTCGGATGACCAACTCGCCAATGCATTACAAAAAACATCCGATTCTATGTCATTACTGATCACTTCGATTGCCGCTATTTCCTTATTGGTTGGCGGCGTTGGGGTGATGAATATCATGTTGGTTTCTGTAACGGAACGAACTCATGAAATCGGGATCCGCCTTTCCGTCGGTGCGCGTCCTCAAGATATTATGAACCAATTTCTGATAGAAGCTGTGATGATTTGCTCGCTTGGCGGCTTAATTGGTATTGTCGGTTCATGGTTAACGGGGTGGATTTTCTCTTATTTCACCACTGAATTTACGATGGTGTTTACTCTGTTCCCTGTTTTATTAGCGTGCGGTTTCTCTGCTTTAATTGGTTTGGTTTTTGGTTATTTTCCTGCCCGTCGAGCTGCCAAACTCAACCCAACGGAGGCATTGGCACGCGAATGAATATCAAATCACTTTATATTATTTCTGCTTTATTTTTGCTTAATGGCTGCGGCAGTTTTACGCGTACCGAATACCAACGCCCTGAACTCACATTGCCTCAGAAGTGGGATGATAAAATACGCCAATCTGGTGCGAATGACGTGATTACGTCAGTGCAGGGGGGGAATGTTGCTGGAAATTGGTGGGATAAGTTTAAAGATCCTCAACTATCCCAACTGATCAATCAGGTACTAGAAAATAATAATGACTTAGCTACCGCGGCAATTAAATTAAAGCTTGCGCGAAGTACTGCTGGGTTAGCAAATACCAATATAACCCCGGATTTCTCCCTTGGCGGCTCAGCAAGTAATACGAAATCCATTCGCCATGGCACTTCCCCTCAAGAAAGCTATAGCTCAAACCTAACCTTAAATTATGAAATCGATTTATGGGGAAAACTGGCACGTATTCGTGAAAAGAATGAGTGGGAAGCTATAGCAACCGAACAGGATTACCATGCAACAGCATTAGTGGTTATTAATACGACAGCACAATTATATTGGAATATTGCGCTGTTAAATCAACAGATTGATAACCTGATAGCAAGCCAAAAGATTGCAGAAAAAAGTCAGCAGCAAATTAAGTCATGGTATTTGGCAGGAAAAGTTAGCCAGCTGGATTTTTTACAATCACAGCAAACGGTGATTAGTCGAAAAAATGAATTGCGACGACTCATTAAAGAGCGTGATAGTTCCCGTAATGCATTAGCACTATTGTTAAACCGCCCTGCAGAGCAACATGTGCGTGAGCTTAGCGCACTTAATCGAAATCAACGGATTGAAATTCTTAACGCGACACCGTTGGCCGTATTAGCACAGCGGCCGGATATTCAAGCCGCCGAGTCACGTTTACGTTCCGCGCTTGCTGATTCTGACGCTGCTAAATTGAGCTTCTACCCGACACTGTCTTTGCAAGGTGCGCTTAATGCGGGTAGCCAGCTGTTTTCTCAATGGTTTAGTGACCCGACACGGGTTGTTGGGGGTTCGATTTCTTTGCCATTTATTCAGTGGAACACAGTGAAATTGACCATTGAACAATCCGACTTACAAGTGCAACAAGCTGCGGTGGCATTTCGTAGTGCGGCTTATACCGCCTTGTCAGAAGTCGATAATGCGATGGAGGCCCGTTTTGCCGCGGATGAAATTCGTCAGCAATTGCAGCAGTCATTATCACTTAGCCAGCAGCGACTAAAACTAACCAACAGCCGTTACAGAGCCGGTGCTGTGGATTATCAAACACTGCTTAATGCGCAAGATGACCTTTTAACTATTGAGAACTCATTAGCGCAAAATCAATACGATTATCTTTATGCAACGCTACAACTTTGGCTAGCACAAGGTGGCGGTAGCGCTCGACAGGAGGACAACCCATTATGAACCAAAAATCTCACTTTAAACGCGTTGTTGTCACAGGCTATGGGGCTGTCACTCCTCTGGGTGATACGGCTTCGGCATGTTGGCAAGCAATTATGGATAAAAAGCTCGGTTATCGTTACGTTGATAAAACCGCGCAAAATATCCACAGTCATTTTTTAGGGCTTATTGATAATGAACCTAGCTTAAAAGGGGTTCCCGCGGCTATTCGTCGTCGTTTACCACGCCATACGCGTTTAGCCTTGGGGGCAGCGCGGGAAGCCATGGATATGGCCTTCGCAGGCACGCCATTAACTGATTTTTATGACCCACTGATGTGCGGTGTCATTATGGGAACGGGATGGGCAGGGCTTGATGAAAGTTATATGTCAGTAAGTGAATTTGAAGCGACAGGGATGACCTCGCCTTTCAACTGTTTTTATGCAATGCCAAATGTGACAACGGCGGCTTGCAGCCAGTTTTGGAATTTGCGTGGATATCAAAATACCACCATCGCGGCTTGTGCGACAGGCACTATTGCGATTGGTGATGCTTTTGAAGCGATTCGTCATGGACGAGCCGATATGATGCTCGCTGGTGCAGGGGAGTCCTTGCGGACAGATTGTGCTGTATGGAATATCGATGTTCTTGGTGCTTTAACACGTGAAGCGGAAGACCCGACTCGTGCCAGTTGCCCATTTAGCGCAGATCGCAGTGGTTTTGTCCTTTCTGAAGGTGCGGCCGTGTTGTGTTTAGAAGAGCGTGAGAGCGCTATTTCTCGTGGCGCCACCATTTTGGGCGAGATTACAGGGTATGCGAATTTTTCTGATGCCTTTGATTTTACATCACCAGCAGAAGATTGTGTTGCCCGAGTGAAAACCATTGAAATGGCTTTACAACAAGCGGGAGCTGCTCCTGAATCTCTCGATTATATCAATGCCCATGGAACCTCAACGGCTCTTAATGACTTAAATGAAACAGAATCATTGAAAAAGGCATTAGGTGCGGCAGCTTACCAAGTCCCAATATCCAGTACGAAATCCTATACGGGACATTTAATTGCCGCTGCTGGCAGCTTTGAAACCATTATTTGCTTGCAAGCGATGGCGCATGGTGTGATGCCTGCAACTGCGAACTTGCACCACTCGGACCCGCAATGTGACCTCGATTATATCCCTAATGAACACCGCATTGGTGAAGTTAAGCGTGCATTAAACCTAAGTTTTGGTTTTGGTGGGGCAAATGCGGCACTGATTTTAGAGAAAGCGTCATGAGGACTTTACGCTATACCCTTGAGGATGCAAAACAGTGGGCCTCATTTTCTGGTGATGATAACCCGATTCATTTCGACCTTGAATGGGTCAAAGCAAAGGGTGGAGATCAACTGAGTGTGCATGGCATGCGTGCATTACTCGATGTGAAACAATTCGCGAGTGAATCATTAAATCATCCATTATTGGCTTCAAAAGAGGTTACCGCCCCTGAGTTTATCAAATGTGTTGTGCGACTGCGTAATCCCCTGTGGAACGATAAAGATTATCAATTAGTTGCACGAAATAAAGCGGGGTCTGTAGCTTTACTTTCTTCTGATACACAACAAAATTGCTTAACTTGCCAATTGTCGAACAGTCCTCCACCTGTATTACATGAAATCGCCAATGAGATAACGATTTCGGCCGCAGAGATGGTGAAATTGCAGTCAATATTTTCTCAGTTTTCCAACGAAATGTATGAATGGCAGTTTATTGACGCAGTTTTGTTCTGGTACTTAATTCATGATAGCTCGTTATTTGAACAACAAGAGATCGCACAATGGCTGCCGGTCGGCTCAACATTGAAAGATATTTTTTGCCGTTATCCTATCGTACAAACCCATCAAGAGGTGGTGTTTGACCGTGAACTTCTGACTAAATGGGTTCCTATCACCTCTCCTGAGCCTATTTACCTACGTATTTTGCCGGCCTTAGTGATCGCCGATAGTGAGAGTGGTCGATTAGTGAGTATTAGTATCGCTGCTCGTTACAGAGAAAAAATAATAAATAATTCAATAACATTGAAAGTTAATTCAATAACTCAATAAGAATGCAAGGATAAAACAAATGAGCCAATATCAAGAAATTTATACCAAAATTAGTGACATGATCTGTGACGCAAAAGATTTAGAAGCAGAAGAGCTGAATGCGGAGATGACTTTAGTCCAGTTAGAGTTCGATAGCTTAGATTATGTTGAACTTATGGTGCTGGTTAAACGTGACTTTAATGTTGCTTTAGATGCGGAATTTTTCCTAGAACATCCAGAAATTTCGGTGAAAGCGTTGTGTGAACATATTGATAAGGAGTCGAAATCTTAAAATGGCAAATAATCAATGGATACTCGTGACGGGAGGAAGCCGAGGAATTGGACTTGCACTGGTTAGCGAATTGCGACGCCATTGGAATGTAGTTTTTACTGGGCGTAGCGTTGATGGTGTTAATGAAACTCAAGCGAATCTTGAAAACCCCGATTTAGATACATGGGTGAAAGGATCCCCGTGTGATGGTAAAAATGAAGCCCAAGTTGATGCGCTTTCTAGCTCGTTATTGGAACAATTTGGAGCGCCTACGGCGATTATTCATAATGCAGGTATCACTAGGGATGCCTTACATATTCATCAAGATGCTGAAATCTGGCGAGACGTGCTAGAGAACAACGTCATTTCCGTGATGAATTGGCACCGTAAATTATTACCTGCCATGTTGATGGCGGGGAGTGGCTCAATCGTATTGATGTCATCAATTACTGGGTTAAAAGGCAATATTGGTCAAACAGCTTATGCGGCGAGTAAATCGGCGATGATGGGGTTGACGCGTTCATTGGCTCATGAAGTTGGGCGTTTTGGATTACGTGTGAATTGTATTGCTCCGGGGCTTATTGATAGTGATATGACCCGTGCAATGCCTGAAGCTAAATTAAAAGCTATGTGCCAAAACATCCCTTTACGTCGCTTAGGGCAACCTCAAGAAGTGGCAGAGCTAGTTGAATTTTTGATTGGTAATAACAGCCAGTACCTAACCGGGCAAACATTGGTCTTAGATGGTGGGTTAACGGCGTAATTGCCAGTTTTGAGTGCTGTTAAAAGAAAAAAGTCACTAGATAAGGTTAGTTTCTATGTTTCCCCTTAAACGCTTTAGTCAATTTTCGTTTAAGGGGATTTTTTATGGATAGAGACTCGGAAATAAATGAAAAACAGTAAACTCAAGTTAAAGAAGAATGGAATTATATTTATTTCAATTTAATTCATAATTAAACATTAAAAATAATTATTTTAATTTTAGTCTGGCTTGAATGACTCGATATAACGTATCAAAACCACACAATTTGTATTGGATTGTTGATCGTGCACAATACCCCACGGTGCCTCGGTTATAGAATGGTAATTGGAAGTTGATAAATAAATTAAAGATAAAAATAAATTTCAGAAAACCATTTTAAAACGCTGAAGCAATGTAAAGTGAGGCAGATATGAGTAAAGCATTATCTGAGGGAGTACTCCAATCGGAGATCAGCCGCAGGAAGCTAATGCAAACCAGTACCGTCGGGGGACTCGCACTTGCAAGTGGAGCGCTAAGTTTACCTTTTAATAGTGTTGCTAATACCAGTGAAACCGCATCCAAAACAACCATACCTGAAGAGAAAATAGTTTGGAGCGCATGTACTGTTAACTGTGGGAGTCGCTGCCCACTGCGTATGCATGTGGTTGATGGTGAAATCAAATATGTCGAAACCGATAATACCGGAGATGATGTTTACGGCAATAATCACCAAGTTAAAGCCTGTTTACGTGGTCGCTCAATGCGCCGTCGTGTCTATAACCCTGACCGCTTGAAATACCCAATGTTGCGCGTTGGGGCGCGTGGTGAAGGTAAATTCAAACAAATCAGTTGGGATGAAGCCTACGATCTAATCAGTGGTAACCTAAAACGAATTATTGCCGATTATGGTAATGAAGCAGTGTATTTGAACTATGGTACTGGCACATTAGGTGGCACAGTCGCACGTTCATGGCCGCCAGCGAATTCACCCATCGCCCGTTTGATGAACTGTATGGGCGGCTATTTAAACCATTACGGAACCTACAGTACGGCACAAATCAGCTGTGCAATGCCGTATACCTATGGTAGCGGAGCGGGTAATAGCGTTTCCGATATCGAAAACTCAAAGCTGGTGGTTCTCTTCGGTAACAACCCTGCAGAAACCCGTATGAGCGGTGGTGGGATTACTTATCAATTAGAACAAGCTCGTGAGCGTTCTAATGCAAGAATGATAGTGATCGACCCGCGTTATACTGATACAGCAGCAGGGCGTGAAGATGAGTGGATCCCAATCCGCCCAGGAACAGACGCCGCATTAGTGGCAGGGATCGCCCATGTGTTGATCACTGAAGATATGGTTGATCAACCCTTCTTAGACCAATATTGTGTAGGTTATGATGAGAAAACCCTGCCAGCAGACGCCCCGAAAAACAGCCACTATAAAGCGTATATTTTAGGCCAAGGGGATGATGGCGTAGAAAAAACACCACAATGGGCTGCGCAGATTACCGGTATTCCGGCTGATAAAATCATTAAACTCGCGCGTGAAATCGGTTCTGCAAAACCTGCGTATATTAGCCAAGGTTGGGGGCCGCAACGTCATTCGAATGGTGAACAAACCGCACGTGCGATTGCGATGTTACCGATTTTAACCGGTAATGTTGGCATCAATGGTGGTAATACAGGGGCTCGTGAAGGGAATTATGATATTCCATTTGAGCGGATGCCAACGTTAGAAAACCCAGTCAAAGCAAGCATTTCCGTATTTTTATGGACTGATGCAATAGAGCGTGGCCCAGAAATGACCGCAACTCATGATGGCGTACGCGGCAAAGATAAACTGGATGTTCCGATTAAGTTTATTTGGAACTACGCCAGCAACAGCTTAATTAATCAACACTCTGATATTAATAAAACGCATGACATTCTTCAGGATGATAAAAAATGCGAAATGATAGTAGTGATTGATAACCATATGACCGCCTCAGCGAAATATGCGGATTTAGTCCTACCAGATTGCACCGCCTCTGAACAAATGGATTTTTGTTTGGATGGTGCCGCCAGTAATATGGGGTATGTCATTTTCGCCAGCCAAGCTATCGAACCGCGTTTTGAGAGTAAAACAGTGTATGAAATGTGTACACAAATTGCGCGTCGCATGGGCGTTGAAGAGAAATTCACCGAAGGGCGAACCCAAGAAGAGTGGCTACGCCATTTGTATGAAATCTCACGACAAAAGTTACCTGAGCTACCTGATTTTGAGACATTCCAGCAGCAAGGAATTTATAAAAAAATGGACCCGCAAGGGCATTTTGTAGCACACAAAGCCTTCCGTGAAGACCCTATTGGTAATCCATTAAATACCCCGTCAGGAAAGATTGAGATCTATTCATCTCGCTTAGCGGATATTGCGAAAACATGGACTCTAGCGGAAGGTGATTTGATATCAGCACTTCCAATGTATTCCCCAGGCTTTGAAAGCCATGATGATAAGCTCACCGAAAAATACCCACTGCAATTGAGTGGTTTTCACTATAAATCACGAGTTCACTCCACCTACGGTAACGTTGATGTGATCAAGGCGGCTTGTTTACAAGAGATGTGGATCAACCCTATTGATGCAAAACGTCGCAATATTAAAGATGGCGACATGGTACGAATTTACAACGATAGAGGGGAAGTACAGATCACTGCCAAAGTGACTCCACGCATCATCCCAGGCGTTGTCGCAATGGGGGAAGGGGCTTGGTACGCACCTGATGAAAACAAGGTAGACCATGGTGGTAGCCTAAACGTCCTGACGACTCAACGCCCGTCACCGTTAGCGAAAGGTAATCCGCAACACAGTAATTTGGTTGAAGTGGCAAGGGTATAGGGGGATAAATCATGACAACACAATATGGTTTTTATATTGATTCCGCACGATGTACGGGATGCAAAACATGTGAGTTAGCGTGTAAGGACTACAAAAATTTATCTCCTGCGGTGAATTTTAGGCGCATTTATGAATATGCAGGGGGAGATTGGCAAGAAGATAACGGTGTGTGGCATCAAAACGTATTTAGTTATTATTTGTCGATTTCATGCAACCACTGCGAAGACCCTGCTTGTGTCAAAGTGTGCCCAAGCGGCGCGATGCACAAACGTGAAGATGGCTTTGTCGTTGTAGATGAAAGCGTGTGTATTGGCTGCCGCTATTGTCATATGGCTTGCCCATATGGTGCACCGCAATTTGATAGCGAAAAAGGACATATGACCAAGTGCGATGGTTGCTATGAGCGTGTTGCAGTTGGTAAAAAACCGATTTGTGCCGAGTCTTGCCCATTGCGTGCATTAGACTTTGGCCCCATTGATGAATTACGTGAAAAACATGGCAATTTGGCCGAGATTGCGCCACTACCTGAAGCGCACTATACCAAGCCCAATCTTGTCATTAAACCAAATGCCAATAGTCGCCCTGTCAATGATACGACAGGCCATTTAGCCAATCCTCGGGAGGTATAACATGGGCAATGGATTACATGAATGGCCGCTAATTTTATTTACGGTATTAGGCCAAAGTATTGCAGGTGGTGTGATTGTAACGGGGCTTGCATGGTTATCGACAGACGATAAACCCCAAAAACAGCGTATTGTGAATGCGATGTTGGCATTATGGGTATTGATGGGCTTAGGTTTTCTCGCTTCTATGATGCATATGGGCTCACCGATGCGTGCATTTAACTCGATGAACCGTGTATTTGCCTCGTCACTGAGTAACGAAGTGTTATTCGGCTCTATTTTCTTTGCTTTGGGTGGCTTATGGTGGTTGTTATCCGCAATCAAAAAGATGCCAACAGGACTCGATAAGGTGTGGTTAATCATCACCATGTTGATGGGATTGCTATTTGTTTGGGCAATGACACGAGTTTATATGATAAGCACAGTACCGACATGGAACACGCCACATACCACTATCGGCTTCTTTATGACTCTGTTTGTTGTGGGGCCAATTTTAGGTACTTTACTATTACGAGTTGCTAAATTTCCATTTAATAGTGGTAAATTAGCGGCAATTAGTGTCGTTGCTTATATCGTGACTATTGCATCAGTACTACTGCAAAGTGGTGAGATTGCGCTTATCACCACCTCAGTACAGAAAGCTGTGGATTTAGTCCCTGACTTTGGTGTTTTACCAGTGGTACGCATCGTGGTGACAAGTATTGGGCTGTTGTTATGGATTTTGCCTGTTGTGCGACAAAATCAGCCTTCGGTTTTGAGCTTACTTCTTGGTACCGTGCTGGTACTGGTTGGTGAATTTATCGGTCGTGGGCTATTCTATGGTTTACATATGACAGTCGGCATGGCTGTAGCTTAATTAGTAAACTTTCAGCGCAGGGTGTGATTTCCCTGCGCTGATAATTTCAGAGACAATCAATATGCAACAAGCGCACTTTCTTGAACACGTCGCAGTGACAGGGCGGGTTTTGGGATCTTTATTTTATTTCTCCCCAGAGAATGAAAACAATGCAGAAATTATCGCGATTTTACAGGAGCCGACTTGGCATAACGAATGGCCATTTGCTTTACCTTCCTTAGTAAAAATTAGCCAGCTTTTGCAATCCAGTGCTCAGGGGAATGAACCACTGAGTGAAGCATGGCAGCGCTTGTTTATTGGGCCTTATGCTTTACCTGCTCCCCCTTGGGGTTCGGTTTGGCTAGATAAAGAAAAGATTGTTTTTGGCGACTCAACCGTTGAATTGCGTCAGTGGATGCGTATTAAAGGTGTTGAACCCGTAACGACACAAAAAGAGCCTGAAGACCACTTTGGGTTGATTTTGATGTTAGCGGCTTGGCTGGCTGAGCAAAATCGCAGAGCAGATTTAGAAGAGTTGCTCGCTTGGCACTTATTACCTTGGTCGGCACATTTTCTCGAAGTATTGATAGATTCGGCTAACAGCGATTTTTACCGCGCATTGGCGATATTATCGAAAGAAACACTGGATGGGTATCAACAGCAATTGACTTTACCTATATCAGAGAAAAACGTGTACCTCACCAGAAATAGTACCCTGTAGCATTCTGTTTTTCATTGGTAATAAATTTATCTAATTCAATTGCCTGCAATAAATCTATGGATAGTGGTACTATTGATTATTGCTGCGATTTTTAGGTGACTAACTCAATATGAATGATGCGCATTTATCTCTGATCCAACAACTTTGTACCCGTCTTGCTGAAATAGACAATACACCTTTGTATGTAAAATTTGCTGAAACGGTGAAATTTGCTGTGCGAACAGGGGTTTTGCATCAAGGTGATATGCTACCCAGTGAAAGGGAATTAGGTCAGCAGACAGGGGTGTCACGTATTACCGTTCGAAAAGCGTTAGAGCTACTTGAACAAGAAGGCGTTATCATTCGGTCACAAGGTTATGGCACCCAAATTAGTGATAAGTTTGAGTATTCACTCAAAGAAGCTAAAGGTTTTTCACAGCAAGTTGTTTTACTTGGAAAAAAACCAAACACACTTTGGGTCAATAAAAGTATCGTGCCTTGTTCACAGGAGGTGGCAGAGTCACTAGCGCTCCCCATCAATAGTAATGTATTTATGTTAAAACGTATTCGCTATGTGGATGAACAGCCGGTCTCTATTGAGGAGTCATATGTTCCTATTGGGCTGATTGGTGATGTCGATGATATTGGCTTATCTTTGTACGATTATTTTCGCAGCCAAAATATTTATCCTACACGAACAAAGAGCAAGGTGAGTGCTCGAATGCCAGATGAAGACTTCCAAACGCACATTAAATTGGAAAAGACCGTACCTATTTTAGTGATTAAGCAGGTGGCTTTCGACCATAAAAATGTGCCCATTGAATACAGTTTTAATCAGTGTCGCAGTGATATGTATGTATTTGTCTCTGAAGAGTAAAAAAGAGGCTAGGCCTCTTTTTTCTCTGATGATTAATATTGCTGTAAATATGCGGTGAGTTGCTCAGACGAAGGCGCACAATCCCCTCCGCGATGGCTAACTACATAGGATGCGACAGCATTTCCGAGTAACACGGCGTCTTCTAGTGCCCAGCCGGACGCCAATGCCGCAATCACGCCTCCTGCATGGCTATCTCCTGCTCCAATGGTATCGACAACGGTGGTTTCAAATGGTGCCACCCAGCCTGATGAACGACCACTTTCTTGAAAGAACGCGCCTTCTTTGTCGACTCTAACAATCACGGGAACTAAAAATTGAGAATGCCAAATATTGGCTAATGCTTCTGTATCCATTCCTTGATGCGCGATATCAGGGAATAATGTGACGATATGTTCGACTTCTTGGCGGTTCAACGAAATGATTGGTTTTAAAGCCATTAATCGTAATAATTGTGTTTTCGAAAGGTCGGCGATCCGAGGGCCAAAATCGATAAATAAAGTGACGTTATCGGAGAGCGACTCCAGCCATGAAAGCAGAGTTTCGCCACATTTTGCGGCTAGTTGGTAGCCAGAAAGATAGATGATAGTGTTAGATGTAATTGGCAATTCATCTAGGGTTTGGCGTTCCCATTGGTTTTCTACACCGCTAATTGAAAGAAATGTCCTTTCTCCATCGGGTTCAACCAAGGCTAAACACCAGCCATTATCACCTTTATTCGTTTCTATAACGGAACTCACACCTTTTTTATTGAGTTGGTTGCGGATGATATCTGCCCATACACCTTGCCCAATAGGTAATGCATTGAGAGACTGGATACCAAGACGCTGCAAGGCCACCGCAATATTCAGAGCACATCCACCGATATTGACACTCTGCTGGTGCAATTCGATATCACTTCCGCGATAAGGCAGTGAATATGCATCTGCAATCACATCAATAACGGCAGCGCCAATCAGGCAGACAGGACGATGCTCTGCTTGCAATGGAAGATGGGCAATAAGTTCAGCAGTTTTCATAAGCTTTTTCTCTTGCAGTTCTCAATGCCATAAAGGCTTGGCTATACTGTGTAAAATCAAGTTGATTCACATCATCTAATTGTTTTTTGAGCTGTTTATCGATGGCATCAACGCCATGGAGGGCGCCACAAATGGCGGTGGCCATTGCCCCTATGGTATCGGTATCTCCCCCTAAATTAGCACACAGAATGGCACAGCGGTTGGGATCAGTTTCCGCTAATTCAACCATAGCAATGGCGGCAGGAACTGACTCAATGGTGCTCGTACCAGCGCCAACGAGTTGATAAAGCTGTTCCATTGCTTGCTCGGTGCCAATCGTGTTTTTCACCGTGTGTAAAGCAAGTTCAATACGTGCAGCTATTGATGGGCTAAAGGTTGTGACATGCTTTTCTTGTGCTAGCTTCGCAATAGCAGGTAATTGGTCGCGAATTTGCGGCCAATTTTCGCCATCTATCGCTTTAGAAATTGCCCAAGCAATAGCGACCGCCCCCGCAATTGCCACATCCGATTTATGCGTTGGCGATGAGGCGAGTGTAATTTCATCAATAAATTCATCAATAGAATGAGTTGGCAGCAAACAACCGAGTGGGGAAACTCGCATTGCGGCACCATTTGTCATGCCATTGTTTTCTAACTGAGAAATCGGAGTCCCTTGTTTTATTGCCTTTAATGCAATTTTAGAGGTCGGCCCTAAGACATTTTTATTAAAGGCATCAAATTGCTCTGCCCATTTTAAAATATTACGGCCAATAAGTTCAGGACTCACTTTGCCATCACATTCTATAATCGCGTCCGCAAGTGCGAGCGCCATTGAGGTATCATCTGTAAATTCTGCCGTATTGAAGTAGCAAGCTGCATTATTTTCTTTTGGCCCAGGTAAGAAGCGGTCTATCCAACCAAAATGTGCTTTAACACGAGAGCGAGGCCATAATTCAGAAGGCATTCCCATTGCATCACCTAAGGCTTGGCCATAAAACGTGCCTAAAATACGGTTCTCTTTGTTCATTATAATTCCTTCAATTTTGGCTAAAAACAGCGCCCTTATGTGTTGGCAGTCGGTCAATAAAGGCGTTTAATTAATGATTGCTTAACTAATTGGATGTGGGTTTTATGCCACTTTTATTAATATCAATTTCTTGAATATCACGGCTCGACTCTTTAAACATCAACATGAAAACAACCGTGATTACGACGATCATAGCAGCGCCGAAGCCCCACATACCGGCCCAGTTAAAGGTCTGGCCGTTGACAGGTTCACCGTAAGAAAAAAGTTTTTCCATCATTTGCCCACCTAGGCTATAACCCAGTAAGCTACCAAAGCCTTGGCAACAGAGAGTAATTAAGCCTTGAGCCGCTGTTCGCATATGCACAGGCGTCTTTTTGTCGACATAAATATATGCGGTGACATAGTAAAAATCGTAGCTAACACCGTGTAATAAAATACCGAGGAAGAGTAATCCGTAGGTGAATAGGTGGTCTGCATCGCCATAGATAAAGAAAGCATAACGGATAGCTGCAGTGATTAAACCAAGAAGTAATACCTTTTTGATACCAAAACGTTTAGTAAAGAAGGGCAAAGCAAGCATGAAGAAGATTTCAGAGAATTGCCCCAAGGTCATCCATCCGGTAGCATTTTTCATCCCAACTTCAGTAAGGTAGCCGTTAGCAAAAATATAGTAAAAAGCTAAAGGCATGGCGAAGAGGAATGAACACACGAAAAATACTAAGAAATTACGGTCTCTTAACAGCACAATGGCATCCAATCCGAGCATGACTTTAATACTCATTTTGCCAGTTCCTTTTGGTGGGGTGTCTGGCAAGAAATAGGTAAAAAAGCCCAGTAAAGCGGAGCTAGCGGCTGTCACTAAGAGCGGGATATTAGTCGCAGAAATATCACCAAAGCCCATTATGGAAGGTAAAAATCCACATGCAATGCCTGATGCAATCCAGCCGATAGTCCCCATTACACGAATACGAGGATAGTCACGTTCCACATCTTCCACATTGGAAAAAGCGATACTATTGGTGAGCGCAATGGTTGGCATATAAGTTAATGCGTACGCCAAGAGTAGAGGGAAAAAGCTAGAAAATTCAGTTTGCTGAGCTGCAAAAAACATAAAAACCGCCCCTGCAAACATCAGTACTGCCAGGACTTTTTGCGCGGCAAAAAATCGGTCAGTAATTGAGCCTACAAGGATGGGAGAGATAATTGCAGCAATGGCTGTACAGGCGTAAGACCATGCTATTTGAGAAGGGGTAAAGCCACTTTTATTCAAAAATAGCCATAAGGGAACAAACCAAGCCCCCCATATAAACCATTCAATGAACATCATGAATGAGAGTTTTGCTGTTGTTTTTTTCATCTTTCATTCCTTTATACGGCTAATTATAGGTATTGTAGGGTACAGCAATGACAATACCACTTAATAATACCTTTTAAATACCATTCAATGAAAACTTTGAGCTAGTTAACATTGTTTCGTATAAATTGGGAAACTGGGATCGTTTAAGTAATAACACAGTGGGAAAGAGATACGCGATAACGTGAATTGCTTTGAATATAGATTAAGTCGGGGTTGTAGGTAGCCTATACGGCAGTTTTAAATAAAAAAATAGCACCGCTATTATTTGAGCGGTGCTATTGGTTTTTCATATCAATTAGCTATTGATATTTACTGTTGTGATTCACCTTGTTGTACATACGGTGTATACACACCCGTTAAGCTTTCAAGAAAGGCAACAATATCATCGACATCTTTTTGTGGCAGTTCTTTACCGACTTGATAACGTAGCATCAGTTTCACTGCTTCATCTAAGGTAGCCACATCTCCACGGTGGAAGTATGGCGCGGTTAGCTCGACATTACGTAGTGTTGGGACTTTTTGGCGTAACTTATCGCGCTCATCAGAGGTGACATTCATGCGACCAATATCTTGTGCGGTAATTTCACCGAACTCATAGTCTTTTTTCAGGCCCAGAGGTTCGAAGGAACGACCACCTAAGATCACGCCACCATGGCAGGTTGCACATTTGTTCTCTTTAAATAACTGGTAACCATGGAGCTGTTGTGCGGTTAATGCAGTTTTGTCGCCTCTTAACCAATTATCAAACGGAGAGTCTGGGGTGATTAAGGTTTTTTCGAACTCAGCAATCGCATCTGTGATGGTGTCACCCGTAAACCCTTCTGGGTAAACTGCATTAAAATCTTGTTTTAAGACAGGGTCTTTATCCAATTTTTCAATGATTTCATCCCATGATTTTGATGCCATTTCGATAGGATTTAATGGTGGGCCACCGGCTTGCGCTTGTAAATCAGGTGCTCTACCATCCCAAAATTGCTCGACATTAAATACAGAGTTAAACACCGTTGGCGCATTGATTGGGCCTACTGCGCCACCAACACCAATTGATGTTTTACGGCCATCAACACCACCTGCATTGAGTGCGTGGCAGTGCGCACAAGAAATCGTGCTATCCCCTGACAGGCGCGCATCATGATACAAGCGGAAACCTAATGCGACTTTTGCATCATCAACATCCAGTGATTTTGGAATTGGTTGAATTGGTTCGTTACGGTGCTCAGCAGCGGTATCTTGGCTGGCATAGTGCTCTTCTCGCTGTTTAGCTATCCAATTCAAAAGGCTATTACGCTCTTCATCACTGACGCTACTTGCCCAATGAAGTGCAACATAACGAGTTGGCGGCATGGTGTGGTTCTGCATAACCCACTCAATTTTATTTAATTCACTTTGTGGTACAGGTTCTCCTGCGATGAGTGCAGCGCGAGCAGCCTCAAGGTTGAATGATTTATAACCTAGCTGAATATCGTATTCCATCAGTTGCTTAGCAATGGGGAACGATGCGTAGGCAGGTAAATCAGTTGACGGCGTGTGACAGTAATCGCATCCCTTTTCAGCGAAGAATTTGAGAACTTGATTATTTTCTGCAATTTTAGATGTCTGAATGTCATTATTTTCTCTTCGTTGATTATCGTGATACCACACATATCCAGATAACCCAAAATAACCGAGTAAAAGCAAAAATATGACAGCGACCGTAATGCGAGTAAGTTTTTTCATTACACTATCCTTGAAAGATTGCGGTCAAATATATTTAAATATTTTTTAATTAATATAATTCTACAGCCGGACTATCATGTATAAATAAGGTCGAGAGGTTCTTGATTTTTATCAATGATGGCCATCGGTTTAAGCAATTGCTGAAATAAGATTTGCCTATCAATAAGAAAAAAGTTAAAAATTAAACTTATAATTAATTTTTATTTAATTGAATTTAAAGGGTATTATTTGTTTCTGATCTTATTGTAATAAATTTTTAGTTCAATTTAATTGGTGGGTATTTATAAATAATAAATTCTGAATTATTCAAATAAATTAAGTAAAACTAATCAAAAAATTTAGTTTTATACTTTTTTAATTGTTGTGGAATAAATGCATATTATAAAATGAGTAAAATATAAATTATTCAAGAAAGCAATATTCGGAAAAATTATTGATTTTAGATAACTATAATATTAGTAAATGAAAAGTAATGATCTACATCATCATTTTTGTGCTTTCACCATTTTGTCATAAAATAAACATATTGTTGTTATGAGTCTGACTTAAGTTCGTCGTAACTCAGTTAGGAGATAGCATTATGTTTAGTGTCGATACCCTGCTGCACGATATTTTTCCTCATCAAACACCAGGCAAATGGAAACGTCGTTTATTAAAAAAGCTGCTGTTTGAACAAGAATTTCACCAATTTGCCCAAGATTATCCGCACTTAAAGGGCTTGGATCTTATTGAACAAATCATGGAGTTCTTTGATATTTCTTGCGAAATGGTTGAGGGAGACTTAGAAAATATTCCAACTCAAGGTCCTGTTGTCTTAGTTGCTAACCACCCGATAGGCTCACTCGATGGTCTTGCACTATTACGTGCAGTTGCTGCCGTTCGTCCTGATGTCAAAATCGTGGCAAATCAGTTCCTCAATTATATAGAGCCACTAAAAAGCTTATTTATTTCAGTGGACAACATGAATAACCGAACCAGTCGGCAGCAAGTTGAAGCAATACAACGGCATTTGGACAAACAAGGGGCATTAATTGTGTTTCCTGCGGGTGAAGTCTCTCGGTTTGGCCGTAAAGGGGTTCGTGATGGCCACTGGCGTACAGGTTTTTTGCGTTTAGCCGCAAAGGCCAGAGCACCTATTGTCCCCATTCATATTCAAGGGCGAAATAGCCATTTATTCTATTTAACCTCGTTGGTTTACAAGCCGTTATCGACTTTAATGTTAGTCAGGGAAATGTTTAAGCAGCGAGGAAAAAGATTAAAAATTCGTATTGGTGGCAGCATCCCATTTATTCATTGGCATGATGGCCATACAGCGGCTCATGAGCTAGCAGGGCGCTTTCGTCGCCATGTCTATTTGTTGGGAAAAGGTAAGGAAGGGCTATTTACCAGCGAATCACCAATTGCTTTACCAGAAGACAGAATTGAATTAAAAAAAGCGTTGGTGGCATGTGAGCGGCTAGGAACATCCCCTGATGGGAAAGCGATTTACCTTTATCACCGAAACCAAGAAGTAAGGTCGCCGATTTTGCGAGAAATAGGGCGATTACGCGAAATTGCATTTCGTGCTGTAGGGGAAGGCTCAGGTAAGCGCCGTGATTTAGACAGCTATGATAACGATTATTATCATCTGGTATTATGGGATGAAAGTGAACTTGATATTGTAGGGGCTTATCGGTTTATACCCACTAAAAAGCAAATTGAGACCAAAGGTTTGCAGGGTATTTACAGCTCTAGCTTATTTCATTATGACCAAGCCATGATGCCAATATTAGCGCAAGGTATTGAGCTTGGTCGGAGCTTTATTCAGCCTAAATATTGGGGAAAACGGGGTTTAGATTATTTATGGTTAGGTATTGGCGCGTATTTGGCGAAATACCCACAATATCGCTATCTTTTTGGTCCTGTATCTATGTCTGGCTCAATGCCGATTGCGGCGCGTGACTTACTGATTACTTTTTATCGGCTCTATTTTTCGGCGCAACACAGCATTGCACAGTCACATCAGCCGTATCCAGCTTCTTTGCCACAGGTATTAGCCCAATTTTCAGGGGGCAATTACCACGAAGATTTAGTTAAATTGAAAAGCTTACTCAATAACATTGGCTGTTCAATTCCGACGCTTTATAAGCAATATACTGAATTATGCGAGCCGGGTGGCGTACAGTTTATGGATTTCGGTACAGACCCCGCATTCAATGATTGTATCGATGGCTTGGTACTGGTGGACTTAACCAAATTAAAACCCGCACGTTATCAGCGATATATAGGGGTACATTTGGTTTCACAAGAAGAGTATAAAGGGCAAGTGGAAGAGGGGGACTAACCCTCTTTCACTATTGGGCCATTAAGGTACAGGAACGGCTTTGCTTTTATAGGTAACTATCAGTTAATAAAGTTATTATTGGCAGTTCTTGCTGTGCTTTATTTATTTAACATTCATATTAGTAATGTGTTTGCTAATTGAAAGAAAACAAAATAACTGCATTAGCGTTAAACTTACCTGCAGATGTGAACTTACCTGTTGTGGTTGCCTTAAAATTAAGTGGTGCTATTTGCCCTCTAGCAACGCTCTTATTATTGATATCCAGTGAAACTTGATTGACTGAAATATCAACAGGAAGATTACTTAAATAGGGAGTAGCTAATAAGCTAGCCCTTATATCAACAATATTGGTGCAGCTAAAAGCCCCTGTAGCTTCTCCAGACCAAGAGCCATTTTGGCCACTAACTGCGGAACCCAGATCAATACTCGTAGGGAAGCTAAAATTACAAGAAGTGTTTGATGGCGGTACTACCCCACAGGCAGCACTAGGCAATAAAGTGCCATAAGAAGTTCCCCAAGTTGAGATTTGAAAAACTTGGAACCCGTAACAAACCGATGAGAAGTCTGTATTTGGATAATTACCCCACATGCCAGTAACTGTTTGTGTATTGGCGGTGCCGTATTGTAGTTTCCAAGCATTAAAAGCATCCAGTGCCGTCCCATTATTGCGGATGATGACTTTTTGTTGCATGCCATAGGGTAAATTTATACCTCCAAATGTTTTAGGATCAGCGCTAGATCCCCGGTAATCATATGGGCCAACGGTTACAACACAACCTGATGGATTAAAGCAAATTACACTATTGCTATCTTCATTAGGCCATCCCCATTGAATAGTAACATCATTACCATTTCTTTGAGTAAATGCGCCCCAACTTACAGAATAAGCATTTATATTATAAATAAAGATTGATACAGTAATAAAAATTATTTTTATTACTGTAGCTTTATAATCGCGAATTATTGCTGAGATTTTCATTTTTGAATACCTATGATTTAAATGTAGCTTTTATACTTTTAGTTGTATTCTAAAAAGAATGTTAACGTTGATATAAATGTTCCATATGAAATTGTTTTATTTGCTAATGCAGAATGCTCTCCTTGGATAAAGGCTTTAAGTTTTATTTCGTTATTACCTGCTGACAATTTTTGTGTGTGATCTTTTTTGTTTATATCGATTTTTTCTCCAGTATCTGTTTCTAAACCAATAGCAATACCATTAGCTTGGCTTGCTGGGTCTAGTGCAAGATATCCAGGTAAAAAAGAGTTTTCATTGCCATTAAATGAAGCATTAATTTCACGACCTAAAGATAAGTCACAGTTAATTAATCGAATACTAAATGATTCACTTAGCGTGCGGCTATTTAAATAAAGATATTTATCTGCGATTGTTCCGAAATCTAATGTAATTATTTCATCTCCGGGATATAGGTCACAAGTATCTTCAACAAATATACCATCAAAATTAATTGTTTCGGCCATAGATGGTAAGGAGTAGCATATAAATACTGTTAAAAATAATAAATTATAATATCTTATTGTCGAGAACATCATAATTCCTATTGAAATGTAATGGTTAATGTCGCTGTAGCATTGAATGTGTCTCCAATAAGTTTAGTTCCTGCTTTTTTGACAATAACAGCGGATAAAGCGGGTAATGTCTTTTGATCAATTACAAATGCTTTATTTAAAGTGATAGGTTGTCCATCCTTTTGAATTTGGATACCTACATTATTTCCATTTTGATCAGATTTAACTTGCAGTGTTGCATCATCAAAACCTGCACCTGCTGCTATACCAGATAATGTTAAAGAGATATTCCAAGGTTGTGTTAGATCGCCATCGCAAATAAGTTCATAAGGAATTTTTTCCTTATAGTGTATTCCATCAACCTTATTAACACCGACTTTACCAAATGAAACTTTGATAGGATCGCTATGACTTAATCGACATTTTGGCGGTATAATTAACGAACCATCAAATCCCCAATTAGCATAGGTTATATTTGCTAAGAATATTAAAAGAAAACAACATATCTGATACTGAATTTTATTATTTATTGAGTTGTTTTTCATTATTGATAGTCCACATTAAGAGTTGCTAGTGCAGTGAAATCTCCGCCATCGGAACCATCAAAACTTGTTGCAACATTTTGTACAGGACTAACCTCTAATGATGGTAATTCTAAATAATTAAAATTTATTTTTTTATTAATATCTTGTTTTATACCATTAATATAGAAGCTTAATCCTAGCTTTGGGTTACTGGTCTTGAGAATGCCATTATTAAAATTACTAGGGTCACCTTGAATACTTAACGTTAGGTTATTCATGGCTAAATTAGTGCAAGTTAATTCAAAAGGTAATTTATGCTTATAATTTACTCCATCAATCCTGCTTAATAATATATCTCCAAAATGAATCATTGATTTTTGACTGTTATTTAAAATGCATTCAGGAGGCGTGATAATTAGATTTCCATTAAACTCCACAGTGAGTGAAGATGAATAAGAAAAAGCACTAAAAACTATTAATATATATAAAAATTTAATTTTCATATTGGCTCTTAATTTATTGATATTCAATTGTCATAATCATTTCTGCATTAAAATCCCCAGCGTCACTTAGCATTGAACCACTTGGTTTTATGGGAACAGCATAAATAGAGGGCATAGCACCATAAATAAAATGAATATTTGAATTGTTGGATACTATATTATTATCTTGATAAATGGCGATACCAAGGTTATCTCTATTCGTTTTTATTGCATCAACACCATTAACTCTAAAGTTAGTCCAACTCAATTTCATTTTTAATAGATTAGTAGATAAATTTGTGCATTGTAAATTGTAGTTAACATTCGTTTTTTTATATGATGACCCATCGATTAAATCTTGCTGGACATCGCCAAAGTCAACATTTAATGTATTTCCTCCTACAAAACTACAATTAGGGGGTTCTATGACTGTAATTGTTAAACCAATAGAAGCCATTGAAGCGCTGGCTGTATTAAAACATATTAATATAGAAATAATGCTAATAAAAACCTGCGATTTAAATAATAGGTATTGATATGATGGTTTCATATTTTTATCCTAGTCATAGACTAATTGGAATCTTATATTTGCTTGATAGTTACCAGCATTAAAATGACTATTAATTCTCACCGGAGTAATGTAATAGGTTAATTTATTATTGCCCATTGATAATAGTTTTGGCCTAGTAAAAACACCTGGTTTAATTTTTTTAAAATTTTCATCATTTAACTCAAGAGCAATGCCTTCAGCACCATTTACTTTTATTAATTTGCTATCTGTATTATCTGATACAGCAAGAAAACGAATTCTTACGGCTGGCATGTCAGAGCTCCAAGTTATATTACCTTGTTGATCATGATTACGACTTTCACTCCTTAAACAATCTTCTAATTGAATATTAAAAGGAACAGGTGTGCCTTTATGCCCTAGAAATTTAAATGCTGAAGAACTATTTGTGCCCAAATCTACTGTTTGAAATGCAGATTGCGTGGCTAATCTACATGCACTTTCGGTAAGCACACCTCTAACCTGTAAAACACCATTGGCACCATCAACATCCCAATTATCAACTTTACCAATATCAGTAGCTAATGTCTGAAAGGCAAGTGTACTGAAAATAATCCCTATTAAAGGAGCGCTATAACTCACTATTTTACTCATACCTTCCTCTATTACTATTTGATAGATAGATTATTTATTACTTGGAGATACCTTGCATTCATTTGCTTGGCAGTTAAAACTAAGATTAGGACGGCCACCATAGTCATTGATATATGTTAGTACTGGGGTATTACCTAATGTTGCAACATCGACACCTAACGGCTGGCTATTTTTGGGAGCGATCATAATTGGCTCGAAGCCTTTTACGGTATCACCTTTAATTTTCTTTGCTGCATCAATAATGGTTATATAATAAGGCGTCGGATTAAATGCAATATATTTGCCGCCTTGCTGTTTTAAAACCAATTTTTCTTGCCATGGGTTATCGATATCATTCTTAGTTGGAATGATAGGTGTTGGCCTATAAAAAAGTTTTATTCGTGTTTGTAATGCAAGTTGCAACGTATTTGCTTTATCACTTCTCGGTGGAATCTCACGTAAATTAAAATAATATACTGACTCAATATCTTGCGGTAATTTTTCTATGCTAGCTAAGGGTTGAATTCTTATTTGACTTTTATCTCCAGGCTCAACACGTTGTACTGGAGGTAAAACAGTAAATGGATCATTAATTTTTTCACCCTGTGCATTTTCAATCCAACCTTGAGCAAGATAAGGTAATGTTTTATTTTCATTACTAATATTCAGGCTAATCGATTTCTCATTACCATTAATAATTGCACGAGTGCGATCTAAGGAGATAGCCGCATTTGCTGTCGATATACTCATCAAAAAAATAGCTGCCAATATAACTTTATAACTATTAACTAATTTTTGGTTAGGATGGGTACCCTTTTTATTTATATTTAATTTTTTCATAAACGATATAATCTCTTTAAGTTTAATTTGATAAAATATATTATTGCTTACTTTATTGGTTTAAATAACTAGCATTAATGGTTTTATAATGACATGTGTGAAATGTTATTTTATACATGGTAATAGTAATGTATTTGCTAAATTTATTTCTGATGAAACACTATCCGGTAATGTTATATTGCACTGTATTTCATTATCCCAAGAAATATTCAATTTTTCTTTAGGATTTAAACCTGATAAATAAACGCTACCTTCATCACTAATTATTCCAACTTGCTGTTTACGTGCATTTAATACAATAGCGCCAAATGGAGGAGCACTATTATCCGATAAACGAATAGTCGCCATTGCGCTGTTACCTGTTATAACATCAAACTGGCGATAGCCAATAGCGCCTTCTGTCAATGTCCCTTGTTTTACAGAATGGGTAATTTCTGCCTTATTAGGTAAAAGATTCAAATCCACATTAATATTGCTACGGTAATAGCTATTAACATCAGCAATGACAGCTTTGCCAAAATAATTTGACCGTGTCACAATTCCATTACCACGCAAAGGGATGTTCGGGACACCACTGGTGTCAACAAAAACACGCGAAGCACCCAATTGGTTACTTCTATGGAGTGCTACCCCATGTTGTGTTGCCGTTAATCCACCTTGTATTGATAGCCCGGCGGAACGGTAACGATTCTGTTGGTATGTCGCATTTGCATTAACCTGAGCCATATCACCTTGATATGTATAGTACCCGCCAATAATTGCTCCTGACCGTGCGACCCCAGTATTAATTTGGTAGTTACTACGCTCATTAATGCGGTCATAATAATTTATATTCTGCGTTGTATTACTTTTATCCCAGCTACTGTTAAAACTGACTGTAGAGGTTTCACCCCAAGGCACAGATAACGCAATATAAACACCATCATCATTTGTGTTTTGGTAGCTAGTACGGAATGCTGTCAAGTTAATGCTTAAATTTTTAAATTTTCCGAGATCAAAATATTTAGCTAATGATAAACTATAGCGGTTATTATCGGGTTGATTCCAATATGTCTGGTGGTAAAAATTTAAGTATGTGCTCAATCCACTGTCGCTAAACTGTTGATTATAAGAAATGGTATACATCTCTTTGCTATTATATTGTCGAACGCCACTCATTTTTGCATTGAGGTATTCAGACATACTCATAAAGTCTTTTTCTGAAAAACGATAACCCGCAAAGGTAACTTGGCTGTTAAAATATTCAAAACGCTTTGAATAACTCAATCTATAAGAGTTTCCGTTATAACTCGTTTCGTTATTTGAAGTGATTTCTTTAATTTTTGCATGTGTTCTTGTCGCATCAAATGAAAGAGCTCCAAATTGCATGAGATCGCGACCAATTCCCAACGTTGCTGAGATATATTTTTGTGAAGCAATCGTGCCACCATATAAAGACCAACCATTATTAATTCCCCACGAATACTCGCCGCTAGCGAAATTATCACCATTAATTCGATGATTGGAATCACTAGGTCGCCCTGCAGCAATTTTATAACGAACTTGCCCTGGTCGAGTAAGGTAGGGAATACTCGAGGTATTTACTGTAAAAGTTTGCGTTTTACCATTTTGTTCCTCTACTCTTACATCTAATTCACCCGATAAAGCATCATTGAGATCTTGAATGCGAAAGGGGCCAGCAGCAACTTGAGTTTGGTAAATAGTGCGGCCTTGTTGGCTAATAATAACGGTTGCATTACTATTGGCCACTCCTGTAACTTCAGGAGCATATCCCCTTAAATTGGGGGGCAACATATTAATATCAGTAACTAAACTGAGCCCTGTGAATCTAAAACTGTCGAAAATATCGGAATTTAAATAAGATTCACCAAATGTTAGCTTTGTTCCTAATGATTTGATATCCCGAAAAATATAAAAACGATTCCAATCAAAAGAATGTGTTGACTCAGAAGATGGACGCTTCTCAAACCGCGTTTGCCAATCAGCTCTGAATCTCCATGGACCTAAATTTATTCCTGCCACTCCGTTACCATTAGTGGTATAGCTTGTACTTTGGTGACTACGTATCTGTTGATTCGCTTGCGCGTTTAGATTGTAATCAAATAAAGCTCCCGATATACCATCTTCCCAACGAGTGGGTGGATCCCAATTATCTGCTGTATATTCTAAATAGGCTTGAGGAATATTAATATATAGCGTTGATGTCGATAAATCGGCCTTTGTAGTTGCACCAGATAAGCTGTTTAAATCTAGGCAGGAGTCATTATGCCACCAGGTCAACGATGATAATATTTTGGGCTTTAGTCCAAACTTATCAACTAAGCTGGGATCTAAACATACTTTACTGTCATCAATATCTTCATCTGAGTTATAATAAAAAATACTTTGCTCAGATAATATATTCTTGTTTACATGAACACTAAAAGTGTATTCTCCTGGCATAAAATAACCAGTTTTAGAGAAACGGCTTAGATCAATATTAGCACGATCATTTATATCTAAAATATCTGTATTAAATTCTATATTAGTAGAGGCGAATCCAGTATTACAGATGATAGTTATCATGCCAGCTAATATATATAATCGATTAGCTGATGATAATTTAATATGGATTTTATGATGCGCCATTATACTTGACCTTATTCAAACTCATTTATAATAAGAGAAGGTGTCTCCTATTTGGAAAAATGTTCATGTGGACAGCGTTATTTTCGATATTACTCATAATCTAATTTATACTTTATTAGACTAAAGTAATTACCTGGTTCTAAAACTTTATTATTTCTTATTAATCGTAGGTTGTAATTTAAATCACGATTGCCATCAGTTAATTCTTGCGATGACATTACCTTTCCTGGATAAACGACTTCACCATCAGCACTACTAATTTCAATGCCAAACCCTTCTGCTTGTCCATTGACAGTAAACAAATTACCATCATGAACTCCATCAAATGTTACTGTAAAATATTGCCAGTTTGGTTTTTTTGTTTCAGTTCTTTCGAGTACACAATTAATTAATTTTATTGAAAATTTTTTTTTGTTACTTTGGCCATCACGAATCATTTGCGATATAGATAAGCTTCCCATTTCAATGGTTTGATCTCTGCTACTTATATCAATAGAACAGGCGGTCTCAATAATACTTCCATTCATTGTAATTAATGATTCAGCCGAACAATATGATGACAAACTAGTTCCTAATAATAGAATGAATGTCAACCATGAAAATTTATATAGCATATTTTCGCTCTATCATTATGCCCAATGAACCTAAAAACCTATCCATGTGTTTTTAGGTTAAAATTAGAAGGTGGCTAATTTTATTCGTAAGATAAAGTGAAGTCTGCTACGGAACTGAATTCACCAGCAGTAATAGTTGAAACATCACCACCATTACCTTTCAGGTATGCAGAGAATTGTAATGTGTTACTACCATCCTGAATTTGTTGGAATGGCGTTGCTGTATTAATCGTAACAACTTCACCGTTACCGCTAGTGATTTGAACGCCTGCACCACTACCTGTACCTACAATACCTAACGTTTTATTATCTTCATCGAATGCAGCAGATGCACCAGTAAAGGTTAATTGAACACCTTTAGTTAAGCTGCTAACGTTACAGTTTTGTAGTGCGATCTCAAATGCCTTAGGTGATGATTTTCCGCCATCGGCTAAAGCCATATTAGAGATTTGGCCTAATTCAATTGTTTGGTCAATACTTTCTGGTGCAATTGAACATGGTGCTTCAATAATCGCACCTTTAAAAGTAACTTTACCGTGGCCTTGGTCAGCCGCATTTGCTGCAGAAGCGCCGCCTAAAACTAATAAGGTTGCCATTGCAATACTTTTGATTTTCATCAATCTTTTCCTTTACTGTTAAATATATAAATATGATTATTGTTAATCTCATTATGTTAATTTCATAGTGAGATTAATTAATAACAATCAGAGTTAATTGCTATTAATTAATAATAATTTCGTTTGTCATTGAATATTACAATAATGCTCTTGAATCATTGATATATAAGATTTCTTTTTCAATTTCTGACTTTAATTTAGATAAATCTAGGTCAATATGGATTGTTAACTCGATTAATTTTTCAAAACTTAGTTTTGTTGCTCCTCGCTCATATCTTGATACTTGTTGTTGACTTACATTTAGTTTTTTTGCTAATTCAGCTCCACTAATTCCTTTTTTCTTTCTCAATCTTTTTATTAAATATCCTAATTTTATATTTACATTTTCTTCATCATTCATTTGCTTTACCTAAATGTGAGGATTGAAAATATGATGAGTTAATCTTTTTTAAAGAAGTAACAGACATCTACCTTAAAATACACGGATATCAACATGATTTTAGATGTTGATATATCACTAAGGCCATTTTCGTAACGTGATAATTGTTGTTGAGATATACCTATAATTCTGGCTAAATCAGATCCACTTAACTGATATTCTGATCTTAGCAATTTAATTTTTTTACCAATATTCTTGGCAACTATATGCGTAATGTTTTTTTTGTTTTCTAAAACAGTTAAGCAAGTAAAAATAGAGTCCTTCATTTTATTAGGATACCAATTTAAATTTCAATTTTTGGATTGCTGTTTAATTTGTGAATATAGATTACTCTTGATAAAGGTATTTTCTAAATATAAATAATCAGTATGCTAAATCGATAAAATCGATTAATTACAATACATGTATCTAATTACAAGCTAAATAAGTGATGCTCTAATAATGACTTGTTTAATAGCTTGAATCTTAAATAAAAATAAAAAACATTATCAATTGAATGGTTATTTTTATAACATATTGTTAATATGATTTTTTTTGAAACAAAATATCAATATAAGATTATTCTTACTAAAATGGTTGTGAATTTTGCATTTATTAAGATATTTCTGTTCATTTTGGAACATTATTTTTGGAGGGATACTAATAGAATTAGTATTAATTGTATAAATAAGACTATCTGAATGTGATTTATTACCTTCATATTTAGATATTTTAATGGGGATATGTTATTTAAACAGTTGTGACTTTAACCAAGGGTATTTGGTTTTAGGGGAATAATACTGTGCTAGTTGGGGAATACTGAGACTTAAAATCGATAAATCTCAGTATTGGTAATGGTAATAAACTTAATAACTAGCTTATATCACTCGCATCGTGGCGTTCGCGTACTTGTTGTGCAGGGTCACCTTGTAGGCGATTAACCCGGCGACCTCGCTGTACTGCTGGGCGTGCATAGATTTCATCAGCCCAACGAATAACATTTTTATATTCATGGACAGATAGAAATTCTGCGGCATCATAAAGCCAACCTTTCACTAATGCACCGTACCATGGCCAGATGGCGATATCAGCGATGCTGTAGTTTTCCCCTGCAACATATTTATGTTCTGCTAAACGCTTGTCTAACACATCTAATTGACGTTTAGTTTCCATGGCAAAGCGGTTAATTGGGTATTCAAACTTTTCAGGTGCGTAGGCATAAAAATGCCCAAAACCGCCACCAGCAAAAGGTGCTGAGCCCATTTGCCAAAATAACCAGGATAAGGTTTCAGCTCGTTCCGGCTGAGTTGTGGGTAAAAAAGCAGAAAATTTTTCGGCTAAATAGGTCAGAATCGAGCCTGACTCAAATACTCGGATAGGCTCCTTGCCGCTTCTGTCGACTAAAGCGGGAATTTTTGAGTTAGGGTTAATTTCAACAAAACCAGAACTAAATTGGTCGCCTTCACCAATGTTAATTAACCAAGCGTCATATTCTGCCTCTTTAATGCCAAGGGCTAATAACTCCTCTAACATGATAGTGACTTTTTGCCCGTTCGGCGTTCCTAAGGAATATAGCTGTAGTGGGTGCTTACCTATAGGTAAAGATTTTTCGTAAGTTGCACCGGAAACTGGACGATTAATATTGGCGAATTTTCCGCCGTTACCTTGCTCCCATTGCCAGACTTTTGGGGGAATATAGGGGGTGTTTGCCATGAGTTATCTCCTTAACCGTTTGCAAAGGTGGCGATTTTTTTCTCATCAATTTTTTCATTATGAAGGTCTTACACTGTAGCAATCTCTAGTGAATTCTCCACTGTTTTTATCGTATTTGGTTTGGTGGGAGGGCTAAATAGCACAGAGTGCAAGAACATATAGAGGATAAGCAGATGAGTTAAGTATTACTGCTGAGCGACTTTTTAGTCTGGGGGTCATTGTTTATACGCACAATCATAGTTGAGTTATTCATCGAAATTAATATGCATTTTGAATGGTTAGATAATAACAAAAGGTAAATATCTTCATGTTCAATAAAAACCAGCGCTTAAAATAAGACGTAAGTAACAAAATTGTTAACAAATTCGTTGTGCAGATCACTAATTCAAATAAAAAAAGGGTGTGAATAATTTGTGAAGATTGGCACTAATTTGCTGGAGTGTATTTTATACATTGATAGCATATCAGTCATATTCAGGTGTATCGGAGTGTGTCCATGCTTGCGCCAAATTCAAACATCTACCAAAGCTTATTACAAAGAGCAAAAGTGCAGCCAGACGCTGTTGCGATTGTATTTGAAGAGCAAAGTTGGAGTTATCACCAATTACTTGAGAAAGTAAACCAAACAATGTTGTGGCTAACTACAGCCGCACAGTTGAAAAAAAGTGATCGGATAGTACTCGGCTGGGGAAATACGATTGAATTTTGCCAATTATTTTATGCTGCTGTAGGGCTGGGCATTCAGGTCATTCCTTTAAGTACTAAAATGAAAGAGTTTGAAGGCAAAGAGCATTTATCTTGTATTAATGCGGATGCTATTTTTTGGGATGACACATATCAACCATGGTTAGCTCAGTTCAGTACAAAAGGGATGAGTCTTTCTCAGTGGCGTAATCTAATACTTACTGAAGAAATTAACTTTACCAACCAAGTTAATGAGGAAGACCCCGCGGTTGTGATATTTACTTCGGGTACAACAGGTGCACCAAAAGGTGCGGTGATCACACACAAGAATATATTGTCTGCAGTATATGCCTATCAGGAAACATTAAAGTTATCTGAACACGATAAAACAATTTTAGCAGTACCGATTTATCATATTACTGGGCTTTCTGCTATTTTAGCGTTATTTATTCATATTGGTGGGACGGTTTATCTTCAAAAGAAATTTAATGCAAAAGATATTATTTCAACAATTGCAAAAGAAAAAATCACATTTTTACATGGTTCTCCAACTGTGTTTATATTATTAATTCAAAAAATAAAAGAAAATAAAAGTATTAATCTGGAAAGATTTAATTCATTAAAAATGATTGCTTGTGGTGCAGGTCATTTGAATGAAGGCACGATTAAAGAGCTTTCTTATCTATTCGCTAAAACATCCATTCATTCTATTTATGGTTTGACAGAGACATCATCCCCAGCCACCGTATTTCGTGAAGATATTCGGTACAGTGATAAAAAGGCGAGCTCAGGCACTCCGGTTCCTGGGTTACAGGTGGCCATAAGAGATGATAAAGGTGAAGATAAACCTGCTAACAGTACTGGCAATATCTGGGTTAAGGGGGATGTTGTTATCCAACGTTATTGGCCTGATAGTCCTGCGAATAGCACGTCGTTTAATGATGGTTGGTTTTTTACCGGCGATATTGGTTATAGGGATGATGATGGTTTCCTTTATATTCAAGATCGAATTAAAGACATGATTAACCGTGGTGGAGAAAAAATATATTCTATTGAAATCGAAGATTTGATTTCTAATTACCCAGGCGTTAATGAGGTCGCGGTCATTCCAATTGAAAGTACAATATATGGCGAAGAACCCATTGCATTTATTATTCCTGAGAACCAAGTATGTTTAACCAGTAAAGAAATTATTGAATGGTTAAAAGATAGAGTGCCAACGTATAAAGTTCCAGTAAGAATTATGTTTACACGTAATTTCCCTAGAACTTGGAATGGGAAAATAAGTAAGAAAGATTTGAAATTACGCTATTACTCTTTAAATAACTAAAATCTAAATTAGTTTTTAATTAATCAAAAAGGGGCTATGAAATATTAGCCTTCAGGTAGGTTTTATCATGAATAATAAATTTATTTCTAAACAAGATGCCGCTAAATTAATTAATAATGGCGATACAATTTGTACTGTGGGAATGACATTAACCAGTGCTGCTGAATCTATTTTATCGGCAATTGAACAACGTTTTTTATCCGAGGGCGTACCAAATCAATTAACTCTCGTTCATGCGGCTGGGCAATGTAACCGTATTCGCGGGAATCAACACTTTGCCCATGAAGGAATGGTGAAACGGATTATTGGTTCTCATTGGGGGTTAGCGCCTAGATGGATGCAGATGATTAATGACAATCAAGTCGAAGCGTATTGTCTTCCGCAAGGGCAAATGGTGCATTTATATGGCGCAATGGCCGCAGGCTTACCAGGACGCTTATCCAAAGTGGGGTTAGGGACATTTATCGACCCTGATCTTGAAGGCGGGAGGATGAACGTTAAAACGTTGGCGCTTCCTCCTTTAGTTGAAAAAGTGAATTTCAAAGGGGAAGAATGGTTATGGTACCCAGAAATTCCTTTAGATGTGGTGGTGATCAGAGGAACCCATGCGGATAGTAAAGGTAACCTCACCACCGATGAAGAAGCCATGGCGTTAGAAGTTTTACATGCGGTACTGGCTGCTAAACGCTTTGGTGCCAAAGTAATTGCACAAGTGAAGTATTGTGTTGAAGAAGGGACTTTACATCCTAAGCGTGTCACGGTTCCCGCCAGCTTTATTGACCACATTGTCGTGTGTGATAACCCTGAAGAAGACCATCGCCAATCCTCAAGCTGGTTTTTTGACCCAACGCTATGCGGTGATATTCGTACGCCTATCCAACAAACTACGCCATTACCTTTAGATATTCGCAAATTGATTGGGCGAATTGCATGCCGTTATCTATATGAAAACTGTGTGATTAATTTAGGAACGGGAATTCCAAACGATGTTATTGGTTCAATTATTCAGGAAGAAAATGCAACCAAGCGGGTTGATATTACCGTGGAGTCAGGGATCTGGGGGGGCGTTCAAGCCGGCGGTATTGATTTTGGCATAGGCCGTAACCTGTCAGCGATGATTAGTCACCAAGACCAAATGTTGTACTACAACGGGGCAGGCGTTGATATCACCTATATGGGCGCAGGGGAAATGGATGCCAGTGGTCATGTCAATGCGACATTGTTAGGCAATATTTGCCCTGGTGCAGGTGGGTTTATTGATATTACCCAAAATGCTCGGCACGTAGTGTTTTGCTCGACGTTCACGGCAAAAGGGTTAGATATTCGTTGTGAAAATGGGCAATTAACTATTGTGCGGGAAGGGGATATTAGAAAGTTAGTTAACCAAGTACGGCAAATTTCATGGAATGCGGATGTCGCACGAAATATCAACCAAACCATGCATTTTGTCACGGAGCGTGCGGTGTTCACTTTAGGGGGGAAAACACCAGTACTGGTTGAAATTGCCCCCGGTATTGACCTAGAGCGTGACATTCTTGCCCATATGGACTTCGTACCTGAAATTTCGCCTGATCTGAAAGTGATGGACTCTTCATTATTTGAAGAGGCGCCTTTTGGTCTGATTTCGTATTTGTAGTTTCAATATTAAAGAGGAATTTATCCATGTTAGTAAAAGATAAAGTTGCCATTGTGACGGGTTCTGCAAGAGGTATTGGTTTTGCGATTGCTCAGGTACTTGCAGAAGAAGGGGCAAAAGTTGTTATTTCTGATTTAGCCATGTCATCAGGTGAAGAAAGTGCAAAACAGCTACAAGAACAAGGCCATCAAGCCATTTTCATTCCTTGCGACATTGCTAAACGTGAAGAGGTGAATGCCTTATTTTCTAACGCATTAGCACATTTTGGGGTGATTGATGTACTGGTGAATAATGCGGGGATCAACCGAGATGGCATGCTGCATAAATTAACGGAAGATGATTGGGACAAAGTGATTGATATCAATCTGAAAGGGACATTTAACTGCATGCAAGAAGCGGCAAAATTAATGCGTGAGCAAGGAAGTGGCCGAATTGTCAATATTTCCTCGGCGAGTTGGCTTGGGAATGTTGGGCAAGCCAACTATGCCGCGTCCAAAGCCGGGGTTATTGGTCTGACTAAAACGGCTTGCCGTGAACTAGCCCGTAAAGGTGTCACAGTAAATGCGATTTGCCCAGGATTTATTGATACAGATATGACTCGTGGTGTACCTGAAAAAGTTTGGGACATCATGATTAGCAAGATCCCTGCGGGTTTTGCTGGCGATCCACGTGATGTCGGCCAATGTGTTGCATTCTTAGCCTCTGATAAAGCGCGTTATATCAATGGGGAAGTGATCAATGTTGGCGGCGGAATGGTGTTATAGGGGGAAATAATGAAACAAGCGAATGATATTGTCATTGTCAGTGGTGTGAGAACAGCAATTGGCACGATGGGAGGAAGCTTTGCAAATACGCATCAGCACGACCTTGGGGCCGCGGTTATCCGTGAAGCCGTGAAAAGAGCTGGAATTGCTCCCGAAGATGTCAATGAAGTCATTGTGGGTAATGTTGGGCAAATTGCAGAAAGTGGTTTTATCGCTCGTATTTGCCAACTGCGAGCAGGGCTACCAAAAGAAACTACAGCATATTCGGTTAACCGCCAATGTGGTTCCGGGTTACAAGCTTTAGCCGATGGCATGATGTTACTGCAGACTGGTCAATCCGATGTTGTGGTGGCATGCGGTACAGAAAATATGACGATGCTGCCGTACTACTTACGCAAAGCGCGTTATGGCTACCGCATGGGGAATGATGTGCTCGAGGATGGATTAACGTCCATCCTAACTTGGCCAGAAGGCCCTTATCACAACGGAATGACTGCAGAAAACGTTGCAGAACAGTTCAATATTACCCGCGAAGAGATGGACGATTTTGCATGGGACAGCCAGCAAAAAGCGTTAAAAGCGATTCAAGCGGGTTATTTTGCTGACCAGATATTGCCAGTAGAAATACCGGAAGGCCGTAAAGGCACACGTATTTTTGATACCGATGAACATCCACGTGATACACCACGTGACAAATTGGCTAAGTTGCGCCCTGCATTTAAAGCCGACGGTGTGATCACGGCGGCAAACTCGTCAGGGATTAATGATGGCGCTGCGGCATTAGTGATGATGCGACGTGAAGAAGCAGAAAAACGTGGCCTGAAACCAAAAATGAAAGTGGTCGATTGGGCAGTTGCGGGTTGTGAAGCTGCCATTATGGGCTTTGGGCCTGCACCAGCGACGCGCCGACTCATGGAAAAGCTCAAGATGAATGTAAAAGATATTGACTTAATTGAGCTAAATGAAGCATTTGCGGCACAAGCTATCGCAGTTATGAATGATTTATCTCTTGATAGCACTAAGGTGAATGTGAATGGTGGCGCAATTGCTTTGGGTCACCCAGTGGGTGCCAGTGGGGCTATTTTGCCCGTGAAGTTAATGTATGAAATGGAACGCCGTCAGGTTGCCACCGGGTTAGTCACGATGTGTATTGGTGGTGGCCAAGGGATTTCAATGTTGTTCGAAAGAGAATAAGAAAAACTGCAAGCAGAAAGCCCGACGTGGGGCGTCGGGCTGTTGCTGAAGTAAAAGCTACAGGTATGGGTCACTTAGAACCAAGAGCCGTACCTGTTTCACTACAACATGAGGATCTTATCTATGTTTTCTACAAATGCAAAGTTAGATTATGCGGCTCAGGGGAAAAAAACCAACGCAAAGATATACCGTAACCTGATGCCGTTGTTGATTTTAGCGTACATTATTAGCTTTATTGACCGAACGAATATTGGCATGGCAAAAAATGCGATGTCGATTGATTTAGGATTATCTGCAACCGCATTTGGTATCGGAGCAGGGCTTTTTTTCCTAACCTACTCAATTCTTGAGATCCCAAGTAATTTGATCATGGAAAAAGTAGGCGCGCGTTTTTGGATCACGCGGATCATGATCACGTGGGGGTTATTATCTGCGGCGATGGCATTTGTGACAGGGCCGACTTCTTTTTATATCTTACGGTTATTACTGGGAGCAGCTGAAGCGGGTTTATATCCCGGGGTTATTTTATATATGACATATTGGTTTAGCCAAGAGGAACGAGCTAAAGCAACGGGGTTATTTTTACTTGGGGTCTGTCTTGCGAATATTATTGGAGCACCGCTAAGTGGCTTATTGCTGAGTATGGATGGCTTATTAGGTTTCCATGGTTGGCAATGGATGTTTGTTATTGAAGGTTTACCCGCGGTGATCCTCGCATTTGTTGTGTGGTTTGTGTTGCCGAATAAACCGGAAGATGCGAAATGGTTAGATGAGGATGATCGGAATTATATTAAATATAAACACGACCAAGATAAAAACAGCATTAGTGTGAGTAATAGTAAATTCTCACTTAAGGCGGCATTTAAAAATAAAGCCTTTATGATGATTGTTGCTATCTATTTTACTCACCAGTTCTCCGTCTATGGTTTAAGTTACTTTTTGCCTACTATTATAGGTGAGTATGGCAAACTGACACCGATTCAAATTGGCTTATTAACGGCGATCCCTTGGATTTCAGCTGCAATTGGTGGCATTTTTGTGGCGAGAAAAGCCAATACACCGCGTCGTTCATCACGTATTTTAATTTCAGGTTATGCCGTGATGGCGGTTGGATTAGTGATAGGTGCACTGGGAGGCCCAGTTGTTGGCTTAATAGGCTTTTGCTTGACTGCATTTATGTTTTTTGTGGTTCAATCGATTATTTTCTCTCTTCCACCCACTTATATGAGTGGCAGTATGCTGGCGGGAAGTTTAGCATTATTGAACTGCTTAGGATTATTTGGTGGTTTCCTCGGCCCGTTTATTCTTGGTTTTTTTGAGGATTACACTGGAACAGCGACTTCTGGATTATGGTTTGGTGTCGGTTTGTTAGTTATCGGAACGATTATTGCTTCACGAGTGAATACTAACGGTATGAGCGAACCTCAACCATTACAAGTATCGGCTTCAGTGGAAAGCAAATAATTCAACATCGCCATTTACAATAGGAAAGTCTGCATGAAAATTGTTATCGCACTTGATTCCTTTAAGGGAAGTTGTTCTGCAAGGTTAGCATGTCAAGCCGTTGCTGAGGGTTTCAAGCGTGTATCCTCTGAATTAGATATGACGTTATTACCCATATCTGATGGTGGAGAAGGTTTGTTGGAGTCACTGGAACATAGCCCGGCGCTTTCTGGTGTAACACCTTACATTTTTAGCTGTACTGGACCTTATGGTAGTAAGGTTGATGCAGGATTATTAGTGCTGGAGGAAAAAACTGCTTTTATTGAAATGGCACAATGCTGTGGGCTGGAATTAGTTCAACGCGAGCACCGTCGCGTTGAAAATGCCTCGACTTATGGTTTGGGGGAAATGGTCAAGCATGCACTCGATATGGGTTGCTCTCGTATTGTCATAGGGATAGGAGGAAGTGCAACTAATGATGGTGGTGCAGGGTTTGCTCAAGCATTAGGTGCTTTGTTTTATGATAAAAATTCTCAGCTTATTGAGGCGCCAATTTGCGGTAAAGACCTCATTAATATTGCAAAGATTAATTTTGATAAATTTGACTCGCGAGCCGCTAAGGTTGAATTTAATGTCTCTTGCGATGTTGAAAACCCTTTATTAGGCAATAACGGCGCGACTTATATTTATGGTCCTCAAAAGGGAGCGGACAAAGCCACACTTGATCAGCTTGAAATGGGAATGGCTCACTATGCGAAATTAATGTCAGCAATAACGGGAAAAGATGTTTCGCTGGAGGCGGGCAGTGGCGCTGCGGGTGGATTAGGTGCGGGGCTTCGTTGGTTTGTTTCGGCAAAGCTCGAAAAAGGAATCGATCTCGTTTTGGGGCTCCTTGGTGCGAAATCCTATATTCAACAAGCGGACTTAGTCATTGTAGGAGAAGGGCGGCTTGATAGCCAAAGTGCGAACGGTAAGGCTCCTGTGGGAGTGGCTCGTATGGCCAGTCATTATGGTGTGCCTGTTATTGCGCTTTGCGGAGGATACAGTGAAGATAGCCGTATCCTATATCAACATGGTATTAGCGCAATGTGGTCATTGTGCCCTGGGCCGATTTCCCTTGAGCAAGCCATGACAAATGGTGAGCGTTACTTGGCAGATACAGCAGAAAATTTGCTGCGAACCGTACTAGCGAATCCGAATAAGCAAATAAAACCCTAAAGTGAGGCGGTAAGATGCTACTGACTGAAAAATTAGCCAATGATATTGTCACGCGTGCAATGGGGATTATCCATCACAACGTCAATGTGATTAATAGTCAGGGCGTGATTATCGCCTCAGGGGAAAAAAAGCGTATTGGTGAAATTCATGAAGCCGCAGTGGAAGTGATTCGCTGCGGCAAACGGATCACTATTTACAATGAAAATGAAGCACGAGCTTATTCGAATGTAGCTCCGGGGATAAACCATCCGATTGTTGTGGCAGATAAAGTGGAATTAGTCATTGGGGTGAGTGGTGACCCTGTTGTGATCCAGCGTTATGCTGAGCTTGCCATACTGACGGCTGAGCTGCTAATTCAACAAGAAATTGAGCGGCGTAGTATTAACTGGCAGCACCGTTTGCGAGATATGTTATTTGTCCAGTTTATAGAAAGTACAACGCAAGCACAGGGGCGCAGTGCGTTACTCAAACTGCATAACTCTGGTTTTGCATTCACTTTACCGACTATTCCTGTGATTATTAATATTGAAGCTATTCAGTATCGTCCTGAAATACTCGATACGATCATTACTGAATTATCAGCCATGGAAAAAAGTGATGTGTTATTGCTTAATAGCCGCGAAATTTTGATGCTATTTCCATCAACTCATTATCAAAATGAATCATTTATTCCTAATCTTCATTTCATTCTAGATAGCCAGCTTAGCCAATATTATATTGGTGTTGGTGTCCAGGCAGATACGCAGGAACATGTGAGGGATGCCGTTCATTTCGCACGTTCAGTCATTGAAGTTGGCCGGCTAACTGTGCCCGATAAACAAGTTTTTCTATTTAAAGAAATGGCATCTTTATGCCTCTTTAATGAATTGGAAAATAGCTATCTATTTAATTTCTTTTTGGATATTTGCCATAAAATATTGTTGCATGATTCGGGGGATATTTTAATTGAAACCCTTGAGTTATTCCTATCGCAAAATGGGGAAATAGGCAGTACCGCACAGCAATTAGGCATTCACAGAAATACATTAAGTTATCGGTTACAGCAAATTAAAAAGCAAACCAGTTTGGACCCGACAAGGTTTACGGATCTGATTCAATTATCTGTTGCTATGCATGGCTATCGTCGACGTTACCCAAAACAACAGCCATGGCTTGATGCATTAAGTTAAGGTGCAGTGTCATTACTTTTGTTGTAAAACCCAAATAGCCGCTTCAACGCGTGATTTTAAATTGAGTTTCTTTAGTAGGTGTTTGACATGGACTTTGACGGTGCTCTCTGTGATTTGTAATTTATTAGCAATCATCTTATTTGATAGCCCCTGAGAGATTAAATCTAAGATATGGGTTTCTCTTGGGGTTAATGCCGATAAATTATGCTCTGTAGAGGCTCGGTTATCTCTTAAGGATTCAGCTAAAATAGAGGCGAGCGTTGGGCTAACGACCATTTTACCACTTGCTGCTTCTTTTAATGCAATAATTAATTTTTCGGGTTCCATGTCTTTCAGTAAATAGCCATCAGCACCTCGTTTTAATGCATTAATTAAGTCTTCACCGTAATTGGATACTGTAAATAAGATAATACGGCCTGAAAGTTCGCGGCTACGTAAACTATCGAGTACTTCAAAGCCATTCATACCCGGCATATTGAGATCTAATAGGATTAAATCGGGGTCTTGCTCTTCAGCAATTTTAATACCCGTTATTCCATCGTCTGCTTCACCAATTACTTTTAATGTGGGTTCTAAACTAATTAATTGTTTAACTCCGTTACGTAGCATCGGGTGGTCATCAATCAGTAAAATGGTGGATTGCCCAGTTAGTTTATTTTCATTTTTCATTAATGAGTTACTCCAATTCAATTAAGCCACAGTCAGTGGAAATTCGACATTAACAGTAGTGCCTCCTTGAACTCTTGGCGAAATTTGATATTTCCCATTTAGGCTCAGAGCTCTCTCCCTCATAATAATCAATCCGTAATGGTTATTTTTTGTTGGCTGAGGCTGAATCCCTTCCCCATTATCTTCTATCGTCATGGTGATTAATCCGTTATTTTCAATTAATGAGACTTGTGACCAGTTTGCATTAGCATGTTTGAGAATATTGCTTAAAGCTTCTCGGATTATCTGGATAATATGGATAGATTGATGTGGGGAGAGGCTTTTTGCTGGAATTTGGTAATTTAATCCAATTTGAAAACCAAGGCGCTGACTGAATTCTTGGATTGTGCTTTCTAAAGCCGGGAATAAGCCGGGTTCAGTTAATTTTAGCCTGAAGGTTGTTAAAAGTTCACGTAATTGGCTATAAGCGGAATTTATTTCATTACGCATTTCGTTTAATAGTTCTTGGTGCTTAGTTGGCAATGTTTTAGGTTGCATTTGCAGATAACTAATTTGCATTTTGAGACAAGATAATGATTGTGCGATTGAATCATGCAATTCTCTCGCAATCGCCGAGCGTTCATCCATAATCAGTAACTGCTGTTGTTGTTCTAATTGGTGCTCCATCGCTAGCATTCCAGCAATTTGTTTAACTAGCATCAGCACTAAATTATTTTGCTCTTCAGATAATGGCTGATTTATATCTATTTCAGCCAAAATCATGCCATAACGCTGTAAGTTATCGGAAATCTCCCATGATATTACTTTAAGTTGTTCAGTTACCTTGGGTGACTTGAGAGAGTGCTCTTCGTTTTCTGGGCAATGAATTTCATGAAAGTAGGTATCATTATTTTCTTCGTATAGTCTCAAGCTGATATTCTGTAGCGGTATTAAGCTTTTAAGCTCAGATAATACTTTTTCTAACCTGACTGATAATGGCCCAATGGCATGTAAGGTGCGATTAGATTGGTATAAATAGAGTAATACTTTATTTTTATTTTGCAGGTCAGCCGTTTTTTCGATAACTCGGGATTCTAATTGATGGTAACTTTGTGCAAGCTCATCCGACATTTGATTTAACGTTTGGCCCAGTGAATTTAGCTCATCTTGTTTTTTGCCTGCAGGAAAGCGCTGACTAAAATCTTGGTGACTAATCGCATTCACCATATGAAGTAACTTAAGCCAAGGTGTATAAATTTTCTTTCTAAAATGGCAGATAGCAAAAATAAGTAGCAACGAAACGAGGCTAATAAATACCATTTGAGTGATTGCTACATAGGTTATCTTTCGTTCTGTTTTTTCATCAATATTGCGAACTAATGCATCAAGCTTATTAACAAAAGTAACGACCGCAAGCCGTGCATCATTAGGCGAAACTGCATGGTTAAGTGCAGGTTTTAATTCTGTAACCCAATATTGATAAATCTCAGAAAATTGCGGTTTTAAATCTTCTATTTCGACGACTTGTGTCAGTTCATCGCTTAATAAATTTTTCTCAAGTTCACTTACATATACGTCAGAATATTGGTTGAGTGGTACTAATGAAAGTAAATGATAGCTTTGCATCCGCAATGAGCCTGATTTATTAATTGCATGTGCATTTCCTTGCACACTAATGATCATACTATTTGAGATTGTCATGCCAATAATACCGAGTACGGCAATCAATAACATTAAACCAATAACTTGGTTAATGATTGAAAATCGGTGATAAGCAATAGACATAAATAATCCTTTCTACGGTACATGTTTATTCATTATTTTTGATAACGTAGATATTGTTTCTCTATTATATAAAATTGAATATGCCACTTCGGTATTACTCCTTAATATCCCATTGAAATATTCGCTTTAAATTCCAATACATAAAATTACCGAGTAATAAATTTTTTTGTTTTAATTCAATTTGTTATTGGCTTGTACTCCTAATACCCCTCTAGTGGTTAACGAAAAAAAACGCGAATATTTCATTTAAGTCTCTCTTGATTTAGATCAGCTTCACGGTGGTCTATTCGCCACACACTGCGAACAGAAATTGTATTTATCGGGGTGATTTATGTCTCAACGAGATAATGTTAATAACGTAGTTGCACCGTCAAATAACGGAGTTATACAGGATTGGCGTCCTGAAGATACTCGGTTTTGGCAGCAAACAGGGCAGCGTATTGCAAATCGTAATTTATGGATTTCTATTCCATGTTTATTGCTCGCATTTTGCGTATGGATGTTATTTAGTGCAGTTGCAGTTAACTTAAATAAAGTGGGTTTTAATTTTACGACAGACCAATTATTTTTATTAACCGCATTACCTTCCGTTTCAGGCGCTTTATTAAGAGTCCCTTATTCATTTGTTATTCCTATTTTTGGTGGGCGTCGCTGGACGGCGATTAGTACACTATTTTTAGTGATCCCATGTATTTGGCTAGGTTATGCGATTCAAAACCCTGCCACGCCTTATCAAGTCTTTGTCATTATTTCCCTACTTTGTGGTTTTGCTGGCGCTAACTTTGCGTCCAGTATGGCCAACATCAGCTTCTTCTTTCCTAAAGCTCGCCAAGGCGGGGCACTTGGTCTAAATGGTGGGTTAGGTAATTTAGGGGTCAGTGTCATGCAATTGGTGGCTCCTTTCATTGTAGGTGTTGGCGTATTTACTTTTGTGGGTGGAGCTGGAGCGGCTCAGCCGGATGGCTCAACGTTGTGGTTAGAAAATGCCGCTTGGATTTGGGTGCCATTTCTGCTGCTTTTTACTGTGATGGCTTGGTTTGGCATGAATGATTTAGCGGCGAATAAGGCATCTCTTAAAGCGCAGTTACCTGTTTTGAAACGGGGTCATCTATGGGTATTAAGCCTGTTATATCTGGCAACATTCGGCTCATTTATCGGTTTTTCTGCCGGTTTTGCTATGTTATCGAAAACGCAGTTCCCAGACGTCATTATTTTGAAGTTTGCCTTTTTTGGCCCTTTCCTCGGAGCTCTAGCTCGTCCAGTCGGCGGCATGTTGTCTGACCGTTTTGGTGGTGTGAAAGTCACATTACTGAACTTTGTGGTCATGGCGGTTTTCTCCGGCTTGCTATTTTTTACGTTACCAGAAAACGGCCAAGGAGGCTCTTTTGGAGCATTTTATGGCGTATTTATGGTGTTGTTTTTAACGGCAGGGCTAGGTAGTGGCTCAACCTTCCAAATGATTGCTGTCGTTTTCCGTAAATTAACTATGGACAAGGCCATCTTAAGAGGAGCTTCAGAGCAAGAAGCCCAAAAAGAGGCGGTAACAGAAAGTGCTGCGGCTCTAGGGTTTATTTCTGCAATTGGGGCAATAGGTGGCTTCTTTATTCCAAAAGCGTTCGGTACATCACTAACACTGACGGGGTCACCGGCAGATGCGATGAAAGTGTTTTTTGTATTTTATCTTTCCTGTGTGTTTATCACATGGCTGGTATATGGCCGTAAACACAAATAATAACAAGTCATAAAAATCAATTTTAGCAATGTACGGCGCCGGTCGCCGTCTCTTTGGAGGCAATCCGATGAGCAAGTTTTTAGATAGATTTCGGTATTTTAAGCAGTTAGGCGAGACCTTTTCAGGTGATCACGGGCAAGAATTAAATGTAAATCGTGATTGGGAAGATGGTTATCGTAGCCGTTGGCAGCATGACAAAGTCGTGCGTTCCACCCATGGTGTTAATTGTACTGGCTCTTGTAGCTGGAAAATTTATGTCAAAAATGGGTTAGTCACTTGGGAGACCCAACAGACGGATTACCCACGCACTCGCCCAGACCTACCTGATCATGAACCAAGAGGATGCCCTCGTGGGGCGAGCTACTCTTGGTATTTATATAGCGCAAACCGTGTTAAATACCCAATGATGCGTAAGCGCTTACTTAAATTGTGGCGTGAAGCAAAAGCAGAGCATCAAGACCCTGTTGCAGCGTGGCTATCTATTATCAATGATCCGCAAAAGGCACAAAGCTATAAACAAGCTCGTGGCCGTGGTGGTTTTGTTCGTTCAAGCTGGCAAGAAGTGAATGAACTGATTGCAGCGGCAAACGTCGCGACGATTAAAGAATTTGGTCCTGACCGCATTGTTGGCTTTTCACCAATTCCTGCGATGTCGATGGTTTCCTATGCCTCAGGCGCCCGTTATTTATCCCTTATCGGTGGAGCTTGTCTGAGCTTCTACGATTGGTATTGTGACTTGCCACCCGCATCCCCAATGACTTGGGGCGAACAGACTGATGTACCTGAATCAGCGGATTGGTACAACTCATCCTACATTATTGCTTGGGGTTCTAACGTTCCGCAAACCCGTACGCCAGATGCTCACTTCTTTGCAGAAGTCCGCTACAAAGGGACTAAAACAGTCGCGGTGACGCCGGATTACGCGGAAATTGCCAAATTATGTGACCATTGGTTGAACCCGAAACAAGGAACAGATAGCGCCATGGCAATGGCGATGGGGCATGTGATCCTCAATGAGTTCCATGTAAAACGTGAAGCAGAATACTTCCGTGAATATGTGCGAACTTACACCGATATGCCTATGTTGGTGATGCTCGATAAGCACGAAAATGGTGCCTATGTTGCTGGGCGTATGCTGCGTGCTTCGGATCTCGTTGATTCTTTAGGCGAAGAGAAAAATGCCGAATGGAAAACCATCGCGATTGATGAAGAGACGGGCGAATTATGTGCTCCACAAGGTTCAATGGGGTTCCGTTGGGATGGCGGTCAAAAATGGAATTTAGAGCCGCGTGCGGGACAAGATGCACATGACATAAAAATGAAACTCAGCTTGGCAGATAGCCATGATGAATTTGTTGAGGTTGGCTTCCCATACTTTGGTGGTTTAGAAAGTGAGCATTTTCAAAGCGTTGAACTGAAAGACGTCTTACTGCATAAATTACCTGCGAAACGTATTCAGCTTGCCGATGGCAGCGAGTCACTGGTTACTAGTGTGTATGATTTGATGCTTGCTAACTACGGCATTGACCGTGGTTTTGGTGATGAAAACTGTGCGGTTGATTACGATGATATGAAAGCGTATTCACCGGCGTGGGCAGAAAAAGTCACTGGGGTTAGCCGCCAAAATATCATTCGTATCGCCCGTGAATTTGCGGATACCGCAGAGAAAACTCACGGTCGTGCGATGGTGATTGTCGGGGCAGGGATTAACCACTGGTACCACATGGACATGACTTACCGTGCGATTATCAATATGTTGATTTTCTGTGGTTGTGTTGGGCAAAGTGGCGGCGGCTGGTCTCACTATGTTGGGCAGGAAAAATTACGTCCACAAACGGGTTGGTTACCTTTAGCATTCGGTTTGGACTGGCAGCGCCCACCTCGTCATATGAATAGCACCTCTTTTTTCTATAACCATTCAAGCCAATGGCGTTACGAAACGGTGGGAACAGAAGAGTTGCTGTCGCCTCTAGCCGATAAACACGCCTTTAGCGGCAGTTTAGTTGATATGAATGTACGTGCAGAACGCATGGGGTGGCTGCCGTCAGCGCCACAATTAAATGTAAACCCATTAAATATTGCGAAGAATGCACAAAATGCAGGTATGTCACCCACAGACTATACTGTTAAGCAATTGAAAGAAGGGAATATTCGCTTTGCAGCAGAGCAACCTGATGATCCTCAAAATTTCCCACGTAACCTGTTTATTTGGCGTTCAAATTTATTGGGGTCTGCAGGGAAAGGTCATGAATATTTATTGAAATATTTATTGGGTACTGAAAATGGTATTCAAGGCAAAGACTTAGGCCAACAAGGCGGCGTCAAACCTGAAGAAGTGGAATGGCAAGATAAAGCGGCAGAAGGGAAAGTTGACTTAGTGGTGACTCTCGACTTCAGAATGTCGAGCACCTGCCTGTTCTCGGACGTTATCTTACCGACCGCTACTTGGTATGAAAAAGACGATATGAATACCTCGGATATGCATCCATTTATTCACCCATTGTCAGCTGCGGTCGACCCAGCTTGGGAATCCAAAAGCGACTGGGAAATTTATAAGGGGATTGCCAAAGCATTTTCTGAGGTCAGCGTTGGGCACTTAGGCAAAGAAACGGATGTGGTGACGTTGCCGATTCAACATGATAGTGCAGCCGAGATGGCACAACCGTTTGATGTTAGAGATTGGAAAAAAGGGCAGTGTGAGCTTATTCCAGGGAAAACAGCGCCACATATTATCTGTGTTGAGCGTGACTACCCAAACACTTATGCACGTTTTACCTCTCTTGGCCCACTCATGGATAAACTGGGTAATGGTGGTAAGGGCATCAGTTGGAATACGCAAGATGAAATTGATTTCCTGAAAAAGCTCAATAAAACTCAGCCTGAGGGGGCTAATGCAGGGCGACCAAAAATTGAAACAGCGATTGATGCCGCAGAAGTCATTTTAACACTCGCGCCTGAAACTAATGGGCAAGTGGCAGTAAAAGCATGGGATGCGTTAAGCAAAGTAACGGGCCGCGACCATACTCATCTTGCTCGTTATAAAGAAGACGAAAAAATCCGTTTTCGCGATATTGTTGCGCAGCCGCGTAAAATTATATCGAGCCCTACATGGTCAGGGCTGGAAGATGAACATGTTTCCTACAACGCCTGTTATACCAACGTACATGAAATGATCCCATGGCGGACGCTCAGTGGTCGTCAGCAATTGTATCAAGATCACGAATGGATGCGCGCCTTTGGGGAAAGCCTTGTGGTGTATCGCCCACCGATTGACACTCGAGCGGCTCAGCCTCTTATGGGGAAAAAATCGAATGGATTTCCTGAAAAAGCACTGAACTTTTTAACACCGCACCAAAAATGGGGGATCCACTCTACTTACAGCGACAACTTATTAATGTTGACGTTAGGCCGCGGTGGTCCAGTTGTTTGGCTTAGCGAAGAAGATGCTCGTGAACTGGGTGTTGAAGATAACGATTGGGTTGAAGCTTTTAACAGTAATGGGGCATTAACCGCCAAAGCGATCGTTAGCCAACGTATTCCTGATGGCATGATCATGATGTACCACGCCCAAGAACGGCTGATCAACTTACCCGGCTCTGAAATTACGGCTCAACGTGGCGGAATTCATAACTCGGTCACGCGTGTTTGCCCGAAACCGACCCATATGATCGGTGGCTATGCGCACCTTGCCTATAGCTTCAATTATTACGGAACAGTAGGTTCTAATCGTGATGAATTTGTGGTTGTTCGCAAAATGAAACAGGTTGACTGGCTGGATGGTGAAGGTGATGCCTACCAGCAGACCTTGAGCGGAAAGGAGAAAGCATAATGAAAATTCGTTCTCAAGTCGGCATGGTGCTAAACCTTGATAAATGTATTGGTTGTCACACTTGTTCAGTGACCTGTAAAAACGTGTGGACTAGCCGCGAAGGTGTAGAATACGCATGGTTTAATAACGTCGAAACCAAACCGGGTATTGGTTATCCCCAAAATTGGGAAGACCAAGAGAAATGGAAAGGCGGCTGGATCCGCACCATTAAGGGGAAATTGGTTCCACGGATGGGAAACAAAGTGGGTGTTTTATCGAAAATCTTCGCTAACCCAGATGTACCTGCCTTGGATGATTATTATGAGCCGTTTAATTATGACTACGGCCATTTAAAAAATGCCAAAGAAGGCAAGCACGTACCGACAGCACGTCCTCGTTCATTAATTACGGGTGAGCGAATGAGTAATGTCAAAATGGGACCAAACTGGGAAGATGATTTAGGTGGTGAATTCGCCAAGCGAGCCCAAGATAAAAACTTTGAACATATTCAAAAAGAGATGTATGGGCAGTTTGAAAATACATTCATGATGTATTTACCACGCCTTTGTGAACATTGTTTAAACCCAGCGTGTGTCGCGACCTGCCCAAGTGGGGCAATTTATAAGCGCTCAGAAGACGGTATTGTGTTGATTGACCAAGATAAATGCCGCGGCTGGCGTATGTGCTTAACCGGTTGCCCGTATAAAAAAATCTATTTCAATTGGAAAAGTGGTAAATCAGAAAAATGCATTTTCTGTTATCCACGTATTGAGTCAGGCATGCCAACGGTCTGCTCTGAAACCTGTGTTGGTCGTATCCGTTATTTAGGGGTATTGCTGTATGACGCGGACAAAATTGAGTCAGCGGCCAGTGTAGAAAAGGAAACTGACCTTTACCAGAGCCAACTTGATGTTTTCCTTGATCCTCATGATCCAAAAGTGATTGAAGAAGCGCAAAAACAAGGGATCCCATTAAGTGTGATTGATGCGGCACAGAAATCCCCAGTGTACAAAATGGCGATGGAATGGCGCTTAGCTCTGCCACTGCATCCTGAATATCGCACGTTACCAATGGTGTGGTATGTGCCACCTTTGTCACCGATCCAGTCAGTGGCAGATTCAGGGCTCTTAGCCAATAACGGTGTATTGCCGGATGTAGAAAGCTTACGTATTCCAGTGCAATACCTTGCGAATTTGTTAACGGCGGGGGATACCGAGCCGGTGTTATTGGCGTTAAAACGTATGTTAGCGATGCGCCATTTCAAACGGGCAGAAACCGTGGAAAACCAATGTGATACCAGCGCGTTAGAACAAGTTGGCTTAACACAAGCTCAGGCACAAGAAATGTACCGCTATTTAGCCATTGCTAACTATGAAGACCGTTTTGTCATTCCATCCAGCCATCGAGAATTGGCACGCGAAGCGTTCCCTGAAGCCAAAGCTTGTGGCTTTAGTTTTGGTGATGGTTGCCATGGCAGCGATAGCAAAGCGAATTTATTTAATAGCAGGCGAATTGATGCCATTGATATCACACCAAAAAATAATCAGGAGAAAGCACTATGATGACACTAAAAGTGATTTCTCGGTTATTGGAATACCCTTCGGAAGCGCTTTGGTTACATCGCGATGAGCTCATTGAAGCACTAGAACAGGCTGATGAGCTGCCTGTCACACGGGCTGTTCAATTGATGGTGTTTGTGCGCGAGTATCTTAACGAAGACTTACTTGATATGCAGGCGCAATATTGTGAGCTGTTTGATAGAGGCCGCGCAACATCATTATTGCTATTTGAGCATGTGCACGGTGAGTCCCGAGACCGAGGACAAGCGATGGTGGATTTAATGGCTCAATATCAGCAACACGGTTTGCAAATTGATTGCCGTGAATTACCTGACCATTTGCCCATTTATTTGGAATATCTAACGGTATTACCGACCAATGAAACTATCGAGGGGTTGCAGGATATTGCGCCAATTTTAGCGTTGTTAGGGGAAAGGCTGAAACAGCGAGAAAGCCGTTTCTCTGTTTTATTTGATTTTTTACTTGAGCTTTCTCATAGCGATATTGCGGCGGAGCAATTAAGCAAACAAGTGGCAACCGAAGTACGGGATGACACCCCAGAGGCATTAGATGCGGTTTGGGAAGAGGAGCAAGTGAAATTTTTTGCCGATGAAAAAACATGTGGTAGCGAAGTGGCGGCACATCAACATCGCTTCGCCAATGCGGTGGTACCACAGTATTTGGATCTCAGTGTGGGCAGCAGCCATGTAGGAGTTCAAAAATGAATTTTATCAATCAATTTTTCTTCGATATTTACCCCTATATCGCTGGGACGGTATTTATTGTCGGTAGTTGGTTACGTTACGATTATGGGCAATACACGTGGCGAGCGGGTTCCAGCCAAATGTTGGATAAAAAGAATATGCGTTTGGCATCAAACTTATTTCATTTGGGGATTATTGGGATTTTTGTCGGCCACTTTTTAGGCATGCTAACGCCTCACTGGATGTATGAATCTTTCTTGCCAATGCATATTAAGCAGTTAATGGCAATGATTGGTGGGGGCGCAGCAGGTGTGATGATGTTAATTGGTGGTGCGATGCTATTGAAGCGCCGCCTAACAAACCCACGAGTGAGGGCAACTTCATCCTTCGGTGACATCATGATTTTAACCTTGCTGGTGGTGCAAGTTTGCTTAGGATTACTTACCATTCCATTCTCAGCACAACATATGGATGGCAGCGAAATGCTGAAATTAGTGGGATGGGCGCAGTCTATTGTGACATTCCATTGGGGGGCATCCAATTACCTTGAAGGTGTTGGCATCGTTTTTAAACTGCATATTGTGTTGGGGATGACGATATTTTTACTCTTCCCATTCTGCCGTTTAGTGCACATTTGGAGTGCACCTATCGAATACCTGACTCGTCGGTATCAATTGGTGAGAAATCGCCATTAGGTTGGGTTCCACAAGGAGGTGGGCCAGTACATTGCTTTTGTACAACTTGTTCTTGTGTAAACAACAAATATTGCTATTTTGGCACCCCATCTCATATGAGATGGGGTTTTTTGTTTTATTTAGTGCTGGTTGGCTCGATATAGCCAAGGCGGCGGGAAATCAGTAAGCAAACGTGGGCAAGTTCTTCATTAACACGGTCTATTTTGGAAACCATTCTGTGAGTCGGCCCAGCGACACTAATCGCGCCGATCACATTACCGGTATAATTAAATATCGGCCTAGCAACACAGGTGAGCCCTTCTTCATTTTCTTCATTATCTAAAGAAAAACCTTTTATACGAATATCGGCCAAAACTTCATACAGTTTCATGCGGTCGATAACTGTTTTTTCAGTGTATTTGGTTAACGGTTTATCCAGTACTGCATCAATTTCTTCTAACGGTTGGAAGGCTAATAAAGCTTTCCCTATACCAGTACAATAAGCGGGTAGTCGAGCACCCAGTTTTGCGGAAGTTTGAATGGATAGCGTTCCTTCACTTTTATAGAGATAGACCACATGGCCACTGTTATAAACCCCTAAAAAGCAAGTTTCAAACGTTGAACTCGACAACGTTTTTAAATAAGGGATTGAAACTTCGACTAAATTAACATTCATTAAGCCTTTAATGCCTAATTCGAGGCTTTTTAAGTCAAGGTTATAGCGTTCTGTAAGATGGTCTAAGCTGACATATTGGCGTTCTTTTAGTGTTTCTAATACGCGAAAAGCCGTGGTTTTTGGAATTTCCGTATTCTTGACCAATTCGGCCAAAGAAATTCCGTCAGAATGGTTACTAATCTCTTCAAGTATGGTCAGTACTCTGTCGATACTCGACGAGTTTGCTTGACTTTCTTTCGTCATCGTAGGCTCCTCACTCACGCTAAGCTCTTTCATTGTACTCATTATTTAAACGTCGTTCCATTTTTACCTCGATGCAATTTTTTTCTCTGAAAAAACATGCAGTACGTAATGTATTGATCTTCATTGAATTTGATTTTTTGATTGTGATCGCTGTCGTTATTCTTATAAAAACGGAACGACATTCCTATATTTTAATGTATGTTATTAAAAAAGGAACGACGTTCCGTTATTTTAAAGGGATAAACATGTTGATAGTGACCATTGATACAGGGACAACGAATACCCGAGTTAGAGCATGGAAAAATAACGCGGTTGTTCGTGAACAAAGTGTTGAAGTTGGTATTAGGGATTGTGCAAAAAATGGCGATAAAACGCTGTTAATTCAATCAATAAAAATAGTACTAGATAAGCTGTTGTTAGGAGTGAGTGCTGAAGAAAGAGAAAATTATCAGCTCGTTGCATCTGGCATGATTACATCCGAAATTGGGCTGTGTCACTTACCTCACCAAGTGACCCCGGTTTCAATGCAGCAACTTGCTAAAGCCACAATGCCTTGTGTTATCAAGGAGATCAGTGAAAAACCGATTATTTTTATACCAGGCGTTAAAAATAACGTGGCAAATATGACGTTTGATTCAATTGAAAGTATAGATGTAATGCGTGGTGAAGAAGTTGAAGTTTTTGGCATTCTAACACAGCAACCGGATCTTGGCCCTGCCTTAGTCATTTTGCCCGGCTCGCATTCTAAGTTTGTACGTCTTGATGAAAATAATAATGTGGTTGCATTGGCAACAACGATGGCAGGGGAAATCTTCGATACATTAACGCACCAGACTATCTTAGCCAGTTCTTTAGAACACCAATTTGTTCAATGTTTAGATAAAGAATATTTACGCAAAGGTGCTGAGCTTAGTCTGCAAGTAGGGATTGCGAGAAGTTGTTTTTCGGTGAGGCTACTAGACCTTTTCACGGAAGCGACACTTGACCAACGCTCAAGTTTTTTATTGGGAGCTATTTTGGCGTCAGATTTACTCGCAATAAAACATAGCCAAGCTCTTAATATTACTAGCGATATAAAAATTGTTATTAGTGGAAAACCTATTTTAGCGGATGCACTTAAAGAGTTAATTAAAAATGATAGTTACTTCACTGGGGAAATACACCTATTAGACGATAAAAAGGAACAGCCTTTTTCTGGATTGGGTGCAATTTCAATATTAAAAGAAACGCAATACAAATAAATATTATTAATGGTTTTTTATTAGGTGATTGTTATGAATTCTAAAAATGAAATACCGCTTATTGCAATATTACGGGGAATAAAACCTGACGAAGTTTTAGAACATATCGCTATCCTTGCAGATGAAGGTTTTAATTATATAGAAATTCCTCTTAACTCTCCCGAGTGGGAAAAAAGTATTCCATTAGCGATTGAAAACTACGGCGATAAATTAAAAATCGGTGCCGGTACTGTGCTCAATAAAAGCAATGTTGAAAAGTTGGCAATAATGAACGCTAAAATTATTGTCACACCTAACATTAACGTTTCTGTGATCACGACTGCTCTTGAAAATAAGATGGAAATATTTCCAGGTTGTGCAACAGCAACAGAAGCTTTTACCGCGATTGACGCTGGTGCTGTTAATTTAAAAATCTTTCCTACTGCGCCTTTTGGGGTTAATTATGTGAAATCGCTGATGTCAGTGATCCCAAAAAATATTGCCATTTATGCGGTAGGAGGTATCACGCCGAATAACTTGCATGAATACCTAAGTATTGGCTGCCATGGTGCAGGGTTGGGAAATGATCTTTATCGAATAGGTCAAACACCAGAGAAAACCAGAGAAAAAGCGAAAGCATTTATATCTGCATATATCGCATTTAAAAATCAAACTAATTAATCTTAAAGAGATATTCAAATGAAATACGATTATGTTTTTAAAAATGCCACTGTAATAGATGGTAGTGGTAAAAGTGAGTTTGTCAGTGATATTGCCGTTAAAGATGAACGGATTATTAAAATATCAAAAAATATAAGTGAAGATGCTGAAAAAATAATTGATTGCTCAGGTTTAATTTTATCACCTGGATTTATTGATGTGCATACTCATGACGATTTAATTGTGATTGATAAGCCTGAATATATCGAAAAAACATCACAAGGTGTAACGACAATTATTGTCGGTAATTGTGGTATCAGTGCAGCGTGTGCAACATTAAAGGACGAAGTTCCTGACCCAATTAATTTATTAGGTGAATTAAGCGAATTTCAATTTGCTGATTTAGCCAGTTATAAACAAAAAATTAATAATGTGAAGCCAACTGTTAATGTCGCGACATTAATAGGGCATACAACCTTAAGAAATAATTGTGTAACAGACTTATTAAAGCCCGCGACGCCAGACAATATCGCTCATATGAAGCAAGTATTGGCCTGTGCGTTAGATGAAGGGGCTTTAGGGCTAAGCACTGGTTTATCTTACGGTAACGCGATTAATTCTTCGACCGAAGAAATTTGTGAGTTGGCTGAATTATTAGCAGAGCATCAGGGAATTTATACCACTCATATGCGAACTGAATATGACGGTATCATTGATGCGATGCATGAAGCCTTCCATATTGGTCGTCATGCAAAAGTTCCTGTGCAAATTTCCCACCATAAGTGTGCTGGGGCAAAAAACTGGGGACGCACAAAAGAAACGCTGGCTCTCATTGAAAAATACCAAGTCATGCAGGATATCAATTGCGATTGTTATCCATATCGTGCGGGTTCATCAAACTTAGATATCACACAAGTTACTGAAGACTATGACATTCTAGTAACTTGGTCGACACCATTTCCTGAAGTCGCGGGCAAGACATTAAAAGAAATAGCCGCAATGTGGAGTAGCGATATTTTCCAAGTTGCAGAAAAAATTGTTCCTGCGGGAGCTATTTATTTCCAAATGCACGAAGACGATGTGCGTCGTGTGTTACAGCACCCAAGCAGTATGGTGGGTTCTGATGGCTTACCACGTGACCCTAATCCACATCCTCGTCTTTGGGGAACTTTCCCTCGAGTTATTAGCCACTATAGCCGTGATGAGCAGCTTTTCCCAATGACCACCGCGATTTACAAAATGACAGGCATGTCAGCACAACGTTTTTCTTTAAAGGATAGGGGCCTTATTCAAGAAAATTATTTCGCAGATATCGTTGTATTTGACCCTGAAAAAATTAATGAAACAGCCACATTCCAAGACCCAAAACAAAAAGCAGATGGCATTGAATATGTGTTTGTTAATGGTGTTCTGACCTATACCAAAAAAGAAATGACAGGGAATAGAGCAGGTAAATTCTTAGAAAGAAATAAATAAAAGAGAGATAAAAATGATTAAAAGATTCGGAATTGAAGGCTCAAAAGGTACTGGCGGGCAATCATTGCCTTTTGCTAAAGCGGTGTTAGCTGACGGATGGCTGTATGTTTCAGGGCAAACACCCATGATTGACGGGGAAGTGATTGATGGCGGAATTATCGCGCAATCTAAATTGGCTATCGAGAATTGTTTAAACATTATGAAAGATGCGGGATTTGCTACGCAAGATATTGTGCATATGAAAGTGGTATTAAGTGATGCGCGCTATTTCCAATCTTTTAATAAAGTATTTCAGCAATTCTTTGCAGATAACCCACCTGCGCGGGTGTGCTTTGTCGCTGACCTTGTCGTCGATTGTATGGTTGAAGTGGATATCACCTGCTTCAACAGCAAATTCAAATCTTAATTGCTAAGGCGATGAGAGGCTACTATGGAACATAATAATTTCTTAATGTGGTTTTTGTTATATGCATTTGTGATGATGTTTGTGGGTTGGTACGTCACAAGGCATCAAAAAACCGGTGAAGACTTCATTCTTGGGGGCAGAAAGCTCCCTATGCTACTCACTCTCGGTTCAACTGTCGGTACGATGGTGGGAACGGGCTCAAGTATTGGTGCAGTCAGTTTTGGTTATTCCAATGGTTGGGCGGGAATGCTGTATGGGATTGGTGGAGCGACGGGGATCTTACTAACGGCTTGGTTATTTGCGCCAGTAAGAAATTATCGCTTTATGACCATGAGTGAAGAGATCTGCTATTACACAGGCGGCAGCCGTTTAGTGAAAAACTTGGTTGCGTTATTAATATTTTTAGCATCGATAGGCTGGCTGGGCGCTCATATTCTTGGCGGCGGTTTATACCTAGCATGGGCGGCAGATATTGATATTACTGTTGCGAAGATCATTATCGCAGTTGGCTTTGTTTTTTACGTGGGGATTGGTGGCTATAAAGCGGTTTCATGGATTGATACACTGCAATCAATTGTTTTATTCCTCGGGTTTATCATTCTAGCGGTTGCTTCGGTAAGCTATGTTGGTGGTTGGGATGTTGTTGTTAAGAGTACAGACCCTGACGCCTTTACTTTATTCGGTATTGGTAAATTAGGCGTTTTACCTGCGATATCATTGGCTGTGGTCATTGGCATTGGTGTATTAGCGACACCGTCATATCGCCAACGTATTTATTCAGCAGCATCAACTAAAGCTATCCGCCAGTCCTTTATTATTACAGGGTTACTGTATATGGGGTTTTCGTTCCTACCTGCGATTATCGGGATGGCAACGCATGTGATGGAGCCGAATTTAGAAAACAGCAGCTTTGCTTTCTTATATGCAACTAATGCTTTACCGCACGTGTTAGCGATGGTGGTATTGATTGCAGGTATGTCTGCCAATATGTCATCAGGCAGCTCAGATGCTATCGCGGGTGTTTCTATTATCCTACGTGATATCTATACGATGGTAACAGGTAGGATGCCTCCACCTGAGAAAGCGATCAATTTATCTCGTATCTTCTTACTTGGCGTCATCTTGTTAGCACTTGTCTTTGCATTAACTTCGAATGACATTATCGGCTACATTACCAAAATGATATCAATGATTATGTCAGGCCTGTGTGTAACCGTGTTATTGGGTAAATTCTGGCATCGTTTTAACTGGCAAGGCTGTATTGCTGCATTGGTTGCGGGGAGTTCAACATCATTAACGATTATCTTGACGCCAGAGTGGTCTGCAAAATTAGGCAACCCAGTAATCCCTGCATTAGCCATCAGTTTGGTCTGCGCGGTTGTTGTGACATTGATAACACCAAAAAATAAACTCAGTCGTGAAGAAGTACTAGAAAATATTACTCACGAGAGAGAAAACACAGCCAAAAGCCAGTAACCAGCAAGTTGAGGGAAAAAAATGACGAAACTGAATGTGTTAGCAGGCGTAGGGCATAAATCAGCCACATTAAATCAGGAAGGTATTTCGGTAAACATTCTACATGAGGATGTGTGTTTGCCTGCGGTGGTAGTGAAGCGTAATGAGCTGGAAAATAATATTGCATGGATGCAGCATTATTCGAATGTGGCGAATGTTTCGTTGTCTCCACATGGTAAAACCACCATGACGCCTGCCATTTTTAAACGACAAATTGCTCAAGGTGCATGGGGGCTAAGTGTAGGAACAGCTTATCAAGCCAAGGTGGCAGTGGAGTCAGGTGTTCAGAATATCATTATTGCGAATCAAGTCGTGGGTAAAACCAATATTCGATTACTTGCAGAGTTAGTGCAATTAAATCAAGCCAATATTTATTGTTGTGTTGATAGCGTGATTCATGCAAAACAGCTGGCGGCTATTTTTTCATCGTTAGATTTAGCCATAAATGTGCTGATTGAGTTAGGGGTTAATGGTGGACGCTGTGGATGTCGAAGTGAAGAAGAAGCCATCATATTGGCAAATGAGTTAACCAAACTCCCTTCTTTAATGATTGCTGGCATTGAATTCTATGAAGGCGTTATTCATAGTGATGATGCTCAAAAGGATATTGAAGAGATACAGCAATTTTTACAGCGAGTGTTAACCACCAGTCAAAAACTGGATAACTTAGGTGTATTTGCACGTTATTCAGGGGAGCTATTAATAACTGGGGCAGGTTCAGTTTGGTATGATCTGGTCAGTAAAAAAATGGCAGAGTTTCATCTTTCTAAACCTATTCGGTTTGTGATCCGCCCTGGATGTTATATTACACATGACCACGGTATTTATGATGAAGCTCAGAAAGCATTGAAAGTTAGAGATAGTATGGCCTGCCAGTTAGATGGCGATTTGATGCCAGCGATGGAAATTGTGGCATTAATTCAGTCAGTACCTGAGAGGGGACGAGCGATTGTTAATTTTGGCAAAAGAGATGTCGCCTTTGATGCAGGTTTGCCTCAGCCTCTAATGCAATACCGAGAGGGGAAGCCTGTCTATTTTCAAACTAATAGTGCGAAAACAGTTGGTTTAATGGACCAACATGCCATTTTATCTTTTGATGAAAATTGTGATTTCCAAGTTGGTGATATACTGGCATTTGGGACATCTCATCCCTGTATTACATTTGATAAATGGAAAGTGATTTATCTTGTTGATGATAAATATGATGTTATAGAGGAAATGCCAACCTTTTTCTAATGTTGAGTTATTAACTCACTTTATTTTAAATCGGTCACCTGTTTTAAGTGGCCGATTTTTTTATTCATCACATTCTTGTGATCGAATTCATAACAAATTGTGCATTTGCACAATTATATTCAATTTTTAACATTGAAAACTAGTCATTCTTACAATGCCTTCCTGATAAGTGAATTATATAATTTTATTAAATCAAAAAGTCTAATTGATATTCATTTTGTTGGTTAATTGGGTGGTAATAAAAATGACAGTTAAAATCGTGTTTCTCGATCATGAAACTTTCCCCGAAGGAATAAATATTAAGAAAATAAATAAAGAATATAGTTTAGAACTGTATGGGAAAACATCGGAAGATGAAATTATTGAGCGAGTAAAAAATGCAGACATTATTATTACCAATAAAGTAAGAATAACTAAAAAAGTTATTGAAGCTGCAAAGAGACTTAAATTTATTTCTGTCGCTGCAACAGGAACGGATGTGATTGATATTGGTGCTTGCAATGAGCGTAATATATTAGTTTCTAATATCAGGAATTATGCAATAAATACAGTTCCTGAGCATACGTTTACCTTGATTTTAGCCTTACGTCGTAGCTTATTAGCCTATGCACAATCAGTACGAAATGGTCGCTGGCAAGAATCAGGTCAATTTTGTTATTTTGATTATAAAATTAATAACTTAGCTGGCTCGACGCTTGGTATTATTGGTGATGGTGTCTTAGGTAAGGCAGTTGCTGATATCGCAAAAGTTTTTGGTATGAAGGTGTTATTTTCCACATACAAGGGCACGAATAATATGGGCCCACTATATACACCTTTTGAAGATGTTATTGCGAAAAGCGATATTATTTCTATTCATTGTCCATTACTCAAATCCACCAAGGATTTAATTAGCTTTCCAGAATTCGAACAGATGAAACCGTCTTGTATTTTAATTAATACTGCACGAGGTGGGATCGTTAATGAAGAAGCATTATATGGCGCTCTAATAAATAATAAAATATTAGGTGCTGGGTTTGATGTTTGTATTTCAGAACCACCTGAAAAAGAAAGTTATATGATGAAGTTAACTCAGTTATCAAATTTTATTCTTACTCCTCATATCTCATGGGCTAGTTTTGAAGCCATACAAACCTTATCAGACATGATGATGGACAATATCGAAGCCTTTTTATCTGGCCATCCTCAAAATTTAGTTAATTAATTCACTCATTGATTTAAAGAGGTCATCAATATGTTTTTAGGAAAAGAAATCCGTTTAAAAAGATTATTAAATAAAAAATCTAGCCGTCTTCTTGCAATTACCATGGATCATCCGATTACACGTGGTGTATTACCGGGAATTGGTGATATTAAATCCGTCATGAAACAGGTTGTTGCGGGTGCACCTGATGCTATTACGATGCATAAAGGTATTATTGAAAAAGTTTATCCTCCATATGTTGCTTCCGATGTTTCTATCATCATGAAAGCGACAAGTTACTCCATACCTTACCATGAAGCTTATGACACACCCGTTGCTGACGTTGAAGAAGCCATTCGTTTAGGAGCAGACGCAATTTCAGTCGGCTGTATTATGGGCGGGCCAGAACAGGCACAGCAATTGACATTTTTAGGCCAAGTATCGAAAGCCGCTGCTTCCGCAGGACTGCCTTTAGTCGCACACATTTATCCAAAAGGCCCAATGATTGAAGACAGTTTTGATGCGAAAAATCTCGCTTACTGTGTTCGCGCAGGCGCTGAGCTAGGTGTCGATATCATCAAAACACTCTGGTCTGGTTCCCCTGAGACATTTAAATCTGTCGTTGATAGTTGCCCAGCTATGGTTGCTTTAGCTGGTGGTGATATGGGGAGCGATCTTGTTAGCTTCCTAACAAATACACGTAAAGCATTAGATATTGGTGTTGGTGGTGTGACATACGGGCGCTTTGTATGGCAGCACGAAAACCCAACAGCAGTCATTAAGGCTCTGAATGCATTAATCAATGATGATTGTTCGGTTGACCAAGCTATCGCGGAATATAAGCAAGCGGGTGGCAAATAACCAACGGTCATAGCTGTCATGCATGGGGAGGAAAAAATGAAAGCAGCGGTATTGTATGCGCCTAATGAACTTAGAGTGGCAGACGTTAAATATCCACAAGTTGGTAAAGGCGATGTGGTTATTAAAGTCAAGGCAGCCGCGATTTGTGGAACTGACGGACGGATTATTTCCGGTAAAAAAACCAAAGGCGTGCGTTACCCTTCTGTAATAGGGCATGAATTTTCAGGGGAAATTGTCGAAGTCGGTGAAAATGTGACTGACCTAAACGTCGGGGACGCAATCGCTGTTGACCCTGTCGTGCCATGCCGTTCTTGTGTTTATTGTCGTATCGGTAAAGAAAATGTCTGTTTAAACCGCCAAGCAATCGGTTATGAATTTGATGGCGCTTTTGCGGAATATGTTCGAATACCAGAGGTTGCTTTGTCATCGGGTAATGTCTTTAAGATACCGAAAGGGATGTCTTTTGAAGCCGCAGCATTAGCTGAGCCGTTAGCTTGCTGTATCAATGGACAAAAAAATGTGGGTATTGAGCTTGGTGATACGGTGGTCATTATTGGTGCGGGGCCTATCGGGTTAATGCATGTGCAACTTGCGCGTTTCTCAGGTGCGAAAAATATTATTGTTAGTGAACTCAATGAACAACGCCAACAGGCTGCGTTAAATTGCGGTGCCACACGTGTCATCAATAGCCAGCAAGAAAACTTACTGGATGTAGTAAAAGGCTTGACGGAAGGGGTGGGCGCAGATGTGGTGATTATTGCTATTGGCATTCCTGGATTAGTTAATCCCGCATTGGAACTCGCTAGAAAAGGAGGACGAGTTAACTTGTTTGCCGGCTTTTCAAAGGATGATATGGCGCAAATTGATGTCAATATTATTCACTACAACGAGCTTATTCTTACAGGAGCCAGTGCGTTAAGTCGAGAAGGCTACCAGCAAGCCTTGACACTGATTTCTTCGGGCTTAATTGATATCGAGAAATTAGTGACTCACCGATTTGCTTTAGATGAGATCAACGAGGCCATGGCAACCGCTCAAAAAGGTGACGCGATTAAAATTATTATACATAACAATTAAAAGCAGGCGTTGGAGGCAGCATGATGGACAGTGTCTATTTGGGAATTGATGCAGGTAGCAGTAGCGTGAAAGTTTGTGCATTTAATTTCCATGGAGAATTATTGGCAAAGGCTTCACGTGATACCAATATTATTTCCAAATCTCCCAAAAATCATGAAATTGACTTAAATGACTTTTGGAAAAAGACCGCAGATGCAGTTAAAGAAGTGACTTCTCAAGTAAAGAATATCGTATCTGTGAGTTTTTCTGTTGCTTGCCCAACGCTGGTTTTATTGGATAAACATCATAAGCCTGTTGCAAATGGGATTACTTATCTTGATGGGCGTTCCGAAGGTTTCATACAGCAAACACTCGGGGAAAATATAACGCATGTTCGGGCACTTTCTTGTAATAGTCCAAGTCCGTCTGCATGTTGGGTGGGAACGTTAGGATGGCTACAAGAACAACAGCCGGAATTAATGCAAAAAGTTCATAAGGTCGTTCTACTTAATAGCTTTTTATCTTTAAAGTTAGGAAGTCAAAAAGCCGCCATTGACCCGACCCAAGCCGCGTATTCTGGCGCAGTCGTTTTGTCTAAAGCACCTAAGTGGTCAAAAGAACTATTAAGGTATTGGAAGTTTAATCACGATATTTTACCGCCAATTTACCAGTGCACTTCTGTGGTTGGTAAGGTGAGTAAAGAAGCCGCTCAAGAAACGGGGTTGAAAGAAAATACGCCAATTATTTTAGGGTCGGCAGATACTGCTGCTGCTGCATTTGCCGTTGGGTTACTTGACCTTGAAACAGCTTTTGAATCAACAGGAACATCAGGAGTCATTACGTTTTGCTTAGAAGAGCCGAACTTTGATCCTCGTTTTATGAACCGATATCACATCGTTCCCAATCAATGGTTGGCCCATGGAGCGATGTCGACAACTGGGGGGACATTCAGTTGGCTAAACCAGGCGGTTTGGCCGGAAGTTAATGACCATGAACAGTTGGAGATATTTTCAAAATCATCAGTACCTGGTGCTAATGGCTTAATTTATCTGCCTTATTTAGCTGGAGAACGTAGTCCTATTTGGGATGTTAATGCATCGGGAGCATGGATAGGCTTACGGCTAAATCATACTCGCGATGATATGGTCAGGGCGGCATTTGAAGGTACAGCATATGGTTTAAAACAGATTTTGAATATTGCTAATGAAAAATGGGGAGTGATATTAGATGAATTACTCAGCGTAGGGGGAGGATCACGTAATACGTTATGGACTCAAATTAAAGCGGATATTCTTCAGGTTGAATATAATATTGCCCAAACAGCAGATGCAGCGGCTTTTGGCGCGGCAATGGTTGGTGCGACAGGAGCCGGTTTTTTCTGTGGCATTAATGACCCTGATTTACCGATTATAAAAACAGAAGATATCACATTCACACCAAATCAAGATAAAAAAACACAAGATACTTATAACAAGCAGTTTAATATTTACAATGGGCTGTATCCTTTATTAAAAGAAACAATGCATAGCTTGTCGAGTAAATAAAATTAGTTGAAGTAAGTTTAAATTAAATAACGTTCCTAAATGTTAATTTTAATGAATTAGCAGGGATCGTTTCATTCTTAAAAAAGCAGGTAATAAAACGTGTATTAAATAATAAACTGCTCTGGAGCGAAAATAATGATAAATTCAAATCCGATTAGGCCAAAGACGAATTATCGTTGGGTGGTATTAGCCCTGATTTTTATCGTCTATGCTGTAAATTATGCAGACAGAAGTAATATTGGTGCGGTTCTACCTTTTATTACTGATGAGTTTAAATTAACTAATTTAGAAGCGGGCTCTCTCGCGAGTATGTTTTTCCTCGGTTATGCTTTATGTCAAATACCCGCAGGCTTTTGGATGGCGAAACGTGGGATAAGAGGTATGGTGTCATTATCCATTCTCGGTTTTTCTGCCATGACTTGGTTTATTGGCTTAGCCCAATCTGCCTTTGCAATTAAGTGGTTGCGTCTTGGCCTAGGTATGGCCGAAGCACCAACTCCTGTCGGGCTAACGTCGACAATTAATAACTGGTTTCCAGCAAAAGAAAAAGCAACCGCCACTGGCGTTTATATTGCTTCAACGATGTTTGCTCCGATTATTGTTCCACCATTAGTTGTTTGGATTGCATTAACTTATGGATGGCGTTGGGTCTTTATTCTGTTCGCTATTCCCGGTATTTTTCTTGCAATTATTTGGTATTTATTTGTTAGAACAAAACCAGAGGAAAGTCGTTTTGTTTCGCAAAGTGAATTAGATTATATTCGTGCCGATAATTCAGAAATTGCAGAAAAGAAAATAGAAGGCAATATTGTTCTGAGTCCTAAATTTAATACGCTAGATAAATTTATTCGTGTTAAATCAGTCACTCCATTAAGTTCAGCTTCCCAAATATTTAAATCTAAAAATATTTGGTGTAATACTATTTCTTATTTCATGATGGTCAGTATTTTATATGGAATATTAACCTGGATACCTTCTTATCTGGTAAATGAAAAAGGCTTTTCATTTATGAAAATGGGCTTTGTTGCATCAATGCCATTTGTTGGTGGGTTTATCGGCTCGATTTTTGGTGGCTGGATCTCTGATAAAGTTTTTGGTCGTCGTCGCAAACCCACCATGCTTTTTACCGCAGTAGCGACGATTGCGATGATGTTAGTGATGTTGAATGTACCCGAAAGCACGAGCGCAGTTGCACTTGCCCTTTTCTCGGTTGGTTTGTTCTTGAATATTGGCTGGCCTGCATTTACTGCTTATCCAATGGGAGTCGCTGATAATAATAACTATCCAATTGCGATATCTGTTGTAAATAGTGGAGGAAACTTAGGTGGCTTCGTTTCACCTATGATGGCAGGGTTATTGTTAGATATGACCGGTAAGTTTGATGCTGTTTTCTCTTACTTTGGTATCTGTGCGGTGATTGGCTTAATTATGATCCTCTTACTCGATGAACCGAAATAATAAAAAGTCGTATCAGGTGGGCGAGTACCCACCTGAATTTTTAACTTATTGATAATAAAAATTTCTAAAGGATTATTTTTATGAAAATAGTCATTGCACCTGACTCATTTAAAGAGAGTTTATCTGCATTGAAAGTCGCAACGGTTATTGAAAACGGGTTCAAAGAGGTTTTTCCGCATGCAACTTATGTTAAGTGCCCTATTGCGGATGGTGGTGAGGGTACAGTTGTCACGATGGTTGAGGCTACCAATGGGGAAATCTATCATCTTGATGTTATTGGTCCTTTAGGTACGAGTGTTCAGGCATTCTATGGTTTATCTCAAAATAAACAGCAAGCATTTATTGAAATGGCTGCGGCAAGTGGGCTAGAGCTAGTCCCTATTGAATTAAGAAATCCATTACTAACGACATCATATGGCACAGGAGAGTTGATAAAGGCCTGCCTAGATACTGGGGTAAAGCAGATTATTATTGGTATAGGTGGAAGTGCAACCAATGATGGCGGAGCAGGAATGTTGCAAGCACTTGGGGCCAAATTATTAGATTCTCATGGGCAACAAATCAAATTAGGAGGGCAAGCACTTGCCGATTTAGCGAGTATTGATGTCAGCACAATGGACCCGAGGATAAAAGCGTGCCAATTTAGTATTGCTTGTGATGTTTCGAACCCATTAATAGGGAGAAATGGCGCATCTGTGATATTTGGCCCTCAAAAGGGGGCGACAAATGAACATGTTGAAATGTTAGACAAAAATTTAGAACATTTTGCAGATATCATTAAGCGAGATTTGCATGTTGAAGTTCATTATATTGCAGGAGCCGGTGCTGCAGGAGGAATGGGAGCAGCCTTACTTGCTTTTCTCAAAGCGGAACTCAAGCCTGGCTTCGATATTATTGCACAAACCTTGAACCTTGAATCACACATGGTAGGAGCAAATTTAGTTATTACAGGTGAAGGGCGGTTAGATAGCCAAAGTTTAAATGGCAAAGTGCCTTTTGGCGTCGCTCAGTTAGCGAGAAAACATAAAATACCCGTTATTGCCATTGTTGGAAGCCTTGGTGATGATCTCAGTCATTTACAACAATATGGTATTGATTCAGCGTTTAGTATTTTACATAAAATTAGTTCACTAAAAGAAGCTTTAAATAATGCTGAAAGTAATTTATTTAATTGTACTAAAAATATTGCGAATACGCTGAATATTAAAATAGATAATAAAAATTGAAATAATAGTTTTAAAATTTAGCTTTGTTTGCTGTATTTTAAATGAAATTTATTTTTCTTGATTTTTTCAAGGAATATTGAATACTGGAGTTAATTAAATTAAAAATAAACATTATTAAAATTTATGATTGGAAAGTTTATTTCTATTTTACAGCACCAGTAAAAGAGGTTGAAATATGTATGATTATTGTCTTACCTCCAAATTAGCGCAAGAAATTGTTGATAGAACCATGAAAATTATTGATTGTAATATTAATGTTATGGATGAAACTGGATGTATTATAGGAAGTGGAGATAGTAATAGATTGGGTGAATTCCATGAAGGTGCATTACTCGCAATAAAGCAAAAGCGAACAGTTGTTATTGATGACGCCACTGCGAATCATTTACATGGGGTTAAACCAGGTGTTAATTTACCTCTTTATTTGAATAGTAAAATTATTGGTGTAATAGGATTAACCGGAGAGCCAACCCAAATTAAACAATTTGGGGAGCTGGTTTCCATGACGGCAGTAATGATGTTAGAGCAGGCAGAGATTTATAACCATTTGAATTTAAACGATCGTTTTAAAGAAGAAATTATTCTAGCGTATATTGAAAATGGAACCATTCCTGATAACATAACTGAATGGTCTAAAAAGCTTAATATTAATTTTTCTATTCCACGAGTCGCTATTATTATTGAAGTAGATAGCGGACAATTAGGTGTAAATAGTGCATTTAGTGAATTACAAGAAATTAAAAAATTAATAGAGTATAATAATCCTGATAACTTAGTCGCTATTCAATCTTTGACGGAAATTGTCTGCTTAACTCCTGCATTAAATAAGTTCAATCGCTGGGATATTGACACTGCAAAAAAGAAAATTTTAAAATTAGAATCGGATATTCTTAAATTATTTAAATTACAAGTGAAAATATCATTAGGTAATTTCTTTTTAGAACCTGCAGAGGAATCAATTAAAAAATCATATGAGACAGCTAAAATTACCATGCAAGTAGGGAAAGCTAAAAAACCCCAGTTAAAAATTTATTGTTACCAAGATATCATGCTACCGGTATTATTATACGGGTTAAATTTTAAATGGTCTTCAGAAGAACTATTAAAACCATTGAATACATTATTACATGAAGATTCTAATGGTGTATTGATTAAAACATTAACAGTCTGGTTTAAAAATAATTTATTATCTCGTGAAACAGCTAAAGAATTATTTATTCATAGAAATACATTAGATTATCGTTTAAAAAGAATATCTGAGATAACAAAATTAGATCTACTAACGATTGAAAGTAAGGTTCTATTGTATGTTGCTCTACAGCTGAAAAATTAATCCAATAACACTATTGATGATCATCTCTCATGGAGTAAGAGAAGAATATGTTAGCCTTGTTGGCAATCGCCTCAAACTCTGACGCCACGAAGTGGCAGTAAAATTTCTACTTCTTATCTTATATTTTGACTAGTTAGAGACTATCTGCCGACCCACCGATGCTTAGAGCATGATATGGCTTCTTGCCTACTCACATGTACCATCTCAATGAATACCCTATCAAGAAAATAAAGACGTATTGACATCAAACTAAGCTAGCATAGATTGTTCTTAATCTGATTGAGATCAATCTATTTTATATTTGACTCAATAATATCTACTTTCATCATATTTTAGTTCCTTTGTTCTTGAGTAGTACATTAAGTTTTTAGCTACCTACAAATGCGAAAATAAGTATGTCGATAATGTTAAAAATAAAGATGAATTATGTTTTACTTGATTAGTGTTTTTACTTAAATGTAGGGTCTCTATATTTAATTTCACTATTATGTCAGTGATGTAATTATCGATAACAATTTAAGATATCATACTTACTCATTGTGAGTTTTCTAATAAATTATTTTATCTAACTTATCTTAATTAAATGGGTTAATTTCATTATGAAATAATTCAATTGTTATTGAAAATATTTTTTTTGAAATTTTCAGGTCTTAAGATAAGGTTTTTGTATTTATAAATTAATTAAAAATTACCTTTAATTACCTTTTGAAATATTTTGTAATGCCAAGGTTTTTCTCGATCATGCCTTTTTTTAAATTTTCACTTAATTGTTTCTATTTTTATTTTAATTTAAAAAAATGTTTTATGATATTGTTCTTTTTTCGCTGATTTCTATATTTTTATGTATGTTAATTGTTGGCTATATATTTGATATTGCTACCATTATTTTTATTTTTTAATTTTCAAGATAAATGTAACAATTAATGAATTAAGAAATATTATGAAATTATTTAATTCTTTTTTTTGGGATATTTCTGATTAATTATCCACCGATAAAAATTTCGTTTTAATAATTTAGGCTTGTTTTAATGTTAGCGTTATTTTCTGAACCATTTTTTTTCACTAATAAGAACCCGTTTTATGAGTATAAAAAACTTTATTAATATTGAATGGGTTTATTTTGTGGTTTTTTATTAAGAAAAAATCAATTTAATTAGGTATGCATCACTTGTTTATCCTGTAATGGTGTATTCAAAATAGAGTATATTGTGGATATTATATATATATCACTAACTTACAGTGAAGGTTGTTAATTAATTGGTGGATTTGACATAATTAAAATGAGATATAATAATGGCAACGCATTGATGCATTGTTTAATTGTCTTATTTATTAATGGAGTTTGATAAATAGGAATGGTTATTAGTGTCAATCCTTAATGTTTACTAACCGAATATATTTTAAGAAAAAAATTAAAATAATCAGATTAATAATAACTTGTTATTTTAATTTGTATTGTCTTTTTATCTAATGGAAATGTATAAAATGAAATTAAATAAACTTGCTTTAGTATTAGGTTTAGGTCTGGCAGTGGTTGCTGGTTCTGCTTCTGCAAACCAAGGTGGCGGCCAAGTCACTTTTAAAGGTTCAATCATTGATGCTCCTTGCTCAATTCCACCAGGTTCTCAAGCATTTGAAGTACCAATGGGTGCTATCGCAACATCTGCATTAAACGGTGGCGGTAAAAGTATTGCTCGCGATTTCAACATCCAATTAGAGCAGTGTGATATCACGACTCTGAAAACTGTTCAAACTACATTTACTGGTACGCCAAGTGCTTCTGTAACTGATGGTTTAGCTATCGCTGGTACTGCAAAAAACGCAGGTATCGTGATCACTGATTTCAACGGTACTAAAATTGCTTTAGGTGCTAAATCTCCATCTCAAGCTTTATTCACTGGTGCAAACACACTGCGCTTCCAAGCGTATTTGCAAGGTGATGCTGATGCAACAAATAAACCAGCTGTACCAGGTGAATTTGACACAATCGCAACATTTGCTCTGAGCTACCAGTAATTGGTACCGCCCGTACAAGGATGTATGGGCACTAATTTTAATGCGTTGAAATTGGTTATTAAGTTGAAATGGAGTCGCTATGAATCACTTTGGCATCATTGTCATGGTGCTTTCAGGAATGATATTTGCCCCGATAGCGAGTGCGCAAAATCAAAATTCTCGGGCACAAAGTCAGTTCAAAGGAACTGTCACTATGGGTGGTTCAATTATTGAGAGCCCTTGTGCAATTGATGCAGATAGCCGAGATCAATCAGTTAACATAACAACTGTACCGGTTAGCCAGATAATTAACGATAGAGAAAGCCCTGCAAGTAATTTCTCTATACGCCTTATCAATTGTGTTCTAACACCGGTAACTCCTGGAACTCCTAATTGGCAAACTTTCAATATTACATTTGATGGCCCGACAGATGGCCGCAGCTTCGATGTTTTCGGGCATGCAAACGGATTGTCAGTAAAAATTTCTGACACAGCTGGAAATGTTGCAATACCTGGTAAGGCAATGCCGGATTTACCCATCAGAGCAGGGGAGACAACTCTGCACTATAAGGTGCAGGTAGTACCTAATAATAAACGCTTAAAACCAGGAAATTATCAGACAACTATCCGTTTTAAAATGGATTATTACTGAGTTATTACTAAGGGACTATTATGGCTCTGCGATTAAAAAGTAAAAATAAAGTATTTAATAACTCAGTAAGTTATTTTTTTACGCCTGTTGCTACCATGGTGTTTATAGCTATTGCTCATATAAATTTAGCTAATGCGAATAATGATAATATTGAGTTTAATACGGATGTTTTAGACCTTCAGGATAAAAGCAATATTTCCTTAAATGAGTTCTCTCGAGCAGGCTATGTCATGCCAGGGAAGTATCCATTTAAAATTAATTTAAATAGTCGCGACTTAGCTGACACTTTTGATATTGAATATATCGCGGATCCTAATGATCCAAGTATGACAGAGCCTTGTTTAACGCCAGATGTTGTCGACCATATCGCTTTGCGCGATGAATGGAAACAGAAGGTTGAGTTTTCTAACAATGGCCAATGTTTAATTCCAGAAACGATTCCTGGAATGACAATAAATGGCTCTTTAGCTAAAGAAACTATCACAATTACGGTACCTCAGGCTTATATTGAGTTTACTTCTGATAACTGGGATCCACCATCTCGTTGGGATGAAGGGGTGCCCGCTCTAATTTTTGACTATAACTTGAATGCTAACGTGACAAGGCCTGCGGATTCAGCCAATACCCAGTCGGTTACTGGTAATGGTACAACAGGTTTTAACCTCGGCGCGTGGCGTTTTAGGGCTGATTGGCAAGCTAGTTATAATCGGACTAATGGGCAGTCAACCGATCGTAAATGGGATTGGAGCCAGTATTATGCTTATCGAGCAATCAAAGAGTTAAATGCAAAGCTAACGATGGGTGAGCAATTTTTACGCTCAGGTTTGTTTGACTCATTCCGTTATATGGGGGTGAGCCTGATCTCAGATGAGAGAATGCTACCACCAAATCTACGAGGTTATGCACCTGAGGTAACAGGTGTTGCAAGAACCAACGCAAAAGTGATTGTAACTCAGCAAGGGCGCGTTATTTATGAAACGCAAGTCGCTCCGGGACCTTTCCGTATTCAAGATTTAAGTGATGCGGTTAGCGGTAAGTTAGATGTACGAGTAGAAGAGCAAGATGGCTCTGTACAAGAGTTTCAAATGAATACCGCCTCTATTCCTTATTTAACACGTCCAGGCTCAGTGCTATTTAAGATAGCGGGTGGTCGACCGAATAATATGGAACATGAAACCGAAGGGCAAGGGTTTGTTACGGGGGAGTTTAGTTGGGGAGTTTCTAACGGTTGGTCATTATTTGGTGGTGGTATAGCAGCGGGTGATTATAACGCGTTATCACTGGGTGTTGGTCGAGATTTACTTGCCTTCGGTGCAATTTCATTCGATATCACCGAGTCACGCGCAAAACTGAAAACAGATAACAAAATCTATACGGGTGCATCGTATCGCTTAAGTTATTCAAAACGTTTTGAAGAATATGATAGCCAAGTAACCTTTGCTGGATACCGATTCTCTGAACGTGACTTTATGAGTATGAACCAATACCTCGATCGTCGTTATAGAGGTGTGGAGTTCGATAATAGTAAAGAGCTATATACGATTACATTTAATAAGTATTTCACGAATGCAGACCTAACCGCGTATCTGAACTATAACCACGAAACCTATTGGAATAAGCCAGCGGCAAAACGCTATAACGTTTCTATTGCGAAATATTTCAATATCGGTCGTTTTAAAAATATCAATTTAAGTTTAACGGCATTCCGCAACAAATTTGATAATAGAAATAATGACGATGGGCTATACATGAACCTCTCTTTGCCATGGGCAGATAGAGCATCAATTAGCTACAACAATATGATAACGAGAGATGGTAACTCACACACTGTCAGCTATTTCGACTCCGTTGATGATAAGACCAACTATCGTGTTGGTACTGGGGTGAGTAGCCGAGGTCGTGGAACTATTGATGGCTTCTATACGCGTTACGCAGATTTAGCAACAGTAACTGCAAGTACCAGCTATATCAATGGTGATACTTCTTCAGCCGCCTTTTCTCTACAAGGTGGTGCAACAGTCACAGGGCATGGTGCCGCACTGCACCGTATTAATACCCCAGGTGGTAGCCGTGTGATGGTGGGTACTGAAGGTGTGAAAAATGTGCCTATTCAAGGTTTCGGGCCGACCACGGAAACCAATATTTTTGGTAAAGCGGTAGTTGCTGATATCAGTGATTATTACCGTACTAATACACATATTGATGTGACTCAATTGCCTGACAATGTGGAAGCTATTCGGACATCTCAGCCAATTACGCTGACCGAAGGGGCGGTTGCTTATCGTGAGTTTGAAGTGTTATCGGGTATTAAAACTATGGTGAGATTGGCATTGGCCGATGGAAGTTATCCGCCATTTGGCGCCACAGTGAGAAATGAAAAAAATAGAGAGCTCGGTATCGTGACTGATAATGGCTCTGTGTATATCTCTGGTGTCAATCCAAATGAAGTTTTAGATGTGCATTGGGATGGAAGCACGCAGTGCAAAATTCAGGTTCCAGAAAATATTACAACGGCTGAATTTAACTCACTGTTATTACCGTGTACAAGCAGCCCCAGTGTTGAACCTGGGTATATGCCAGCAAAAGCCGTTCCTGTTGGGCAGCCAGCACCAGTTTACAAGCCTGCACCGATTAAACAGGGCGTAGCACCCAGTCAGCGTTGGTTATTGAAACCACCGGATATTGCTTACAGCGTAGATTATACCGAGTAACCCAAATTGCTTGATTTTATAACTAGTTGGTACATATGAACATTAAGAAAATTGCATTTTTTACTACAACAATCACGTTATCCGCGGTGCTATGTGGGCAGGCTTTGGCCGCGATTGCCCTCGATAGAACACGCGTCATTTATAATGGGGCTGAAAAGACCATTAGCTTGAATATTAAGAATGAAAACACAGAGTTACCATACCTTGCACAGGGGTGGATTGAAGATGCAAATGGTAACAAAATTGAAAGCCCACTCACAGTTTTACCCCCGGTTCAACGTGTAGAAGCGGGTGAAGGTAGCCAAGTTAAAATTCAAGCTCTTCCTGATATCGCGACATTGCCTCAGGACAGAGAGAGTGTTTATTACTTTAATTTACGTGAAATTCCACCACGTAGTAAAGAAGCGAACGTATTACAAATTGCATTACAGACGCGAATTAAATTGTTTTATCGACCAAAAGCGTTATATGCCACACGCACGGATTTAGAGAATCCATGGCAAGAGAAAATTACGCTAACACGTAAAGGTGATGCCTACGAAGTCACGAATCCAACCCCTTATTTCGTCACCATTGTAGACGCAAGTACAAAAGTGGGCGGAGACACGGTGAAACAGTTTGAGCCTGTCATGATCTCACCAAAAAGTAATGGAATGCTTAAAGGTAGTGCAAGTGCGATGGGGGCAAAACCCGTTCTAACTTATATCAACGATTATGGTGGAAGGCCTAAACTGACGTTTGGTTGCGCTGGTACAACTTGCAAAGTTGAATCTTCGACGGATAGATAACGGGGAATAACGTATGAAAAGGACTCTCCTGTTCAGCACTATCTTATTCGGTTTAGTTCCAGTGTTCACCTTTGGAGCAGACAGTTGGGATATTGATGGATTACATGGAACATTGACAGTCAATGGCATGATGACCGAAGCACCTTGTACGATGGATGTGACTAATTCAATGCGCCAAGAAGTGTCTCTAGGGGAGATTCCTTCTTATTCACTGCGTAAACCTGGTGATAGAGCTGAGCCAGTTTCATTCGAATTAGAATTTAGACATTGCATTCGCACGGAAAGCCGAATGAAAGACACAAGAACGGGAAGATCGCTTTGGGATGCAATGCAACCGGTGATAACTGTCTCTTTTGTTGCCGTATCGGATCAACATTTTCCAGAAATGTTAAGTGTAAAAGGCGTCTCTGGCTTGGCGTTAGAAGTGACAGATGCACAACGAGAAGACATCAGGCTAGGAAGCCGAGGTCGTCCTCAATTTCTCGATGCACCGCAGGGTACTCTTCAATACTTTGTAACGCCAGTGAGAACCCCTGAAAAATTGACTGAAGGAAGTTTCAGCGCCGTAATGGACTTTAAGGTGGATTATGAGTGATTTAAACAAGCAGCGGTACCTGCTGGCATCTTGTCTCGCTGGACTATTTTTTACATCGGTTTCTTATGCAGGATTACCTGATTCACGTATTAGCCCATCGGGAAATACACGGGCAACAGTTACACCCGGTATGATAACTGTACCGATTAAAGGGGTTGTTTTGGCTCCACCGCCTTGCAAAATTAATGGTGGAAATATAATCAAAGTTAATTTTGATGAGATCATGAGTACCCGAATTGACGGTAACGCCTATTCGAAGCCCATAAATTACAATATTAATTGTGAAAAAAGGCCAACATCACAAATGAAAATGACGTTGATTGGTATTCCTGCATCTTTTGATAGTGGGGCAATTGAAACAGATCTTCCGGGTTTAGGGATTGCTTTTCGTTATAACGGAAGCAAGCTTCGATTGAACCAAGAGGTCAAGTTTGTGTACCCAAATGCGCCTCAATTTGAAGCCATACCTGTTCGTGATTTATCCACAACTCTGACAAAGGGTGGGGTTTTTCATGCAGGCGTCACTATCAAACTTGATTATCAGTGAGGGAAAAATAATGCAAAGAATAATGAAAAGACTTCCTCTGATAATGAGTTTGTTAGTTATACCTAGCAGTGCCGTGATGGCAAATGATGTGGAGTTTACTGGAACCTTGCTAATTCCACCGCCTTGCACTGTTTTTGAAGATAAAGTCCACGTTATTGAATACAAAGATATTGGTTTACATAAGATTGATGGTATCAGATTTACGAAACCTATTAATTACGCTTTGAAGTGTGAAGACAATTTAAAAGGTTGGGACTTAATGCTAACTATCAAAGGGACAGCAACAGATTTTGATAAGTCGGCACTGGAAACCAATATTCGAGATCTTGGCATGCGTATTACCCAAAATGGTTTAGGTTTTGAAATCAATAAACCATTGAAAATTACTTATGGGCAACCGCCTGTTTTAGAGGTTGTTCCTGTCAAGCGATTGGGAGTGACGTTGCCTGAAGGGGGCTTTACTGCAACAGGCACATTGCTAGCGGAGTACCAATAATGAACAAAGTAATCCAATGTGCAGTAGCAGGCGCCTTACTTATTAACTTTAATGCTGCTTTTGCTGTGCCTGATAATTTAAGAGTTATCGGTAATTTAGTGGAGGAGCCTTGCACTATTTTACCGGGTGATGAAAACATTCCGATGGATTTTTTTGATACACCGGAGAAAAACTTTTATGCCTATGGTGAAACTCCGCCTAAAGAGTTTGTGATTAAGTTGTCTGACTGTGACACGACAATAGGCAAATTTGTGGAAGTGACTTTTTCAGGGACACCTAATCTTGCACTTCCTGGTTTTTTAGCATTATCAACAAGTAGTGTTGCATCGGGTTTCGCGGTGGGGCTGCAAAATTCAGATAAAACACCACTGGCTATTGAACAGAAAGGCTCGAAGCTAACGCTACAAGATGGCGCTAACCAATTGCGGTTCTATGCCTATTTAAAAGGTGAACCGGATGCTATTGCTGATAAGACAATAAAAGTAGGGCCTTACAGTGCTGTAGCAACATTTAAATTAGATTATGAATAATAAGGCTGTGAACTAATATGAAAGTATTTTTATCGCTATTAATTGGTGCAGTCATGTTTTCGCCTTCTGCATCAGCTTATATTTTTTCCTATATCACTGAATCAAGACCCGGTAATAATCCAAATAACGGAGATGCAGATTATAAATATGTGATTGCTCGTTGGGATCCTGAATCGCCGAGTACGCCTAATCCTTGTTATGGGTGGTCGACATGCTATCTCACCATAAGTCATAAGCATACCGCTGATGGAACACCGGGGGCTGCAACAGTCAATTTGGCCGAAATTTCTAAGTATCGATATATGATAGATGTTCAGAATATCCCCGGGGTTTTGGCAAGAGCGACAGCTCCAGCAACACAGTGGGCTGTTCATACCGGAGTTAGGTTACAGAATAATCAAGAGTGTGTGGGGCTGTTTTACCAAGATCGCACTGGTGTTACAAGCAGAGGAGGTCTACTTCCTGGTTCTCAATGTGGTATAGCTCCGCCACCAATAGGAGCTTGTAAGATCAACAATAACATCCCGGATATTAACTTTGGCCCAATTAGCGAAGCTGATCTCGCTGGCCAATCAAAACAAGTGAACGTTAGTGTGACATGTAACTTAGCGATGGATGTTTTGGTGATTGCCACTGGTGTGAACGTGACAAATGGACGTGTAAATTTACGAGCAGATAATAGCTTATATGCGAATTTGTATTTAGGTGGGAATGATACTCCAGGGGAAAATGGTTACAAAATCCATGTGCCTGCAGGTGGAACAAACTCGGTATCCCTAAAAGCCGTATTAGGTACCAATGGCCGAGTTCAAGCTGGTCAGTTTGAAGGTGCCGCAGCCCTTATTTTAACTGTGCCTTAATAAATGGTGATAATATGTATTCAGAAAATGGCAGCGAAAAAATCCATTATATGGTAGGTCAGAGGATCTTAGAAAAACGTAGAGAACTGGGATATACAGGGTTTCAGTTAGCTCAATTGTTAGGTGTTAGTCAACAGCAAATCTCACGCTATGAAAGAGGTAAAATCAAGATTGATTTGTTTCATTTATTTAAACTTGCATTTTTGATGAAAACGCCAATTGATTGGTTTCTTGAAGATATTAGTTCTCAGCTCAATGAAAATGGGCAATTAGATGACATGTAATCATGCGCATTTAAATGGGAATTAATGGTATATAGGTTGAGATTACGGATTTATATCGTCTGCTGTCATAAAAATAGTTAAGCAAACAAATACAGTCGCAGGCTCAACCTATTTATTTTACCCAATGAAGTGCAGTCAAATCACGTTTTACTCTATTTTCCTGATTTTCTATATCTATCCTCTTTGTTTAAACATTAAAACCTACGTGGTCAATTCATTGAATTGATGTTTTTGTGCGTTAAGACAACTTTTTAGTGAATGCAAATGCAAACTAATATCATTTGCGCTTGTTTGCGTGTAATATACGCCAAATTGTGAATCACAAAATTTAATCATCAGTACTTTTATCGATGGACGGAGGAAATTAGATGTTTGCAAAATCATTAGTTTCGGGTATTGCTTTGTTATCTGCGTTAGTATTAGCCGGTTGTGATAACGCGAAAGACACGACAGAAACAACACAAGTTGCAGAAAAACAAACTATCACGATAGAACATGCCCAAGGCAAAACTGAAATTCCTCGTCATCCTCAAAAAGTCATTGTGATGAACATGGAAACATTGGACATCATGGATGCACTTGGCGCCCCAGTTGCGGGTGTTCCACAAACCAACGTTCGCTTCCCTGAATTCTTAACGAAATATAGTGGTTCTGAATACGTCAATGGCGGAACATTATTTGAACCCGCTTATGAAACATTAAGTAATGCTAAACCTGACCTGATTTTAGGTGGAAGCCGTGCCCGTGATGCTTATGACAAACTCAGTGGCGTTGCTCCAACTATCTCATTAGACATTGATAACAAAAACTTTATTGGTAGCTTAACTGAGCGTACTAATGAACTTGGTGCATTGTTTGGTAAAGAAGAACAAGCCAAAAAATTGATTGCTGACTTCAATACTAAAATTGAAGGTATCAAAACTAAAGCACCTACCGCGGGTAAAGCGATGGTGATCTTAGTCAGTGGTGGTAAAATTTCCGCATACGGTCCGGGTTCTCGTTTCGGCTTTATCTTTGATGTATTAGGTTTTGAACCTGCTTATGTATTTGAAGAAAACACGGGTCGCCACGGTAACATCGTTAATGCAGAGTTACTGGTGAAATTAAACCCAGATTGGTTATTTGTTATCGACCGTGATAGCGCGATTGGTAAAACAGATGCACAGCCAGCAGCAGAAGTATTAGATAACGCATTAGTGAGAAAAACCGCAGCGTGGGAAAAAGGCCAAATTACATACCTTGACCCAACTGCCGTATATATTGCAGGTGGTATTCAAACTTACTCTAAGTTAATGGACGATATCAATACAGCATTAGAGAAGAGCCAAGCAAAATAACCGATGAAAACGCTTTATCTTTTTTGTGGAATTATCGCGTTATTGGTTTTAGCGGTATTAAGCTTGTTTATTGGAGCGGGTGACGTGTCACCCGTTTCGCTTTTCACCGACCCAGAGATGCAAGACATCTTTTTTATTAGCCGAATTCCCCGAACCGTCTCTTTGATTTTAGCAGGTAGCGCCATGAGCGTTGCTGGGCTAATCATGCAATTATTAACACAAAACCGCTTTGTTGAACCTTCTCTTGCAGGGACAACCCAGTCAGCCAGTTTAGGTTTATTGGTCGTTATGGTGCTTTTCCCTGCAGCAAGTATTATGACTAAGATGGTGGTCGCTAGCGGTTTTGCGCTTCTTGGCACCATGTTGTTTATGGTGCTATTGCGTCGTGTCATTTTAAAATCCGCCCTGATAGTCCCATTGGTAGGGATTATGTTGGGAGCAGTGATTAGCGCATTGACCATTTTTACTGCTTATTATTTCGACTTATTACAATCACTTGGTGCATGGATGAGCGGTGACTTTTCTAGCATCATTCAAGGCCGATATGAACTATTGTGGTTAGTAGGAATATTAACGTTAATTGCTTGCTGGATTGCCGATAGCTTTACGGTTGCCGGTATGGGGCGTGAATTTTCAATTAATGTTGGCCTAAATTATCGCAAAGTAATGACCATCGGTTTATCGATTATCGCTTTAATTAGCGGCGTAGTGGTCGTGGTGGTCGGCGCGTTACCTTTCCTAGGCTTAATTATTCCAAATCTCGTGAGCTTAGTGATGGGGGATAACATACGTAAAACCATCCCTTGGATTTGTATTGCTGGTGGTGGTTTAGTTTTACTGTGTGACATTATTGGGCGTTTAATTCGCTATCCATTTGAAATCCCTGCAAGTGTGATTTTAGGTGTTGTTGGCGCGGTGATTTTTTTATATTTATTGTTGAAGCAACAACGTTATGCAAAAAGTTAATACATCAATAGCGTTACCGAAGAAAAGGGTAACGCCGTTGCAAAGAATATGGATACTACTGGCTTTGTCATTGTTATCCATTATTCTTTATATGACGGTCAATTTGGGCAGTAACCTTGCCTATATTTTGCCGCATCGAGGCTATATTGTTCTCACGATGATCGTGGTGGCTTTCGCTGCTGGGGTTTCAACAGTTCTCTTTCAAACCATTGCTAATAATAAGATACTGACCCCATCTATCATGGGGTTAGAAGCATTATTTATATTATTACAAACCATTTTTGTCTTCTATACCGATAGCTTTCCATCCTCTTGGTTATTGAATATTGGTAAATTTTTATTAGAGTCCACATTACTTGTGTTGTTCTCTGTTCTGCTTTATCGCTGGTTATTTGTGTCAGTTAAAATGAATATCAACCTAGTATTGATGGTAGGTATCATTCTTGGCACATTATTTCGCAGTGTAGCGACATTACTACAGCGTTTAATGGACCCCAATGAATTTTCCATTTTACAAAGCCGGATGTTTGCCACCTTTACGAAGGGGACGCCTGAGCTGATTGTATTCACACTGCTGATTACAGCGGTGGTAGGGGTTTTGTTGTGGCGCATGCGCTATTGTTTTGATGTTATCGCGTTAGGGCAAGCCAATGCGGTGAACTTAGGGATTAATTATCGCCAGCAAGTCACGGTTATTTTGTTACTTATTTCAATCTTGGTTGCTGTTTCTACAGCACTGGTTGGCCCTTTAACATTCTTAGGCTTGATGGTCGCGAACTTAGCTTATTTAGTGGCTGGCAGTAGCCAACACCGCTATTTGCTCCCCGTTTCCTTTCTACTTGGTGTCATTGCGCTGATTGGTGGCCAGTTGATTCTTGAGTACGGTTTAAATATGGCGGGAACATTATCAGTCGTTATCGAATTTGTCGGCGGAATTTTCTTTATTTATATGGTGTTAAGAAGGTTTTAGTATGATTGAAATTAGTCAGATATCGAAAAGTTATCAGGATACTAAAGTCTTAGATAACGTGACAACAACAATTAAAAATAGCGGTATTACCTCAATCATCGGGCCTAATGGTGCAGGTAAATCAACACTGCTGTCGATTATTGGGCGTTTGTTACAGCCCGATGATGGCGGTTATGTCAAAGTGAATGAGCTTGATGTTTCAACAACACCCAGTGATAAATTAGCAAAATGCTTATCGGTTTTGCGCCAAGAGAACCAATTTGCGAGTCGATTAACCGTCGAGGAGCTGGTTGGTTTTGGGCGTTATCCGTACACGAAAGGCCGTTTAACTATTGATGATAAAAAGAAAATTGATGAATCACTCTCTTTTCTCAATTTGTCAGATTTGCGCCACCGCTATTTAGATGAGTTATCGGGTGGCCAGCGCCAACGAGCTTATGTTGCAATGGTTTTATGCCAAGATACAGAATATGTTTTACTGGATGAACCACTCAATAATCTCGATATGAAGCATGCGGTGATTATGATGAAGTTATTACGTAAAGCGGCTGATGAACTAGGGAAAACCATTATCCTAGTGATCCACGATATAAACTTCGCTTCTGTTTATTCAGATTACATTGTTGCACTGAGAAACGGGCGTCTGTCTTATCATGGCAAACCAGAAGAGATCATGAAATCTGAAATTATTGAGGATATTTTTGATACGCCAGTGGATATTAAGCGGGTGGATGATCAGTATATTGCTCTCTACTACTAAATTTGCGTCATCTTTCGCACTGTAGTTGTGTTGGCTACGTTTAGCTACTCCGGGTCACATACTTTTGTATGTTCCCAATTTTCGTCATCCTTCGAGCTGTAGCGGTGTTGGCTACGTTCAGCTACTCGGGTCACATACCTTTGTATGCTCCCCGAGGTATCTTTTCTTGCCGCCTTGCTGCCGTTCGAATGGTTTAGAAAATTAAATTTTCGTCATCCTTCGAGCTGTAGCGGTGTTGGCTACGTTCAGCTACTCGGGTCACATACCTTTGTATGCTCCCCGAGATATCTTCTCTTGCCGCCTTGCTACAGTTCGAATGATTTAGAAAATTATCGTGAATTAGAATATTTTTCTTGAGAAGAAAATAAAAAACAAAATATTTATGGTGAAATTTCAATATCTTCATCGGTTGTCAGTAAATCTAGTGACTGCAACACTTCTAAGCGTTTAATTCCATCGGCATTCACCACTAAACGAGCTAGCTCATTATAAGTTTTTTTGTTAATTGTGACGCGACGGCAAAGGTAAATGTGATACACCTTTTCACCAATAATCGCAGGCTCATCATCATTCACAGTGAGTTCTTCATAGCTAATATCAATATATTTTAGGAAATCCGAAATATTAAAACGCGTAATATCTGCGATTGATGATTGGTTTTTTTCAAACACGGATTGGCGGTTATGTAGCAATACATCTTTGCGGTAATACAGAATATCTTCCATTCGCTGGACGTTAACTAAATTGACCCAATGCGATTTTTGCCGCATTTCACGGATATCTGGGGAAAGCATATTTTCATTAATAAAACGAAAAGACTCTTTACAAATACCGACTGGTGCTTTCACTCCTTCGCGGTAAATACGTAATTGCCGGTCAGGGATCCATTTTTGAAATAAGCGATACAGCTGCTCTCGACCTACTTCTTTCAGCCTATCTTTGAAGATATAGCCGATGACCATAGCCAAAAATAAGTTGGCACTTAAAGCCCCATATTTTCCTTGCCAGAAAAAGGCGATAACAGTTGCGAAAAGCATTGAAATTGCAGCAGCAATACCATAAATAGAGTGCAATAACAGGGGAAGTCCCCGCTTGTGGCGAATTTCTAAATAGAGATAGCGATTGATATATTTTTTCAATAAATTACGGCGATATGTGACTAATTCAGCATCCGTCTCATCACTAGGAAAACAATCAGGGTATTGTTTCTTTAGGTAACGCATTTCTTGATACCAGAAATGACGTATTTCTTCGCGCAATGGCATTTGCTTATCGGCTAATAAATCACGTAAATAATTCATGGTGTAATACGTCATGAATTCGTCACAATAAGAAAATGCATTGGAATGGATTGCTTCTTCAATTTTGGTTGACTGTGTTGCTAATTCCCGATAAGTACAGAGACATTTTGCGATGTTTGCCATGAACTCAGCTAAGTATTCAGGCGTTTGCCGTTGGGGATTTTGGCTTACCATTTTAACATTCAAACGAACGGTTCTTTTGAAGGTTAAAGCATAGCGCTTTAGCCTATTTTCATACTCGTCTAATGAAGGTAAGTTTTGTGGCGTACATTGTTGTAACCACTGTTTTAGTTCATCTAATGCCCCGTTTTCATCAGTCAGTGATGATAATTTTACGGTCGGTGGGCGCAGCCGAATATAGTTTTTGAGGCTGCGCTGGAGGTTTGATGCTGTGTAGAGGTCTGGGTTAATCTGTAATGATGAAGGCAAAAAGAAAAAGGTCTCTACTTGGTAACGGATCTCTTTAGACTTACGTGGAAACAACACTTTTTGTTTGATTTCAAACTGTTTTTTTCCATGGATCTTGAGAGATTCTTTAATCATATTTTCCTTCACACTGTTCTTTTGGCCAATATTCTATCTTTACCAAAGATAACTATTAAATCCCATGAGTGGCATAATGTAATGTGTCCATAGTATTAGTAGTATCCAGATAAGAATGAGTTGAATCATACCATATTTAAATGAGTCACCGGTTGAATATTGGTCAGTCAAATAACTGATATTAGCAGGCTTAGAGTTAAAATAGAGAACATAAACCTGATTAATCATAAACGCCATTGGTAAACAGAAGCCAACTAAATCCCAGTTATATCGTTGAGCAATGGCAATAATAATAGGGAATAAAATAATTGTACGTGCTGTTTTACTTTCACTAATCAATGTGGTGAGTGCAAATACTGCGCTTAATACAGCGAAAACAAGCAGTTTTCCAGCACCTTGAGGGTCTATGTTCCAATGGTCAAAGGCTTTGTGGACATAAAGGCCGACAATATCCGTCTGGTCCATCATACCGCCTAATACGTAAGCACCAAAACTAAACATTAACATGTGCCATGGAATATCAGCATCATTCCATTTCATGACACCCATTGCTGGCAGCCGTGAAAAAGAGGGCATCAGGACAATACAAGCACCTGCTAATGCGACAACTTCAGCTCGTAAGCCTGTCCATTTACCCGTGGACCATAATAGTAAAACAAGAATAAATACGACCCCTGCTTTAATTTCACTGATTTTGACTTTACCTAATGCATTATATTCCGAGCGTAAGCGGTCCATGCCACCTTCGAGTTTCGGTGTTTTTTCTTCATCTGTAATCCTAAAAATAAACCGAGTCCCAGTCCACCATGCGACTAAACATTGAATGACAGCCAATGGGAATAGTGCAATAAACCAATCTTGATAAGTGACTAATGCACCTGCTTTTTCTAGCATTGCTGCCGCTAATAAATTGGCCGCAGAACCTGTTAAGAATGCGCTAGCGGAGACATTATTCGCCAGTAAGTTAAGGAGCACCATATTACGGCCAACATTGTTACGCTGAGCACCACCAGTGGCACCGTAGATAGCCGAAATCACCATAAATAATGGCAGCAGTAGTGCCGTTTTTGCCGAGGTTGCACTAATAAATGCACCAAAAATCAAGTTTAATGCCACAAAGCATAGGAATAACATGGTTAAATGATTTTTAGTTTTGAGTACTAGCATGAGTGAAATACGTTTTGCCAAACCTGTCGTAACTAATGCGCTCGCTAGGATAAAGCTGGCAATATTTAGAATCATGACGGGTTCACCCAGCATCGCGAAGGCAGGGCGCATTTTCATCACACCAGTAATGATAACGACAACAACGACAATTAATGACGTGAGATAATTTGGAATAGCTTCAGTGAGCCATAAAATCAGTGAAGCAACAAAAATCCCCATTGCACTATAGCAATGAGCTGCGGGAACTTTTGTTTGTGCTTCAAATACATCGATTGTCCCACACCATTGTAATTCGAAAAATAGAAATGAGAGAATAGCTAAAGGTACACCAATGAGTTTGAGATTTTGCATTAGTGCGCCAGCTTTGATATCACGGAATTTTTCTAATGAATAATTACGCATATCAAGTGGGTCAAAGCTTGGCTTACTATTTGCTGACATACATATCTCCTTTTATTATTATCATTCAAGGGTCGGTGTTATTTGACTCGACCCATATAGATGAACAACGATATGCATTACATAAAAGAGTTACATGCCAACAACACGCTTGGCGGCTTTCAAATAATTTGTATTAGGTAATTTGTTGATACCTAAGGCATTAACGACGGCTTGCATTTTTTCGTAATCTTCACTTTCACAACAAGCGGTTTCCATTAGTGCCCCATTGAACCAAACGCGTGCAAACTCACAAATAATGCCATCGACCATAAAGCCATAGCGCATTTTTTCAACGGTGACTGCATTGAGACAAGGGTGTTGGCGCACAATAGCTTTGAATTCCTCAATTTCATAGCTGTCTTTATCGAGAGGAATATCAACTTCAAGGTGAGATAAAATAATATTTAATTCTTCTTTTTTTACTGGAAATTGGAATTTGCCTCTCGGTTGGAATATTTCATAGCCCTCTTTTGTTTCACCAACTTTAACTTTAATATCTAATAATCCATCACGTACTTTTACATTGGCATCATTCGTTTTTTCAGATAAAAAATAGGTTTCTATTGGCATTTTTCGCGCAGCGTATAAGGTTGCTTTGACATCCCAAATTTTAGTTTCTATTTCGTTAATAAGGTCATGTCCAAATATTCTAAATTCTGCTCTAGGTACTATTTTACTTGCATCTTCTTCTGATATCGCAATATTTTTAGTTAATGTATTCATAAAATTCCCCTTATTTTTTCCATGTGGTATAAGGATTAGCAACAAGATTAGAATTAAAATATTTGGGGTCTGAAGATATTTCGTCGCCTACCCATTCGGGTTTTTTAAAGGATTGGTTTTCATCGCTAAGTTCGACTTCAGCAACAATTAACCCTTCGTTAACACCAAAAAATTCATCTACCTCCCAAATTAAGCCATCGAAGGGGATTTTATAACGTTTCTTGTCGATAATGGGTTGTTCTGCTAATTGCGTCAGCATAGCAACACAATCAGCATGGGGAATTTCATATTCATATTCAGTTCGAGTAATACCGACGGTAATTCCTTTAATTGTTAAGAAGGCTTTATCATCGATAGTTCTTATTCTAACGGTACGTTCTTTCTGGCTATTTAAATAACCTTGGGTGTAACGAACACCATTGGCTAACTCTCTCCATGAATCACCCGATACTAAAAATTTACGTTCAATTTCTTTAGCCATTATGATTACTCCTGAGAAGAACAAAGTGGTTAATTTTTATTATTAACCATGCATTTTATTTAAAACCATCTTTGCACATTCATAGAGGAACCAAAAATCAGCAAGTTGTATGCGTAATATAAGTAAATATTATAGTTGCTTATCTGTTGTATAATTGATGCGATTTAGATATTTTCGGTATGAATAAGTTGCGCTATATCACTATTTAATGATATTTCGTCAGATATTTCGCGTAATAGCATAATAAATTGAAAAGCAGCTGCGGAAAGCGAACGATTAGTTTGATAAGTTAAATAATAATCTGCATCAACATCAAAGGCATTAATTTGTAGCTGGATCAATTTTCCAACACTAATATCATCGATAACACTTAAATAAGGCAACGCGGTAATCCCAAAACCACTTGCGACTAATCTTTTTGTCGCCTCTAAATTAGTGACAGTAATAATAGGGGGAGGGGAATCATGGAGTGCAATATGTGCTTTTAGCCAATCTTCAATTTTAGCACGAGTGCGTGTTCCCTTTTCCCTCATCACGAGAGAAGCGTTTGTGAACTCTTCTATTGTTAATGGACGCTGAAGTTGTAGAAGTGGAGAATTGGGACCGACAACGGCGATATAGGGCTCCCGGTGTAAGAATACTTGGTTTACATTCGGTACAATAGGGACTCGGCCTGCTAAACCAATTTCTGCCTCTTGTTCTGCTACCCAATCCATCACTTGCTGTGAATTGCCAATTTTTATTTTTATATGAATCAGCGGATAGCGAGTATTAAATTGTTTTAGGATATCTGGCAAATAATAACTGCCCATAACAGCAGTTGCTGCAATTGTTAGCGTTCCAGTTTGTAATAAATTTAAATCTTGAAAGACATGCTCTATCTCATCAAATAATGAAAATAACCTTTTGGTATAGCTATAGAGTACTTTTCCTTCACTGGTTAAGGTGATTTTTTTTCGGGAACGATCAAATAAAGCAACCCGTAGAGAATTTTCTAAACCTTGGATTTGTTGGCTAACAGCTGGTTGGCTCAAAAATAAAATATGTGCTGCTTGAGTAAAGCTACCACTTTTAGCCACGTAATGAAAAGTTTTAAGATGGTCTAAATTCATTCGACTGACAGTATTGTGAGTCATTTTTGTTTACCCGCGATGTCATATTTTTCAGCCCTGATCCGTTCTTTGAAATTATAAGTAGGTGTGAAACGGTTGCACAGAAAAGGAGTGATAATTTGTGACCGCACAGAGGATAGGGGGATAAATAATAGCGGTAGCGTGAAGTAATGTATCAAAAAAAGAATGGAATAGGGTTATTAGGGGGAAATATAATGGGGCATAATGATTATGCCCCATTATTGATTATTCTTCGTTAGAAGAACTTATTTTTTTGCAGCAGGGCGTACCGCTGTCACTTCGATTTCTACTCTCCAAGCTGGGTTAGCCAGTTTAGCGACTTGGAAGGTAGAACGAGCTGGCAGATTAGTAATTTTCTCAGACTCATAGAACTTGTTGTAACCAGCCATAAAGCCAGCGAAGTCCATAGTACCTTGAGTTTCTTCACCACCAACTAAGAATACTTGCATTTTAACAACGTCATTCATCGTCAAGCCCATACCTTCGAGGTTAGCTTGGATTTGTTTTAATACGTTGATTGTTTGTGCTTCGGTATTACCATAAGACTCTAAAACGCCTTCTTTTGCGTCAGCAGAGATTTTAGAAGGAACTTTTCCGCTTAGGAAAATGAGGTTGCCCGCGTTGATTTCTACTGATTCAGAGATAGGGAATCCTTTCACTGGAACGCGTTTAACATCATCGGCTGCATTCGCACTTGCTACACCTAAAATCAAAGGCAGAGAAAGCAATAAAGTTTTATAGCGCATGTAAACTCCTTAACATTATCAAAGTAAATAGGATCTATTAGTTTTATCAAAAATTAAACTTTCATGTAACTTTAAACTATTCGCTAATAGATCCACAGTAAAAATCGCTTTTTTTCCTGTTTTTTAGCTAAAACGGGAAAGTTTATACGGCGTAGGATCGATAAATGGTGTTTCGCCCATTAACAATTCTGCCGTTAATCGACCAGATGCAGGGCTTTCCGTCATACCCCAGCCTGTGGCGGTGTTGATGACTAGTCCTGGATACTGCTCGATTGTTGAAATAATTGGAATTTCATCATCTGTTGGTGCAACGGTACCACCCCAACGTTCAACCACTTTAGACTCTTTAAATACTGGGAATTCTTTTCTCAGTCTTTCCAGAACGCCATCTAAGTGTTCGTTGTTTGGTGTATTAGTTGCGGTACGGAACTCTTCAAAAGGTGTTTTCTCGTCTAAGTTCCAAGACGTTGCCATCATGAAGGAGTTGAATAAATCTTTACCAAGAGAGAACTCTAATGGTAATTCCCCGCCGCCTAATACGTGTAGGAATCTTGGTCCTAACAGGAAGCTGTCTTTTACGATAGAGCTAGTAAAGATACGTGGCGCAACGGCGTAGGTACCATCAGCTTGTTCACGGAAGTGAATACCGTTAGGTAAGTGGACGTTACCTTTTGGTGCGCCTGGTACGCCAGTAATACGCTGTTGTGATAGGTAAACGTTCAGTGTTGGAACATCAATGCCTAAGTTACCCATGAACAGACGCGACCAAATACCGCCCGTCAGAACAACACGAGAAGTTTTGATTGCACCTTTTTCTGTGACAACATCAGAAATTTTGCCGCCCGCCGTTTCAATACCACGTACTGCGCAATTGGTGTAGATGCGAATACCGATTGATTTTGCGTAGTTTGCCATGGTTGGTGTGACAACTTCAGGGTCAAGGCTACCTGAGTCTTCTTCAAATCCACCGATTTTCCATGGAGTTTGTGCATCAACCAGACGATTCGCCAGTTCAGTTCCTTCAATCATACGGGTACGTAAAGGTGTATCGAAACCTGGGTTTTCAGATGCAGATTTAATCCAGGCTCTTGAAATTTCTAAATCTTCTTCGCTTGAAGGTACTTCAACACGGCCTTGAACACGGTAGCTGGTATCAGCACCGATTTTTTCGTTCATGCCAAGCCATTGAATTTTTCCGTAATGGTGTAAAGGGAAAATAGCTGGGGAAGTCTTATAACTGATAATTTGGCTATATGCACGGCCTGATTGCTCACCACCGACAACACCTTTTTCACAGATAACAACATTAAGACCTTTTTCAGCAAGGTTAATTGCAGTCATGATCCCTTGAAGGCCGGCACCGATGATGACTGCATCTGCAGACTCTGGTAATTTGCCTTCTGTGCCAGCAACAGCTGGTACACGTGATTTAGTCGATTCAAAACGACCTTCACGATTGATCATAGGAACAACCGCAGCACCCCCTGCTAAAACACCAGCAGCACCAACCCCTAATAATAGCTTTCTTCTCGAGATTTTCATCTATAACCTCAATAACAATCTTGTTTTTTATATAGTAAATAATTTCAAATTGAGATTATGATCTTATCATATATTTCATAATTATTAAGTATGGGTAGCATTTGTTAATAAAGTTGGGTGAATGATTCGCGAAAGTAAATTGATATTGTCAGTGTTGTAAAGGGTTTGTCGGAGATTATGCTGTTTTTCTAATTTATGATTTATTATTTTTTATAACTAACTGTCATGAAAAGTGTACAGGTGTAAATATAAATATTTCGCTTAAATAGTGTTATTAAGAGTGAAACCAAAATAAGGGATGAATATTTCATCACAGAAGAAAGTGCTGAATATCCCTTAAATGCTAAAGGGGGGAGTGAATATAAAAAATATGTTTTAAATGAAATAAATGAGTTATTTTTTGTTCGTTTGATTATTAATTATACGTAGAGTCAGAGCAATATAATTCATATTGATTTAAAAATACTCACTTATTTGTATGTATTTTATACATCTAGGTGGTGTTTTTTAATTTATTGATAATTATGATTATTTTGTTTTCATCTATTTTTTAGCGTAGTAACTGAGTGAGGGTAATAACCTAATTGTTATTAAGGTTAATAATCTTGATAAATTAACAAAGTGCATTTGTAGATTACGAAAAACCAGTCACTTTGATTACTTTGAGTATTATAGCTAAATAATTAGAGACTTTGGTTTCCACTACTGTGCAGCAAATGATTAAGATGCTGCAAGATAGAAATCAATTATTAAGAATATATTATAAAATAGTTTTTTTGGATGAATGAAAGAATTAAGAATAATAAAAAAATACATAATTATTCATTGAGTTAATAATAAAATGATTTATTAACCATTTTGTTTCAGGGTGTATATCATTAAATTATTTTACATTATTAGTCGATACACACCTAAATAGCATCAATTACGAGTGATATATTCATTTCCTGTAGGAATTTGTGCAAAAAAATCAGCATAATCTTCGGAACGAACCTGTTGAAGAATGATGGAAAGCGCTGATAGCGGTGCTTCTGACCAGTCACTGCGAATATCGATATCTGGATATTGTCGGTTATTCCATACTTTTAATGCAGCGGAACGGATCCCTCTGTAGTCACCACCTTTATCTGCACCTGCTTGCATGGCGATGAGTAATCGATCAGCCAGAGCTTGATGTGAGTTGTTATGGTAGCTCTGATAAATGGCATTCAGGACTTGCTCTCCAACTAACATATTTCCAGCAATGGCTAAGTTAGGCTCCGATAAACTTCCGCACCAAGGTAAGCAATTTTGGCCGGTCCAATCAGCTGTACCTCCATGATTATCAAGAATAATCAGCTGCCGTTGCTTCCGCTCAATATCTTGCGTTACAAGATAGTCTAAGCTGTTATTTGCATTATGGCCTTGCTGCAAATATTCAATACCGGTTAAGCCTGCAATTGGGTTTGTCATTGCTTGAGTGGCGATGGCTCCCGTTTGGCTTTTACCATGTAAGACTAATGCTCCAACCGCAGGACCACCTGTTGCCGTCGCTGCACCTATTTTTCCTGTCAATGGGCAGCGCGCCACAATTGAAAATGTCATTTTGCACCTCATAAATTAGACCTTGATCAAATTTATCATTATAAATTCTTGCTTGAAATATAATTTATCATCATAAATAAAGAAAAAGATAAAATTATTAACAAAATTGACACAAATCACACTTCACAATCATATGGCAATGTCAGTACTCGGGGAGGAGCGAATGAATATGCGTTTATGTAGGTGGATAGCCAGTTTTTGGCTTTTATGCTTTATTTCGCTACCGACATTGGCGGTGAACCACCCGAATGTTTTGTTATTAGGGCAAGTTGCAGAGCCGCAGTCATTAGACCCGCAAGTTGCAACCGCTGCGAATGATTCCCGAATTTTGGTTAACTTGTACGAAGGGTTAGTTCGTAATGCTGATGGCACATTAACGCTTGAACCTGCTTTAGCCCAATCATGGTCTATTAGTGATGATGGCCTCACATACACTTTCCACTTGCGTGAGAATATAAAGTTCCATGATGGCAGCCCCTTCAACGCGGATGCAGTCAAATTCACGTTTGAACGAATGTTGGATAACCAGCACCCGTATTACCATACTGGGCCATTCCCATTATCGTTTTTTTTCTCTGCGATAGACAAGATTACAACCCCGAATGACAAGACTGTGGTTTTTACCTTAAAAGAACCGTTTGCCCCGTTTTTATCAAACTTAGCCACACCCGCAGGGCTGATTGTTTCACCCGCAGCAGTAAAGCAATATGACAAAGACTTTAGTCGCCATCCCAGCGGAACAGGCCCCTTTAAATTTGATGAATGGACGGCAAACCAAAGGGTTGTCATATCCGCTAATGAAGACTATTGGGATGGTAAACCCAGCTTACAACATGTTGTTTTTCGGCCTATTACTGACGCCAATACCCGGGTAGCCGAAATGTTATCAGGGGGGATTGATGCCATGGTTGAAGTCCCTGCTGATAATGTCCCGTTATTTGTTAATGACAACCGCTTCCATGTTTATGAAGCTGTAGGACCTCATGTTTGGTATGCCATGCTTAATGCGTCTCAGCCACCGTTTGATGATGTGCGTGTAAGGCAAGCAGTTAACTACGCGGTAAATAAAGAAAATATTGTGAAATATATTCTTCAGGACTCCGCAGGCGTCGCACAAGGTCCGATTCCATCAGCTTTCGATTGGGCATTTGATGAAGAAACCAACGCTTACCCTTATGACCCTGAAAAAGCTCGCCAATTGATAGCAGAAGCGGGGGCACAAGGGCAAAAAATTATTTTTTATGTCACCGAAGGGGGCTCAGGAATGTTAGACCCGATTCCTATGGCTACTGCTATTCAAGCTGACCTAAAAGCGGTTGGTTTAGCTGTCGAAATTCAAACCTTTGAGTGGAATACCTACTTATCCAAGGTCAATGCAGGCCTCAAACAAGCGCATATGGCCGAAATGGCGTGGATGACGAATGACCCAGATACCTTACCTTTTTTAACCTTGCATAGCGCTTCTTGGCCGGATAAAGGCGGATTTAACTCCGGTTATTACAGTAACAAGCAACTGGATGAATTGTTAGATAAAGCGCGGGTCACAAATAACCTTGAGGAGCGCGCTCAGTTATATCGACAAGTTCAAAAAATTGTTCATCAAGATGCACCTTGGTTGTTTGTGGCGAACTGGAAGCAAAATGCGGTCGCTAATGAGCATGTTAAGCATTTCAAATTGCAGCCTAATTTTAACTTATTACTTAAAGACGTTCGTAAAGATTGATTAATTAATGTGAGTTAGCTATTCAATTAATTATTTGATTTTATGGGGAAAAACTATGTGGTTATACTGTTTGAAACGCATTTTAGCGACCATACCCATACTGATTGGTTTGACGTTAATTGTCTTTTTTATCATGGCAATGATCCCTGGAGAGCCAGCTCAAGCACTGCTTGGCCCTTGGGCGACTCCTGAAAATGTGGCTAGAGTAAAAACAGAGCTTGGGTTGGATAAGCCGTTATATCAGCAATATTTTATTTGGATGAATAATTTGATTTCGGGAGATTTTGGCCGCTCATTTGTCCTTAACCGACCTGTTGTTGATGAGGTTTTAGAGCGATTTTCAGCCACATTAATTTTGGGCGGAAGTGCGCTGTTACTCAGCTCAATTTTAGGGCTATTGGCCGGGGTTCTTTCTGCCATTCGTCAATTTAGTTGGAGTGACCGATTTATTACACTCGCCGTTTTATTGGGTATCTCAATGCCATCTTTTTGGATTGGTTTATTGATGATTATGCTTTTTTCTGTTCAATTACAATGGTTTCCGGCATCTGGAATGTACGATATTTGGCAAGGCGGTGGCCTGAGCGATTTATTGCATCACCTTGTTTTACCTGCTGTGACGCTTTCATTGGTTGCGACAGGGGTGATAGCACGTTTGACGCGCACAGCAATGTTAGAAGTACTGCGACTTGATTTTATTCGCACCGCAAGGGCAAAAGGCTTAAGTGAGCGCAAAGTGATTTTCCGCCATGCATTTCGTATGGCATTAGTTTCCGTCATTCCCGTCATTGGTATCCAAGCGGGCTTTGTTTTTGGTGGGGCGGTATATATTGAAACCGTTTTTCAATGGCCGGGGCTAGGCGCCATGTTGGTGAAGGCTGTGGCAACTCGTGATTTGTTTTTAGTCCAAGGGGGCGTATTGATTGCCGCGGCGTCCTATGTCTTTATCAATTTACTTGCGGATGTTGCGCAAGCCATATTAGACCCGAGGTTGAAATCATGAGCCAATCTGTGACCCCTGTTATTCAGCATCGTCATCGCCAATCGGTCGGCTCGTTACTGCTAGCGAACCGCCTAGCAACTTTGGGGCTATTTACTTTATCTATCATTATGCTCTTGGCATTCTTAGCGCCTTGGCTCCCCCTTGCTAATCCTGATGAAACTGATTTAGTTAATCGGCTACTTCCCGCTTTTTCGTCTGGTCATTTATTAGGTACTGACCATTTAGGGCGAGATATTTTATCTCGATTGCTGTGGGGAACGCGAGTGTCTCTATTAGTCGGTATTTCAGCAACACTAATCGCTGCAATATTCGGCACCCTGATTGGTTTAGTGGCTGGGTATGTCGGCCATCGCACCGATACATTATTGATGCGTTGTATTGATATGCTAATGGCATTTCCATACATTCTATTGGCATTAGCCATTGTCGCGGTACTTGGGCCAGGGTTACTCAATGCGTTATATGCGATCGCATTAGTGAATATTCCCTTTTTTGCTAGGAATATTCGTGGATTAACAGTGGGTTTACGCGATAGGGATTTTATTCAAGCAGCTAGGTTGTCAGGTAAAAACCATTTACAAGTCCTATTAACGGAAGTGTTACCGAATGTCTTGCCAATCATTGTGGTTACTATGTCAACGACCATCGGTTGGATGATTTTAGAGACGGCAGGTTTGTCATTTTTAGGGCTAGGTACTCAGCCACCTAATGCAGACTTAGGTTCAATGTTAGGGCAAGGGCGCGCACAGATGTTTGTCGCTCCTCATGTGGCATTGGTACCCGGTATTATGATCTTTCTTATTGTGATTAGTTTTAACCTGCTAGGGGATGGCGTGCGTGACATTCTTGATCCCCGGTTAAAATCGGGAGCCTTACAGCGATCACAACCAATGACACAAACCGATAGAGTTAATATTCCTGCGAAAACGGGAGGTGAACAAGCGGTATTAGAAGTCAAAGATTTGTCGGTTGCTTTTTGCCAAGGAAATCAATTACGTTCAACTGTAAAAGGGATCAGTTTTACTGTTGGGGCGGGGGAGTGTCTAGGGTTAATTGGGGAAAGCGGCTCTGGTAAGAGTGTCACCGCTTTATCTGTGATGGGGCTGCTCGCATCACCTCCGGCATTGATTACGGCGGGGGGAATTTATGTGGAACACGAAGAAATGCTGTCATTGCCGCTATCTGTTATGCAGCGCCGTCGCGGTGCGAAGGTTTCATATATTTTCCAAGACCCACTGACGACGCTCCATCCCCAGTTTACCATCGGTGTGCAATTACGTGAGGCCATCACCGCTCACCAATCTTTGTCACTCTATGAGGCGAAAAACAAAGCCATTGAATTGTTGGACAGCGTCGGGATCCCAGATGCGCGAGAACGTTTCGATGCCTATCCCCATGAGCTTTCGGGCGGACAGCGCCAGCGGGTAGGGATCGCAATGGCTCTGGCTAATGACCCCGTGTTGATTATTGCTGATGAGCCGACCACCGCATTAGATGTCACAGTACAAGCGCGAATTCTAGAATTACTTGACCAGCTACGCCGTGATCGCGGTGTTGCGCTCTTATTTATTACCCATGATTTTGCGGTCATTAACCAAATTTGCGACCGTGTTGCGGTGATGCAGCAAGGTGAGATAGTCGAAACCGGTGATACGCAAACGGTATTACGGCAGCCTCAGCATCCTTATACACAACGTCTGATCGCCAGTGTACCTAAGTTAGGGGAAGGACGTGGGTTTTTAAAACAAGTCCAACAACTCTATGGTCATCAGCCCGATAGTAATGATTTGACATCGGCACAGGAGGTTTAATGAAAAAAGTGATTGAGGTTAATCAGTTAGTGAAAACCTTCGGGCAGCCAAGAAGCCTATTTCACCCTCGAGGGCGCCAAGTTCATGCATTAAAAAATATTTCTTTATCACTTTATGAAGGTGAAACTCTGGCGGTGGTTGGGGAGAGTGGCTCAGGAAAAAGTACGTTAGCACGTATTTTAGTTGGCTTGGACCGCGAGACCTCAGGAGATATTACTGTCTTAGGACAAACTCGTGCAGAGTGGCAGCAGCAAGGTGCGCGAGCTTTTGGGCAAGCCATTCAGTATGTTTTTCAAGACCCTGTCGCATCTTTGAACCCGCGAAAAACCGTTGGAGAAACTTTGTCTGTTCCGTTGAAATATTTAAAACACATGAACTCATCACAAAGAGCGGCTCGGCTGGCGGAATTACTTGAGGCCGTCAATATGCCAATCGATGCTTTAGCTTGTTATCCCCATGAGTTTTCGGGAGGGCAAGCACAGCGGTTAGCCATTGCGAGAGCTTTAGCCGCAGATGCACGAATATTAGTACTAGATGAGCCGGTTAGTGCGTTGGATGTTTCGGTACAAGCGCAAGTTTTGTTGTTACTAGAACAACTTAAACAACAGTTTTCGTTATCCTATTTATTTATTAGTCACGATTTAGCGGTAGTGGAATCAATAGCAGATCGAGTCGCCGTACTCTATTTAGGGGATTTGCTAGAATGTCGAGATACCCGCAGCTTATTTGCCGCACCGGAGCATGAATATACGCGAAATTTATTGGCTAGTGCCCCTCGTATTCGTGTTGATTCAGTCGCTTAGAAACTTATTTAAACCAGTTGAGAACCTAATATGAGCACCAATAAGCCGACAACGATAGAACCAGTACGTATTAAGCGGACTGATGAAATCGTCAATGCAATAAAAGAAACTATCATGGCCGATAACCTCATACCCGGTGACCGTTTGCCACAAGAAAAAGAACTTATTGAACATTACAACGCCAGCAAAAGTACTGTGCGAGAAGCACTGAAATCACTCGAAGTTCAAGGGTTAATTAAAACGAAAACCGGGCCGGGTGGTGGTGCGTTTATTGATTCCATGACTGAATCGCGAGCAATGAGTTTGTTATCGAACTATTTGTTTACGCGGGATATATCAATCAAAGATATTTATACGTTACGTAAATTACTAGAACCGGTGGTTGCGGTTAGTGCGATTGACAACATCGATAATGACGGTATCCAGAAGCTATACGATACCATCGCCATTTATGACCATGAACCCGCAGATGAAAACGAACGCTGGCAGCAACGGATGGCAGAACTGGATTTTCATGCGGTGGTTGCCAGCTATTCCGATAACGTTTTATTAGTGTTTATTTGCCACTTTTTACAGCGTTTACTCAAAGATTTAGCGGTTTGTAAGGACATTTATTTAAAACCTGAGCCCGTCGACAGGCGCCAAGGTATTGAATACCAATATCAATTAATCGAGGCTTTACGCCGTAAAGACGCCGAGAAGGTTCAATCGGTGATGGAAGCACACATGGCCTACGCAGAAAAAGCTATGTTAGCGCTACAAGCCACATTGCAAGAACGTTTTTTAAGTGAAGATAGGTAACGTAATGATAGATAAAGCATATCTGACCTCTGTATTAAAAACATTGTTATGTACGCCTAGCCCGGTTGGGATGACTGAACAAGCCGTTGCGCGGACACATCAATGGTTGACTGAGTTGGGATTCACTCCGAAATATACACGCCGTGGAGTGCTATATATTACGCTTGGCTCTGAAGAACCTAAACGTGCATTAGCCGCACACCTTGATACGCTTGGGGCGATGGTGACACAACTCAAACCAAATGGGCGCTTGGCACTGCGTAATACAGGCACATGGGCAGCACGCTTTGCGGAAGGTGCAAGGGTGACGGTATTTAGTGACAATCACCAATATCGCGGCACTATTTTGCCATTAAAAGCGTCTGGGCATCGCTTTAATACTGAAGTTGATACTCAAATTGCGGATTGGGATAATTTAGAAATTCGCCTTGATGCCCCTTGTTATAATTTCGCTGATTTACAATCCCATGGCTTAAATGTCGGTGATATTGTTGCGGTTGATGCACAACCCGAATTTATTGATAACGGCTTTATTGTATCGCGTCATTTGGATGATAAGGCTGGATGTGCGGTGATGTTAGCCGCATTAAAATCACTGGTGGATGATGGCGTTGTGCCTGCGGTACCTTGCCAAATGATATTCACAATTTCAGAAGAGGTCGGAATTGGCGGAACACACGGTTTTGGTCCGCAAGTTCAAGAATTGCTAGCGATTGATAACTCAGTTTCTGCCCCAGATCAAACCACACGAGATGACGCATTGACTTTAGCCTTTCGTGACAGAACCGGCCCGTTTGATTTGGCAATTACACGACATTTGCTGCAATTATGCCAGCAGTATGATATTCCTCACGTCCGCGATACATTTAAACATTATCGTTCTGATAGTGCTGCGGCCATTGATGCCGGATGGGATATTCGTGCGGCTTTAGCGTGTTTCGCACTAGACAGCTCCCACGGCTGGGAAAGGACTCATTTGGACTCGTTAGTGGCGCTCGCGACCTTAGTGAGACGTTATATTGAAAGTGATTTAGTGCCATTACCGGGGCAATTATTACAAAGCTAATAAGGTGTGGTTGATACTAAAAAGCCCTCTTCTCATTGAACGCGAAGAGGGCGTTGAATACATTAATTGTTAACTTAGGTTGGCTTGTGATAAATATTTTTGCATCTCATTCACAGGCACCATACCGCCCCCCGTTGCCCATACAAGATGTGTTGCGTTGGCCAGTTTCGTCGGCGTGAGGGATTTGGATTGCAAATAACCCGTGTTTTGCGTGACATGTACGCAGCCAGTCATACCTGCCAAGGCTGACGGTTCTAATTTAATCGACTCAGTTTGGTTGAGTAAACCTAACAGGTTATACATTTCGCTATCGTCAATGGTGCAATAACCATCAATAAGCCGCTCCATTGCACGCCCCACAAAACCGGATGCACGGCCAACTGCCAGCCCGTCTGCGGCGGTGATATTATCAATACCAATTTCTTGGACTGACACACCATCATGTAGGCCAGTATGCACTCCTAGCAGCATACAAGGCGAGTGCGTTGGTTCGGCAAATAAGCAATGGACGGCATCACCAAAGGCCAGTTTTAACCCGAAAGCGACACCACCGGGGCCACCGCCGACACCACAAGGTAAATAGACAAATAGCGGGTGGTCGTTATCCACAGTAATCCCTTGCTCTAAAAATTGTCTTTTTAGACGAAGGCCTGCGACAGCATAGCCGAGAAACAGGGTGGTTGAGTTTTCATCATCAATAAAAAAGCAGTTAGGATCTTTTTCGGCTTCTTTACGGCCTTGCTCAACTGCGATGCTGTAATCTTGCTCATATTCCACCACATTCACACCATGTGAACGCAATTTGTCTTTTTTCCACTGTCTGGCATCAGCGGACATATGCACGCTGACGCTAAAGCCGAGTTTAGCGCTCATAATGCCGATGGACATACCAAGGTTACCGGTTGAACCGACTGCAATACGGTATTGGCTAAAGAATTGGCGAAATTGTTCAGAGAATAAAATTTCGTAATTATTATCTGTCGATAAAATACCGGCGGCTAAGGCAAGTTTTTCCGCATGAGTGAGTACTTCATAGATCCCCCCTCGGGCTTTAATTGACCCCGAAATTGGCAGGTGACTATCTTTTTTCAGTAACATTTTTCCCGCGATTGGCGTTTGATAACGTTTTTCCAGCGCGGCTTGCATGTTTGGAATATCGATAACTTCAGATTCGATAATTCCTTGTGTTGCTTGAGTTTCTGGAAACGCTTTCGTCAAATAAGGCGCAAAGCGATTTAAGCGCGCTTCTGCATCTTGCACATCTTCAATGGTTAGCCCGACATAAGGCAAACCCGCTTGTGTCGTCGTGACATTTGGGTTGAACCACGCAATTTGCTTTAAATCGATTAAGTCCTGAACTAAAGGGTAGTCAGCAATTAACTTATCAACATTTATCTGAGTCATAATTACTCTCTTTTAAATCACAAATGAAAGTGCAAAAGTCCCTGCCAGCGCGACGAAAGATGCAATCAACGTGGCGACACTGTAAAAACGGAATGTTTCGGCTAAAGTGGCATTACAGTACTGTTTGACTAACCAGAACAGCGAGTCAGTGACGATAGTGCAACCAATTGCGCCTGAACCAATGGCTAATGTCATGATTTCTGGGCTAATATGCGGGTACATTGGCATTAGCGGAGCCACAATCGCAGTTGCGCCCATCATCGCAACAGTGGCAGAACCGACTGCGGCATGCAGGATGATTGCCACTAGCCAGGCCAGTAAGATTGGGTGCATATCAATACCCGATAGCACCATCGCTAAGGAGTCACTCAGCCCACTGCCTTTTAAGATACCGTTAAATGCCCCTCCCGCACCGATAATCAATAAAATATTAGCGATTGAGCTAAAACTCTCTTCGGTTTTGCTGAGTAATACGCTCATTCCCATATTACGTCGGATCCCTAACATGTAATAAGCGACAAAAGCGGCAATAAACATAGCGGTTATTGGGTTACCAATAAACTGTAAAAAGGTAAATAACTGGTTATCTTTGCTCATGTTTAAATCAGCGGCTGTTTTGATCAACATGAGGATAATTGGCAGTAAAACGGTAAACAGTGTGGCACCGAGAGACGGTAAATCTTTCTCTTCTCGTACTTCGAGGTCAGAGAAGGCTTCTGGCACCGTTTTAAATGGTAAGCGGTCACCTAAGAACTTAAGGAACAGCGGCCCACCCACTAATGACGCGACTAAGCCTACTGCGAGCCCTGCCACAATCACTGTACCAATGTCAGCACCTAATTCATTTGTGACAAAGAGAGCCGCAGGGTGTGGTGGTACAATACAGTGTACCGCCATCAGTGCGGTACATAATGGGATAGCCAGTTTTAATAACGAGGTATTGGTTTTTTTCGCAATAGAAAAAGCTAATGGGATTAGCAGGACAACGCCCACCTCAACAAACAGCGTAATACCGCAGATTAAGCCAATCAGCACCATGGTAACGTCAGGCGTTAACCAACGGCTCTTTTGTAATGTCACCCCAATGCGCTCTGCTGCACCGGAGATTTCCATCATTTTACCGAGTATAGTCCCCAAACCGATAATAGCGGCTAAAAACCCAAGTGTACCCCCAATGCCATTTTCGATGGCGCTGACCATCTCTAATGGGTTCATTTGCATGGAGATACCGACAAAGAAGCTGGCGAGTAAAAGTGCTAAAAAAGGGTGAAACTTAAACTTAATAATTGAAACGATGATTAGTAAAATACTGATAACTAAAGTACCAATCATCCACATTGTAGAGTCCATATCCTACCTCTGATCATCTTGTTGTTGTTCTTCTATTGGATAATAAATATTCAGAGGTGACAAACGATGAAACATGCAGTTTAGATGAACTAAATTAACCCAAGGCTGTGATATTAGTCATGTAAATTGGATTTTAGAGTCTTTGGGACACCTAAATTCATCTTAAAATGGGTATTGTAGGGATTATTAGGCATCATGGTTTTTATTGGGGGCATTGTGTCGGCAAATTTCAATCAATTTGAGCAATCTGGATTTATTCAATGGAATAAACGGCTATCAAGTTATCAACTATCGCGCTTGCATACCTTTGAAGCAGCAGCACGGCATCTTTCTTTTGCCTTAGCGGCGCAGGAACTTTCGTTAACACCAAGTGCAGTTAGTCACCGAATTAACATGTTAGAAGGGGAATTGGGGTTTAAATTATTTGAGCGTTTTCATCGGCGTATTGAGCTAACCTCTGACGGGGAACGAATTTACTGGGCTCTACGTAAAAATTTGGATGATATTAACCAAGAAATCATTGATATCAAAAACCAAGAAATCTCGGGTGAACTGACGGTGTATTCACGGCCATCTATCGCTCAGTGCTGGTTAATCCCCAAAATTGCAGATTTTGCTAATCAATACCCCTCAATTCAGTTGAATCTCTTAACGGGAAACGATGATGTTAATTTTCGTGGGTATGGTATTGATATTGCTATTTATTATGATGATATGACAAGATCTAATCTGTATTGTGAGGATTTGATGACTGAATCTATTGTGCCTGTTTGTAGCCCGCAATACGCGCAGCAATATGATTTACTTAATAATATTCATCAACTAAAAAATTGCACTTTATTACATGACCGTCAGGCATGGAGTAGCAACTCCGATTATGATGAATGGAAAGCGTGGAGTGAGCATTACCAGTTGGCACTGTTTCCACATCGTCGCAACCTGTGCTTTGATCGTTCCGATTTAGCGATTGTTGCCGCAATGAACCATGCCGGTGTGGCAATGGGGCGTAAACAATTGGTTGAAAAACGGCTGAAGCGACAAGAACTGGTGATGCCATTTGGCGATATTTCGCTGAAGTGCCAACAACGCTATTATTTTGCCATGTTGAATGAAAAACGAAACCCAAAGGCAGATATATTTATTCAATGGCTAAAACAGCAAGTTAACGCAATACCGCAAGTAAAATGACACTTATTCGAGTAAGATAACCACTTGGTGATGTTTTTAGAGAATGGAAAAACCGAAAGCTATGGCCCCGAAAACGCAAAAAGTTGCCACGATCAAAGATGTCGCTGCCAAAGCTCAGGCAGGGAAAACCAGTATCTCACGTTATTTGAATGGTGAATTTCATTTGCTTTCAGATAATTTGCGTCAACGTATTGAAAGCGCTATTCGTGAATTAAACTATCGGCCAAACCAAATGGCGCGTAGCTTGAAACATGGGCGGACAGGCTTGATCGGTTTGATTATTGCCGATATCGGTAATCCATTCTCTGTTGAAGTGCTAAAAGGGGTGGAAGCCGAGTCAATCAAACAAGGTTTTATGACCGTCGTTTGCAATGCGGATAACAGCATTGAACGTGAATGCCAATTTATTCAACTGTTAAAAGGTTACCGCGTGGATGGGCTTATCATAAATTCAGCGGGTGTTAACGAACAATTTATTGACGTACTGAAAGAAACCACCCTGCCTTTTGTCTTATTAGATAGAAAAATCGACAATTTTCCCAGCGATATGGTTGGATTAGATAACCCCGCATCCGCACAAATGGCCTTTAATCATCTGGTTGAACAAGGGTTCGAAGCGATTTGCTTCGTTACTGAGCCTATTGTGTATAACAGTGCACGCCAAGAGCGCTTACAGACATTCCAAGCGTTATCGCAGAATCATCAACATATTCAAAGCGAATTTCATGAAGTCACCTTGCCTGATCCGGCAAAATTAGAAGCCATCGTTGCTGATTTTTGTACTGCACATCGTGGTATGCGTAAAGTGATTGTCGCCGCCAATGGCGTACTGACCTTGCAGCTGGCGTATGTCATGAATAAACAAGGGTTACGCTGGGGGACAGATATTGGCTTTTTAAGTTTCGATAACCTCGAATGGGCTGCATTAGCTGGGCAAGGGGTGACCTCGGTGTCTCAACCGACAGCGGAAATGGGGCACAAGGCGGTGGAGTGCTTATTAGAAAAACTGGAAAACCCGGATAAACCTCCAATGCAATACTTATTTAATGGGGAATTGCTGATCCGTAAATCAACGACATTGTAGCTTTTGAACGCTAAATTGTTCGGCTCTTAAGATTTGGTTACCATTTTTCAATTTAGCTTAAGGTGTATTGCAGGTATATTGGCATGTAGATTACGTTATAACCATTTTGAGAGTGTAGGGAACATATGAAAAAGATAGGGATATTATTGCTAGCTAGCCTTATTTTAGCGGGGTGTAGCACCAGAAGTCAGGTTAAAGAATATACCTGCCAAGTTGACCAAAGTTATAATCACATCACGATAGAGCGTAATGGTAAGTTTTTCTTCCCCACCGGTGCCAGTAAAGTTCAAATCTTTTTCAATAATAATCAAATTAATGTTGTTGATTTTGTTGGCTATGAGTATATGAGTTATCCGCTAGTGAAAAGCACAGAGCAGCAACGTGTTGAGAAAATAAAAGATTTTAATGTTGTGATCAACAAAGGTGATTTTTATTCTGATGTCAATGGCATGTTGGAGATTTACTCACCCAGCCAAAAAACCATCGGATTATATTATTTAGCGCCGTCAACCAGTAAACTTAATTCTATCCAGTTTCTGACGGAGTGCGAGCGAACAAATTTTGCTCGTCAGGGCAGTACCCATAGCCACTAACTCTTTATTTAAAAGCCCTAATTTATATGATTAGGGCTCGATAGTATTTCTGCTATTTCCTAATTTCAGGATTTACACAGTTCTTGCTCAGATCGCCATTTAAGGCTGCAATCAAGTTATCGACGGCACATTCTACCATCGCATAGCGGGTCTCATGGGTCGCAGAACCGATATGCGGCAGTGCGACCACATTAGGTAGCGTGAGTAGTTTAGAGTTGCAGGGAAGGGGTTCAACTTCAAACACATCTAAACCTGCACCTTGAATTGTGCCTCTTTCTAATGCGTCGATCAGCGCGGCTTCATCAACGATCCGGCCTCTTGAACCGTTGATCAAAAATGCACTGGGTTTCATTTTTGCCAACTCATTTTTACCGATCAACTTTTCGGTTGATGCTGATAATGGCAGCACGACACAGACAAAATCAGATTCTGCCAGCAACGTATCGAGGTCACAACGGCGTGCGTTAAGTTGGTTTTCTGCATCAGGATGGGTATGGTTATTGTAATAGAGAACCGGCATTCCGAAGCCTAAATGAGCGCGTTTGGCAACGGCATAGCCAATGCGTCCCATACCTAAAATGCCGATAGTTTTACCATTCACATTACTGCCGTATGCATCTTCACCAATGCTTTTTGTCCATTGGCCATTTTTTACCATTTCAGCCATTTCGATAATGCGGCGTGCACTGCAAAGCACTAACGTAAAAATGGTATCCGCAGTTGTTTCGGTTAATACATTAGGCGTATGCATCAAGGCGATCTTTCTGGTATTCATTGCATCAATATCAAATTGGTCGATACCAACGGAAATGGTCGATGCCGCTTTCAAATTTGGGGCATTGGCAATGTCACCCGCGGTAATAGGATAACTGGCCCCGATAATGCCGTCAGCGCTGGATAACGCTTGTTTAAAGTTAGCGAGATTCTCAGGTGTAATGCTGTCAAATGCAGTGACATTAAAGTGCTGTTGTAGCCGCTCAAGTTGATCCGCGGGAATGGATTTATATAAAATAATGTTCTGTTTCATAGTATCCCTTTTAAGCATGTTTCGTGATGACCGCATCACTATTTTGTTCTTGGCTTGGTTTGACAATTAAGGTAAAGAAGACCGAGGCTAATAGTGCGAGCCCCATAAACATATACGAAGCACTTGGGCTACCGGTCGCCCCATTTAAATAGCCAACAAACCATGAACCAAAGAATGAACCTAATGCGCCCATACTATTGATTAATGCCATTGCACCACCTGCAACGTTCTTTGGCAACATTTCAGGAATGATAGCGAAGAAGGGCCCGTACGGAGCGTACATTGCAGCGCCTGCAATCACCAATAAGGTATAAGAGAACCAGAAATTCGTGCTACCGAGCAGATATGAGCCGAGGAAACAAACCGCCCCAAGCAAAAGCATTGGCCAAACGAATAGTTTACGGTTATGCATACGGTCAGATGCCCATGACACGAGGATCATGGCTAAGGTTGCAGCAAGGTAAGGCACGGCAGAAAGCCAGCCTGTTTCTACCATTCCAAGGTTGGATGCCCCACGAATAATAGATGGCAACCACAGTACAAAACCATACACCCCAATGCTCCAACAAAAATATTGAGCGCATAGTAAAATCACATTACGAGACTTAAAAGCTTCGCGGTAATTGCGAACAGGCTTGATATTTTTTTGTTCGTCACTAAGAATTTTATCTAATGTCTCTTTTTCAGTCTGGCTGAGCCAGCTCACTTGGCTGGGTTTATCACGTGCAGTTCTCCACCAGAAAAAAGCCCACAAAATCGCAGGAACCCCTTCAATGATAAACATTTCCCGCCAACCGAATGCCTGAATGAGGTAACCGGATAGCACAGACATCCACAGCACTGTAACTGGGTTGCCTAAAATTAAAAAGGTGTTGGCGCGTGACCGTTCTGACTGAGTAAACCAGTTACTGATATAGATAAGCATCGCAGGCATGACTGCGGCCTCAACGACTCCAAGGCTAAAGCGAATAATTACCAACATCGGAATATTGCTGACCATCCCTGTTAGGCTAGCAAAAATTCCCCAGAGAAAAATACAGGCAAAAATCAGTTTGCGGACACTGCGCTTTTCCGCGTAAATAGCGCCAGGTATTTGGAAAAAGAAATAGCCAAGGAAAAATAATGAGCCGAGTAGCGACGACATCCCTTTGGTAATACCTAAGTCGGCATTGATACCTGCGGCGGCGGCAAAGCTGTAGTTTGCTCTATCCAAATAGGCAAGGCTATAGGTGATAAACACGATTGGCATGATGCGCCACCAACGTGACATTGCTGGAGTATTCATTGTCATAATCGATTTCCTTTTAACATACCGCTTTAGTGGTGGCTGCGTAGAGTAATGCCATTTCATGCTGCAGTTGCGCTTGGGTTGGTAAACCTTCACTATCACCTATAACTTGAATGGCTCTTGCTCCAACAAAATTACCTCTTGCAACAGCTTGCGGTAATGTTAAGCCTTCAAGTAAGGCGCTAATGACGCCAACGGCAAAGCCATCGCCAGCTCCAACGGTATCAATGACGTGTTTAACATGAACGGCAGGAGATATGCCCTGCTGGTTATCCGCTGTTTTATAATATGCGCCGTGTTCTCCGGTTTTAATCACAACGGCTTCAACACCGTGAGCGAGATAAAAATCAGCAATAGACTCGGGTTGGTCGAAGCCTGTCAGAATTTTGCCTTCTTTTAAGCCAGGTAAAACCCAATTAGCTTGAAACGCGAGTTGGTTGAGCTGTTTCACCATTTCTGTTTCACTCTTCCATAGAGAAGGGCGCAAGTTTGGGTCAAATGATAGTGTTTTACCTGCATTTCGCATCCATTTCGCGGCATACAGTGACAGTTGGTAGCTGGTGGGTGAAAGCGCGGCTGCCACACCACTTAAATGCAAATGGCGTGCGGATAAGAAATAATTTTCATTAAAATCGGTTAAATCTAAATGGCTTGCCGCAGAGCCTTGACGGAAATACTCCACGATGGGATCGGTTCCATTTTCAGCTTTAGATTTAAGTTGAAAGCCTGTTGGGTAATGAGAGTCTACCGTAACACATTGAGTATCCACATGTTCATTATCCAATGTGGCTTGAATAAAACGCCCGAAAGAGTCATTACCTAAGCGGCTTATCCATCCTGTTCTTAACCCAAGGCGTGAAAGGCCAACAGCAACGTTGAGCTCTGCTCCTGCAGCACGACGAACAAAGTTTTCGACCTCATGCAATTTCCCTGTTTGCGTGGCGACGAACATCATCATGGCTTCGCCAAGAGTAACTACATCTAATTGATTTTTCATTAAATTAATTTCCCCTTTCACTGAGAGAGCTTTTAACAGAGAAGTTCTTTAATAGAGAAACATAGTATTCAGTGACTGCGTGTAAATCATGCCCTTCGAGCGGAAACTCGATACCACAAGGAGCGTCATCTGGTAGAAGGTTGAGTACTTCTTTCCATGTGCCGTCGCTGTCATCAAGTGCTACAGCAACGCGTTTATAGCCACGCAATTGGCAGGCTTTAACGTGAATGTAAGCGACTTGGGAAGCAAAAATATGTGCAGCTTTTAACGGATCTTCCCGATGCCAGTACCAGTTCGCCATATCAAACGCCATTTTTATAGGCATATTTTGGTGGTTTACATCAGCAAAAAAACGTTCAAGAGGCGCAATATGGCCACCGACTTCGGTTTGGTCATTCTCGATCACTAACTGCGTGTTGTATTGATTGAGAAGATTAATGACTTCCGATAAATCATAATTTTCTGGTAATTCACCGAGTGATAGTTTTAAAAAGCGAGCATTAAGTTGTTTGGCATCTTCAAAATAGCCTTGTAGTTTAGTGATAGCGATAGGGCTACGTTGCTGAAATAGCGTGTCAGGCACGGAATAAACGGCGGTGAGCTGCCTTGATTGTAACCCTTTGGCAATATCCGAAAGATTATCGCTTGGTAGTAAGAGTTCTTGGCGAATCTCTGCGCCATCCGCATGGCTGTTTTGAATAATATCTAATACAGCCTGTTGGCCACCTAATTGTTTTACGGTTTGTGCCCCATAAGCGGCGGTGACAACAATAATGTGTTTGCTCATGACTTTCCTCTCTCTGAATAGGGCATTAGCCTATTTGTCATTGCGAATAACTCATTATGGAACCGGTTCCATTGTGCTTTCTAGTGACAAAAGAGCAAAATCAGAGCTATATCACTAACCCAATAGCGACAAATGTTTAATTGCCGATCTTTATCACAACTCTAGATGTAATGGGTGTAACGCCTATTATTCTTTCTGATCAATACATTTATATTCCATAACTAATTGATTATTATTTTTTTATATACAGGCAATATGAAAATGTACCTAATAAATGCGTGATTCTTCATAATTAATTACTGTTAGCGGTATCTCAATTTCGTCTTCTTTGTCTTTCAATGAAACAATATTTCAATATATTAATTAATGTGTGAAATTTTAGTGCAATGACTGCATTAATTTCACAAACTCTACCCTGGCTACACCACAGCAACTCATAAAAAATAATAAGTTACGAAGATGAGGTTCTGAATATGAAAGTAATGAAATTAACCGCACTTTGTAGTGCGCTTCTGTTAGCTAGCGTTACATGGGCTCAAGCAAATACTAATGAAAGTGCGGGAGTCTATAAAAAAGCCTGTACACCAGAGTTAATCCAAGCAGCAAAAAGCAATGCAGATCTTTGCTATGGGGTGAATACGGCTAGTGATATTCAAATTACTAAAAAAAATGATGATAAATATAAGATAAAAGTCGTCATTATTGGTGAAAGTACCAATAAAAATTATATGAATACTTATGGTTATCCATTAGAAAATACACCATTTCTTTCATCGGTAAATGGACGTTTTTTCAATAATTTTATTAGTGCAGCATCCAATACGGTACCGACCTTAACGCGTGCATTAGCGAAAAATGATTTAAATACAATCACACAGCACCATGAAAAGCCGTATTACAATAATAATTCGGTTGTTGATTTAGCCAATAAAGCGGGTTATGAGACCTATTACATCGGTAATAATGGCAGCTTTGGTGATGATGAAATTGGCTTTACAAATTATTTTCTAAAGGCGAATTATTTTTTACCGGTTAGAGACAGCAAGCCTGGTTTTGACAACCTTTTCGTGCAAGAAAAGGTTGTCGTTGATGACAGTGTGAATAAACTCACCAATGATTTTAAAATGTTACCTGCCTTTAAAGCCGCGTTAAATAACCCATCCGATAAAGAAAAAGTCATTTTTGTTCATATGTGGGGGCCTCACCATGATGGTTGGCCGAAAGGGGCTTGTGAACTCGTTAAAAATAATTACAACATTAACCCTGAGCAATTTGATACGGGCTGGGGAAGTATAGCGAACTGTTATGTTTCAGCGATTAAACTGAGTGATGATTTTATTGGTGATATTTATAGTATCTTGCAAGAAAATAATAAAAATGGGGATAACCCATTCTCCATTTTATATTTTTCTGACCATGGGCAAGGGCTAGTCAAAGCTAATAAACAGCACGTAAAAGCACTGGAAGCAGAGTATAAAGGGTATATCAAAGAAGGAAATCTATACTTACGTCATGGTCAACTCGTGAAAGGGGCATATCAAGTTCCATTAGTGGTCATCAATTCGGATGATACTAAACGTGAATTTCGCGATGAAACGTTAAGTGAGTGGAATTTATTTGATTATTTCGCGTCGTGGTTAGGCGTAGAAACTAACCTAACATCCCCAGCGAAAAGTATCGTAGCGGAGACTATCACACCTGAAAAAGATATTGATGTCTTTGTTTTCCCACGGGATGAGTTTGTGAAGTACGATAGCCTGCCGCAGGATACCGTATTATCACCAGCCACAGTTAATACCCAAGTCGTCGCTGACAATTAATTTGTCAAAAAATAAGGCAGAATTGGGTCATCAATTCTGCCTTTATTATCTTTATTCAATAGGTTATTGACTCAATGCATCGGCAACTGCTTTAAAGCGGGCAAATTTATCACGTAAATGTTGATACCCAACGGCGTTTGGTTGGTAAGTGGTGATTTTAGGGGTACTTGCTGCAATGGCGACATCAAAACCTGAGTAGTAACCTGTTCCGACTGCGGCACAAAGTGCAGCGGCTTGGCAACCTGATTGCTGCACGTTGACGACATCTAACGGCAAGTTACTGGCATCACAGAACATTTGCATCCACAATGGTGACTGTGTTGGGCCACCCGTGAAGCGAATAGATTCAGTTGTATTATCAAGGCCAACAATACGGTCTTGGTGCAATAAATGTGAAAATACAATCCCTTGATAGATAGCATAAACAATATCGGCATCCGTATGGTGTGAACTTAATCCGAGTAGACCACCGTGCAAATTACTGTGGTAGTTAGAACCGTACAGCCAAGGGAAAAATAGAATATCGTTTGGCCGCGTTGCCCCTTCAGCCACACAGTGATTCAGTACATCATAATCTTGCAAACGTTGATTGAAGAAGTGACGAGTGAACCACGCGAGGTTACTGGCGGAAGTCGGGCTGCCTTCGTGGACAAAATAGGTACCTGGAATACAGTATTTACTCCATACGTATGGGTAATCTGAAGGCACGATTTCATCGAAGACACGTGTTGAAATGGTCCAAGTTCCGGCTACGGCGCTGAGTTTATCTTTTTGACTCACCCCTGACGCCAACGCTGCACCCACGACATCAAAGAAGCCACCAAATACAGGGGTTCCTTCCACAAGCCCAGATTCTACAGCAGCTTTGTGGGTTACCGTTCCTGCTAATTGCGCTGAGTTAATTACTGGGGCCAGCTTGTCATTTGCTTCATCAATACCAAATAGTTGGCATAATTTAGGATCATAGCTCGACAGGGTTTGGTTAAATAATTGGCTACCAGAAATATTGGTTTCTTCGCAGGCAATTTGGTCGGTTAGACGGTAGCGGATGTAATCGTGGACCATCAAAACATGCTGAGTATCACGATAATTATCAGGCTCGTATTGTTTTAACCAGCGTAGTAGGGCCACAGGATGAGAAGCCCATAATTGCTGTAAACTCAATGGATAAGCTTTATCCGCAGTGCCGTCTTGGTGCCATTCATCAACAATAGATTGAGCGCGTGAATCAGATGACACAATCCCATTTCTAACCGGTTTTCCTTGGCTATTGAGCAAATACAGCCCTTTGCCGTGAGAAGAAAAGCTGACACCGGAAATTTGGGCGGGACTGAGTTGGCTATTTTGAATCGCTTGGCGAATCACACTGCAAGCCGCTTCCCACAGCATCTCCATATTACGTTCACTAAAACCTGCTTGTGGACTCTCAGTGGGAAAAGAATGTTCAGCAACGGTAATTTCTTGGCCTTCTGCGGTGTAGATACCCGCTTTAATGACGGTACCACCAAGGTCAACACCCATAAAAAATGCATTCATTATCGGCTCCTTTAGGCGTTGTACCAGCCTGCTTGTTGCATTTTGTCTTCCATCCAATGACGGGCTTTGATAATTTCAATCAGCGGCTCATCGGCTTTTTCTGTCCACATTTCAATCAGGAAGGAACCGCGGTAATTTAAACGTTTTAATAATTTGAATAAATTAACAAAATCTACGCAGCCTTCGCCGAAAGGCACATCACGAAATTGGCCTTTGCAGGTTTCGGTCACTGCATACGTATCTTTTAAGTGAATCGCTGCGACGTGTTCAATTCCTTGGGTGAATTCTTTTTCGACATCATTACCCCACGCGGTTAAGTTACCGACATCAGGATACACACTGAACCAAGGTGAGCGAATCTTATCGGAAAGCGTTTGCCATTTGCTAATGGAATTCATAAAAGGCGTATCCATGATTTCCACTGCACACATCACTTGAGAAGCGGCTGCAATTTCACTGACCCATTGCATGCCTTTTTCGAAATTAGCAATCGTTTCGGCATCTTGCTCTTCATAGTAAACGTCATAACCCGCAAGCTGTATAGTACGAATACCTAAGTCTTGAGCGAGCTTAATGGCTTTTTCCATTAAGGTATAGGCCATCATACGGGTGGCTTCATCATGGCTACCGAAAGGAAAGCGGCGATGGCCGGATAAACACATACTTGGAATGCGAATGCCTGTTTCTTGAATGGCGCTAACAACTTCCAGGCGTTCTGCGGTGCTCCAGTCTAACCGAGCTAAACGCTCGTCAGTTTCATCTACTGAAATTTCTACAAAATCGTAACCCGCAGATTTTGCGATAACTAATTTTTCTAACCAACTGCTGTTTTTCGGTAATGCTTTTTCATAAATACCAATTGGATGCTTGCGCATGGTTTTCCCCTTGAAAAATTAACTTTGTGTCGATGCTTTATTAAGGCGTTGGTTGCGGTTCATCGCACGTTTAGCACTCCATTTTTCTTTGAAGAACTTGAATGCTAATGCCAAGATGAGCGTGATCCCCCAAACAGCGAGGTTAAAGTGCAGGCTCACGCCTAGCAGGCTTAAACCTGTCGCAATGACCTGTAAAACCAATAAGGCACAGAACACTCGGCTAACCTTACCAACCCCCCCAAATGGGTTAGTTCCACCTAATACGATGGCAAGAATGGTGAGCAGTAAATAGGAATCTCCGTAGCCCATACGTGCAGAGTTAAAGCGAGCCATCATGATTAGCCCAGCTAACACACATAACAGACTAGAAATGGTGTATATCGCAATCATGACACGGTCGGTACGAATACCGCTGAACCACGTTGCATTGATATTACTGCCACTCATATAGATATTTTTACCTAGCCGAGTACAGCCTAGAAAAAGCGCTAAGAGAATTGCGGTAACGATGAAAATAATCATCGCGATTGGCACCCCAAGCACGGTATCGGAACCAATGGCACGAACAATGGGCGGCATGCCACTCAGTGCCGCTCCTTTGGTGAGGTAAACACCAATACCGCTGATAATCGTCATGGTGCCGAGAGTGACTAGAATAGGGTGTGCCCCGATGTGGGAGATCATCAGTCCCGTTAAGCTACCAATAATGACCGCAATTACGGTTGCGCCAATTAATGCGAAGACTAACCACATCAGCTGTGTACCCGTTCCTGCATCCACCGGAAGGTAATTGATAAACACCCAAGCCATAAACAGGCCGGTTAAGTTAGCGGTACTAATAATTGCAAGGTTTAAGCCGCCACTTAACATAGGTACAAACATGGCAAAGGTAAGTAAGCCCAATTCAGGTAACTGAAAAGTGATACTTAAAAACGTGTTTTGGGTAAAAAAGTGACCTGGCATGGCAATACTAAATGCGGCGATAGCCAGAACAAAGATTGAAAGCAGTCCGATAACAGAGCCATCAATTTTAAAAAAAGCATTTTTTTTCATGGTGATATTCCTGTTAAACAAAACCTACGTCCGTCTCTTTACGTTTTTTGTAGTGAGTAATACAAATCGCAATGAGAATAACCAGCCCAATGACGATATTGACGAAGTAGTTTGAAACACCAATCAGGTTTAGGCCGTTTTTCAAGATACCAATCAGGAAAACGCCCATTAGTGTACCTATCACAGAGCCTCGTCCGCCGGATAAACTGGCGCCACCTAATACAGCTGCAGCAAGCACATCCAGCTCTCCGCCCACAAGGGCACTCGGTACCACTTCGCTCATTCGGTAGGTTTGCAACATGCCGCCAATCGCCGCCATTGCACCAAGGTAGCCATAGGCAAACAAGTAAATCACTGAAACACGGATACCAATACGAGATGCAGATTCTTGACTTCCGCCTACAGCGTATAACTGACGGCCGATGTGGGTTTTATTCATCAAAATCCACGTTAAGAAGGCAATGCCAAGCATCACAATTAACGGCAAGCCAACTTGGTAATATTCGCCATCCACTTCAAAAGGCAAGATAGTCACAGGGTCAACCCACCAATCAGGCAAGTCATAAATACTGTGCCCATTGGTTAACCACATCAGCATCCCAAACAGCAGTGATTGCATACTAATGGTGATAATGATCGACACAACATTCAGCGAATAAATTAAAATGGCATTGATTAATCCAAAGGCGATACCGATGATAATCGCTAATGTGATACTGACCGCAGGGCTTGCAATAAAACCTTGTAATAACCAAGTCGCAATCACGTATTGCACTACGGAAGCCACAGCAGCAAACGAAATATCAATGCCCCCAGTGACAAGAACCACAAATAAGCCCAAGGCGAAAATACCCGTCACCGCATAGCTTTCACTGAGGTCGAGTAAATTTTGAATAGTCAGAAATTGCGGGCTCATCAATGTGAAGAACACCACCATGATAAGAATGACCCAAGTCAGCCAGCCTTCGACAGATTGTGGTCGTAATTTTTGCCAATTAGCCATTGATGATTTCCTCCAATTGTTGCTCATTGATGGAATCTGTCACAATTTCTTTGACGATAGAGCCTTGTTTCATATGTAAAATTCTGTCGCAATTGTAATAAGCTTCGGAGGCTTCATCGGTAATTAATAAAATAGAGATACCGACACCTGACAAACGGTGAATGAGTTTGTAAATACTGTCTTTTGCACCGATATCGACGCCAACGGTTGGCGAATCTAAAATCAGTACTTTAGGGCGTGTTAAAATCCATTTGGCAAGTACCACTTTTTGCTGGTTACCGCCTGAAAGTGTTGAAAGGGCGTTATTTGGGTCGGTGACTTTAATATCTAAGTCGGCTATCCACTCTTGTACGATGTCTTGGCACTGTTTTTCATCGATTAAATGCCATGGTGTTTTGAGTCGATCAAGAATCGAAATCACCATATTGTCTGCGATGGATTGCTGTAAGATAGCGCCTAAAGTCAGGCGGTCTTCAGATACATAACCAATACCACGCTTAATAGCGTCGGTGTTATTTTTTAACTTAACAGGCTTGCCTTCGATGAATAATTCGCCGCTGTCTGGATGGGTAATGCCAAACAACGATAGCGCTAATTCGGTGCGGCCTGAACCAAGCAAACCACATAAACCTAATACTTCGCCGCGTTTTAAATTTAAGTTGATATCACGATATTGCCCAGCTCGACTGAGGTTTTTTATCTCGAGTACAGTGCGTCGGTCTTCCGCGTTATTTGGTGGCTTACGTTCATGGACAATGTCTAAGCCAGTCATTAATTCAGTAATTTTGCGTGTAGTTAAGCCTTCAGCAGGCCATGTCCCAATTTTTTGACCATCACGGATCACGGTGATGCGGTCAGAGATCTCTTTGACTTCTTCTAGTCGATGACTCACAAAAACAACGGTAATTCCCTTATCTTTTAGGTAATTAACTGTTGAGAGTAGTTGGTTGACTTCTGTACGGGTCAATGAAGCTGTTGGTTCATCCATAATCACCAGACGTGCATCGGCGACTAAAGCTCGGCAGATAGCAACTTGTTGGCGTTGAGCAATGGGTAAGAATTGTACCGGTGTGTCAGGGTCAATGGTGAAAGCCAACTCATTGAGGATTTCTAACGCTTTTTCGCGCAGTTGTTTTTTGCGAAACCAGCCAAAATAGCCTTTGAGATTCAGCTCAAAAGCGATATTTTCGGCAACGGTTAAATTTGGAAATAACGACAAATCTTGGTAGATAACTTGTACACCTAATTCACGGGCTTTATCTGGCGTCAGCCGATGATAGCTTTTTCCATCAATTTCAATTTTGCTACCGTCATCAGGGGCATAGACACCACTGATGGTTTTAATTAATGTGCTTTTCCCACACCCATTGGTGCCTGCTAAACAGTGCACTTCACCTTTGTTGAGCGTCAAATCGATATTGCGTAATGCACGGTGACCACCGAAGCTTTTGGAAAGGTCTCGCAAGGTAATGAGTGGATCGGATTTGTCAGCTTTTGAGGTGCTTGTCATAAGTACAATTCCTACTGCAAATAAATTGGTGTTGGCTTGTTCGTGATGAGTTCGAGCTGCTGTGTTAGTACAGGCAACTCGAACTCAAAGAACATAAAATTTAATATATTGATAAATATTGTATTTTTGTTGTGAATGTTATTTTAACAGGGTGAAATTACAGACCGACTTCGACTAATTTTTTAGTATTTTCAATATTCAAATTAACGGGGTTATCACTCAAAATGGTGTTACCACTGACTTTGATTTCACCCATATCACCAATAGACACGCCATCTTTAATTTCTTCACCATTCATCATGGCAGTCGCAACCTGTACAAATACTTGTCCTGCGACTTTTGGATTGGAAATATAGCCGCCATCAATTGCACCTTTTTCCAGTAATTTGATGCCTTGGCCTGGCGTAAATGTCCCGAATACACAGGTTTCATCATTTTTGCGGCGTTTATCAATGGCACGGCCTGCACCGATAGGGCCTTGTGAACCAAATGACATGATGCCTTTTAAGTCTTTGTGTTTAGATAATAAATCATTGGCTGTGCGCATTGAGTCATCAACGGATTCGGCAACACCAAAGCGGTCATCGACCATTTGCATTTTCGGGTAATTTGCTTTTTGGTAAGCAATTGCCGCGTCGGCCCATTCGTTCACTAATGGTACTGTCAGGCTTCCCACAAACATGGCATATTTGCCTTCTTCGCCCATGCATGCCGCCATATCTCTCATATGGTTAGCCCCCATACTTTGGGTATCAAGTAATTCAAAGTCCCAATCTGCATTTTTTTGGTTTGGTGATTCGTGGGTAATGACTTTAATTCCAGCGTCTTGAGCTCGCTTTAATACAGGTTCAAGAACTTTAGCGTCGTTAGGGACAACGCCAATGACATCTACTTTTTTGGCGATTAAATCTTCGATAGCACGAACTTGTTCTGCAGGGTCAGCGGTTGTTGGGCCAACTTGGAAGGCGTTTACTCCCAGTTTTTTGCCTTCTTCAGTAATACCTTGTTCCATAACATTAAACCAAGGAATACCACCGACTTTCACGACGACACCCATGGTAAAGGGCTTTTGTGCTTTTTGTGATTCAGCCATCGCGACATTTGAAAATAGTGCAACGCTCATTAAACAAGGTAAAACTAGCTTCTTCATGTTCATAGTTGTATTCCTTAGTGTAGATGGATACTAAATCAAGAATTTTCATTTTTAGAAATAATGAATTTCTCATATTTAGATATGCCTATAATTAAGTGCTAGGAATTATGAGTAAATAATATCCCTGCACTTATTTAATACAGAAAATAAAATGGAACTTATTATTTTTACTTACATTACAGCTATATAATTTTTATTTTTATAAATTATTTGTCACACTCGATAATTTTAAGATTAGAGAATTGTTTTTGAAAATTATTATCATTTAGTTTGTTTGTAATTAATACGTCAATATCATCAAATGTACAAACCTGACTAAATGCATACTTTCCTAATTTACTATTATCCGCGAGCAAAACTTTATTTTCAGAAACCTGTAACATAATATTTTTTAATTTTGAGTTTATTTCACTGCCATCGCGAATACCATTTTCGATATTGAATCCTTGGCATGAAAGAAATAAGGTTTTTATCTGAAAGCTACGAATAATACTTTCTGCAATTGGGCCATGAAAATCATCATGACGTTCTGAATATTCCCCACCAATACCAATAACACGAACTCGGTCACGGCAGGCCAACGCTTGGATAATTTTGACCGAGTTTGTCACCACGGTGATGTCGATATCGGGTATTTGCCGCGCTAGAAACCAGCAAGTACTGCTGTTATCTAGCATAATACAGTCACCAGGCTGGATTAATTTTAGTGCAGCCTTCGAAATTTTCATTTTGGCATCAGGATGCTCTTCAGTTCTTTTACGAAAAGACTCTGCGCCATCAACCATTTGACTGAGTTTGACCGAAGATGGCATAACATTCACCATCGGCATTTCTTCTTGGTCGATGGCCACCGCGCCTCCAAAGCTACGGATGATCCTATTTTCTCGCTCAAGAGTCGTTAAATCGCGACGAATAGTTTCTTGAGACACGAGACATAATTGGGCTAAATCACGTACCAACGCCGAACCATTCTGCGAAACATGAGAACATATTAATTTATGGCGTTCGGCTTGTAACATATTTAGCTCCTATTATTTCCATGGTATTCATTCTGCCCGTGTTGCTTTTTTTTTGTCGTGATTGGATTCAAGTAATCTCTTTTTGAAAAAAACAAAGCCGATTAAAGTGACTTTGATCTTCATTTTATGAATTTAATATAATTTTATTACATAATAATTAGACTCATATCACTATATTGGCGGTGTCTTTTTGTTTTTCTCACAATAAACAAAAAATATTGGGCTAACTCGGTCAATTAACCACATCTTGGTGGTGACTTTATTTGACTGATCGTGACCGATTATGCCCGTATTGGGCTGTTTTGTTGCGAATTTGTAAAGTGAGGTGCTTTTTAAATGGCCTAAATCTGTTTACCTTAATAGGTAGATATAGGTTATCAACACACAAAAAACATCACCATAATAAATTTTTGTTGTTGATATTAAAGCATATTTTAGCAAGCTAGGGAGTTGTTATGTTAGAACAATTGAAACAACAGGTTTTTGAAGCGAATCTCGCCTTACCCAAACATAACCTAGTAACTTTTACTTGGGGTAATGTGAGTGGTATTGACCGTGAAGCTGGGTTAATGGTGATAAAACCTTCTGGCGTTGACTATGAAACCATGAAAGCAGAGGACATGGTGGTGGTCTCGTTGGAAAGTGGAGAGGTGGTAGAAGGGAAATATCGCCCTTCTTCAGATACTGACACGCATTTGGCGCTGTACCAAGCATTCCCTGAAATTGGCGGTATTGTTCATACTCACTCCCGTCATGCCACTATTTGGGCTCAAGCAGGGCAGCCATTGAGTGCCTTAGGGACAACCCACGCTGATTATTTCTATGGTGAAATTCCTTGTACCCGTAAAATGACAGAAAGTGAAATTGAAGGGGAATATGAAAGAGAAACAGGCCATGTGATCATCGAAACCTTCAAGGAAAAAGGGCTGTCAGCAAAAGATATTCCAGCGGTATTAGTGAATAGCCATGGCCCATTTGCTTGGGGAACAAGCCCCGATAATGCAGTGCATAATGCCGTGGTATTAGAAGAAATTGCCTATATGAATTTATTTACCCGTCAATTAAGTTCACAAATAGGTTCAATGCAACAAGTATTATTAGATAAACATTATTTACGTAAACACGGTAAAAATGCGTATTACGGGCAAAAATAAAGCAGTTAAAAATTTATTGAATAAAACTGGCGAATAAAAGTAATTATTGATTTTATAACCAATAACGGATTTTTTCGTCAATAAAATAGCCACAATAAATAGGCTATGTGGCTATTTTACTATTTATTAAATACAGCCATCACTCAGGTTTATTTTATTAAGCCTGTGGTTGTTTATATAACAAGTGAATTTATTTAAACTAAGTATATTTCTCTAAGTTGCTTAATATCATTATTTGTGAATTTAAGTTCATTTTTAATATAGTTTTCTACAGAGCCGGATATTTCTTCCATCGTATTAAATACCTCTATAATAAATGATTCTTGAGTATCAATCAGTGAAAGTAAATAATCCAGTACATTTTTGTCTTGAGTTATTTTCCGATATCCTGCCATTTTAATTTCGTTACGTTCAAGCCGGTTAAAATGGGTGAGCATATAGTCCTGCACAATGGTTTCTTTCGGAACACCTAACATGGAAAGTACCAGTAATGCGCCATAACCGGTTCGATCTTTTCCGCCGCGGCAATGCTGAATATTTGGGGCATTATGACTATCTAATAAGACTTCTATCATTTGCTTAAAGGCGGATTTTGACTTATCACTCACTACAAATTGGCGATATTGTTCTAATATTTGTAACCCATCGCCGTTAATCATCTCTTTCGGAATATGCTGGATAACACTTTCGATTAACGCTTTATCTTCATTATCTGGTGATGCGGCAAATTGTGCTGCTAATTCAGCAGTTTGAGCCGTTGCATCAAGATGGTAGGTTTTCTTTTCACCAACATGGCAATTGGGCGATTTATTAATTTCATTTTGAGTACGATAATCGATAATGCTGTTAATCCCTAGAAGGGAAATATAATTTACCGCTTGTTCATTCAAATTAAATAGATGGTTGGAACGGTATAACATTCCCCATTTCACCTGTTTTCCGTCTGTTGTGGTATAACCCCCAAAATCACGGAAGTTATTTAATCCCTCAATAGGTAATGTTCTTTCAGCGAATAATTTACGTCCATTGGCATTTTGTAAAATAAAATAGATGCGTTGTTTAGCATTTAATGGGTCTTGAACTGTAATGGTATTCTCTAATTTATCTGTAATGAAATTCTCAGGATAAACCTGAGTATCAGGTTTATCCGTCCAATATAATGCCAGAGGAGAGGATGGAATTTCACTAAACTTTATTTCGAGTGTTGATTCATTCACTCTGTTGACTTCGATTTCCATATATTTCCCTTTATCATCCTAAAATTCCGAACACGGAACAAACAACACCTAAAACCATAATGGCAACAATGAGTGCAACGGTATGTTTTCCTTGAAATTTACGAACAAGGAAGAAAATACCGAGTGCAAAGAGAAGGGTGAGTAAGTTAGGTATTACCTTGTCAAACATCTCTTGTACTTTGATAGATTGTTCACCGACGGCGATGGTTAGCGGAGTGGAAAGCTTGACGGTCGTCGCTATCAAGGAACCTAGGACCATGACCCCGACAACGTTCGCTATATTAGTAATTCGCTGAATAATATTTGATTTTTTCGATTGCTCGATTAAATCAACGCCTTTGTTATAGCCATAATGAATAAAGAAATATTTGGTACCGATATTGACGATATTAAACAGAATAAACATTAATATAGGGCCGATAATATTACCTTGCAGCGCAAATGCGGCTCCGATGCTGCCGCAAATGGGCAGCCATGTAAATTTTAATAAGCTATCACCAAGACCTGCAAATGGCCCCATCAAACCAGCTTTTACAGAAATGACTGCCTCTTTTTCTTCTTCTGTTGTTTTTTCTTCTAATGCTGCGGTGACACCGAGAATTAATGCACCTGCGTTAATTTGTGTATTAAAAAACTCGAAGTGGCGTTGCATGGCTTTAATACGTGTTTCTTGATCTGCTTTTTCATAAAGTTTATCGAGAACGGGTACCATACAATGAGCAAAACCAATTGTTTGCAGTTTTTCGTAGTTGTATGAGAATGACATGGTTTGAATTCGCCAAAACATACCATTAAGCTCTTTTTTCGTGAGTTTTTTATTTTCAGAGGTGGTTATTTCACTCATAGGTCATACTCCTCTTCTTCATTTTTATGGGAAGTTGGTGCTGTTTTTTCTTCTGGTGTTTGGCGCAAGCTGTTGGCAAATGCCATGTCATAAAGCACAGCAAATGCCAGAGCGATAAAAGTAATTGGGATAATTGGTAGTTTTAAATAGGTTGTGAGCATAAAACCGAGCAGAAAGAAAAACCACATTCTGCCTTTAAGTAACATGAGTAACAGAATACAGATACCGACAGCAGGGATTAGTTTAGATGCGACACCCATACCGGTAAGAATACTTTCAGGTACGGCATTTAATATGCTATTGACTAAGTCACTACCAAAATAAACCGCAATAAAGCAGGGAATGGCACGAATAAAAAACCACAGTGGCGTCGAGAAATAATGCACTTTTGTTAGGCCACTGTAGTTGCCATCAAGAATGGATTTACTGGCCCAGACATTTAAAAAACTAGCAAAAGAACGCCAGATAATCAGTAATTGCTGACATAGAATAGAGACTGGTACGGCAAGGGCGATACCCGCTGCAATTCCGCCATTGGAAGCAATACCGAGCGCAACTCCAATAATTGAACCGGCGATAATATCGGGTGCAGAATAAGCACCAACATTACCAATTCCCATCCACATTAATTCTAATGTGGCACTAATGGCTAACCCTTGCACCATATCGCCCATGATAATACCGGCCACAGTACCGGTGAGTAATGGGCGTCTTAGCATTTGCGGACCGACATCATCCAATGAGCAAATACCTGCCCAAATCGCAATTAAAATGGCCTCTACCAACATAATAGGCTCCTCACTTATTGAGTGAAAATAAGTATGATTAGATGAATTAATTGAGTAATGTTTTTAATTCAACAATGGGATCTTTAGGAACCATTTGAATTTCAACAGTAACGTTATTGTTGATGAGCGACCTAAAGGCTTGTTCTTCATCCGGTGTCACAGCAACCGCACGAGATAAATTACGACGGCCTTCTTGCATGCGCATTCCGCCGACATTCAGTTTTTCCAATTTTAAGCCACTTTCGACGAGCCTATTCACATCAATACTGTTAGTAAACAGCAACATAGTGCGGCGTTTAATTTCTGCTTTTTTTAAGACTTCAATGAATTTATCGACACCAAAAACGACGACTTTTAGATCTGGTGGCGCCGCCATAGTAAGAACGGATTGTTGAACAGTATCATTGGCAACTTTGTCGTTGACGATAATCACCTGCTCAATATCAAAATTTTTAACCCAAGTAGTAATAACTTGGCCGTGGATAAGTCTGTCATCAATTCGAGCAACGTTAATTGGCATGGGATTCTCCTAAAGTTCGCTATCGTTTTGTGCTAATGGCTTAAGTTGTTCACCGACATTAATGCAACTGTCAGGGAATACATCATTAATGACTTGATGAAGTTCATGTAAAGGTAGGTCTCGGTTGCTGAGTATTTCGAGAAAAGTCGGAACGTTGATTCCGCAGTACAGCACGACATCATTTTGAGTAATAACGAGCTCACTGGCTAAATTGCAAGGAGAACCGCCTAATAAATCGACCAAAATTAAAACGCCATTGCCTTTATTAACATGCTGATATGTTTCAAATAAATGTTTTTTTACCTCATTAATATTGCTTTCTCTTTGAATCGAAATCACGCTGATATTTTCTTGCGAGCCGATCAGCATTTCAGCACATTCCAGTAATCCTTGTGCAAAAGGCCCATGGCTAGCCAGTATGATAGGTATTTGAGAGCTCATTTTTTCCCCTTGTATTTATCTTTTTTATTTTAGTAATAAAATTACTTTTATATATTTATTTTAAAGTAACAATATCACAAAAAATAGGAATGAAAAGAGGGAGCTCCCTAGAAAGGGTCATTTTTGTGAGCAAGATCGAAGTGGCTACTCAGAGCCACATAGGCGATATTAAGAAGGAGAAAGCTGATCAGTTATTGCTATTTAGACGAGTAAAGCGTTCCGCACGAGTGTTAATTTGTTTTTGAATTCTTTCATCATACTGTTTGATAAATAAGTTAGTAATCAACATATTAATTACAGTGAGTTGGGATATTTTTGAGCGAATGGGGATGATCCTTGAAATATTTTCAGTCGATATTGTATGCAAGATAGTCTCAGCTAAGGTTGATACTGAACTTTGTCCCATTTTTGTGATAGCAATGGTCGGAACTTTCAATTCTCTGGCAAGAGTGAGTAGCTTGATACATTCGTGGTTTTCACCGGAATGAGATATGACAATGACAAGATCGTTCTGATCTAACGTATTCACGATACTAAATTGAATGCTGTAATCAAGGTGACAATTAACATCTTTTTTTATTTTAATTAATTGATATTCAAATTCTTTTGCAACTAATCCACTACTACCAGCACCATAAATTACAATTTTTTTACTCTTGCTAATTAACTCATTTGCTTGCTTAAAGGCATTTAAATTAACCAAAGCACAAGTTTCTTCTATGGATGATTTTTCAATCAGTCCTACTTTGTGATTAACGGTTTCCATCGAGTCATTAATATCAATATCTTCTTGTAATAGGGTGCCGTAAGATTTGTGATTAATCGATGAAATTAAATCAATTTTTAGGTCACTAAAACCTTGGTAGCCTAACTTATGACACAGGCGCAAAATAGTGGTGGTACTGACCTTATTTTCTTGGGCAAGGGATTGAATGCTAATACTTTGCATGTTTTTCTTATTAGCAATAATGTACTCAGCGACTTGTTTTTCTTTGGTGGAAAGGCTGTCTCTGGCCTCTCTAAGTTTTAGGTCTATCATTATTTATCCTGCTAATAAATTAAAATTTGCCATCAAGAAACGGATCCTACCATATCCTAAAAATAGGGAAATGGTGACTTTTCTTTATTGGGTTCATGTCACGATAAATGAATTTATGGCTCAGGATAGAAAGTCAGGTCTGTAGGGAAAATTAATAAATATAAGTAGTTAGTTATATCCCTATTGCTTAACGATGGCCTAAGCAATAGGGAATAGTTTGTTTTTAAAGTGTGACGCCCATTTTGAAAATTGCTAATTCACGAAAGTCATTGATTTCATTTTTGGTGTGCTCACCATTAACGGTTTTCACAACAAGCTGAATGAAGTCATCTAATAACTGATCCATAGATTTTCCTGTTAATAGGGCGCCCGCATTGAAGTCAATCCAATGGGGTTTTTTGGCGGCTAACTCATTATTAGTCGCAATTTTCATGGTGGGAACAAAGCCACCGTATGGTGTACCGCGACCGGTTGTAAATAACACCATATGACAGCCTGCTGCACCTAAGGCACTGGTCGCAATGGCATCATTACCCGGTGCACTTAACAAGTTGAACCCTGGGGTTGTCAGGCGCTCTCCGTATTTTAAAACATCCATTACTTGGCTAGTGCCTGCTTTTTGTGTGCAGCCGAGGGATTTTTCTTCGAGTGTCGAAATACCGCCTGCTTTATTCCCTGGAGATGGGTTTTCATAAATTGGCTGGTCATGGGCAATAAAATATTGTTTGAAGTCATTGATCATATTGACCGTTTTCTCAAACGTCGGTTCATCATGGCAGTGGTTCATTAGAATTTGTTCCGCGCCAAACATTTCAGGGACTTCCGTTAACACCGTGGTTCCGTTATGGCTGACTAAAAAATCAGAAAAACAGCCCAACAGTGGGTTAGCGGTGATGCCTGAAAGCCCATCAGATCCACCACATTCAAGGCCAAATTTCACTTCACTCAGTTTGCCTGCTTCACGTTTGTCCTGCTGTACGAATTGATAAAGCGTATTAAGGTGCTCGACACCGGCTTCAATTTCATCATCTAATTGTTGGCATACCATGAATTTTACACGTTCATCATCATAGTCACCTAATGTTTCTTTAAAGGCGGCTACTTGATTGTTTTCACAGCCTAAACCAATGACTAGAACACCACCTGCGTTAGGGTGCTTAACCATATCTTGTAAAATAGTACGCGTTGTTAAATGGTCATCACCGAGCTGGGAACATCCTAAAGTATGGTTATACAGATAAACGCCATCAATATCAGAAGCACCATGATGTTGTTTATTAAAGCGCTCGATCATTTTTCTAGCGAGTGCATTCACGCAGCCAACGGTTGGGATCACCCAAATTTCATTGCGGATCGCGACATCACCGTTTGCTCGACGATAGATTTGCACATCTGGATCCGGCCGTGTAGCGGTAATTATGTTGTGTTCAGGGTGGTATTCATATTCATTTAAGGCACTTAAATTAGTCGCTGTATTATGTGTATGAATATGCTCGCCAACGGTTATTTTCGTTGTTGCGTGGCCGATAGGCGCACCATACTTCATGACATTTTCACCCGCTTCAATCGTATCTAGGGCAATTTTATGGCCGCGACCGATGTCCTGCTTTAATGTCACGGATTGGCCATCAACGCTGACAGTATCACCCGAGAGTCTATCGATTAAGGTAATGGCGACATTGTCATTCGGATGTATTTTTATTATATCTTTTATCATATTGCATTCTCTGGGTTGAAAATCGGATTCAGTGCGATCGGCCACTTAGTGTCGATTTTTGGGTTGTCTAAATTTCAAACATTATACGATCCGGTTTATAACTTTTAAAGGTGTTATACCAATTTATTGTGATTTATTTATGGGAGCACTTCTATTTCACCCATCACCATAAAATTTCGTTATACTGTGAGGCATTAGTGGCCAATGAGTCGGGTTGTTATATGAAAGGAGAAAATAATGAGCTCACAAGAGAGTGAACCGCGCCTATACCAACAAGTTGCGGCTTTGGTCAAAGAACGCATCGAAAATGATGAATACCCAATTGGCACTAAATTGCCTGCAGAACGGTTACTTGCTGATGAAATGAAGGTGAGCCGTACGGTGATCCGCGAAGCTATCATTATGTTAGAAGTGGAAGGATATGTGGATGTACGCAAAGGATCTGGCATACACGTCATCAGTAATCGGTCTAATAACTCAGTCAATACAGAAACCGGATTAGAATTTAGTCGTTGTGGGCCATTTGAGCTATTACAAGCAAGGCAACTGATTGAAAGCCACATCGCCGAATTTGCCGCAAGCCAAGCCACGAAAGAAGATATTTTAAAATTGGTTGATATTCAAAAGCATGCTCGTAAAGAGGATCGTTTTCGCGACTCAACATGGGATCTTGCCTTTCACATGCAAATTGCCGCGTCGACCCATAACAGTGCGATGGTGGTAATTGTTGAGCAAATGTGGAGCCAACGCTTACGTAATCCTTACTGGCTCAAGCTTCATGAGCATATTGATAACCGTTCGATTGAGAGCTGGTGTGATGAGCACGACCAAATTTTACAGGCGTTAGCGCGTCGAGACCCGAAAGGGGCGCGGCAAGCCATGTGGCAACATTTGGAAAATACCAAAAAAATGTTGTTCAATGCGACCAGTGATGACTTTGAATTCACTATGGATCGCTACTTCTTCGCAGATAGCCCAACGATGGATGATAACAGCTAGTTATTCTTCATCATCCTCAGAGATCTGCTTCAGCGCGGGGAGATTAACTAAAATAATTTTCCCGTATTTTGCATCAATCCAACCGAGTTTTTCCCATGCAACTAAACGCTTATTGATAGTTTGCCGTGTGGTATTAATGATGGTCGCCAAATCATCTTGTGTCAGATATAGGCTCAATTGAATCCCCTTTTCATGAGGTTCACCATAACCTTCCGCTAAGCTCAATAAGCGCTTGGCCAGCCGGGCGGAAACAGACAATAAGGCGCTGTCATTGATAATAGTAAAGGCGTTACGAATCACTTTGCAGAGCAAAATATTCAGAAATTGGTAAAAAACGGGGTGCTTTTCCAAGATCATGGCTAAATCTTTCGGTGATATCGTCAGTAAAATGGTTGGGCTGATTGCTTTAGCATCATGGGTGCGCGCTGACTTATCTAGCATGGCAATTTCGCCAAACCAATTGCCAGGTGAAAGATAGCGAAATACACATTCACGGCCATCTGAGGATATCGAACTCACTTTTACTGAGCCTTGAATCACCGCATATAAACCACGTGCAGGGTCACCTTGATAGTGAACCATTTCACCATCAGGATAGAAGCGTAATGTGGCGCATGTCATTAAGATGGAAATTAAATAATCGGGTAAGTTACTAAACCAACTATTTGTTTTTAATATTTCAAGAATACTTTCATGCGTTAGAACTAATTGACTGTTTTGTACCGCAATGTTCATCTGAATGCTCCCTGCATGATTAGCTGATTTTATCATGACATTTGGTAGGGTTATGTTCAATCATGAACCGCCGTAATATTCGAATAAACCTCACAAATAAGAAATAGAGTAATAGAAAACCCGAGCCATTTATTGCGGCTCGGGATGGATTCAAAAGATCATTAATTAATCTTCAAATCGTTTTTCAATACCTAATCTTCTTAATGTCAGAATCAACAGACCACCGATAAAGGCGACTAAAGCGATAAAATAGAGCCCTGCACGGGCAGACTCAAAGGTGGTTTCTGCCCACACTCTTAAGTTTGGTGCCACAAAGCCACCTAAGTTACCCACAGAGTTAATCAGGGCGATTCCTGATGCCGCAGCGGTACCGCCTAAGTATGCAGATGGGAAGCTCCAATACAGAGGTTGCATGGCTAAGTGGCCTGCTGCTGCGACACATAACGCAATAATGGCAATAACTGGAATGCTATCGAATAAACCAGAAACAGCGATCCCAGCAGCCCCTAACATAAAGGTAATGGCAGCAACTTTACGGCGTTCTTTTAGACGTTCTGAAATACGAGGAACGTAGTAAACTGCAATGGCTGCACACAGTGGTGGTATGGCGGTGACAAAGCCTACTAGTATGCCGACTTTACTGCCTAATAATGTACCAATTTGGGTTGGTAAGAAGAAATAAATACCGTAACCACAGACTTGAACGGTAAACCAAATCAGACACAGGTAGAGAACACGCATATCTAATAATGCTCTCAGGGCACCTTTCGGGCTATGACCTGCTTTGGCGTCTTCTTCCAAAGCTAATTTAGCGGAAAGTGCATTTTTTTCCTCAGCCGTCAGCCATTTGGCTTTTTCTGGGCGGTCATCAAGGTAAAAGAATACCCAAATCCCGACAATAGATGCCAATAAGCCTTCTACGACAAACATTAACTGCCAGCCGTATAAACCGAAGGCAAATGAAGTTCCTTCTAGTGACAGGAGTGAGCCTGATAATGGGCCCCCAATGATAAATGCCAGTGGTGCACCAAATAAGAAGTAGCCTGTCACCCGTGCCCGGATATTTTGTGGGAACCAGAAGGTTAAATACAAAATAACCCCCGGAAAGAAGCCAGCTTCACTGACACCAAGCAAGAAGCGCAGCACAATAAAGGTGGTTTCATCATGGGCAAACATCATGGCGGCAGAGACTAGCCCCCATGTGACCATAATGCGCGATAGCCATACTCGAGCACCAATGCGGTACAGTAGAATATTACTTGGCACTTCAAACAGTGCGTAGCCGATAAAAAAGATCCCTGCGCCAAATGCGTATGCAGCGTCACTTAACCCAGTCGTTAACTGAAACTCTTGTTTTGCGAAACCAATATTAGAACGGTCTAAATAAGCCAATATGAACATTAATACCACCATTGGTATTATTTTTCGTATTGCTTTGCTGGTAGCCGATGATAAATGATCCGTATTGGTGGACATGGTTCACCCCAGTTTTTTGTAAGATAGTAATGTTATCTATTCATTTTTATTATGTGTTTAGCCCGCCGCTGAATAACCAGCAGAGTAGAGTATAGAGCTAAAATACTCGCCATACTTCAAGTTGCAGTGTTGTTGACCGCATCATGAATTATTTAGAGTGTAAATAAGTAATTTAAAATGAATAATTCTTGTTATTAATTTCCCTTTTTCATGTTGTTAGAAATGAAATATTGAAAAAGGGAATGATCATTATTTCACGTTAAATTTAGCTAATGCTTCAGGTTTTAACGTTGTACCTGCCCCAGGCGCGGTTGGTGTGGTATAAACACCATCAATAACTTCGACCGGGTCAACAAAGCAGTCCAGTGTCCAAGGAATGAATTCTAGTAAAGAGCAGGCTGGATGCGCCATGACCAGATGCAATTGTGCCTGCATCATATCGCCATGGTGTGGTGTCACCGGTAAATTAAAGGCCATACCTAAATCAGCAATTTCCCATACTGCTGTTAAACCACCACAGCGTGTGGCGTCAGGTTGTAAGTAATCAACGGCACCTGCCAAGACAAATTCCTTAAACGAATCATTGTGATAAAGTAATTCACCTAATGCGATAGGTGTGTCCATATAAGCGGCAAGTTGTTTATGGCTGGCGACATCATCATGCCACAACGGCTCTTCAAACCACTTAATATTAAAATCATTTAAACGGTGGCCATATTGCTTGGCTATACTGATATCCCACTTACCATTCGCATCTACCATTAAGTCGATATCATCGCCAATTGCGTGGCGAACCGCTTCAATACGTTGTAGATCTTCGCGTGGGTCTGGTTTGCCAATCTTCATTTTTATTGCTTTGAAGCCTTCTTCGAAGATCATTTTTTTACAATCATCGACTAAGTCTTCTTGGCTACGCACTAACCAACCGCAGTCGGTGTTATAGGCGTTAACTTTATTGTGTTTTGAACCGCCAAACAGTTGCCATAACGGCTGATCTGCGGCTTTAGCTTTGAGATCCCAAAGGGCGATGTCGATGGCAGAAATTGCCATTTGCATTAAACCACCGCGACCAACCCAAATATTGGTTGAGCTGCGAGTGAGTTTTCGATGCAAATAACGTACTTCTGTTGGGTCTTCACCGAGTAACATTGGACCGAAAACATCTTCAATAATGGTGGTGATTAACCGGTCGGTAGTGATATCGGCGTGTGTTCCGGTGTGGCCATAGCCGACTAACCCACATTCTGTTTTGATCATGACACCCGGCATTCCCCAATGGGTAATACTGTGAGTTGAGTCACCAATTAGGTCATTAGTGACAGGTACGTGCATGATAAAAGTACTAATTTCTTTTATTTTCATTGTTGTTCCCAGGTGTTGTAAGGTGGTTGAATGCCAATCTAGCAGTGGGAAATGGATTAAACTGTCAAATGATTTACAGATTGTGCCTTGATGGCGCCTTTTACTGATAAATATGAGCTAGATCTCTTTATTTTGTATGATAGATCACGATGGAATATCTAAATTGGTATAACAACTTAAGGGGTTAAGATAACAACCATACATTTTAAGTATTATTTTTCGTGATAATAATGAGAGTGGGACAATAAAAATTTTTATTGGGGTATGGGGTTCAATCTAGAGTAGGTTTAGAATAATTGCGGAAACCCAGCGTTATAGCGGATGAAAAATGTCTAAACGATTACTTTTATTACTGTGTATTTTATTTACGAATTATTTCTCTCAATCTATGGCTTCTGAAATCGTCAATGATACAGATGATTGGCAGTTGGCAGACATCCCCCCCAAGCTAATTCAAACAAAACAGCCTGAAATTATTTTTGCGATGATTGCTGGAGAAATGCGCGCTGTCGCAGAACTGAACGCAGAACACGGGTTTTACGCTTATTCTCCCTCAGGGGATTATTGTGCGATGCAGTTTGGCAATGACTACGCATTTGTGAAAACGATATCATTTTCTAATAAAAAGCCACGCTATGTACCTGAAGTAGATAGGCTAAATGACTTACAAAATCCCATTTATGATTATTTAGTCACACACCAAAAAACAGCGGTATACAACTCAACTCAAAGTAATCGTAAGCAAATAGCCTCTTTATGGGAAAACCTGCGTTATCCTGTGTTAGCGCGAATGATTAAAACGGATAAAACAGGTGAAAAAACGGCATGGTTAACCATTCGTATTGGGGATAGGCTAGGCTATGTGCGTTTAGATGATGTTTCGTTGGATAAAGGCATTCCGATTTTAACTTATCACCATATTCTCAAAGACAATGAAAATAAGCATTTTCGTGAAACATCCACCACGACATCGGTGGAAGCATTTCGCGAACAAATGAATTATTTAAAACAAGCGGGCTACCAAGCCCTTTCGCTTGCTGATGTGGAAGATTATTTAAATAAATCTGCAAATCTACCGGGTAAGGCTGTTGTGTTGACATTTGACGACGGTTTAAAGTCAGTTTATCGCTATGCATTACCGATTTTAAGGCATAACCGCCAGCAAGCAACGCTGTTTATTATTTCTTCCCGGATTAAAACGCAGCCACAAAAATGGTCAGCGGATGGCTTACAATTTATGAGTAAGCAAGAAATTAAAGATAGCCGAGACGTTTTTAACATCCAATCTCATACTCACTTTTTGCATCGTTTAGATAACCATAACTCACCAATTTTATTTAGCCGGAAAGAACATACCATTATGTTGGACTTTAAACGGTCGATGAAAATTTTGAGTCGCTTCGAACCGGAACAACGCTATTTAGCCTATCCTTTTGGTGGATATAACTCCGCAGCGATGGACGCGGGGGGGAAAGCTGGCTTACATTTAGCACTGACAACCATTCAAGGAAAAGTCAAATTAGGGGATAACCCATTTGCCCTCAAACGTTTGTATGCTTTTCGGACTGACCCATTAGAGAAATTTGCTCAGATGGTTGGAAATAGTGAAAAAAGCGTCATAAATCAAAATATTATTATCGATAGATAATCAATATAGCGAAGTAAGCACTGGGGTGTTTGGCTCAGTGCTCATCCGCTTGCTTACCCTTTCCCATTTCTTTTAAAAACTTCTGTTGGTAAATAAACAATTCTTTCGCGCTAATACAATGATAATCCATCGAAAACTGCTTGGCAGTTTGCTCAATGATTTTAGCAAGGGCAGGGTAATGGCGGTGGTTCCAATTGGGAAATAAATGGTGTGTAAGATGTAAGTTTAATCCACCTAACCAATAAGTTAACCAACGAGGTGTAGTTTGCCAATCATAAGTGGTTGAAAAAGTGTGAGTATAAAAACCATGCGGCATATTGCCTTCTTTGGGGGGCGTATAAAAAGTCGCTTTCGCCCAATGGGTGCCAAGTATCAATACAACAAATATAAGAGAGGCTAACATTTGGCTAAATAAGTAAGTGAGTAGCAAGGTCGCTAAACTGATATCAGTGATAACAAAAGCGGGTATGACTATCGCCACAATCAAATGCAGTAACTTAGCCAATAAAAATGCTCCAATACCACGACGGCCTTGATGGCGCATATGAGGGGCGACGCGCGTCAAATGAAATCTATCCATCCAATCAAAGAACCAAATGAGTGCAGGGAAAGTCATTGCGGCAATTAATGGCCAATACAGATGCTGAGCTCGCATAAACGGGTACCAGCGCTGATAAGGCGTTTGCCGTAAGACAAAATTTTCTTCGATATCTAAATCATAATGGCGAATATTGGTGTGAGCGTGGTGAAAAATAATATGCCTGACGCGCCAGCATTCAGGATCTAAGCCCAACGGAATAGTGACCCAAAAATTGAGCCAATAGTTGGCTTTGGCCTGCTTGAAAATTGCATTATGGGAAGCATCGTGAACGAGATTAATGGCTAATAATAATGCGAAACAGATAAACAGAGGGTAAAAAATAAAAAATGCCCAAGACGTGTTAGCGCATAATGCTATGCCGTAACTGCCTAGGCAGCACAAAATTAAAACTAGACTTTTTAAATAAAAACGTAAGTCAGCGAACCGATGATCAGCACGCTGTTGTAAATAGTGTTTAGCGGCCATGTTCAATGCTTTTTGGAACGCTTGGTCATGGCGGTGTTGGTAGCCTAGTGGCCTTAGCGGCTCAGGGAACATCTCGCACCTGTATGGGTTTTCGGCCTATACCAAGTAACATTAACAAACTATGCAGCCATAGTGCACTGGTAAAAATAACCCAAAACGGGGTTGTCCATTGCCAAATAAATAAAATACAAATTAGTAGCAAGCAAGCGATGAAAAACCAGCTCATCAGGCCAATTTTACGTCCATCTGAAATACCCGATAGAGCTACGGTACCTAAGGCTAATAAGATAAATAAAACCACTTGCTGTTGGGTTGTACCTTGATAACCATAACCATAAATATAGACGTAACCAATAACCAAGCTAAATAGGAGAAGTGTTCCCATTACTAATGCGATTTGGTTTACGCGAAATAATGGTGCGGGTTTTGCTTTGGGTTGGCTACGGCGTTTAATGATACGCCAAAAAGGTAAGTTGCTGTCAATAAACGGGTTTTCAGAAGCGGGAGCGCCTTTGATACCAAAATGATGTTCAGTTTCAGGTAACTTGGAAAATGTGCCAAACAGTTTGTCCCAAAAAATAAAACTGCCCCCGAAATTACGATTGGAATAATGCCCTTCTTTCACATGGTGAACTCTATGGTGCTGTGGCGTTACCATAAATTTCTCCAACCAACCCAAACGCGGGATCAGCGCACTGTGGTTAAAGAATTGAATAGTATAGTGCAATATTGAAACGGTGATAAACACCTCTAAGGGAATCCCCATTAGTGCCAGTAGCATAAAGAATGGGATTGATGTCAGTGATGAATACCACGAATTACGCACTCCTAATGATAGGTTATAGTGCTCCCCTTGGTGATGAACCACATGAACGGCCCATAGAACACGGTAGGTATGGTGCAAGCGGTGTAGCCAGTAAAAACCAAAGTCCCAAGCAAAAATCGCAAACACCCACACCAGTGCGGTTGGCCAGTTTTCAACGAGGTTGAATGAGTAGTGGGTCACGACAAAGCCGTAACAAAAAATTTCTAACCCTCTAAATAACCACAACATAATATGGCCAGAGTTCAGGTTGAACACCAATTCTTGCCAGCTAACGGTTCCTTTTTGCGTTTTGGCGATCACTAAACCTTCTGCGACCACGACCGCTAACATGAAAACAATCGGAAAGGTTAATTCATTCATCAGTGTTTCTCTTTAAGACAAATTTCGCTGTGTGAACAATCAGTAATGCACCACAAGCGGTGAGTGCACCAGTAACCACATCAATAACTAAATGGCGCTTTAGCACCAATACCGAGGTACAAATAGCAATCGCCCAAATAACGGCTAAAACCGTGCGAAATTTTTGTTGTGTTGACCATAATGCATTGAGCACGATGAGAGTCAATGAGACATGTAGAGAAGGTAATAAATTTTGTGGGCTATCAATATTAATCAAAGCAGACAAAGCCTGCCCAGATAAGGCCAATAAATCGTAGTCGTGGTACAGCATAGTCGTGGGGTACCACAAATAGACCGCCCCAGAAACCAGCGCACAGAGCTGCATGGCATACATGAGTGAGTAAGCTTTTTTTAGAGGGCTGAGAAAATACCCAAGTGGGATAAACAGAAAAAAGGAGAGATAAAGCCAGATGGCATCGGGTGAAAATGGGACGGCATTATCCAGCTCACTGGGTGATAAAACATGAGCTTGCCCAGTCACTTGCCCGGTATATTGATAAACAATGCCAACGGTTCCCCAACCGAGTAGGCAATAGATAAAGCGAGTGAATAATTCTCTGCTATTCATTTCGCTTCCTTACGGGTTATACGTCGCTTTTTAACGGAGAGTGTTTGTGTAATAGTGGCAGTGGATAATTGCCAATCTAATTGAGAAATATCAACATGTTGGTTTGTAAAATAGCGTGTTAGCTGTTGCTGGCAGAGAGATAGCTCTGTAGGAGAACATTCAGCCTGTAAATATAATGCGTTGCCTTGCTGGGTTAAGCGAAAGTCAGCAGTAACAGGCAAGTGATTCACAATCACCCGCGCACAGGGATCTGCAAAAATAGTCACCATTTTGCCGTTATAGCCCGGAAGTTGAAGCAAATCATCACAGCGACCCTCAATACGTTCAATCGCCATTTCAGGAGAGCCACAAGGGCAAGGTGTATTTTTCACCACTAAAACATCATCGAATTGATAACGTATGATAGGCTGTGTTTTGCGCGTAAAGTCCGTGATAATGGGTGAAAAACGGTCATTATCAAGCCAATTAGGCTCAATATGCACAAAAGCTTCATTTAAATGCATAGTACCATGAGAACAAGTGCAGCCTAAAAACCCTTCCGTTGCTTGGTAGACTTCCCCTACATGGGAAAAACAACCCTGTAATTTTTGTTTGTCATGAGGTTCTAGTACTTCAGCGACGGAAATTACTTTTTGTACATTTAATTGAATTTTCTGCTGGTTGATGGCGTCAGCAATCGTACATAACACTTGGGCTGGCGCAACGATAATCGAAGGCTGATATTGTTCAAGAGCGCTAAGTTGCAGATCAAAATCCGCGAAAAGGTCATAAAACCGCAGTGAAATCCAACGGTTATTGACACTTTCATACAGGTTATTATTGGCGCGTAAAAACAGAGCAACACGCTCACCATTAAACAGGCCTTGGGGTAACATTTTAGCTAACATACTGCCAGACCAGACATTTTGTTCTTCTGGGCTGACAACGAAAAGGCCTCGACGGCCCGAAGTTCCAGAGGATAGCCCGACACTGTAGCGCCCCACTTTAGGGGCAAAATCCCGAGATTGTTCACTTTTTTGCGCACATTCTAGAAGTGTTTGGCTTAACAGCCCGGCGGTATTCATCTCATCAAAATTATCCATCATGATTTGTTTATTCATTATGGGGAAATTAGATAATGGCTGATTGATATACCGCTGAAAATAGGGGCTTTTCGCTAATACTTTGCGTTTAAAATGCGCTAAACGTTTTTGTTGATAAGCTTCCAGTTCACCACGGTTACGAAACGTCAAATGACGAGCTCGCCAGTAATGCCAAAGCATCGAGAGGATCACAATAAATCCCCTTCGTGGCACAGTTGGATAACCACATTGCGCTTATCAATTTCATGTAATTTATTCAGTGTTTCATAATAAGCCTGCTTATCATCCATAATAATATTGGCAATTGCCATGGGGCCACGCAATTCGCGGTAATTAGTGGGTGACCAAGCTGCATCACCTGCGAGCAATATCCAGCCTGAGTCAGTTAGTACACACAAACCAATATGCCCTGCGGCATGCCCAGGGAGCGGCACAATCAATAACGTCTTCTGCTGATTAACTGCATAGCCTTCGCCTAAAATTTGCAATTCATTTGGTAGCGCCACCTTGGGGAAACCTTCATAAAATACAGTGCGTTGTTCGAAGTCATCTGGTAATAGTCCACTGACAAAGGCATTTTTCAATGCAGCAAACCCAGTCAAAGGGCGTGTTTTAGCCCAGCCATCTCCTGAACAAATAATGGGGATATTAGGGAAGTCACGTAGCCCCGCGATATGGTCACCATGGAAATGAGATAAAATCACACCATTGATATCATTAGGTTTTAGGCCATCATTAGCCAATTGATTGACAAGGGCATCTTTGCTTTCGAAATACACTGGAGTGACTGCTCGATATAGCCGCATAATGCCATGGCGCGTATGATCATAAAAATGAGTGGCATACCCGGTATCAAACAGCCAACGCTGGTGTTCATCCTCTATCAGCCATGCCCTTGCTGGAAATTTACAAGATTTAAAACTGGCGCCTTTTAACGCGACACAGCCCGGATGTGTGCAATAACCCACTTCATATTGATGAATAGTTAGCATGGGTTCTCCTGTTTTTTCAGCCATTTTGCGGTCAAATGAACACCTTGTTGCATACTATATAAAGGATAGTAGCCCAGCTCTTGCTGTGCCTTTTGGTTATCTAATGTCATGGTGAAATAGGCTGCACCGAGGCTATAGCGTGTGAGTAATGGCTCTTTTCCCGTTAAACGGCCAATGACTTCTAATAGACTGGCAATAGCATACAGCAAAGGGTAAGGGGCTGAACGAATTTCGCACTCTAAATTAAGTTCATTAAACAATTGATTTAATGTCTTTTTTAGTGCTTGTGGCTGTTGGTTGGTAATATTGTAAATGGCTCCGTTAGGGAGTGTTTCTTTGAACGTCGCCAGCTGCATGCTGTGAACCACATTTCCCACATAGGTGAGGTCAAAATGGTTATTTCCCCCATTAGGTAACACCAGTTTTCCCTTGCGTGATTTTATTTGGGTGAGCAAACGCGGTAGCAAAACACGATCATGAGGACCAAATAAGCCACGAGGGCGCAAAATAGTATAACGAGTTGCCGGAAATTGACTAACGCATTGCTCGATCATGGTTTCGGCTAAATACTTTGTTCTGGCATATTGGTTAGCGAAATGTTTATTAACCGTGGACTCATGAATATTTTGCTGGTGGGTGAAATTAAAATAAATGGCAGGGGTGGAAATATGGATAAAGCGTGAGATTTTTGCTTCCCCTGCTGCGATAGCCAATATTTGAGTGGCGTGAACATTTGTTTTTTCAAAATCTTGGCGTTTTCCCCAAGGCGAAGAAAGGGCGGCGCAATGCCAAATAGCATCACAACCCGCCATGAGCATTTTCGCTTCTTCAACGGTGAGTTCAGCTAATTCAACAGCAATAAATGTTGCACCTAATTGACTTAGTTGTTCTCCTGCTTGTTGGTTTCGCCCACAAGCGACCACATCAATGCCTCTTTCAAGTAAGTACTCACTAGCATTGCGTCCCAGGCCACTTGTTGCGCCTGTTACCAATATTTTCATGGCACTAATACCATGGCGCACAGCGCTAACCCAGCAGCAGTACCGATTAACATGGCACTGGGTTTTTCATAGAAACGTTCTGTAATAATGGCTTCATGTAATGCAGAAGGGATGGAGGCCGCAACCTGATTCCCTCGATGTTTATAGATATCGACTAATTGCTCCGTTGTTACCCCGACACGTTGGCGCATATGCTCTAAAGAAAGGTGACTCGCTTGGTGTGGGATCACGGTACCAATTTGCTTAAGCTGTAAACCCGATTCACTGAAAACCTGTTGCATAAAATCTTCAATCAAAGAAGACGCGAGGCGAAACAATTTTTTCCCTTGCATGTGGAACAGGAAGTCATCATCGGTCATACCCGAGCGCGGATTGCATCTTGTACCACCTGCGCGAATTTCACAAAAATCAATGCCTGCAGTATGTGTGGTGTGGGTATAAGAAATAATTCCGCTATTTCCATCTCCTTTTTCCACGACAACACAAGCAGCACCGTCCCCAAAAATCAGTGATGACTCTTTATCCCGCCAGTCAATACCGCGCGAGGCGATATCCGCAGAAACAATCACAATGCGTTGATAAGCGCTGGTGGCTAATAGCCCCGCTGCAATCTGTAACGCAGTGATAAAGCTGATACAACTTGAATTGACATCAAAGCAGGCAATTCCTTGGTTTAAATTCGATTGCTCAAGGATATGCGCTGCTGAACACGGTAGCGCTTGCACTGGGATAGCAGAGGCATTAATCAACATATCAATACTGTTTGGTGGGATATGGTTCGCCTGCAATGCATTTTGAATCGCCTGGGCGGCTAAAAGGGCTTGTGAATCGGTATGACTTGCATGGAAGCGATATTCGATACCTGAATGCTTTTCGACAAACCCTTTTGATTTATTTAACTTTTCATCCAACATGGACGAGAGAATTTTATGCTCAGGAAGTGCCACACCAGAAGCGATAATTTTAAGGGGAGTTATTGACTGGTTACCAGACATATCAATATGTGCCTATCTTACGATGATAATGATAATAAATATCAGAGTTCAAATGTTTAATATATAGGAATTACGGAGTTATTCTGATTCACTCTCTCTTGAGAATGCTCCATAAACTTCATCAATTAATTCATGGATGGTGTTTTGCCATAATTTAGGTAATGAAGCCTGCCATACCACATCAATCCGCCATTGGGCATGTTCACAATGTTGAATCGGAATAAAACGTATGTCTTTTGAGCTGATATTTTTTGCACTATAGGGTAAGAGGCTCACACCAACCTCAGCGGCGACGAGTGCAATTAATGTTTGAATATCATTTGCTTCCTGAGAAGGCGTAATTAATAAGCTTTCATATTTTAGGTAGCGCTGAATTTGTTGATGAAGCTTTGAGCCACGTTCTGCGCGTAACAATAATAAAGGAAAATGAGTTAGATATTCCTTAACTGATAATCGAGACGCCGATTTTTGTGCGACGGCTAAAGCAAGTACTTCAAATTTTAATGCTTTGCTCACTAAGCTATCTGTGTTTTTAAATGCAAATTGGCGAGTAAAAGCAATATGCAATTCATGAGTTTGTAGCTGTTTCTCCATTTCGTGAGAAGGCATGTCATCCAGCTGAATTGGAATATCAGGGAGTTTTTCACGCAGCCGTGCAACAAATAAGGACGCTTCGTGAAATGTTGATATGCCAAATCCGACAGTTAGTTTTACAGGAGGTTGTTCTCGAAGTATTGCGGATTGACGTAAAAGCTCAGTAGTGTGAGCAAGCACTTGCTGTGCATAGGGAAATAGTATTTTACCGTGTGGAGTCAATACAGCGCCATGACGTCCACGCTCAAACAGAGTCATCTCTAATTGTTTTTCAAGTAATTGAATTTGTTTCGTTAAGGCTGGCTGGCTAATATATAAACGTGATGAAGCTTCGCGATAATTTTTTGTTTCTGCAAGAACGATAAATGCGCGGAGTAGTCGAGTATCCATGATGGTTAGCCAGTTCCTAATAGTAGAAGACGCCATAGTATTTGTATTATGAATGCTATGGCGTGTCATTGACTTTAGCTATTATGGCTTTTCTTTATGATAAGGGGAATTCTGCTCCGCAAAGCGAACACTACGAATATCGGTTTCATAGCCCAGAGTTTCAGTCATAATGCGGTATAATTCAGGTCTTCTACCTGTAAGCCAACGCCGCCCATTCGAGGTTGGAAGCAAACTAAGGTCAAGATCTGCAATGACCACATCATCCTCAACCAATAAACTCTCTTTGACAATTCGGCCATAGGGGTCTATCACCATTGCATTACCTGTGCGAATTTCATCATCATCTAGGCCAACGCCATTACTAAACAGATAAAAAACGCCATTATCGTGAGCTCTTGAAGGTAACCAGCGCATTAGCCATCCTCGCCCATTTTCACCTTGGCATGCCTCCAATAGTGCTTGGGGGTTCTGTTTTCTATTTTCCCAGAGACTAAGGTTGAGTGGTTTCATTCCATAAGGGCTACTCGAATGAGTTCCACCGGTTTGGTGGGGAGCAAGAATAATATCTGCGCCAAGTAGTGCGTTTATGCGTGGGTTTTCAATTAAGTTATTATCCCAACAAATTAAAATACCAACTTTTACCCCCCATGGTGTATCGAATACCGTGTAACTATCTCCACTATGAATGGTTGGGTGCTCAAACGCATGCAATTTACGGTGAGCATGGTATTGTCCATTTGGCATGCAAGCGACCCAAGTATTGTAGCATTTGCCATCTAACCCTTTTTCAATCAATCCAACACCAATAATCATGTCTAATTCAATCGCACGCTGGCGGATCAATGCTAATGATGGGCTATCGTGCAAGGTTTCACTCAATGCATAAACGGCGTCATCTGGTAGCTTCGGCACGTGCCAATAACCAGTGATACACATTTCAGGTAACACCAGTATTTTCACTTTTTGTTGTGCAGCTTGAGTAATAAAGTCATGGATACGTTCTAAATTATAGGGTTTGTCGCTAGGGCGGTGTTGGAACTGTACAGTTGCAACACGAAGCTGTGATTGTGTTGGCATCATTTTGATCTCCTTGGTTTAAGGAGATCAAACCATGTTGTTCAAACAAAAAATAATGAGTTATTTTCTTATTCAATAACGGTTAGTTATTGAATAAAGCTTTAAGAACACTTAAAAATAGTTTTTTTATACGTAAATTAACGTAAAAAGATAGATTTGCATTATATTATACGAAATAAAACCTCACATTAAGCGTGATATTCTTATATTATCTACTTTATTTAAAGAGTGATTGGTTAATTATTCCTCAATAAATACTCTTATTTAGTGAATTAGGTATGCAAGTAGTCCTTATTCTCCGAATTAAAAGCATAAATTTAACCTAAGCTATATGAGCAAAATACAATATTCATATGCCTCCTTCTTGTCGTTTTGACTATTTTCTTGGGAAAAGGCGAGGTAAAACACTTGTTTTACTCGTTTTATTATGCCTGAAGCTATAATTATTATGTTTTATTTTTGTTATATTTCATTTTTATCCTATAAGTTTGCAATATACTTTTGTGATTTGTTACAATTGGAAATAAATGTAACGCATTGTTATTTAAGAGTTATTTTTGTTGTAGACTGTTGGTTTTTACTCAATATGTGGGTTATTGAAGGTTATCAATATTGATATTACTCTTATTACGGATAATTTGTTTTACTTATGAGTAGATCGTGGCCATTAAAAAAAAATCACCATTTTTTATATTCTAAACTCTTATTGCGAGTAAGCAAAAACCTCTGTTAATTTAATTAAAATAAATAATAAAAATAAAAAAACCATTGGCAGTTGTTTTTTTGAAGCAAACATTAAAAATGTAAAAAATAAATTAATATATAAAAAATAAGTATATAAAAATACTTAGTAATCAATGAATACCATAATAAATTTATGATAAATGTCTTAGTTATATTATAAATTAAATCCTCGCCATATTTTTGTTTATTACCACTATTAATGGTAATAAATTATTTTTCTTTAAAATCAATTTGTTATGTTATATTTAATCATTTTCATTAAAATAGTAACTAATAAGAATAATGTGTTTTTTATCCTATAAGATAATTAAAACTAAAATAATGAAATATTGATAGGTTTCAATGGCTTTAATTTATTCGATTGATCGTTATAAACAGTTTTACTTTTATATATTGAAAACTATAATTAACTCAAATTTCGTGTTTTAATTGGTTTGTTCTACTTTGATTTGGTTATATAAGCAGTGCTGTTCATTATGTTAAAGGTTTTGATCTGTAATATAATTTAGCCATTTAATATTTTAGGTTATTTTGGGCTATTGTTGATGATAAATGTAAATCGGATAGTAGGTAGAGAGATTAGAAAAAGAAGAAAGCACTTAGGGCTTTCTGGTATTGAATTAGCGAATCTTGTTGGTGTAAGTCAGCAACAAATATCACGCTATGAAAGAGGTGAGTGCAATATCAATATTGAAAATTTGCACGTGCTTGCTAATGCGTTAGAAACTGAAATGATTTGTTTTTTTATCGATGATGTTTTTATCAATAAAGAAAATAATTAATTTAAAATATTAAGAATAATCTAATTATAAATCGAAATTAATAAGATAATTATAAATAATATGTTTTAAAATTAATAAAACATCTAATCTAATAAAGATATAGCGTTTTTATTTTTCTTAATAAAAACCTAATCTTTATGTTTTTTATCATTAAATTCTCAGCAAATAGATATCAACTTAATAATTTATTGATTATTAGGTGATTGGTACGTATGTCGTCTTTTTATAGGAAAATATAAATGAAATTAACTAAAATTGCATTAGCTACAATTATCGCTTCTTCATTCGGTATTGCAAACGCAGCACCTGTAGATCAAGGAAGTGGTATCATCAATTTTACTGGTAAAGTTATTAATGCACCTTGCTCAATCCCAGGTGACGGTACAATTAACGTTGACCTTGGCCAAGTTGCAAATAAAGTATTAGAAACTGGTAACAAATATAGCCAAAGCGTTCAATACAATATCCAGTTAGAAAACTGTGATTTAGGTGAAGTTAAAGATTCTAGCGATGTAGTTGTCTTCCCTGCAGTTAGCAAAGTTAAAGTAACTTTCACGGGTACTCCAGATACTACAGCTAAAGAATTACTGGCAAACACTGGTACTTCTAAAGGTGTTGGTGTTCGTTTAATCAACGCTGATGGTGCAACAATGAAAGTTGGTGACACCAGTGTTGAGCTGCCATTAGCGGATGGTCCAAATAAATTAGCATTCAGTGCACGTGTTGAAGCAAATGGTAGTAAAGTTGAAACTGGTAGCATCATTTCTCAAGCAACTTATGCTTTAAACTACCTGTAATTTTTTATTTAAAATAACAGGCATATATTTGCCTGTTATTTTCCTTTCTTAGCTTTTATTTTTTGACAGGGAACATCATGTCTCTATTGCCTCAGTTTAAAATAAATAAAATATTATTTTCGATTGCGTTGGCATTTTCCGTTTCGGGAATATCAAATGCAGTGGAATTTAATATGAATATTATTGATGCTAAGGACAGAGATAATATTGATTTGAGTCAATTTTCAAACCCTGACTTTATTCCTGCCGGCGAATATCTAACGGATATTACATTAAATGGTAGAAAACTATCAGGGCAGTATTTAATTAAGTTCATTGAAGAGAGTAAAGATACTTCAACACTCTGTGTTACACCAGAGATGGTAAATATTTTTGCATTAAAAAAGAAGATAAAGGAAGAGCTTCTGCAAAATAATAATGGCCAGTGTGTTGAACTATCTAAAAATTTAGATATTAGTTATCGCTTTGATAAAGCGAATCAAAATATCTTATTTTCTATTCCTCAAGCTTGGCTTGAATACGATGATCCGTATTGGGTTCCACCTTCCCAATGGGAAAATGGGATTATGGGAGCATTTCTCGACTATAACCTGTTTGCTAATTATTCTGCGCCTAAAAATAACAGTGAAACATTCAGTGGTAGTAGTAACGGTACCGCTGGCGTTAACTTAGGTGCCTGGCGTTTCCGTGCGGACTATCAATATCAATATAATCGTTCTCAAGGTAAAACGAATGAACGGTTTGATTGGACTCAGTTATATGCCTTTCGTGCCTTACCTCAAATGGGGGCAAAGGTTTTACTTGGTGAGTCTTATTTGAAGACTGATTTATTTGATAGTTTTCGCTTTATAGGGGCGTCTATTTTTAGTGATAATCGGATGCTTCCGCCTTCACTACGTGGTTATGCGCCTCAGGTTACGGGTATCGCTAAAACAAATGCGATGGTGATTATTTCACAGAATGGGCGTGTGATTAAGCAAGTTAAAGTCGCTCCCGGGCCATTTAATGTTCAAGATATTACTGAAGCAGTACAAGGTACTTTAGATGTAACTATTGAGGAAGAAGACGGTTCAAAAACCACTTATCAAGTAACAGCAGCATCGTTGCCGTTTTTAACCCGTCAGGGGCAGCTGCTTTATAAATTTACCATGGGGCAATCTGACCCATTTGGCCGCTCACAGAAAATTGACCCTAAATTTATTGTCGGGGAAGTCTCCTATGGTTTATTTGGTAACACATCAATTTTCGGCGGGTTAATTGCCACGGTCGATAATAACAATTATCAAGCGATGAACTTGGGAATAGGGCAAAACATGAATATGTTTGGTGCTATTTCCCTTGATATTACTCGTACCCATGCAAATTTAGATAATTTTGGCTCTTATTCAGGTAACAGCTACCGTTTAAATTATTCTAAACGTTTTGAATCTACCAATTCGCAGGTGACATTTGCAGGCTATAAGTTTTCTGAAAAAGAATTCTTAACAATGCCTCAATACATTGATGCAGCTAATGGTGTGCTTGATTTTAGGCGTGACAAAAACGTCTATACCGCGTCTTTTAATCAATACATTAGCCCATTGGATTTAACGGTTTATTTTAATGCCTCTCATCGTCAATTTTGGAATAGCGAATCGACAACAAACTTTGGGATGAGCTTTAGTAAGTTATTCAGTATTGGGCAAATTAAAAATATTTCCGGCACATTATCTCTTAATAAAATTAAATATGAAGAGACGGATGATAACCAAATTTATCTGTCTTTCTCCGTGCCACTCGAAAACGGGGCTTCAGTGAGTTATGACGCCCAATATGCAGATAGTGACCATAGCTTTGGCCAGTCAGTGGGTTATTACAGTGCAAATGAGAATAACAACTACTGGAGTATGCGTGTGGGCGGTGACCAGCACAAACTTGGGCGTGCAGAGCCAAATATCAGTGGTAGTTATCAATATTCATCGCCTTATGGCGTGTTAAATGTTAATGCGACAGAAAATGTGAATTCATATCGCGCTGTCGGCGGTAGTTGGTATGGCTCCATGACTGCAACAAAATACGGTGCGGCCATGCACCGTAACGGGACTAACAACGAACCTCGGGTAATGATTGATAGTGATAATGTCGCAGGAATTTCTATTGATAATGGAGAATCTGTCACGAACCGATTTGGTATTGGTGTTGCGACAAGTTTAAATAGTTTTTCTAATTCAGATGTTTACATTGATATGAATACATTACCTGATGATGTGGATGTCAATGACAACATTATTGGTAAAACATTGACTGAGGGCTCAATTGGTTATCAGAGAATAAAAGCGAACCAAGGAAAACGTATTCTAGCAATTATCCGTTTGAATAATGGAAATTATCCACCGCTTGGTACCAGTGTGATTGAAGTAGGCACAGGAAGAGAAGTCGGAATTATTGCAGATAGTGGCGTTGCTTATTTAACGGGTGTGGTTCCAGAAGAAAGCTACATAGTGAAATGGGCCGCTGGCGCAAACCAATGTAGTTTGAATTTACCTAATATTGCCGAAAAAAATCAGGGTAAAGTCCTGATCCCTTGCCAATAAAGGAATGATGTATGAGTAAAAAGTATGTAGTAGCTTTAGGATTTTCATTAGTTTTTGTCGGCATGCAAGTTGCGTCTGCTGCGATTAATATCGACCGTACACGGATTATTTTTCCAGGCAAAGATAAATCAATGAGTTTGGTTATTAACAACCAAAGTAAAACAATGCCCTACTTAGCTCAATCTTGGATGGAAGACGAAAAAGGGAATAAGATTTCTGAACCTTTTACCGTTTTACCTCCAATGCAACGTGTCGAACCGAATGCTAAAAACCAGATAAAAATTATTAAAACGGAGGGAATTGACGCTCTTCCACAAGATAGAGAATCGCTGTTCTATTTAAATGTGCGCGAAATTCCCCCTGTTGCAGATAAGGAAAATGTTGTCCAGATTGCGATTCAAAGTCGTCTAAAAATGTTTTATCGTCCACCTCAAATCGAAAATAATAGCGACAAAGTATGGGCTAAAGAGCTGAAATATACACATACAGGTGGGCAATTATTAATTGAAAATCCAACTAAATATTACGTGACTCTTGGTTACCTGAGTAATACCAACCAGAAAAACTTTCCTGGTTTTGAAAGTGTCATGATAGCCCCGTTTTCTAAAGAAAGTGTCCCCGTGCCATCAAGCAGTTTTAATCAGTTATATACCGGGTATATGGATGATTACGGTGGTATGAAAATGTTGACTTACCAATGCGCTGCATCAACCTGCCAGTTGTCAAAAGAGAGCCAATAGGATTTTAGATATGAGAAATTGCTACTTTTCAATATGTCTTTTTATGCTATCGCTATGCACCAGCCAAGCTTATGCAGATAGTAGCATGATGAGAGGTGATCTTAATTTTACGGGAAATGTGGTGGCATTGCCTTGTAAGATTTCATTTTACTCGATAGATCAAAATATTGAATTAGGGCCAATATCTCTGAATTACTTTAATGAAATTGGGGACAGAAGCCCTAAGCATGAAATCAAATTGAAATTTGATGACTGCATTTTTCCAAAACGTGATCGCGATGATAGAGATCCGGTTGTCCGGATCATGTTTATTTCAGAGCCAACTGAAAGTACAGACCGCAATTTATTTGGTGGTAAAACCATTCTAAATGGCTATGGCATTCGTTTGATGGATAAAGATGGCAATATTGTTCCTAATGGAGAATACCGCAGTTATCCCATCTATTTTGATGATAACCAGCAAATTACGATTTATTCCATGCTAGAGAGTTATCTGCCAAGAAATGAATTAACAGTGGGTAATATTAAAACGCAAATTACCTTAAATATTACTTACATATAAGGTGTATAAATCATGATACACACGTTTATTCAAAAATATGGTTTTTATATTTTATTTCTGTTCGTTTTTATTAGCCCAAAAACATTTGCTTTAGATTGTGTTGAAGCTGGGACTGGAGTCGTCATTAAACCTGCGGTACCGGTTGGGCAATTAGCGATTCCTTCAGATACACCTGCGGGAACGGTTATTTGGCAATCTGACCCATTAACAGTCACTGTTTATTGCGATAACGTACTCGGTAATATGGTTGACGTTGTTCATATGTATTTTAACCCGACATCACAAAAATTAGGGACAGGATTACTACTTGGAGCTAACTACCAAGGTGAACAACTTGAGCGTGATAAACAAAAAGTCAGCTTGGGAACACCGCCAATTAGTGGCAAGCAAAGCGTTACTGTGACTGTCACATTTAATTTATATATTAAGGTAACAGGTACGGTCCCGCCGTCTGGGAATTATGAAGGTGATAACCAATTTACGGTTTTCCAATTTGATGGGAGCGGGGGGATCAATACGACACCGGGAGCGAAAAACTTACGCTATTCGATATCTGGGTTACGAGGGATTCGTTTCTTAAAATGTGGTGCGGATATTAAAGTTTTCCCAGAATCACAGCAAATTGATTTTGGCCAGTTAATGATCACAGAATTGAATCAAGGGAAAGAATTTAAAAAAGATTTTCAAGTTCAAGCAGTGAAAAGAGGTTGTCTTGATAACTTCTCGATGAATATCAATTTTGAAACAACCGATCCATTAAATGGCGAATATGCGATTGATTTGAAAAATGGAACCAATTTGACAATTATGGATGATAAAAGTAATCAGATAAAATTCAATTACTTCCAATTTTTCGGCAGTTTACCGCAAGGAAGCACATCAGTAACGCGTGATTATAGTGCAACCATTAAAAAGGCGGGAACGGTGAAAACGGGAGGATTTAACGCCTCAACCATTGTTCGAATTAACTATTATTGATGTTAGTTATGCATTGATGTGAGTGATAATAAAAGAGCGGGTTTTTGGCCTGCTCTTTTACTATGTAACTGTATGACTATGTAACATAATCATACAGGCTAACGAAAGTTAGCGCATTCCATTGCGCTAGAGTGGCAAATATTACTTAACGCATTTACTGCAAGTCTCATTTTGGACTTGTTCAAAGAAGTTATTGCCCTTGTCATCAACGAGAATGAATGCTGGCAGCCCTTCAACTTCCATTTTCCAAATTGCTTCCATGCCTAATTCTGGGTACTCAAGGCAATTTAAGCTTTTCACATATTCTTGCGCCAGTATTGCTGCTGAACCACCAATACTACCTAAGTAGAAACCGCCGTGTTTCTTACATGCATCGGTTACCGCTTGAGTTCGGTTGCCTTTCGCCAACATTATCATGCTACCACCGTGGGATTGGAACAGGTCAACGTAGGGGTCCATTCGGTTACCCGTTGTTGGGCCTAAAGAACCAGAAACCATATCTTCCGGTTTTTTGGCTGGCCCTGCGTAATAGACCATGTGGTCTTTAAAGTATTGTGGTAATTCTTCGCCGTTATCTAAACGTTCTTTAAGCTTGGTATGCGCAATATCTCGAGCGATGATCAGTGGGCCACTGAGGGAAACACGGGTCGATACAGGGTGTTTACTTAGCTCAGCCAAAATATCTTTCATTGGACGGTTGAGGTCGATATGCACCACTTTTCCTTCAGCTTGGTGACGCATAGATTCAGGAATGTATTGGGCTGGGTTATGCTCCATTTTTTCAAGCCATAAACCGCTTTTGGTGATTTTAGCTTTAATATTTCGGTCAGCCGAGCAAGAAATGGCTAAACCGATTGGGCAAGAGGCGCCATGACGAGGTAAACGAATAACACGCACATCGTGAGCAAAATATTTACCACCAAATTGGGCGCCAAAGCCAAGATGACGTGACGCTTCTAATAACTCATTTTCTAGCTCAATATCACGGAAAGCTCGGCCATATTCATTACCCGTGGTTGGCAGATTGTCGTAGTATTTCGCTGAGGCGAGTTTGGCTGTTTTCAGTGTTGTTTCCGCAGAGGTGCCACCGATAACGAAAGCAATATGATAAGGTGGACAAGCTGTTGTTCCTAAATTTCTCATTTTTTCAATTAAGAAATTTTTTAACTTAGCTGGTGTTAAGGTTGCTTTTGTTTCTTGATAAAGTGCTGATTTATTTGCAGAACCGCCGCCTTTATTGACAAACAGGAAGTGATACTCATCACCTGTGGTCGCAAAAATGTCAAACTGTGCTGGCAGGTTTGTACCTGTATTGACTTCATTAAACATATCTAGCGGTGCATTTTGCGAAAAACGCAGGTTTTCGTGTTGGAAGACGTTGTAAATCCCTCGTGACAGGTACTCTTCGTCATCACAGTCTGTCCAAACTTGTTGGCCTTTTTTCCCAACAACCGCAACGGTGCCGGTATCTTGGCAGTTTGGCAAAATACCTTTTGCAGAAATTTCAGCATTGCGAAGTAATTGCAATGCCACATATTTGTCGTTTTCGCTGGCTTCTGGGTCTTGTAAGATAGCAGCGACTTGTTTTTGGTGCGCAGCCCTTAAAAAAAACTGGGATTCATAAATTGCATGTTCCGCAAGGAGGGTTAATGCTTCAGGTTCAATCTTTAAAATTTGCTTGCCTGCAAATTGTTCTACAGAAACATATTTATCAGAGACTTGGAAATACTCGGTTTTATCCTCAGATAATGGATAAGGTTCTTGGTAAAAAAACGCTTTATTGGCCATTTTGCTCACTCACATATTAATTTCAGTGGAATTTCCAAAAATAATCACCCGTAGGTTTATGCTTATTCTTTAATTGGTTTAACTCGAAAGATACAAAGTAAAATTTATAGGTGTAATAATGAAACAAAAATTACAAAATAAGTCACTAAAAGTTACAGTTTAGCTTGAAATTATATAAATTTGATTATTATATTCAAAGAGATGCAAAGGATAATATGATGTTGGTTAAATTTATTGAGATAAAAAACAAGGATTAATAAAAATTAGATTTAAATCACATAATAATATTATTAACTGCGACTTTAATTATTTGTTATAGATGTTGCCAGTTATTAGCTTTTTTCATGTGTAATCACGATATATATCTAGCAGATATAATCATCATAAAAACTTGAATTAAAGCTTATATCATTCAATATATGAATTAAAAATTTAAAATTAATAAAAACTATTAATTCCATAATTATTATTATTTTTATTATGAATCACTTTAACTCTATGAATTTCATTGAATTTGACTTAAGTTTTGCCTTCCGATTTTTCATGTAAATCTATAGATATAGACAGACTGATTCTATAGATCGCTATGTCGCTTATTTTTCTAAAAAATCTGTTTTATTTATTGATAATTCATAATGAAAGGCAAACGAAGTTGTGAAAATGGCTTTCAATTTGCAAAAACAGTGTTTATCATGCATGCCTTATGAAGTTTAAATGGCGCTACTGGTTTTGGGCTTTGCTGGGGAAAATTAGTTACTCATGTTACTTAAGTCGACAGAGTAAACCTCCGACAAGCTTATACAGTCTTTAACGGTGGCGGTTCTATCTGCATTATTCCTAGGGATAGAGTGTATAATAAATGACTGAGACAACCTCTCTGACACCACTCATTGAATTAAAATCTTTAAGTAAAGGTTTTGATGGCAAACAAATTATTTCTGAGCTTGACTTAACCATTCAGAACGGTGAGTTTTTGACCATTCTGGGGCCTTCTGGTTGCGGTAAAACGACGGTTTTACGTCTTATTGCTGGGCTGGAAGATGTCGATGATGGTCAAATTATTCTTGATGGTCAAGATATTACGGATATTCCAGCGGAAAACCGCTTTGTAAATACCGTATTCCAAAGCTACGCTTTATTTCCTCATATGACAGTCTTCGACAACGTGGCATTTGGCCTACGCATGCAAAAAACGCCTGCGGCTGAAATCCAAAAACGTGTCGATCAAGCCTTACGTATGGTGCAGCTAGAAGATTTTGCTGAGCGTAGACCCAACCAACTGTCTGGTGGTCAACAACAGCGTGTGGCGATAGCCCGTGCGGTAGTGAATCGCCCGAAAGTCCTATTACTGGATGAATCATTGTCTGCGCTTGATTACAAACTGCGCAAACAAATGCAAAATGAGCTAAAAGCGCTTCAACGAAAACTGGGGATCACGTTTATTTTTGTGACTCACGATCAAGAAGAAGCCTTAGCTATGTCTGATCGAATCATTGTGATGCGTGAAGGGAAAATTGAGCAAGACGGAACACCTCGTGAAATCTATGAGGAACCAAAAAACCTGTTTGTTGCTCAATTTATTGGTGAAATTAATATTTTTGATGCGAAAGTATTGTATCGCATTGATGATAAACGTATTCGTGCCAATGTTGAAGGCCACGAATGCGATATTTTTACCGAGCTCTCTGTCAAAGAAGGGCAGCACGTTAGTGTGTTATTACGTCCTGAAGACTTACGTGTTGAAGAGGTGAATGATGCAGATAACTATCCGGGGCTGATTGGCTACGTTCGTGAGCGTAACTATAAAGGCATGACGTTAGATTCAGTGGTTGAAATGGAAGATGGCAAAATTGTCATGGTAAGCGAATTCTTCAATGAAGATGACCCCGATGTCGACCACTCCCTTAACCAAAAAGTTGCTGTAACTTGGGTTGAAAGTTGGGAGGTAGTTCTGGATGATCATTCGTAAGCATAAAATTTTGCAGAACGTTATTATCACCGGGGTGGTCGCCTGGCTGCTGCTGTTCGTCTTTTTGCCTAATATTATGATTATTGGCACTAGCTTTTTGACGCGCAGTGACACCAACTTAGTTGACTTAGTTTTTACATGGGATAACTACATTCGCTTGTCTGACCCGATGTATGCAGAGGTCATGTTGCACTCGCTCAATATGGCGGTGATAGCAACCTTTTTCTGTTTGGTTATCGGCTATCCATTTGCCTTTATATTGGCAAGGTTACCGAAACGGATACAACCGTTGATGCTATTTTTGTTAATTGTGCCATTTTGGACCAATTCATTGATTCGTATTTACGGGTTAAAAGTTTTTCTTAGTACCAAAGGGTACTTAAATGACTTTTTACTGTGGGTTGGTATTATCGATAAACCATTGAAAATTATGTATACACCTGAGGCCGTAATATTAGGCCTTATCTATATATTGTTGCCGTTTATGGTGATGCCACTGTATTCAAGTATTGAAAAGTTGGATAAGTCATATATAGAAGCTGCAAAGGATCTCGGAGCGAATAAATTTCAACGGTTTGTAAAAATCATCATTCCTTTAACGATGCCAGGAATTATTGCAGGTTGCTTGCTGGTTTTATTACCTGCAATGGGGCTGTTCTATGTGGCGGATTTAATGGGTGGTGCGAAAAATCTACTGATTGGTAACGTGATTAAGAGCCAGTTCTTAAATATTCGAGATTGGCCATTCGGGGCAGCAACAAGCATTTTCCTCACGGCGATGATGGGATTATTGCTGTATGTGTATTACCGAGCAGCTAAGCTTCTGAATAAAAAGGCATATGAAGAATGATCGGACGTACTCTGCGTGGTGGCTTTATGGCCATCATCTACGCTTATCTTTATATTCCAATCATCATTTTGATTGTTAATTCCTTTAATGAATCGCGTTTTGGTATTCAGTGGCAAGGGTTTTCGACCAAATGGTATGAGCTACTAAGTAATAACGATAGCTTATTAGAAGCCGCAGGGCATTCATTAACCATGGCAGTTTTATCGGCGACCTTCGCAACAGCCATTGGTACACTAACGGCTGTCGCATTATTTCGTTATCGTTTTAGAGGGAAACCATTCGTCGGTGGTATGTTATTTGTGGTAATGATGTCCCCTGATATCGTTATGGCGATTTCGTTATTGGTTCTATTTATGATCCTTGGGGTCTCGTTAGGCTTTTGGTCATTACTTTTTTCCCATATTACATTTTGTTTACCCTTTGTGGTGGTGACAGTGTATGCAAGGTTAAAGGATTTTGATGTAAAAATGCTAGAAGCAGCACGTGACCTTGGTGCGGGTGAGTTTACTATTTTAAGAAAAATCATTTTGCCATTAGCGCTACCCGCGGTTGTGGCAGGATGGTTACTGAGCTTTACATTGTCGATGGACGATGTGGTGGTTTCGTCATTTGTCACGGGGCCAAGCTATGAAATTTTGCCACTGAAAATATATTCAATGGTAAAAGTTGGGGTTTCCCCAGAAGTAAATGCTTTGGCGACAGTGTTGTTGATTATGTCCTTGCTACTTGTTTGTTTAAGTCAATGGGTGATGCGGGATAAATACTCGAAAAAAGCGAGATCATAAACGATTGGTAGCGCTGGTTTTTCTATAACAGCGCCTTTTTGATGCCATGCGGCGAGAGGGTGGGCTTCATTTAGCCTATAAGATATATGCCCTAAATAACTCAAGTGGTTACTTGATGTATATAGGGATAAAAAACACTTTGTTGAGGGAAACTCAGTAATGAAAAAATGGTCCTACCTACTGGCAGCAGGGTTAATGGCTGCAAGTATTGGCACGGCAACTGCCGCTGACGATAACAAAGACGTACTGTATTTCTATAACTGGACAGAATATGTTCCCCCCGGTTTATTAGAGCAATTCACCAAAGAAACTGGCATCAAGGTGATTTACTCCACCTATGAATCAAACGAAAGTATGTATACCAAGTTAAAGACCTATAAAGAAGGGGCTTATGACTTGGTGGTACCTTCGACTTATTTTATTGCCAAAATGAGTAAAGAAGGGATGCTACAAAAAATTGATCAAAGCAAACTGACCAATTTTAAAAATCTTGATCCAAACTTAATTCATAAAGAATTCGACCCGAATAATGATTATTCTGTACCTTATATTTGGGGAGCTACGGGGATTGGTATTAACGGTGAAGCGGTTGACCCACAATCTGTCACCTCATGGGCGGATTTTTGGAAACCTGAATATAAAAATAGCCTGCTGATGATGGATGATGCACGGGAAGTTTTCCAAGTTGCGCTCACCAAGTTAGGTTATTCAGGTAATACCACTGACCCGAAACAAATTGAAGAGGCGTATAAAGAGCTACAAAAATTACGTCCAAATATTCTAGCCTTTAACTCTGACAACCCAGCGACGCCATTTATTGAAGGTGAAGTGGATGTCGGTATGTTATGGAATGGCTCTGCATTCGTTGCACGGCAAGCAGGCTTACCAATTGAAGTGGTATGGCCAAAAGAAGGCGGAATTTTTTGGATGGATAGCTTAGCGATTCCCGCCAATGCAAAAAATGTGGAAGGGGCTCATAAGCTAATTAATTTCTTATTGCGTCCAGAAATTGCGGCTCAAGTGGCTGAATCTATTGGTTACCCAACACCAAATTTAGCCGCTAAAAAATTATTACCTGCTGAGATTGCCAATGACCCATCACTTTATCCAAGTGAAGAAGTTCTGCAAAAAGGCGAATGGCAAAGCGACGTGGGGAATACCAATATCCTGTATGAAGAGTATTTCCAAAAGCTCAAAGCAGGGCGTTAATTGCTGTTTTAGTAGTAAGCCAAATAGTGTTTGAAGATAAAACAAAGGCATCACAATCGTGATGCCTTGAGGTTGTTGACAAAGCGCGATAAAAGCGTGGTTTTTCCCGCTTTGTGTTATCAGCTGAAAATCAATAAATTGATTTTCCTAATTTATTTTCAAAACCTATTAGACTTACTGCCAAACATAATAGGTTTGGCAGCAGTCTGAAAGCATCACAATCGTGATGCTTTTTTAAAGGCTAATGTTTGGCATTATGGCCAACAAATTTCACAAAGGTATCTACCCACGGTTGTAGGAAATCTTTACTTTTTGGTGAGATGTTACCTTGTTCATCGACCATACCGTCATACCATTTTAGGAAACACTCAGGCTGGTTCATGGTCGGCATATTTAAAAATGCCAGGCTGTTGCGTAAGTGCTGTTGGGCAATTGCTGTGCTGATATTACCAATAGAAACACCTAAAACGCCTGCTGGAATACCATCCCACGAGTTATCTCCCCATGGACGAGAACCTTGGTCTATTGCATTTTTCAATACGCCAGGCATTGAACGGTTATATTCAGGGGTGGCAAAAATAATGCCATCACAAGCTTTAATTTGAGATTTAAAATTGGCCACAACTGAGGGCACATTTTGGTCTGCATCTTGGTTGTAGAGAGGTAGTTCACCAATATTGATAAAGTTAAACGTGAAATTCGCGGGGAATAATTTAGTTATGGCTTTAGCGACAACTAAATTGTAAGAATCAGCACGTAAGCTACCAACAATAACGCCAATATTGTATTGATTTGACATGATAAAACCTCTTTCACGGATAGTTAATTAGGAATATTGCAAACCGATATTATTTCTTCAGAATTTTATTTCGTTGTTATCATTAAACATCATAATCTGAATGTGTGCAAAACTAAGTTAAATTAATTAAGTCAATGGGCATCAAAAAAAATTGATATTTTAAAATTAACTATGGGGATACAACAGCTCATAATTCGATATTGTGAGTCCTCTTCCACTATTTAGATTTACCCATGAACAAATCAGGGTTACTTGATTTTAGTCAAAATGAAACATACCGACTGGTCGGTATCATTCATCGCATGAACAAATCCGCGCAGCATAGAAAAAAAGACCCAATCAAGCTTCAAGTGGAGCTACTGAAAGCTGCTCGTATTATTGCGGGTAGAGAAGGGATTTCTTCGTTATCTCTCAATGCAGTAGCAAGAGAAGCGGGTGTCAGTAAAGGTGGATTGATGCACCATTTTCCCTCGAAGCAAGAGCTTATTCATGCCCTTTTCCTTCAATTGCTGGAAATTATGGATGAGCGGATAAATATCATTATGGAGAATGACCAAAACACTTATGGACGCTTTTCTCGTGCGTATTTGCATTACATCGGTGAGTTAAAAGAGTCAGATGAAAGTTTTCAACTTGCCTTACTGTCCTTAGCGATGCCAACTGAGCCTGTATTACGCCAGTGTTGGCGAGATTGGGTAGCCAACCATTTAGCGAAGGGCGATGAGTTTGATAACAGTTATTTAGGGGCGTTAGTACGTTATGCGGCTGATGGGTTATGGCTTTCGTCATTGACTGAGGGAGAAACATTATCACAGCAAGAACGTGATGCGATTGTTAGTCGGCTAACGGCAATATCATTTGAAAAAATTCCATAAGTAAAAACAGTACATAAGTAAAAATAGTAATAATAACGGTAGTGCAATTTTATTCATAAAATAAGCACATGAGGCGACAGTGAAATATAAAATCAATGCTTTCATTCTATATGATGCAGTTGATGGCACTTTATCTTTAAAAGAAGATGAGGTGGATACACAGCTGTCGATAACTGCCAATGCATTATTATTTTATTTTATTCAACACAAAGGCGTTGTTTCTCGAGATGAGGTATTAAAAGCGGTATGGGATGATAATGGATTAGTTTCATCGAACAGTAATTTAAACCAATACCTAAGTATATTAAGAAAAGCATTTCGCCCATATGGTATTGAAAATATTATTGTGACAGTTGCTCGTGGGCGATTAGAATTTAATTCCGATGTTTCCCTTGAATTAATTGATGATATTAAAATTCCTCAGACTGAATTAATAACTAGCTTAAGTGAAATAGAAGCAGCAGCGGTTGTTTTATCTCCAATTCCCAAACCCATTTCTGTCCCTAAAGATCCCCAAAGAATAGAATCAACATTGACGCCAGAAAAAAAAGAAATTTGTTGGTATCTCGCTAGTGGTGCTTTTTTATTGTGTTCTGTTTTACTCGCGACGATGGCTTATTTATCAAACCAACCGTCAGTGCCGATTAACATGACGGTACTTGAGCATACTAATTGTGATGTGTTATCGAATGAAAAAATGATCAATAACACCGTAGCACTAAACTATGTACAAAACTTTGATAAAGTAAGAGATAACTTAAATCTAGAATGTGTTGAGAAAGAACGATTTGTTTTTTTCTATGGCGATAAACTGCAAACAAATGGACTGGGGCGAGTGTTCCTAGCGCATTGCGCAGTCAATGAAGACAATCCCTTTAGCTATTGCGATAATTACTTTTACTATTCTTGGAAACCATCATGAAGATATCAGGAAAAGTATTATGCTTACTGAGCTTTTTACTATTTATTATTGTAGTGATTTACACTCAATCGGTTTTATTTTCAAATAAACAAGATGGTTTAATGGTGTGTTCCACGAAAGGCATCATGCGTTTTGAAAACATGAAAGATGAAAACGTTAATGGCAATATTCACTTCAATTTTGGCGCGAATGGAAAAGGATCAATTGTAGTAGAAGGTTATACCGATTCCAAAGCGGGATGGTTGTATTTACAACGCTATGTGAAATTTAACTATACGACAAAGCGCATTTCGCCTACTGAACGACACTATAATATTAGCCAATGGGAAGCGAGTGCTTCTTCTATTGATGAATCTCCCGATGTAATATTTGATTACTTTATGCGAGAAATGTCAGATAGCCATGACGGTTTGTTTCTGAATGCGCAAAAGCTCAATGACAAAGCCTTATTACTAAGCTCAATCAATTCCCCTCTTTATATTTGTACACTCAAGCCGGGCAGTAAGTTTGATTAATCGCAGGATGATTAAAAGGCGAGACGAGGTATTTTATTGATCCCTTCCTGAGTTATCTAGGCTATTTACCTTCCTCCATGAACTTAAATTATTGTGACACGATACAGCTTTAGCCGCCTTGTATATTTGCACGATACATCAAATTGTACTACGACTGACGGCGCTAATTTACTCTTGTCACCTAGATGTGTGTTACATTTTTTACCGTCATTAGCCCAACCGCATTTATGTGCTTTATTCTGATATCCTGCAACAGAGAATCAACTATTCTATCAACAACGGCTTAGCAAAGCTTATAAGCAGGTGAGCCGCCCCACAGTTATTACTCTCTAAATTACCCCCACTTATCAGCTCGATAATATCTTGTTAACAATTCCATTGATTAACATCAATTCTGTTTTTTATCCATTTTCACTCTCCAGATAGATACGTGAATTTTTATTTTTTTTAGCATGGTTATATGAATCGACTACTAAATTACTCTAATTTTCAGAGTAAAAAACTAATTATAATGAATGCGTGGATTTATATTTTGTTTTTATTTTTCAGCTCTATAGTGAGTTTGAAGCCAAAGGCTGCGTTCAATAAATCACCGCGCAGACACCATTGGCGTAAATGATTACCCAGATTCTTCAAGGGACATGTACTCGGACACATCAACTTGAAGCATCAGCGGTAAAGAAAAACAAAGAAGGCTTTTCGGAGGAAACAACAATGGGTGATGCATTAGGTCTTATTGAAACTAAAGGTCTGGTGGCTTGTATTGAAGCGGCGGATGCCATGTGCAAAGCGGCGAATGTTGAGCTAATTGGCTATGAAAATGTCGGTTCAGGCCTCGTGACTGCGATGGTCAAAGGCGATGTGGGTGCAGTCAAAGCGGCTGTCGATTCAGGCGTTGAGTCAGCTCAACGTGTTGGCGAAGTCGTGACTTCACTGGTCATTGCGCGTCCACACAACGATATCAACAAAATCGTTATTAAACATAAGGCATAACTTTTTCCGGAGGAAAAAACATGGGTGACGCATTAGGTCTTATTGAAACTCAAGGGTTAGTGGCTTGTATTGAAGCTGCGGACTCGATGTGCAAAGCCGCAAACGTTGTGCTGATTGGTTATGAAAATGTTGGGTCAGGTTTAGTTACCGCCATGGTCAAGGGCGATGTGGGCGCAGTGAAAGCTGCCGTAGATTCAGGTGTTGAATCTGCCTCTCGCGTTGGCACCGTCGTGACATCTTTGGTTATCGCACGTCCTCATAACGATATCCAAAAAATCGTCTCCCAGTATAAAGTCACGGAATAAAACAGGAAATTACTTATGAAAGAAGCACTTGGTCTAATTGAAACCAAAGGTTTAGTGGCGTGTATTGAAGCTGCTGATGCCATGTGTAAAGCCGCGAATGTTGAGCTAATTGGTTATGAAAATGTGGGTTCAGGGCTAGTAACAGCAATGGTTAAAGGTGATGTCGGTGCCGTTAACGCTGCTGTTGAGTCTGGTGTTGAGGCGGCAAAACGTATCGGAACTGTGGTGACTTCACGTGTTATTGCAAGACCACACAACGATATTGGCAAAATTGCACAGCAACACAAAGCCTAAGTTGTTGGCTGATTAGTAAATAAAACCACAAGTTAATGAGTTAATTTTTGACTCCGATACGGGGGAAGACATGGTTGCATTAGATAAAGATCTGCAATCCAGACAACTAGCAAGAGAGCTGGTTAGAAACGCGAAACAAGCACAGAAAGAATTTGCGACATTTTCGCAGGAAAAAATCGACAGTATTGTTAAGCACATCGCGATTGAGTCGGCACTTCATGCAGAAGAGCTGGCAAAAATGGCCAATGAAGAAACAGGGTTCGGTAAGTGGCAAGATAAAGTCCTGAAGAACACTTTTGCTTCAATACGTGTTTATGAACACATTAAAGATCTCAAAACCGTTGGCATCATTAATGATGACAAAATCAACAAAGTTATGGATGTGGGTGTCCCTCTTGGTGTGATTACGGCGTTAGTACCTTCTACTAACCCAACATCTACCATCATCTACAAAACGTTGATTGCCTTGAAGGCAGGTAATGCCATTGTCTTTTCCCCTCACCCAAATGCGAAAGCCTGTAGTTTTCGTACATTAGAAATTGTCAAAAAAGCCGCATTAGAAGCAGGGGCACCAGCGGGTATTGTGGATGGCGTCACGATGTTGACTCTTGAAGCAACGAAAGAACTGATGCACAGCAAAGACGTTTCTTTAATTTTGGCAACGGGAGGTGAAGGCATGGTACGCGCAGCTTACGCATCCGGTACACCAACCATTAGTGGCGGTCCAGGTAATGGCCCTGCATTTATTGAACGTAGCGCCAATATCAAACAAGCGGTGAGTGACATCATCACCAGTAAAACTTTTGATAACGGTGTCATTTGCGCTTCAGAACAATCCATCATTGTAGAACGTTGCATTTACAACGAAGTTCATCGTGAACTGCTCGCTCAAGGCGCTTACTTCATGAATGAAGACGAAGCGAAACGCATGGCATCCATGCTGCTAAGAGCGAATGGCACTATCAACCCAGAAGTGGTGGGTAAAGATGCCATCACATTAAGCCAGCGTGCAGGTTTCACTGTTCCAGCTAATACGCGTGTATTGATTGCTCTGCAAGACACGGTATCACCGAAAAACCCATACTCCCGGGAAAAATTATGCCCAATTTTAGGGATGTATATCGAGGAAGACTGGCAGTCAGCTTGTCACCGTGTAGTTGACTTACTGACCAATGAAGGTCTCGGCCATACTTTGGTTATTCACACACAAAACGAAGATGTTATTCGTCAATTTTCTCTGGAAAAACCCGTTAATCGCATTTTGATTAATACACCGGCTGCATTGGGTGGGATCGGCGCAACGACCAATATCACGCCAGCGTTAACACTGGGTTGTGGCGCAGTAGGTGGTGGCTCTAGCTCCGATAACGTCGGCCCGATGAACTTGCTGAACATCCGTAAAGTCGGTTATGGCGTACGTTCCATTGATGATTTAAGACAGCCCGCCCAGTCTTGTACTTCTACCCAGCCAGCGGTATCAGCAGCTGGCAATCAACCGCAAGTCAGCATTTTTGATGATAACCGCTTCCGTAACCCTGTTGCAGCGACAACGTCAGCGGTGACTGCTAACCCAACAGGCGACGACCGATTTGGCAGTACGGCAACGACGGCTGCGATTGCTGAGGCAGTGGTTTCTCAAGGTGATATTACTGAAGAAAATGTTGAGCAAATCATCAAGGCCGTTCTCGGACGCCTAAATAAGTAACTTATTGGAATAAGGCGGTATAAACCATGATCCTCGCAAAGGTAGTTGGACATGTTGTTGCAACGCAGAAATGCCAAGAACTTAGCGGCAGTAACTTATTGATGGTAACCAAGCTAGGGGATGACCTTGAACCGTTGAAAAACAAAACGTATGTGGCAGTCGACAGTGTTGGCGCAGGTATTAACGACATTGTTTTAGCTGAAGCTTACTTCGCTTTGAATAAAGACAATTACAAAGCCATGTCAGTGGTTGCCATTGTTGAGAAGGTTTATACCAAGGAGTAAAAACAGCATGAACCAGTTTTTGATTAAACCTAAAGTTCAATTCGGTGCGAATGCATTGGACTTTATCTCACACATGAGTGCTCACCATGCCTTTATCGTCACTGACAAAGCGATGGTGAAGTTTGGCTTAGCCGATGAAGTCACTCGCAGGTTAACCCAAAGTGGCATCACATTTTCAATTTACGATGATGTTAAGCCAGATCCTGATATTTCAGCCATTGTTAACGGTATGAAAATCATGGATATGCAATATCCAGATGTGGTGATTGCACTCGGTGGTGGGTCGGTTATTGATGCTGCGAAAGCTGTTATTTACTCCCTCTGGCACACAAAAAAAGACGTCAGCCGCGTTAAACCACAGTTTATTGCCATCCCAACTACCAGTGGGACGGGCTCAGAAGTGACGTCGTTTTCAGTGATCAAATCCCAGTCTGAAAAACTGGTTTTGGTTGATGAGTTCATGCTGCCAGATGTGGCTATCTTAGACCCTGCACTGGTGAAGTCAGTACCCGCTTCTATTACGGCAGACACAGGTATGGACGTGCTATGCCACGCGCTAGAAGCCTATGTTTCTCGCACTGCATCTGACTTTTCTGATGCCTTAGCTGAAAAAGCGGTGCAATTAGTGTTCGGCCATTTAATTGACTGCTATCGCGATGGTAGCAACTTAGTGGCTCGCGAAAAAATGCATAACGCGTCATGTATTGCGGGAATGGCTTTTACCAATGCCTCATTGGGAATAACGCATAGCTTAGCCCATGCATTAGGCGGCGTATTCCATATTCCTCATGGCCGTGCCAATGCGTTGTTGATGGCGCAAGTCGTGGCTTTCAATGCGGATTTAGAAGGGCGATGCGATAACGAAGCTGCAAAACGTTATGCCCATCTCGCAAAAAATTTAAGTTTACCTGCCTCAACAATACGTGAAGGTGTTGAAAGCCTAATTGTGGCAATCAACGTATTGAAAGATGAAATGAATATGCCAAAAGGCATTCAAGCAACCGGCACTAATGAATTCGATTTTAACGCCCGTTTAGGGGAAATGGTTGGGCAAGCACTGCGCGATAGTTGCACTCCGACCAATCCACGGGATGTGAGCAAGGTGCAACTGGAAGTGCTGTATAGACAGTCTTTTTAACAGTTAACGCTTTTATGTGATGAACAACAAACTAGAAAGAACATCAGGATAGGCTAACATGAATAAATATGCTTTGACCCCACGCGTAAAAATGCTGGCTGAACGCTTAAGTGCCCGCAACAGCTCAATTATTACTGAACGTGCCAATATTTTAGAAGCGCTTGGCAACCAACTGTCTGGCGCACCGCAGGCGATTAAACCTGCCCAACGTTTTTATGAATTTATCCGTCATTTTCCGGCATTTATTGCTCAAGATGAGCTGATTATTGGTAGCCAATCATCGACCCCTCGCGGAGCGATTTTTCATACTGAAAATGAAATCAATAGCCACAGTATTTATACCTTTTTAGCTGGCGATAGCACCATCGATGCGCCAGATTACTTAGCGGTATTAAACATCGGCTTTTTAGCTATCAAAGCACAGTTAGAGAACAAAGTTAGAAACATTGGTAGTGCGGTCAGTCGCAATAGTATTGATGAGGCAAATAACTGCCGTTCGGCAATTTACGCATGTGATGCGGCCATTCATTTTGCACAAGCTTTAGCTTCTAAAGCAGAGAGCATGGCAGCGGCAGAATCTAATCAATACCGTCGTGCAGAATTACAAGAAAGTGCAGCGATTTTACGCAATGTACCGGCAAAACCGGCGCAAACTTTTAAAGAAGCGTGCCAAGCTTTCTACTTACTTCAATTAATCCTGCATTTAGAAAATGGTAGCTATGCCGTTAACCCAATGGGATTCGATAAAGCGGTCTATCCATTCTACCAACGTGATATTGAACAAGGCCGTTTGACCCAAGCACAAGCTTATGAAATTGTAGAAAGCTTATGGTTGAAACTGGCTGAACTCTCTGAAGTTCGCTCAACCAAGCAAGTTGATGGCTACCCAATGTTTGATGCATTGAAAGACGGCATTTATCTGAATGACCCACGCGTATGCCTTAACGAATTATCAGCCATGATGTTATCCGCACATGAAAACATCAGCGCTATCAATAATGGATTGAAAGTCCGTTTATATTGTGGAAAAAATAGCGTTCAGCCGCAATATGCAGCACCAAATGCCAGCTATGTTGCGCCGGCAGCTCAAGCTGAAACTGAATTCAAAGTCATGGAAGGTTTAACGCCTCGCTTACAGCGCTTGCGTAACCGTTACTTAGAAGCGCGTCCAAGCGTGTCTATCTACCGCGCACTCGCTTTTACTGAAGTTGTCAAAAATAACCCAGGTTTACCGCCAATTTTATTGCGTGCGAAAGCATTCCGCCGTGCTTGTGAAACTGCACCAATCTTAATTCAACCTGAAGAGCTGATTGTGGGGCATCCATGTGGTAAAGCCCGCGCAGGTGCATTCTCACCGGATATCGCATGGCGCTGGGTAGTCGAAGAACTCGATACAATGAGCACACGTCCACAAGATCCGTTTGTTATCTCTGAAGAAGATAAAAAAGTGATCCGCGAGGAAATCGCTCCATTCTGGGAAGGCCGTTCACTGGATGAAATTTGTGAAGCTCAATACCGTGAAGCGGGAGTCTGGGAATTCAGTGGTGAAACTTTCGTCAGTGACTTGTCTTATCACCAAATCAATGGCGGTGGGGATACTTGCCCCGGTTATGACGTGTTGTTATTCACCAAAGGAATGAATGGCATCAAAGCAGATGCTCAGGCGAAACTGGCTGAATTAAGCATGGAAAACCCTGATGATATTGATCGCATTTATTTCTATAAAGCGTCAATTGAAACCTGTGAAGGGGTGATTGCGTATTCACACCGCATTGCTGCCCATGCTCGCGAATTAGCGGTGCTGGAGTCAGACCAAAAACGCCGTGAAGAATTGCTGACTATCGCACAAGTCAACGAAAACGTGCCAGCGAATCCGCCGGTGACGTTACAAGAAGCATTACAAAGCATTTGGACAGTTGAGTCACTGTTTGAAATCGAAGAAAACCAAACTGGCCTTTCTTTGGGACGTCTTGACCAATATTGCTTACCAATGTACGAAAACGACATCAAAACAGGCCGCTTAACCCAAGACCAAGCATTAGAAATGATGCAGGCATTTATTATCAAATGTGCGGAATTAATGTGGATGTCGAGTGAATTAGGCGCGAAATATTTCGCAGGTTATCAGCCATTTATCAACTTAACAGTGGGTGGACAAAAACGTTCAGGTGGCGATGCATGTAACGACTTAACCTACTTAATTATGGATGCGGTTCGCTTTGTTAAAGTGTATCAGCCATCTCTGGCTTGCCGTATTCATAACCAATCACCACAGAAATACATGGAAAAAATCGTTGATGTGGTGAAAGCCGGTATGGGCTTCCCTGCCTGTCACTTCGATGATTCCCACATCAAAATGATGCTGCGTAAAGGTTTTGACTTTGAAGATGCGCGTGATTACTGCTTGATGGGCTGTGTAGAGCCACAGAAATCTGGCCGTATTTATCAATGGACTTCAACGGGTTACACCCAATGGCCAATTGCGATTGAATTCGTATTAAACCGTGGCCGCATGGTGTTATTCGATAGCTATCAAGGTTTAGATACCGGTGACTTACGTGAGCTAAAAACATTCGAAGACTTTGATAATGCTGTGAAAGCGCAGATAGCTCATATTGTTCGCTTATCCGCTATCGGTACCGTCATCAGCCAACGTGTTCACCGTGATGTGGCACCAAAACCATTAATGTCCTTGCTGGTGGAAGGCTGTATGGAAAAAGGCAAGGACGTTGCGGCAGGTGGGGCGATGATCAACCACGGCCCAGGGCTGATTTTCTCTGGTCTGGCGACCTATGTTGACTCGATTGTCGCTATTCGCAAATTGGTTTACGAAGATGGCCGCTACACACTTGAGCAAATTCGTGATGGCTTATTAGCAAACTTTGAAGGCTACGACGAACTACGCCGTGACTGCTTAAATGCACCTAAATTTGGTAACGATGATGACTACGTTGACCAATATGCGCTGGATATTACGGAGTGGACAGAGCGTGAGTGCCGGAAGTACGACATGTTGTATTCAACACTGAGCCACGGAACCTTATCCATCTCTAACAACACGCCGATTGGTGAGTTAACCGCCGCGAGTGCCAACGGTCGCTTGGCTTGGATGCCGTTATCAGATGGTATCAGCCCAACACAAGGTGCGGATAAACAAGGCCCAACTGCCATCATTAAATCAATCAGTAAAATGAATGTTGAAACGATGAACATTGGCATGGTGCATAACTTTAAGTTCTTAAAAGGCTTATTGGACACACCAGAAGGTCGTCACGGTTTAATCACCTTGTTGAGAACCGCGTCTATCTTAGGCAATGGCCAAATGCAGTTCAGCTATGTCGATAACGAAATGCTGAAAAAAGCCCAGCAAGAGCCTGAAAAATATCGTGATTTAATCGTTCGTGTTGCAGGTTACAGTGCCTACTTCGTCGAACTTTGTAAAGAGGTTCAAGATGAAATTATTAGCCGTACTGTGATTGAGAAGTTCTAAATCAACGCTGGCAGGTATGGCTTCATACCTGCCATGTCATACCGGCTATTTAATAACAACAATAATAAATTTTGAACTGATTTTAGAGGTGCAATGATGAGCGCGGCAGAAATTAAAGGTCGGATATTTAATATCCAAAAATACTCGATTTATGATGGCGACGGTATTCGGACGCTGATTTTCTTAAAAGGGTGCAATATTCGTTGCCCTTGGTGTGCTAACCCTGAAGGGTTAAGCAGCCAGTTCCAAGTGATGTTTTCCCACGATAAATGCGTCAATTGTGGGAAATGTGTTGATGTCTGCCCTACAGGGATCCACTACAAAACCATTAATGACCAAGGTGAACAAATTCACCGTGTGAATCGCAGCATTGACTGCATTGGTTGTCGTAAATGCGAAGAGGTGTGTATTGGTGGCGCGTTAGACATCATGGGGAAAGATGTCACGGTAGCTGAAATGATGGACATCATTATGCAAGATTATGATTTTTATATTTCTTCTGGTGGTGGCGTAACAATCGGTGGTGGCGAAATGAGCCTACAAACCGATTTTGCCGTCGCGCTGCTGCGGGAGTGTAAAAAAATGATGATCAATACGGCGATAGAAACCCAAGGGACGACATCATTAGAAAATTATGAAAAGTTATCTGAAGTTGTCGACCTGTTCCTCTATGACATTAAGCACATTGATACTGTTCAGCATAAAAACCTATTCGGCATTGGTAATGAAAATGTTCGCCGCAACCTCGAAAGACTGGTTGATCTCGGTGCGAACGTCGTCGTCAGAATGCCACTCGTTCGTGGTTATAACGACTCCTTTGATGCCATCACGGGGGCGATTCACTATGCGATGGAATTGTCCAAACGCGGCAATGTAAAACGCATCGATATTCTGCCTTATCACCAGTTGGGGCGTGGTAAATACGACAAGCTGGATATGATTTATCCCGTTAAGCAAGACCCAACCTATAGTGCAGAAGAATTAGACCAACTTGAAGCATTCTTCAAACAATTTGATTTCGATATTCGACTGGTTCGTCACTAAGTAGGAGAGACAGATGAAAAGTTTAGGCGTAATTGAAACTCGGGGACTGACATCCGCTATACAGGCTGCAGATGCGGCATGCAAAGCAGCCAGCGTAGAAATTGTAGGTTATCGAAAAATAGGTTCTGGACTGGTATCCGTTTGTTTTCAAGGGGAAATCAGTGCGGTTCGTACTGCGGTTGACCACGGCATTGAGGTCATCGCGAATAGCCAACTATTAGTCGGCTCATTAGTCATTGCTCGCCCAGAAGAAAGTGTTATCAGCAAACTGCTTACCGTGAAAAGCAAAAAAGGCGAATTAGAGAAAAGTATTCAGCCGGAAGTGAAAGCCGAAAAACTAGTGGAAAAAGTGGTCGTTGAAACTAAAACGGAAGCACCAGTGGCTGAAGTCAAAACCGACATCAATGCGAAAGACGTCAAAAATGACCCGCGTAAAGGGAAAAAATCATGATGAATGAGCAATTGATGGGGAAAATACTGGCTCGGCTTTCAGCTTACACACCAGCACAAGCAGGTGTCGCTAACATTGCTATCCCTGTCGGAATATCTAACCGCCATGTTCATCTTTCACAGCAGGACGTTGAAGCCTTGTTTGGCCAAGGTTATCAGCTAACGCCATTCAAAGATTTAAAACAGCCGGGGCAATTTGCTGCGAAAGAATGCGTCATGGTGGTGGGGCCAAAAGGGTCGATTAGCAAAGTCAGAGTATTGGGACCCGTTCGCCCAAAAACGCAGCTCGAAGTGTCTAAGGCCGACTGCTTTGCCCTTGGTATAAAAGCGCCGGTAAGAGAGTCTGGTGACATGGCAGGTTCAGGCAATGCTTTACTGATTGGCCCCGCAGGGCATGTCAATCTTGAATCACAAGTCATTTGTGCTCAGCGCCATATTCATATGAGTGTGATGGATGCGAGAGCCTTAAATGTGGTGAATGGGCAAAAAGTGAATATCCGTACAGAAGGTGAGCGTCGCTTGGTGTTCGATGAGGTTGTCGTGAGGGTTGATGAGCGATTTTCCCTTGAGTTTCATATCGATACTGATGAGGCAAATGCTGCGGGATTACGTAATAACGATAGCGTATTCATCGCGGGTTAAGGGATGGTGGCAAAATGAACGAAAAACTGATTGAACAAATTGTGCAGCAAGTTTTACGTCAGTTAAAGCGACAAGTTTTGGTTGTGCTATCGCCAGTTGAGGGGTACCAGCAAGCCATTTACCAAAGGCTGGCACAGCTAGAGTCTGTGGCTTTTTCCTTTTATGCCACCGCATCCATGCTTCAGTCTTCCCAAGTTGAAAAATGGGCTGAACTGGGAAGTGTTATAAATAAAAACACCTTATCAATAAATGGGTTAAGTCATTATGACAGCCTGTTTTTACCTTTTATTGATGCAAAAGTAGTTGGTGAGATAGCCAATGGTTTGTTTGCCAGTGAAGAAAGTGAATTAGTCTTGTGTGCCTTATCACAAAACATGCCTATATTGGCATTGAAATACCATTGCTGCCCTGAAAGTGAATTAAGTCAGGTTTTAGGTTTAAATAAAAATGAAAATTATAATCGTCTGATTAAAGAAAATATTAGTAAGGCTATCAAGTTAGGTATTCATTTCGATTCATTAAATGAAATAGAAAAGAAAATATCAACGAATGAACTTTCTGAATGTTTAAAACCTGAAATAAATAATGAACACCCAAGTCGCTATATTACTTTAAAAGAAGTAATGAATAACCCTAGGGGGTACTGTGCGAATGAAAATAAATTAACAGATTCAGCAATCGATTATTTAAAGTCTCTTAAAAAATAAAGCTATTTAATCAAATTAAAAATTAATTTTAATCTTTCTATTTATCGTAGGAGTATTATCTATGTCCCCTAAAGCAAAATCATGGCTTTGGATGCTGGCGGTTATTATTTCTGAAACCTCAGCCACATCGACCTTAAAAATGTTTGATAACAGTGAAGGTATGACCAAATCATTATTATTAGCATTAATCGTTGTACTGTATGTTATTTGTTATTACTCACTCTCTCGCGCAGTAAAATATATCCCTGTTGGTTTAGCTTATGCTACATGGTCAGGTACAGGAATTTTAATGGTTTCTACGCTGGGCATGTTGTTTTATGGTCAACATCCAGATACTGCGGCCATAATTGGAATGGTGGTGATTGCAAGTGGTATTGTGATCATGAATCTATTCTCCAAGATGGGCTCAGATGACCCAGAAGAAACAGAATCATCGAAAGATGAAACTGAGTCTTCATTAATATCCGCAAAAAATAACACTGCTCATTAAATCAACGCTAAGGGGAATATTATGTTTACTGGATTTTTATGGTTAGCGCTTTCTATTGGCTCTGAAATAACGGGCACCTCAATGATTAAAAAGACTAATAGCTTTAGCAAATTAGGTCCATCGGTATTAGTTATTATTGCTTATTGTTTATGCTATTTTGCCTTAACTCGTGCAATGGGTTATATCCCAGTCGGTGTTGCGTATTCACTGTGGTGTGGGTTTGGTATTGTCGGTGTAACTTTAGTTTCTATGATTTTATATAAACAAAAACCGGATTTTCCAGCGGTATTTGCGATGGGATTAATTATCTCTGGTGGGATCATTATGAATACATTTTCAACAATGTAATTAACAAGAAATTTTTATTTCAACCTATTTCCTGTCTTGTATCTTTTGCCCTCAATTTCTAATGAGGGCTATTTTTTGCTTATCTTCTTAACTCATGATGGTCTGGCTACATAAAATGACGTTTTGGCGATAAAAAGCCAAATCTGTTATATGTTAATTTATTACACATAAGCAATTTAATTCAGGAATAAATTTATGCAAATTATTGAATGGGATGATTTTACTCGTGTTGAAATGCGTGTGGGTACCATTGTTAGTGCACAAATTAACAGTAAAGCCAAAAAACCAGCTTATGTGATGGAAGTCGACCTAGGTGAATTGGGTATCAAGTGCTCAAGCGCACAGATCACCGTCAATTATACGCCAGAAGATTTGATTGGTAAGCAGGTGTTATGCGTGTGCAATTTTGAGGTTAAGCGAATCGCGGGGATCAAATCTGAAGTATTAATTACCGGGGCTCCCGATGAAACAGGGGCAATTGTCCTTGCAGAGTTTAACTTACCTTTGCCGAATGGTGCGCTTCTAGCCTAATGACTACATGGATTGATTTTATAGCGATAACCCACTAAAATATTTGTGTTAATAATTAACACAAAGGTGATCCTATGGCTCGTACCACAAGTGTGACAATCGGAGCGCAATTAGATGAATTTGTAAATCAACTGATTTCGTCTGGAAGGTATGGCTCTACAAGTGAAGTCGTTCGCTCCGCACTGCGTTTACTTGAAGCTCAAGAAAAACAAACGGCAGCATTAAAGATGCTAATTGATGCCGGTGAAAAAAGCGGTGAATCATCATTAACACTCCACGATATCGCCAAGAAAGTGAAGAATGCACATAATGTATAAACTTTCTAACTTAGCCGCTAAAGATTTTGAAGGAATATTTGAATATACTTTAATCAATTTTGGTGTCAGGAAAGCGGATGAGTATACAAAAAGTTTACATTGCGTATTAGAAATGCTTAGCTCCAATCCTTTGATAGGACTGGAGTGTGCGGAAATTTCAGTGGGAATTAGACGTTATAATCATTCTAAGCATGTCATTTTTTATCGACATAGAACCAACGATATCTTTGTTATACGTGTTCTTCACCAGCAAATGGAACCGCTGAAACACTTCTATTTTGATGAATTTGCTAAATAGGCTGGTCACTTCTTCTATAGCTATATTGCTGCCAATAGCCCTATACTCTTACTATTCATTGACTGTGGGAGTATAACCCTTTGCGATTGCCTGAGCTTCATTTTCGCCAATATTCGAACGAAGTCATTTCTCATCAACATGATGGGCAGTGGCAAGTTATTCTGTCGTTATCTGGGCAAATGGAAATCAATATGTATCGCCAGCATTTTTTACTCAATGCAGGCAAGGGGATGGTGATCCCGCCAAGTGTTAATCACGCTTTTAGTGGACAGGTAGGCAATCAAAATTATGTATTAGAAATGCCAGCCACAGCACAATGGGCATTAAGTGAAAAAATGACGGAATTTACTCTGACACCTGCCGCAGTCGGTTTTTTGAATTGGCTGCAAAGTTTTCCACAAGCTCCCGAACATAATTTTACTGTTGCCCGTTTGTTATTGGCCCAGTTAAAACCTGAAAAAAAATGGATTGATGAAGTTTCTCAATGGGTGGAGCTGCGTTTACATCATCCTATTAGTTGTGAAGATATGGCGACCGCTTTTTGTATGTCAGTGAGTACGCTTCAACGAAAAATAAAGGCAGAAGCACAATTAACAGCGATGCAATTTTTATTACAAAAACGTATGGAAGCGGCAGGGAGCTTGTTATTAACCAACACATCAATAGAACAAATTGCATTAGCAGTGGGTTATGACTCACATTCCTCATTTAGTCACGCATTTCGCCAATTTTATGGCAAAACGCCGAATGAATATCGTTTGCAGAGTGTTAATTTAGAGTAGCTATTTATTCTAAATTTTATTTTACGGTAAAAATTAGCTGCCTTGCCAGCAGCCAACTTTGATTTGATCGTCACTTAAAGCATTCGGATCCCTTCAAACGGATTCCAATTATCCAATCCTTTGGTTTCTTTAATATAATAAGCATAGTTAGCAATCATTGCCCACATTGCGGACATACCGACAGATACCCCGGTATAAACTGCATTTGGGATAGTTCCACCAATCATAAAATCAATAATATTCAAAACCAGACCAACCCCAATAGTGATACCAAGCATCACTAACCCTTTTTTCCAAAGTCCTAAAATCAGGAAATAAATAATACCGAAGAAGAAAGCAAAAATGTTCATGTTAATGAGAATACGCTCACCGAAAGAGGCGGCTTTTAACGCTGCTTTGAATTCAGGTGTATTAGGTGCACCATACTTATCAAAGAAATCAAAACGTTTTTGCCATTTACTAGAATATTGTTTCTGTTCCATCTTTATCCCTTGTCTATTAATAATAAAGTCGAGGTTGATAATACTGAGATGTTCACATAAATATAGGGGGAAATAGTCTTAATATGATTATTGCGGAGCTTTCTTAAAAAAGTGTTAAGAAACTATAGAAAATGGCAAATTACTCGTATATTTACTCGGTTACTATTTGACATAAGTTTATTTGCTATTTGCTATTTGCTATTTGCTATTTGGTTTATTATTTATTTGTTCAGAAATTGAATCTGCATAATTACCATGTAAAAAATCGGTATTGACATTGGCTTGCTTGAGCTTTAATTCAAGCAAAGCCAGCTGTTTACTCATTGATGTATAATTTGGGTCATCCACTGATAGGCTTTGTAACATGTGGCTAAGTGTCAGTGCATCTTTTCTTTGCTGTAATTCTGCGGGTAAATAACCTGAATTTTTCAATATCCGATATCCAGCCCTGAGTTCAGGCGGAACCAGGCTATCATCTTCAAGCTGCAAAGCTTTACCTTCCCCTGCTAAATTTGTAAGTTCTCCTCTGCTTAGTGCTTCTTGTATGTGGCGTTCAGCCCAAAGGTCGATAACTGACATTATAGAGGCTCCATGAGTTAATTTTCTGACATTATAACCTTCCATGACAGTGTAAATAAAGTTGGCATATTATGCTTTATTAGGTTTGTTATTCCGAGTTATAAGTAAGGTTTTATCGAGTATTGATAAATAAGGGTTTTCAGATTTATATAAAATAAAACCGCTAGAAAATGATATTTAATTAGTGATAAATGACGAAAAAAAGCCATAGATAATATAAAAATTGTTATGTTGACCACACTTATCGAAATTAATTTACTAAAACTATTTTGGTTGTAATTATCTTCTTTAGCTAAATTAATAATATTAATAGCTGATAAAATGGAGTTAGTCCTAATTATGTTGAATTTTATGTCTGATTTGTGTGTATTTTGTTAATTTAGAATTATCTATTTGTAAATAGCAAAAAGCAAAAACATTGTGTAATGTCCGTTTTTCTTGTTTATAAGGAGAAAATATGGAACAAAAAAAGCAAGAGGGAAGCCGTTTTTTAAGAACGGTTGAGTGGCTAGGCAATGCTCTACCACATCCTGTTATTTTATTTATTATTTTAATTGCGATTTTATTAGTTTCCTCGGCAATTGGTCAGTACTTCGGTGTCAGCGTGCCAGACCCTCGTCCCGAAGGTGCAAAAGGGCGCGCAGAAGATGGTATTATTCATATTGTGAGTTTATTGGATGCCGAAGGGATCCGAAAAATTATTGCGAATGTCGTCACTAATTTTACAGGCTTTGCACCGTTAGGAACGGTACTCGTCGCATTATTAGGGGTGGGGATTGCTGAACGAGCAGGTTTACTTTCCGCTGCCATGCGTTTGGTTGTCACCAAAGCCCCTCGAAAATTAACCACAATGGCGATCGTGTTTGCTGGGATCATGTCAAATACCGCGGCAGAGTTAGGTTATGTGGTACTTATTCCGCTCGCAGCTATCATTTTTCATTCATTAGGTCGTCACCCTTTAGCCGGCCTTGCTGCGGCATTTGCTGGTGTTTCCGGAGGTTATTCAGCAAACTTATTATTAGGCACGGTTGACCCGTTATTGTCGGGTATCACTCAACAAGCCGCACAAATCATTGATCCAACTTATATCGTGGGTGCAGAAGCAAACTGGTACTTTATGTTTGCCAGTACGTTTTTAATCACTATTTTAGGTTATTTGATCACTGAAAAAATTGTTGAGCCACAACTTGGCCCATACACCGGCGGTGCAGTAGATGATGATGAAAATAGCCTCTATGCCTCGGCAAATGTCACTCCGTTAGAGAAAAAAGCCTTATTTTGGGCATCTGTGACTTTTTGGGGATTGGCAGCACTTTTGGCGTTAATGGTAGTACCAGAAAATGGAATATTACGTAACCAAGACACTGGGTTAGTGAGTAACTCGCCGTTCTTAAAAGGGATAGTGGTCTTTATTTTTGTCTTCTTTGCTGTCCCCGGTATTGTGTATGGCTATATTGCTAAAACCATGCGCTCTGATAAGGATATCGTGGATGCAATGGCTGGCGCAATGAGCACGCTTGGCTTATATTTGGTTATTATTTTCTTTGCTGCGCAATTTGTGGCTTTCTTTGGTTGGACAAACATCGGGCAAGTTATTGCGGTTAAAGGTGCCAACTTCTTAAATAGTATTGACCTTCATGGTGGTGTACTGTTTATTGGCTTTATTCTTATCTGCGCATTTATTAACTTAATGATTGGCTCTGCATCCGCACAATGGGCTGTCACAGCACCTATCTTCGTACCTATGTTGATGTTGGCGGGCTACGCGCCAGAAACTATTCAAGCCGCGTATCGTATCGGTGACTCGGTCACGAACATTATTACGCCGATGATGAGTTACTTTGGCTTAATTATGGCGATTGTTGTGAAATATAAGAAGGATGCAGGAATAGGAACATTAGTTTCAATGATGTTGCCATATTCAATTATTTTCCTGATCGGCTGGTCATTATTCTTTATTGTCTGGGTATTTGTGTTGGGCATCCCTGTCGGCCCTGGCTCACCAATTTATTTCACGCCGGGAAGTTAAGTACAGTTTATTTTCTTTATATAAAACTAAAAAAGCTGCTTATTAAGGCAGCTTTTTTTATGATTAAGATAAAATGTCAGTATCTCATTCTATTAATTGATTTTTTACTTTTATTTTCACATAAAAAAGAGGATGAACGAGTTTTTTTGCGAAAATAGCTTAAAGTAAATTATAAAAGAGGGTGTATTGAAATATTTAATAATAATTTAGCTTATTGTTTTATAAATGATTTATTTATATGTGGATGGATTGATACTTTATTTTTTATTGAATTGGTAACAGAACCTTGAATGGATGTAAATAAATGTCTCTATAAGTGCATTTTAAGAGTATTTATGATGTTTTAGTTTGTGTTTTTTCTTTTTTTTATTTAAATTCTTTTGTTTTTATTTATATCAACATTTAATTCCTTTTATTTTTAATCTTTCAGCTTTTAATTCTGGGTTATTCGTGTTTTTTTATGTGACCATCAGGATTTTAACTTTAAATTGGAAGGGGGTAAATTCATTATTTATTAAATTTCAATTAGTTATGGTGGTTATGTTTGGTTACACTCTACAAGTTAAATACACATTTCAGTTGTATCGTTTAACTCGAATGCTGAGTATTATTCATCTCGTTCAGAAATTAAATAAATCCCTAGAAATTAATTATTAACTAATAAGGTACGCAAGATGAATAAAACATTAATCGCAGTTTTCTTGGCACTAACAACAACTTCTATTTCTACAATGGCTGCGGATGCTGGTTCAGGTAAAATTACATTTAAAGGTACAGTTAATAGTGGTGCATGTACTATCGCACCTTCAGATATAAATAAAGAAGTTCAATTAGGTAGTATTTCAGCTGCAAACTTAGGAGCTGCAGGTAAAACAGGTCCACTAAATGCTTTTGAATTAAAATTACAAGATTGCCAGTTAGATTCAGGTACACCAGGAACGCCTTATTCTAAAGTTAAAATTGCATTTAATGGACAACCAGATGCAACTAAATCAACTTTATGGGCAAATACAGGTAGTGCAGATAATATTGCCGTAGCATTCTTTAATAATGATGGAAAAGCAATCAAACCTGGTGATGTTTTAGAGCAAAAATTAAAAGAAGCAGAAACAACAATTATTTTATCTGCCCAAGTAGAATCAACAGGTGCAGCGACAGCCGGTAGTATTAATTCTGTTGCGAACTATGTATTAAGCTACGAGTAACATCATCTTTATTTACTTGCTAATTGCTTTACGCCGTTTTGGCGTAAAGCATTTTCTCTGCATTTTTTAATTAAAAGAGTGAAATCATGTATTTTAAGAAAAAAAATATTTGTTATATCATTTCACTTCTTGTATGTGGTGGATACTCTAATGCAGAAACATTTAATATAAATGCACTGAATTTATCTGTTGATGATAATATTGACTTAAGCTATTTTGAAAAAAATAACTTTAGTGAAGGCTTGTATGAAACAGATATTGTTTTAAATGGAAAGAGAATTTTACGTGGCGAAAAAATTAAATTTATTAGCCATGATGGAATAATTGAACCTTGTATTACAGCGAGTGTTATTAAACGCTTTCCATTAACTGAAGATGCAAAAGAAATATTACTATCTTCGGAAGAAGACCATTGTATCAATATTAGTGCGTTGGATAAAAATGTCACTGTCGATTTTAATGACAGCGATCAAGTTCTGACAATCTCTATTCCACAAAAATACCTTGTAGCGGTGTATTCATCTTGGATTAGTCCTGAGCTACGTGACTACGGTATTGCTGGTTTAATTTTAGATTATACGGTTAGTGATAATAATTTTTACCGAAAAGATTCTGGTAATCGTAATAACCTCAGCGCATTTGGTAATGTGGGTGCTAACCTTGCTGAGTGGCGTTTACGTGCGAATTATCAATATGAAAATAAGCTAGTTGACAGCAGTAATGATAAAAAAAGCCGCTTTGAATGGGAGCAAATTTATGCATTCAGAGATATGGCGAGTTTATCGGCAAAATTATTTGTCGGCGAGATTTATATTAAATCTGATTTGTTTGATAGTGTACGCTTTAAAGGGATAAGTGTCTTTACTGACGAAAGTATGATGCCACCTAACCTCCGAGGGTATGCACCGCAAATAACTGGTGTTGCAGCATCGAATGCGACCGTGACTTTATCTCAAAATGGGCGAATTATTAGCCAAATTAAAGTACCCGCAGGGCCTTTTGTTATTAAAGATTTGAGCCAGTCTGTGATGGGTACAATTGATGTTACTGTGATTGAAGATAATGGTAAAGAAACCAGGTTCCAATACACTACCACGAATATTCCATTTTTGACCCGTAAAGGCCAAGTGCGCTATACCATGAATTTAGGGCAACTTTCGCCAGAAAATAATGAAAATATCGATAAGAATTTTATAACAGTTGAAAGTTCTATCGGGGTTCTCAACAACACTTCAGTGTTTGGTGGCTTGGTTGCTACATCAAACAATCAATATCGAGCAATCAACCTTGGTGTTGGTCAAAACTTAGGTTTCTTAGGTGCTCTTTCTATTGATGTAACTCAATCATATGCCGATGTGGGTACAAGAGAAACAGGAAAGAGCTATCGTATTAATTACGCTAAAAATTTACCGAGTATTGATGGGCAATTAACTTTAACTGGTTACCGCTTTGCTGACCGTACATTTAATTCATTATCTAATTTTGTTGAAAAGAACTTTAGTGATAACTCGCAAGGTGAATTGGATAAAGATAAACATGTATTTTCACTGTCATATGCACAGCAATTACATTTTATGAATGCGAGTGCGAATATTACAGCATCACGCAAAACCTATTGGAACGGCAAACAAAATAACTATTTTAGCATTGGATTAAATAAATTCTTTGATGAAGGAATTATGAAAGGAGGGAGCGTTTCTTTATCTTTAAATCAATCGCGTAACTCCCGTGATAAAACAGATAATCAAATTTATTTATCGGTAAGTCGGCCATTACAGACTGAAAGCCAAAATGCCTCAATCTCTTACTTTGCTTCTTATAGTGATCAAGATAAGCGCTATACTAATAATGTCAACTACAGTAATTATGTGAATAAAGATACAAACTATAACCTGACAGCATCAACTCAAGACGGTTTATCTCAAGGAAGTGTGAATGCGTTTATTTCACACAGTGGTGATACAGGGCAGTTGCAAATGAGTGGGGCATTATCCGACTCAATGAATTCAGCGAGTATTATGGTGAGTGGTTCAATCACAGCGACTCAACATGGTATTTCCGCGCATCGATTAACATATCGTGACCAATCTCGCTTAGTGGTTGATGTCCCTAAAGCGAAAGGTGTCATCATTGAAAATAGCCATGCCATCACCAATGACCTTGGGTTAGCGACCATCAGTAATGTACCGACTTATTACAATATGGAATATAAAGTGGATGTTAACAACTTGCCGGATACTGTTAACGTTGAAGATAACGTTTTAGAAACGGCACTGACGGATGGCGCTATTGGTTATATCAAAATGGATGCTGACATCGGCAAATCATTAATTTCACGGATTAAATTGGCGAATGGCCAATACCCACCACTAGGCGCAGTGGTGACAAATACCTCGAATAATAAAGTTTCTGGGATCATTGCAGAATCCGGTATTGTTTACTTAACAGGGTTAAATATGGGCGACCAGTTAAGTATCAACTGGGGAGAAGGAAAGTCATGCAGCTTCTCTGCCGACAGTATTCTGGTAAAAAGCAGTGATGCCATCATGTGCAATCAGTAAAATAACGAAAAAATGGGTGAAAAATGACATTCTTTAAAAAGGTAATTTCGGTTGTTTTATTATCTGGCGTAATGACGCAAGCCCACGCAGTATTAGGGCTTGACCGGACTCGTATTATTTTGAATCAAGCGGATGGCGGTACGAGTGTAGTTGTTGATAACCAAGATAAAACATCATCATTTTTAGCACAGACATGGATAGAAACCGCCAAAGGCGATAAATTAACAAACTCTTTAGTGGCACTACCCTTTTTACAGAAAATAGGGCCGCTACAGAAAAAACAAATTAAAATTACGCATATGGAAGGGCTGAACACCTTACCGCAAGATAGAGAAAGTTTATTATATTTCAATGTTCTTGGAATCCCACCACAAGGCAAAGAAGCGAATGTGGTGCAGTTTACCATCCAATCACGGTTGAAACTGTTCTATCGCCCAAAAGGAATTAATTACCCATTATCTGCCGATAAAGATTTTCAACAGGATCTTAAAGTCGCTAAGCAAGGGGGAAGCTTAAAATTAACTAATCCAACACCATTTAATATTATTGTTACGAATATTAATGTGGATAGAAGCAAGGATAACCAATTTCCAGAAACTGTTGTTGCGCCTTTCAGTGATGCAGTTGTCACATTAAAAAACGCATCTTTAAACAGTTTTGAGGTTGCTTATATTGATGACTTTGGCGGATTAAAATTTAATAAATACCAATGTGATTCATCACAATCTTGCCAGTTATTACCACAGGCGAAAAAATAAATGAAAAGCTTTAATCATACAAAAAAAGATCACAAGAAAAGACTGATTAAAGGCATATTAGGGTCTTTATTATTACTCTCAGGAGCGTCGTCTTATGCGGGGGTAAATTGTAAACCTGGCAGCGGGAATGCCTGGTTTCCTCTACCTTTGATATCGATTGATATGAATACAACTCCTGGTCCTATTCCTACAGGCACTGAGTTAGGCAGTGGACGCTCGATGATGGCATGGGAATGTAATTTTTCGGGGTCTGTAGCTGATAGAACGATTTGGTTTTATAACCAAACGCCAGCCCAGACTAAGGCATATCTCTTATCTAGTGGTATTCAGGTTTATCAACATTCTTATAGCCTTAGCAAGGTTGTTGAGATCACGGCACCGAACACACCGCGTTTAGAAGTAGGTTATTGGGGGGTAGGTACGCAAAATATTGGGTTATGGCATGTGTTTACGCTAAAAAGAGGATATGGTGAGCTAAAATCTTTTGATACAGGAAATTTTGTTATTGGTTATCATACAGATGGAGTAGGGAAACGTATAGGAGACTTATATACTATCCGTCTAGTTGGGAAGTTGGTTAATTATTGTCCCACTCCGATAGTAACAATGAGCGATAAAGTCGTTGATTTTAAAGAGCTTACTCCTGAGCAATTCAATAATGGTAAAACGGTTAAAGAGAATTTTAATATCACGTTAACGCCTATTTCTACTTGTGAAGCGGCACTTGAAGTTAGCGTGGCTTTTCAAAGTAACAGTGGTGTTGTGAATAAAAAATATTTGATGTTTGACAATGGGTTACAAATTGCAATTACGGATAAAAATTTAGGACAGGAAATCAACTTTGACCAGTATTACTATAAAGGTCAAATTTCTCAGCAACGACCTGGAAACTACCAATATACTGCTGAATTATCGAATAAAAGTAATGATCCAATTAAATCAGGACAATTTAGTAATACTGTAAATGTATTATTTTCATACCGTTAACGTTACCTCATTTTATTTCATGAAAGCTCATCATATTGAATATGATGGGCTTTTTTGTTTTCATGCTTTCAATCAATTTAGTCATTTATAGCTTTAAGTCTTATTATTTTATAGATGTATGTTTCACTCTATCTTGGGGATATAAAATTCCATTAAAAAGAAAATGTTAACGTCAGGTTAATTAATAACATTTTACATTGAAGATTTTTTAGATAAAAAAACTGTATTTTTAAAATATATGAGATAAGTAACTATATTTAGTGATGGTGTTTACCCGAAAAATGACGAGTTCGCTAGATAATGTTTCATAAACCTTACTTATATTAAGGGTAAATCATATATTAATAGTCAAAAATCAGAGATTTTAATAAATAAAATTAATGTTTGGTTTTATTTATTACTCGTATGTGAGTTTGTTATTTTTATTTTATTTAATTAGTATTGCTCGCAGTTAGTTATTCTTATGTTATTCAGTATCTACTTTGTATTTTTCAGAAAGGAAATAAAAATGGCAGCTAGATATCCTATTGCCAAAATAGTAGGGAGCAGAATAAAGAAGCTTAGAAGGGAGTATGGGCTAACGGGAACTGAAGTGGCAATGGCTTTGAATGTTAGTCAACAACAGTTTTCTCGCTATGAACGAGGTATTAACAGAATAGATATCGATTCATTAGTTATGATTGCAGACTTCCTTAAAGTCAGTGTTCATTATTTCCTTGAAGATATAGAACAATCAAATAGCTGGACCTCTGAATATAATTCATTATTGAGTCATGGTTTTTATTCAAAAAATAAAAAAAACGAAGGTTAGTGCTTGTTTTAAGGATCTCCTTATATTTACGGTTCATGTTAGTAGTTATATTACTTCACATGTTATCGGACATCTCAAGTCATTAAAATAATGATATGAATAAAGTTAACTGAATTCTAGTTATATCAATAATACTATTGGTATGGCTGTGTACCAACTAAGGTATTTCCTTAGTATATATTAATAATATCATGAAATAAGGGTTTAAAATGAAAAAGACGCTATTAGCATCTTCAATTATCGCATTAACATTCACTGCTGCATCAACTTCATTCGCTGCGGATGTAGGAAGTGGTACTATTGAATTTAATGGTACAGTGAATACTGGTGCTTGTACTATTGCACCTTCTTCTGTTAATAAAGAAGTTCAATTAGGTTCTGTTCCAGCGGCATCATTACAAACAGCTGGTTCACAAGGTCCAAATGTTGATTTTACATTAGAATTAACAGATTGTATTTTGGACCCTACTGCAAGTGGTACTGATTATTCTAAGGTAACAGTTAAATTCACGGGCCAAATGGATGCTGCAGGCACCTTATGGGCAAATACTGGTACTGCTACCAATGTTGGTGTGTTATTCCAAAATGCAAGTGGAACAAATTTAAAAACAAATGATACTGTTGAGCAAAGCTTAAATGCAGGGACAAATGTTATTAATTTATCTGCTCGTATGCAGGCATTAGGTGCAGCTACAGCCGGTTCTGTTAAATCTACAGTCGCTTACGTTTTAGATTACCAATAAGTATTAATATAAAAATATTAAAAAAACAATAAATCTTATATTTGCTGATTATGCTGTGTATAGCAATTGCTTCACAGCATTTTCAGTTATATGAGTTCATTCAATAAATCCATTATAGAATATTGCGGCTAATGAAAAAGAACAATTTTAATAAAAACATAGTGACTAGTTTAGTATCTAGTTTATTGTTTTACACTTACTATGTTAATGCGGATTCTGTTCAATTTAATGAAGACGCATTATCTATTTTGGGTAATACTAATATAGATCTAAGTGCATTTGAGAAAAATAAAATTAGTGAAGGTTCTTATTTTTCTAATGTATCGGTAAATGGTCGAAGAATTAATTATTTTGATCAAATAAATTTTTTAAAAAAAGATGAAAAGATACAACCTTGTATTTCTAGAAGCTTAGTAGAAGTTATTGGGTTAAAAGAAGATTTTATTAAAGAAGTGCCTACATGGGGAAATGGTCAGTGTTATGATCTTACATCACAGGATCAAAACATTCAGGCTAGATTCGATGATGAAAAGCAAGAGTTAATGCTTTCAATACCTCAAGCTTACTTTCAGTATTCTGATGACAATTGGGTTCCGCCTATGCAGCGGGAAGTTGGGGTTAATGCGCTCGTCTTGGATTACAACCTTGTTGAAAACTATATTAAATATAAGAATACTCGAGATATTAATAATTTTAGCTCATTCGGTTCTGTTGGTGCGAATGTAGGGCGTTGGCGTGTCCGCAGTAATTATCAATACCAAAAAGATTTTAATGATAATAAAAATGATAATTTTAAATGGGTACAAACTTATTTATTTACAGATTTACCTAGCTTATCTGCAAAATTTTTTGCGGGTAAATATTATACAGTAAGCAATGTATTTGATTCTGTACGTTTTAACGGTGTTAGTGTCTTTACTGATGAGAACATGTTACCGGCTTCTCTAAGAGGGTATGCACCGAGTGTCACAGGAACCGCGACAAGTAATGCGACGGTTACTATCTCGCAAAATGGACGTATCTTGAATCAAATGAAAGTGGCACCAGGGCCTTTTTCAATTGATAATTTAAGTTCCTCTTTATCGGGGGCTCTTGATGTTAAAATTACAGAGGAAGACGGCTCTATACGTGAGTACCAAGTTTCCTCGACTAATATTCCATTTTTAACACGCCCAGGCATGGTGCAATATAAACTAAATGCAGGTCGGTTAGACCCAATGGGATATAAAAACATTAATGATGATTTTATATCAACTGAAGCCTCTTGGGGGATCCTCAACAATTTGTCTATTTTTGGTGGTGTTTTCGCAACCTCTAATGATGAATACCATGCCTATAATGCGGGTGTTGGGGTAAATATGGAACGCTTTGGTGCAATATCTTTTGATATTACACAGTCGAGAAACCAACTACAGGATATCTTTTTACATACTGGTGAAAGTTACCGTATTAATTATGCAAAACGTTTTTCAAATTCGAGTCGACTGGATTTAACAGGGTATCAGTTTTCTAACGAAGGCTTTATGTCAGTGAATGACTATATTAGTTTAAAAGAAACTCCGTTAACACCACATTATCGGCAGAAAAATGTATTTACGACTTCTTTTACACAACAACTCCCTGATATACAGGCTGATATAAGTTTAAGTTACTCGCGGGAAAGTTATTGGAAAGAATCAAAAAATAACAATACTCTTAATTTATCGTTTAATAAAACAATTAACACAAGTTTTATAAATAATGCGATTTTATCATTATCGGTCGGTGAAAGTAGTTACGTAAAAGGTAAGCGCTCTAAGCAAGCATACCTTTCGTTAAGCGTCCCATTTGGTGGTGAAAGAAATTCACGGATTCAATACTTTAGTTCTTATAATGATATTGATAAGAAATATAATAGTAATATTAATTACAACTCTAAAATTAATGATAATAACGTTAGTTTAGGTTTATCAAGTAAAGACTTTTTTGAAAATGCAACAATGAATGCATCCGTTTATCGTGACACGCAATATGGTACTGCACAACTAACGGGTTCCTATGGCGAAGACTACCATACATTAAGTGGTTCTCTAGACGGCTCTTTGACCATTACCAGTCAAGGCCCAGTCTTACACTGACGAGTTTATGATAACCAAGCTCGTATGGTTATTGATACAGATAAGGCTAAAGGGGTATCAATTAATAAAAATGAATCAGTCACGAATGGGTTTGGTTTAGCCGCAATTAGTAATGTTCCAACCTATTATAGGTCGACCCAGTATGTGGATCTTAATAATGTACCAGACAATGTCAGCATTGATGACAGCGTGATTGAATCAAATTTAACTGATGGTGCGGTTGGTTATTCAAAACTCAATACATTAGTGGGTGAAAAAGCGTTAGTCACAATTAAATTCCCTGACGGCAATACGCCTCCATTTGGTGCTTTAGTTTATGGCTCTGATAATAAAAATGTATTGGGAATGATTGCAGAGGAAGGGCAAGTTTATTTAACGGGCTTCCAGCCAGACCAACAATTAATAGTTAAATGGAGTGGTGACCAGTCATGTCGAATTATGCTAGGTAAACAAACTCATTTAACCAGTAAAAACATAACCTGTAATAAAGAATAGAAAATTATGAAAAAACTTAAATTAATAATGAGTGCTTTAATTTTAATTAGCACATACACACATGCATCAATTTCTGTTGACCGTACTCGCGTTATTTATGATGAAGCAAGTAAAGGTGTTAGCGTTGTGATTGAAAATATTGATAAAAAAGATCCTTATTTAGTCCAGTCATGGATCGAAAATGAAAATGGCGAAAAAATTTCAGAACCACTGATTGCTTTGCCTTTATTACAACGTGTTGAAGCAAATCAAAAGAAGCAGGTTAGAATTAGTTTATCAAAAAATGATGTGAAAATACCGAACAACCAAGAGTCATTATTTTATTTTAATGTCTTGGGTATTCCACCGAAAACTAAGCTAGAAAATGCAGTTGAAATTGTTATTCAATCACGTTTTAAATTATTTTATCGCCCGAGTGAATTGAAAAAATACCCTAATAATGATTGGCAAAAAGAGTTGAAAGTGGAGAAAGTGGGAAAATCATTAAAATTAACTAACCCGACTCCCTATCACATTGTTGTGATTAATGTTAATGATAATGAATCTAAAGTTCCTGATTTTAAAGAAATTGTTGTGAAGCCAAATAGCAATGCAACATATTTACTATCAGATAAACAAGTGAAATCACCAAAAATGATTGTGACTTATATTGATGATTATGGAACACCAAACTTATTGAAATATACATGTAATACAACTTGTTCCTTGTCAAATGAAAAGGATAAGAGGTAAGTTATGTTAATTTTGAAAAAAATAAATGCATTCGCTATATTATCTTTATTTTTGCTAAGTTTTCAATCAGTAGCTGCAGTTAATAATTGTGTACCGAGTTCAGGAGCTACATCTATAGAACAAGAATTAACCTTTGATATTGCAAATAGTAGTGCTTCAATTCCAAATGGTACCTTATTGACATCAGCAATGAGCTCATATATATCAATGAGATGTGAGTTTACTGGTTCATCAAGTACAACTAATGCTGTTTACTTTAAAAATACAATGCCGAATGCAATTAAAACATTGTTGATTAATAGTGGTGTCAGTGTGACACAACAAAATGCAATTTCATCGCCTAATCCAGTAACGATAACTAATCCAACTGTTCCAAATATTTATTTAGGGTATTGGAGTCAACCAGAGACAGGAATTACACGTAATATTGCTTTCATGTATAACTTCTATGTTTATAAGGGGGCTAATGCTCTTAAACCTTTTGATACTGGGTTATTTTTATTAGGAACTCATGTGGATTATTTAGGCAAGGATTTAGGCGGACCAACTTATGTGCGAATTAAAGGTAACTTAACCTTACTCTGCCCTGCGCCGGCGGTGAATATTACGGCTTCTAATGGGGGGAGTGTAAACTTTGACACGATTTCACCTAAACAAATGAATGCGGGAGATGTGGTTAGCCGAACTTTTAATTTAGGTATGTCAGTGCCACAGGACTGCGAAACAGGGCTGAATATATCAGTTCGTTTTGAACCAAATAATAATACGGTGCTAGGCGGAAAATATCTCGATATGGGTAATGGATTACAAACACTATTAACCCGTAATTCAACTGATATTAACTATAATGAAAGTTACAGTATTGGCGAAATCATGCCACAATCACCGATTAGTGTCCCTTTTACTGCGACATTAAGCAAGATAGCAGGTAGCACCATCGCTTCAGGTCCGTTTTCTAAAACAGTTCGAGTTGTTGTTTCATATTAAGAGTGTTAATTGACATTTTTTCTATGGTGTTATATTGAATATACATATTCTGATGCTGAGTATTATTAAATGAAAAAACTCAAATTAGTATTAGTTGATGATCATCCCATTGTGCTTTCAGGTTTGAAAGATACACTTTCTCAATCAATGAATTTAGAAATTTTAGGTGCCTACACTCAGGATGCTGAACTATTTTCTTTTTTGAAAAAAAATGAGGTTGATGTGATCGTAACTGATTATATGATGCCTAATAATACCCAATCTAGCGATGGCCAGAATTATATTCAATTTTTACGTCGTCAATACCCAAATATTGCTGTGATTGTATTAACGATGGTTTCTAACCCAATGATTATACAAATGTTATATGATTCAGGGGTGAGCGCGGTGGTGTCAAAAGAGGCACCATTAAGCGACCTGATGAAGGCTATCACATTAGCGGGGCAAGGCCGCCAATATCGTATTCCTGTTGCAGATATGACAACGACATTAAAAAGCCGTAATGCGATAACATTAAATGATAGGGTAAAGACATTATCACCTCGTGAACTTGAGGTATTGCGACTTTTTGTTCAAGGTAAGCCTATTGTTGATATTGCTAAGCAATTAAACCGCAGTGATAAAACTATCAGCTTACAGAAAAATGCCGCAATGCGTAAATTGGGTGTTGATAATAATCAAGCGTTAATCAGTTATTGCCTTACACACCATTTATTTGACTGATTTTTTTTATCCAATTAGCTAATTGATTGCAAATATTCTGGTTAACCTGAGTATCAATGTGTGTTGATGCCTGTGAATCTAATGTTGCCTCAAACTCACGAAGCTCATTAGCTAATTCACGTTGTTCAACACTAATTAATGCGCCACGGATACGGTGGGATAACTGCTTTATTTCATCAGTATTATTATCTTCGACAGCTCGGCAAAATTGAGCAATATCGGTAATAAAATGATGAATAATTTTTTCTCTATCCTCTCCATTTAGTGGGTTAATCATTTTTAGGGTTGCCGTTTCTAAAGTTGAGGAGGAGTAAATCGGGAATAAACGGTTGAATAATTGAATTAAGGTTTCTAGCTCTATAGGTTTTACAAGCCATGAATCCATTCCAGATTCTAGACATCGCTCTTCTTCTTCTTTTAATCCATTCGCAGTAACACCAATAATTGGACATGTTTCGCCTTCACTGCGTAGCTGTTGTGCAAGCTCATAACCATTACGATAAGGCATATTAACGTCTGTAAGGATGATATCGACAATTTCGTTATCCCAAATTACCAATGCTTCTTCACCATCATTGGCAATAAATACCTTACAACCGAGTAATTCAAGCTGCTCTTGTAGAACAACTTGGTTAATGGGGTTATCTTCAGCAATTAAAACGCGAAGCGGATATTTATGCATATGAGTTTGTATACGAGATGTTGGACAAATAAGGGGTAACTGTTCTTTATTATTTTGTAGTAAGAATAACTGCTGATTTAATTCGGATAGTCGAAAATTCATCTCAGGGCTTACCCATTGTTGTCCATCCCAATGAGTCGGCAGAGGAAACGATGGAATTAATATGCCGACAGCAATAACGGATGAGGTATCTATGGGGAGGCTATTTTCTGTGAAATAAACATTAGCCCCCCACCGTTTTAGCCATTGCGTTATATTTTCAGTCAATAATGGGTTTGGGGTTTGTAACCATATATTGGTGTTTTTTAGCGGCAGCCAATGTGGTTGCTGTATATCGAGAGCTAAAGGTAGTGTTACGAGAAACGAGCTACCAACCCCAGTTTCACTTTGTAAGCTTATTTGCCCATCCATCAATTTGATAAGTTTAGAGCAAATAAATAGGCCTAAGCCAGTACCGCCATAGGCATGAATTTCTGAATGAGCTTGATAAAATGGCTCAAATAATTTTATTTGTTGTTCAGGGCTAATTCCAACACCGGTATCACTGACACGTATTAATATATTATTATTACTTCTTTTAAGTTCAATAGTAACCGTACCCTTGTGGGTAAATTTAATTGCATTACTGAGTAAATTACCTAAGATTTGTTGCAGTCTAGCAGAGTCACCAATTCTATTTGCTTGTACACTTGGGTCAATAGTAGCAAATAGGAGTAACCCTTTTTGCTGAGCAATACCTTGATATAGTTGAACAGTTTGTTGTACTAACTCTAATAAATCAAATGGCTGATTATGGATTTGAATTTGATTAGCTTCTATTTTACTAATATCTAAAATATCGCCAATTAATTGCATAAGTAATTGGGACGTTGTTGATATTCTCTCAATAAAATGAGCTTGTTGAGATGAAAGAGAAGTATTTGCGAGTAATTCTAACGTGCCGATTAGGCCATAAAGTGGGGTTCGTATTTCATGGCTCATTGTTGCTAAAAATGTTGATTTAGCTCGGTTGGCTTCTTCTGCAAGCCGCTTAGCATCATCAAGTTGTTTTTCAGTTTCTGCTTGGATGGTAATATCAGTAAATGCACATAAAATAACAGGACGCTGTTGGTAATAAGTTGCTGTACTCACAACATAGAGGACATGCTCCCCTGATTTTAAAGTTGTTTTAACGTGTTCTGTGTCAGAAAGAACCTTGATGAGTAATTCATTATATTCATTTGAGTCGTGGGGGGGTGCTGTATTGGTTATTTTTAGCCAGTAACGAGCTAACTCATTCGCGAAGCGTAACTGCTGGGTTTCTTTATCTATTACACATAAGCCGATAGGTGTTGTTGCGATAAGCGCTTGGTTGAATGCTTCATTTTCTAAAATGGCTTGTTGGGAGTCTATTGCAGGTTGTAAGATTTTTCGCTGGTACCAGCGGTGGTATCCCCATCCACAAAATAAACTAAAGAAAAGTGCAATAACTAAGCTGATAGGAAACCACAGGTTGTCTTCAAAAAAAGCAGCATAACTAATTCTATAATATCCAGTCCATTCGTCAGTTTTAGATGAAAGCTTAAGAACTAGGCCATCTTTGGTATAAAAAATACCTTCTAATGCTTCTTCCTCAGGCGCTTGGGTTGTGCCAAGTAACTGACCATATTTTGTATGAATTAGCCAAAATTGATGTGTGAGTGTGGGGTTTAACATTCGTTCCAGCACACTTAACCTAGCTTGGCTTAACATACTGACCGCATAAATATTTTTAGGGGAAATATGAGCATTTTGCCATAAATGTTCATCAAAACCGGCTGGAATAATCCCGATGAGAATATTATCAAAAGGCACTGGGCGTAGCCAAATAATTTGTTTTAAGTCAGTCGGTTGCGATTCTGAAAACTGGGCATGGATAGCAGGTAAATTTTTCCTGACGTTATCAATAACGGAATAATATAAATTTGGAGATATCGATTCATTTCCTAACACAGTGCCAACAGAAGGCACACTAATACTAATTTGGTCGTGCTCATTGACAAAAAATACAGCGGCTGCTGGGAAATAGGATCCCCCCCAAAACGTGGAATAATAATCAGCTAAATAAGCCCCCAGAGAAAATAATATGCTGGGCACTTTGGTGCATTCTAAACTTTTATCACAAGCTAGCGTGAATGGCATTGCGACTAAAGATTCTTTACCTTCGAGTAGGTGTAATGATAGTTTGGTTGGTAGTGATTGCTCTTGTATTGCATAAGTTCGGCTTTCAACTAGCTCTGATAGGTCTTGGTTTTGCTTATTTAACGATCTTAAAAATTTCTCTTGCTCATTGATATAGCCTATTAGTGACCTAAAATCGACTTCTAACCGCTTAGTTTCTTGTTGGACAATGCGTTCTGCGCTCCAAAATAATGTTGCTATTAGGATAAACAACAGAGGGAAGGCGACAGTGAGTATGCTGTTTGTGCGTCCTGATGTGCGAGTTATCCTTGAAAATGCAGTCGGAGAAGGGGTAGGCATAGTGCTGTTCTCATCGATTATAGGCAAACTCCATAATTTTCATAATAATATAAAATAAACAAATTAAACAATATTTCTTTATGTCAAAGGTTAGACAATTGCTGAATTATAATAGTCTTTCAAATCATCTAATTCCCAACCAAAACCATTTAAATTAGTGATATGGTGTGAAAGTTTCGGATGATGGCTAACGATATAGAATAGCCTATGGTAAAAATCTGGGAAGTTAATACCGAGTATAAGAATAAATTTAAACAATACATCTACGGTTAATGCATTCTCACCTCGTTCATAACGGGATAATTGCTGTTGGCTAATACCTAGCTCTTTTGCAATGCTCTCACCGCTAACACCTAACTCTTGTCGGTATTCTTGTAGGCATTTACCAACTAGCTGGCTGATATAATAAGTTGTATTTTTTTTCTTTTTCATGTGGAAACTTGACCCTAGTATCATTGATTCATAAAACTATGTTTATCTTTAAGAGTAAATTATGGCAAAAATAAAATTTTAGAATATAAGGTATTCCTTAATTAAAAATAATATTAAGTCACTTATTTCAGATTCATATGCAGAGTCTTATTTTAAACATATAGTTTTTTCTTTTTATTTTTGAGAGCTATTTTTATTATTTAACAGTATGTTAAGCATTGGCTGTGAATTGCTCGGTAAGGTTTAGTTGACTTTATTGCATTAAGGCTTGGTTACATTCTCATTACAAATTATTATTATTTATTGTTTAATATTGTATTTGATTATTTTTTTAGCTCAATAGATGGGAATAAAAAATGATATTATGGTTTTTTAATGGTTTATTTGAATAACTATTAATATAAAAACTTATTTTTAGGTTCCTAAATGAGACAATAGGCCAGCAAATACACGTAATAAGAGTGATTAATGGCCGTTTAATGGATGAAATGAGAAAAGGGTGAGAATAATAATCTAGTTATAAGCCCTAGCGTTTGGTTTTTTCCTGTTCCTCCCTAATTATTTGGCATAAGTTAAGTTAATTAACTTTGGCTTGTGGTTATTTTTATATCTATATTCTGTTTATAGGCTTATTACTCATAGCTTGCAAACAGAGAGCATAGAGAAATAGGTGTTTAGAGGAGAGTAAAGGCCATTCCGTGTCTTTAGCCTAGTTAGCTAAGTATGAGTGTTTGAAAATACAAAAGCAAAAACCCGCCTTTTGGGCGGGTTCTTTAAATAGTGGTGCCCGGACTCGGAATCGAACCAAGGACACGGGGATTTTCAATCCCCTGCTCTACCGACTGAGCTATCCGGGCAACGGGGCGCATTAAACCGTATTCAGCCGTTTGCGTCAATGCATTTTTAATAAAAAAACACTTTTTTTTACTGAGTGTTTTCTTTTTCAACAAAAGGTGTGTGTTTAGTATGCGTTAATTGGTTTTTTAGCTTAACGCTCCTTTTTTACGGCACAGTGCGATTGTCAGGATATCCTCAGAAAGGTGTTGTGCAATCTCGACATCTTGAATGTCCCTTTGTACTAATAAGCGGTTTAAACAGCCTTCGAGCACTAATTCCATTTGGTTAGCAACTAATTCCGAGTCTTCAATATCTAGCTCATCTAATAGGCTTTTTGTGAAATGAAACGAATTATCTTTTTGTAGGCGGCTTAATTGGTGGATAGGGTGTTCTGCATCTGGATAATAATTACATGCAGAAATGAATAAACAGCCCGGAAAACGCCCTTCACTGACTTTTTCAGACAATTGTTGGTAACGAGCCATTAATTTTTGTTGCGGGTTTAGGGATTCATCTAGCAAGGTTTGGCGCTGCCATACTTCAATTTGCTGGCTATGATAGCGCAAGCAATCATAAACAAGAGCTTCATCGTCTGGCCAAAACTGCCGAATAGTAGAGAAATCAGATTCAATTTCGCTGAGTAAATTTTCTGTAGATGCGGATAACCCTTGGATTTCCAATTGATTTAACGCATGACTTAAAATAATTTCACGTTGGATAGGCATTGTTAACTCCATCACAATAATGTCTGATTTTTCTCCATCATAACAATGTTCAATTGTGAATTATAGCGGTTTGCAGTGCTATCATGAGGCGCCGTTTCTGAGGTGAAATAAAATCAAATAAGAAATTGAATGGGTATTTTAAAGTGGGGAGTTTTAAGCACACAGGAGGGGGAAGAACCCCCCTGGAACGAACTTCATGGGTTTATATCGGGCTTTAATTGATCAATTTAGCTTCTAACGCTGCATCGATATAGTAATACTGAAAGACTTTTTTCATAAAGTCATCGATGTCATGTTTTCGCAATTCGAGAGCTTGTAAAATGTCCAAAAGACCTTGGATAGTAATGGCATTTTTACCTCTTTCATAACGGGAAACTTGCTGCTGGCTGATTCTTAGGCGAGAAGCTAATTGTGCACCAGTTAAACCAACCACTTTTCTGCGGTGCTTTAAAAAGGTTCCAATATAAACGGTTACATTTGTGTTTTTATTTCGTTGAGTATTTAGCATACCTCCTCCAAATATATAAATCTTGTTAAAATAAATTATTTTTGCTATTGAAAAGTTCTTGATATTTAATTCGTATTACTCCGAGTAATTAAATTATCATTATCAGATTTTTCGGGTGTTATTAAACAAGGATGAGTTAATGATTACCAATATTTATGGCGGATTGATTTTAAATTTTTGATAGATTATTTCTATCTTTGGTGCCTTCAATTCATGTGTCAAGAAAGATGGCTTAGCATTACCACCTGCTCAGGAATAAATATCAGAGCTTTATTCTAATTTTTATTTATTTTTATTTTATTCTTGAATTTATATTCCACCTGGTAATTGTAAGGAAAAAACGAGATAACTTATTATTGCGTAATTGTAGTCATTATTTGTTACAATTATATTTATAGCCTTAATATATATTATTAGAAAAATTCTTATTTTGATTTGTTTATAATCTAAAGTAATATATTTAAATGCATATTATTAAAAAATAGTTTGAGTTTTTTATCTAAATGGTTATTGTATTTTTATAATTGCCTACGTGACTTTATATGGGATAACAAAAATAATATGTTATAGGTAGGTATAAAGAACCCGTGCTATTTGCACGGGCCTGTATAAGATTAATTTTAATTAATATAAACTATAGGATCATACCGCCAAATAAGAAGCCGAATGAAACAGCTAATGCGACAGCGATAGTGCCTGGAATAAAGAATGGGTGGTTAAAGACGAATCGGCCAATACGCGTTGTCCCTGTGTCATCCATCTGTACTGCTGCAACCAGTGTTGGGTAGGTAGGCAGAATAAATAGGCCAGAAACCGCAGAGAATGATGCGATAGCAGTTAATGGGCTAACATTCAGCGCTAATGCCATTGGCATCAGAGCTTTCGCTGTTGCGGCTTGTGAGTATAGTAAAGCGGAGCAGAAGAAGAATATAACTGCTAACATCCAAGAATGTTCATGAATTAAATCACCCGCAGTTTCTTTGATCCAGTCAATGTTGTGCTGTACGAAAGTATCACCTAACCAAGCCACACCTAAAATACAAATACATGCGCTCATACCTGCTTTAAAGGTACTTGAGTTCAAGATAGCATCAGTATTTACACGGCAGAAAATAGTGATTAATGTCGCCACAGTCAGCATGATAATCAAAATTGCATTTGTGGTGTTCATTAATGGTGTTTCAACAATCCCTAAGCTTGGGCTGTTAATGATGGCATAGCAGACAACGCCAACAACCCCAAGCAAGAACAGCAGTACAGAAGACTTAGCGCCCGCTTTGATTTCTTTAACTTGGCTACCACGCAGTTCAACTAAACCTTCAGCTAAACGTTTTTGGTAGATAGGGTCATCAGATAATTTAGAGTTAAACGTCCAAGAGATGATGAATGACATCAAAATGATAGCAAGGAATGTCGCAGGTAATAGAACACTTAGAAGCGAAATATAGCTGACTGTGTTACCTGCACCCACCATTGCTGGATTTTCCATGACGGATGCCATGTAAACCACTGCCGCAGAAATTGGTGATGCTGTAATACCTATCTGTGCTGCAACGACCGCAGTCGATAATGGACGACAAGGTTTCACTCCCTGTTCTTTAGCGACTTCTGCAATAACAGGCAGTGTTGCTAACGAGATATTACCTGTCCCTGCGAAAAGTGTCAGAAAGTAGGTAACAATAGGTGCAAGGATGGTGATGTACTTAGGATTACGACGCAGTAATTTTTCGGTTTGGGCAACTAAATAGTCCAGACCTCCAGCAATTTGCATTGCAGAGATAGCGGCAATAACAGCCATGATAATTGAGATAACGTCAAATGGAATGGTTCCTGGTTTTACGCCAATAGCTGCGAGTACCAGTACACCAAGGCCACCGGCAAAGCCGATACCTATCCCACCTAAACGGGCCCCCAAAAAGATGGCCAGCAGAACAATAATAAATTCTACGGCTAACATAGTGTTTACTCCTCGACAAAATGAAAATTAAAATTATGAAACTGTTATGTTAATTATTTGTGTGTGTATTAATCAAAAAAGGCACGCTTTCTGTTGAGAGGCGTGCCTTTATTTTTAAGTATTATTTATGATAAACATAAATTTTTAGTCATCAAAGCGTTTTGCTTTATAAGCTGGGTGTTTTAAGTTCTCAACAGAGAAAATATCATCCAGTTCTGCTTCAGTCAGTAAACCGCGTTCTAAAACAACTTCGCGTACGCTCTTACCAGTTTCAGCACAGATTTTACCCACGATATCACCATTATGGTGACCAATGAATGGGTTCAGATAAGTGACGATACCGATGGAGTTAAATACAAATGCTTCACAGATTTCTTTGTTCACAGTAATGCCGCTAATGCATTTTTCTTGCAGGTTACGACATGCGTTGCTCATCAGAGAGATAGACTCGAACATCGCTTGGCCAATCGCTGGTTCCATTACGTTTAATTGTAATTGACCTGCTTCAGCAGCCATCGTTACACAGATATCATTACCAATAACTTTGAAACATGCTTGGTTGACGACTTCAGGAATAACAGGGTTAACTTTTGCTGGCATGATAGACGAACCAGCTTGTAACTCAGGTAAGTTGATTTCTTTAAGGCCAGCACGAGGACCTGAAGATAGCAAACGTAAGTCGTTACAAATTTTAGACAGTTTCATCGCTAGACGTTTTAAGCCTGCATGAACAGTGATGTAAGCACCACAGTCAGAGGTTGCTTCGATTAAGTCTTCTGCTGGAACGCATGGTAAACCAGTTACTTCTGCTAATTTTTTAACTGCAAGTTCTGAGTAACCAGGAGCAGTATTCAGGCCTGTACCAATAGCAGTTGCGCCCAAGTTAACTTCGAGCAGTAATTCAATGCTGCGTTTTAAGTTTTTCTCTTCTTCTTTTAAGAGAGTAGCGAAAGCATGGAATTCTTGGCCGACAGTCATTGGAACGGCATCCTGCAGCTGGGTACGACCCATTTTCAGAATGTCTTTGTATTCTTCAGCTTTAGCTTCAAAGCCTTTTTTCAGGTATTCAACAGACTCAATTAACTTCAATATAGAATTATACACTGCGATACGGAACCCTGTAGGGTATGCATCGTTAGTGGATTGACTTTTGTTCAGGTGGTCATTTGGATTTAAGAATTCATACTCACCTTTTTTATGACCCATCAGTTCAAGACCGATGTTTGCTAGAACCTCGTTGGTATTCATGTTCAGTGATGTGCCCGCACCACCTTGGAATACGTCAACCGGGAATTGGTCCATGCATTTGCCTTCATTTAGAACAACGTCACACGCTTTGATGATGGTATCCGCGATATTACGTGGAATAGTGTGCTGTTCTTTGTTGGCTAAAGCCGCCGCTTTTTTAACCATAACCATGCCACGAATAAATTCTGGGACATCGTTAATGGTGCGGTCGCTGATATAAAAGTTTTCAATCGCACGCAGAGTATGAACACCATAATAGGCATCAGCTGGAACTTCTTTTTTACCTAACAGGTCTTCTTCGATACGAGTATTGTTTGACATGAGAACCTTCTTAATTAGATTACAGTTACTGTCCGTTTATGCGCTTTAAAAATCGATACTTCGTAAAACAAAATTCACAGGTGATTAATATTGCAAAGTAAAACTTTACAAGCAATTAACACCGTCTACTACGTTGTCAGCATTATGATCTACTGATTTATGGGTAGATGATATGCTTTTAATCATCTATTGCCTTGAACCTAGATCACTATATAGTTTGATTTATGCAACAGATTTCACGTTGTGTGATATTCATCACAGATAAGTACCATTAATGAAAAAAATCCGTGAGTTGAAAAGCGTTATATCTGCCCCAATTATTATGGCTATACTAAAGAAAAAAGCGAATATTGATAGTTGTCTCTTAGATGCAGTTCACAAAGGTTTCCCTAGGGGCGTAAAATAATCGATAGCTTATTGAAATAAAGGAGAACTTGTGCGCTGGTTACCACTCATTCTGATATGTATTCTCGTTTACATTGAATCCGTCATTTTTGTGCGGGTTGCATCTGAAGTTGGTGTTTTAATGACGTTAATTTTAGTCGTTTTGACATCCTGCTTAGGTGTGTCACTTGTGAAAAATCAAGGCATGAAAAATGTACTGCAAATCCAACAAAAGTTAGCATCAGGTGAAAGCCCTGCAGCTGAAATGATCAAGAGCGTTGCATTGGTCTTAGCGGGTTTCTTGTTGATTGTGCCTGGGTTCTTTACGGATTTTATTGGTTTACTGTTATTACTACCGCCAATTCAAAAGCTTATTGTAATGCGCTTAATTCCTCATATTCGTTTCTACCAACCAGGTGCTGGTTTTAACCAAACGGGAAATGGCGGCTTTCAACGTGGCGATACTTTTGAGGGGGAATTCCAACGTAAGCAAGACGATCCTTCTTTTACAATCGATAATTCAGATAAAACAGATTCGTCAGATAAAGACGATCGCCCTAAACCATAAAACCATCCTATTTATGGGGAGATAAAAATGAAAAATTTTTTATCTCCCCCCTTGAAGTCCCTCTTCTTCGCCCCAATCTGCTCAAACATGGTACTAGTTTATTTAAGACATGCTGGTATCGTCCTTTTACCTAGTATGGACTTTATTTATAGGAGAACTATTAATGAAAATTCGTCCATTGCATGACCGTGTTATCGTTAAACGTAAAGAAGTTGAATCAAAATCTGCAGGCGGGATCGTTCTGACGGGTACTGCTGCAAGCAAATCAACTCGTGGTGAAGTTCTTGCAGTTGGCAACGGCCGCATCCTCGAAAATGGTGAAATCAAAGCACTGGATGTGAAAGTTGGCGATATCGTAATCTTTAACGATGGTTATGGCGTGAAAGCTGAAAAAATCGACAATGAAGAAGTCCTGATTATGTCCGAAAGTGACATTCTGGCAATTGTTGAAGCGTAATTTTCACTTAAAACTTCTCAACGAACGAAAAGAATTTGAAGGAAAGAGATAATGGCAGCTAAAGACGTTAAATTTGGTAGTGATGCACGTACGAAAATGCTTCGTGGTGTGAATGTTCTGGCAGACGCAGTAAAAGTGACTTTAGGTCCTAAAGGCCGTAACGTAGTTTTAGATAAATCTTTTGGCTCACCAGTTATCACCAAAGATGGTGTTTCAGTTGCTCGTGAAATCGAATTAGAAGACAAATTCGAAAACATGGGCGCACAAATGGTGAAAGAAGTTGCTTCTAAAGCTAACGACGCTGCAGGTGACGGTACTACAACGGCAACTGTACTAGCTCAAGCTATCATTACTGAAGGCTTAAAAGCGGTTGCTGCGGGTATGAATCCAATGGACCTGAAACGCGGTATCGACAAAGCAGTTGTTGCTGCTGTTGAAGAACTGAAAGCACTGTCAGTTCCTTGTTCAGACACTAAATCAATCGCACAGGTTGGTACGATTTCTGCAAACTCCGACGAAACCGTGGGTAAATTAATTGCGGAAGCGATGGATAAAGTCGGTAAAGAAGGCGTTATCACGGTTGAAGAAGGTACTGGTCTGGAAGACGAGCTGGATGTGGTTGAAGGTATGCAATTTGACCGCGGTTACCTGTCTCCTTACTTTATCAACAAACCAGAAACTGGTGCTGTTGAGTTAGAAAACCCATTCATCCTGTTAGTTGACAAAAAAGTTTCTAACATCCGTGAATTACTGCCAGTATTAGAAGGCGTTGCTAAGGCAAGCAAACCACTGTTAATCATCGCTGAAGATGTTGAAGGTGAAGCACTGGCAACTCTGGTTGTTAACACCATGCGTGGTATTGTTAAAGTTGCAGCGGTTAAAGCACCCGGCTTCGGTGACCGTCGTAAAGCAATGCTACAAGATATCGCAATTCTGACCAATGGTACTGTTATCTCTGAAGAGATCGGTATGGAGTTAGAAAAAGCGACATTAGAAGATTTAGGTCAAGCAAAGCGTATCGTTATCAACAAAGACACAACCACTATCATTGATGGTGTGGGTGAAGAGTCTGCGATTGCAAACCGTGTTACTCAAATTCGTCAACAAATCGAAGAATCTTCTTCAGATTACGACCGTGAAAAACTGCAAGAGCGCGTTGCTAAATTAGCAGGCGGTGTCGCAGTAATTAAAGTGGGCGCAGCAACTGAAGTTGAAATGAAAGAAAAACGTGCTCGTGTTGACGATGCTCTGCATGCAACTCGTGCCGCTGTCGAAGAAGGTGTTGTTGCTGGTGGTGGTACTGCACTGGTTCGCGTTGCAGCGAAACTGGAAGCACTGACTGGTGAAAACGAAGAACAAAACGTAGGTATTCGTGTTGCTCTGCGTGCGATGGAAGCGCCAATGCGTCAAATCGTTACTAACGCAGGTGAAGAAGCCTCTGTTGTTGTTAACAACGTGAAAGCAGCAAAAGGTAACGAAGGTTACAACGCGGCGACTGACACTTATGGCGATATGATCGACATGGGTATCTTAGACCCAACTAAAGTAACGCGTTCTGCTCTGCAATTCGCAGCGTCTATCGCAGGTCTGATGATCACAACTGAAGCGATGATCACTGATCTGCCAAAATCAGATGCACCTGACTTAGGTGCTGCTGGTATGGGCGGCATGGGTGGAATGGGCGGTATGATGTAAGCCAGTTGGCGACATCAAGCTCAAGTAGTTACTAACTAGGTTAGGGCTACCCACCATAAGACCGGCATCGTTATATTTCTAGCGGTGCCGGTTTTTTTATTGATTTTTAATTAATAAATAACCATTAATTATTGATGAAGGTAATATATCAAAACAAGATACAATTAATGCGTTATATGATTTATTTTTGCGTCAATGTTGCTTCGCAGGTTATATTTAACGTAAGGTAAGTGGTTTGAATTAGCAAAGAATAGAGCAGGTTCTTGATTAATTTGTGGTAGACTCTATTCGGCTGGTGATGTGCGGCAATTATGACGCTGTATGTTAATCACCTCCTAGATATTTCAATTAGTAGGCTATTGGAACTAAAGAGATTTTCAAACCAGCTGCAAAAACACAATGAAAAATGAGGGAAAACATGCGAATTAAAGTCTTGCTTGGTGCTGCTGCATTATTGCTTTTAGCAGGTTGTTCAACAACAACTAATTTGACTGCGGCAGGCTCACAAGTTCGTTTTGTTGAGAATCAACCTGGAAGTGATTGCCAACTTCTCGGTCAGGTTGCAGGGACTCAAAGCAACTGGTTGAGTGGTGTCAACAATGAATCTAGCTCAATGCGCAGCGCAGCAAATGATTTACGTAATAAAGCAGCGGCGATGGGCGGTAACGTGATTTTTGGTGCATCAAGTCCAAGTGAAACCGTGTTATCTAGCTTCATTCCATTAGATAGCAAAATGGTTGGCCAAGTTTATAAGTGCCCCTAAAATGAATTCATAGCGCCCAAATAATTGTTTGGGCGTTTTGCTTTCTAGTTCTGTCTTAAGTTAAGGTCAAGCAGTGTTTTACTTGGCTCTCCCCCTATTTCCCGAGCGAGCTTAGGTACAAGGTACCCAGAGACCTTACTCAGTAATTGCTGTATCAATTGTCTAGCTTCGGTATCACTCACTAAAAAGTGCGCAGCGCCTTGAACTTTATCTAATACATGTAAGTAATAAGGTAAAATACCTGCATCAAATAAGGCATTACTTAAATTCATCAGAGCCGTCACGTTGTCATTAACTTGGCGCAGTAATACGCTTTGGTTTAATAATGTCACACCTGATAGTTTTAGTTTTTGTATTGCCTTGGTGAATGGCTCGTCAATTTCGTTAGCATGATTAACGTGTGTAACCATAATGACCTGTAACCTAGAGCTAGCAAGACGTTTACAGAGCGTATCTGTAATGCGTTCTGGTATCACCACAGGCAAACGAGTATGAATTCTAAGGCGTTTTATATGAGGAATCGCCTCTAATTGGCTGATGAGCCAATCAAGTTCATGGTCTTTTGCCATCAACGGATCACCACCTGAGAAGATGATTTCATTGAGTTCGGTGTGGTTTTTTATATAATCCACAGCCATCAACCAGTTATTTTTATTTCCTTTGTTGTCTTCGTAAGGAAAATGCCGGCGAAAACAGTAGCGACAGTTGACTGCGCAGCCACCTTTTACCAGCAGTAATGCGCGGTTGTGGTATTTATGCAGTAAACTTGGAATTTCATTATCCTGCTCTTCTAGTGGGTCAGTAGAAAAACCTGGATGTATATCAAACTCTGCTTTTGCAGTTAATACCTGCAATAGCAGAGGGTCTAGTGGATCACCTTTTTTCATGCGGGAAATAAAGGGCACTGGAACGCGTAAAGGAAATAATTTACGTGCCTCACTGCCTTCTTTCGATAAAAGATGATTTTCTAGGTTAAGTATTTGCAGCAATTCATCTGGATTAGTGATTGCTTCAGCAAGTTGTTGTATCCAGACTTCTCTGGATGAGGTATTTTGAGTTACAATATCGACCATTTTTTGGCTATGCCATTTTTAGTTTATAAATTAGAGGATCACCATGGCTACTTATAGTACCAATGAATTCCGCTCAGGTCTTAAAATCATGTTAGATGGCGAGCCTTGTGTCGTTTTAGAAAGTGAATTCGTCAAACCGGGTAAAGGTCAAGCATTCGCACGTGTGCGTATCCGTAAACTGATTTCTAACAAACTGTTGGAAAAAACATTTAAGTCTACTGACTCTGTTGAAGGTGCAGATGTCATGGATATGAACTTAACTTACCTATACAACGACGGTGAGTTCTGGCATTTCATGAACAACGAAACTTTTGAACAGTTAGCAGCGGACGAAAAAACCGTTGGCGATAACGCGAAATGGTTAGTTGACCAAGCAGAATGTATTTTAACACTGTGGGACGGCCGTCCTATCGCGGTAACTCCACCTAACTTTGTTGAGTTAGAAATTACTGATACTGACCCAGGCCTGAAAGGGGATACCGCAGGTACAGGTGGTAAACCTGCAACACTGAGCACTGGCGCAGTGGTTAAGGTTCCTCTGTTTGTTCAGATCGGTGAAGTTATCCGTGTTGATACTCGTTCAGGTGAGTATGTTTCACGCGTAAAATAACGGTTGATCCTATACTGAATCGTTAAAAATAAAAAGCCGTGGTACTCGACCACGGCTTTTTTTGTCTATTTTAAGTGATTAACAGCACTTAAACCCACCTTTGCCACCGTAACGTGCGTCTTGACGCTCTTTGAAAAATTCTTCATAGGTCATAGGCGTTTGGTCAGGGTGTGTTCTTTGCATATGAGCGACATAGTTGTCGTAATCGGGAACGCCAACCATCATTTTTGCCGCTTGGCCTAGGTAGCGGGCCGCTTTTCCCAGTTCTCCAAACATAAATCCTCGTCATATTTTGTGTTGTAGCGGTGTTGGCTTCACTTGTTAACCCTAGTCACATACTGTTATGTATGCTCCTATTTTCTCCTTCATACTTCACGCTGTTGCTGCGTTGGCTTCATTCGCTAACCCTAGTCACATACTGGAGTATGCTCCTAGGGATTATCTTCTTTGCCGCCTTGCTCCAACGTGAATTATTTTGGAGAAAGAGTATATGTCCTAAACAGTGACAAGCTTTTCCGCGAAAATCAATGATGGCGGGTATTTGCCACGATTTCTTCATAGTTGGCTGGCATGGGTTCATATGGTACTTCATTCGCAGTTGGTTGGTCAGATTTTAATGCCTTCAACGCGGTGCGGATGGAGAATAGAGCCAGTAATACCACGACAATCATAAAGAAAATAGTTAACCCTGCATCTAAGCGGTTATTGAAAATTAACTGAGTTAATTGAGACTCTGTATATTGAACAGGAATATTGCCGCTATCAATCATCGCTTGGAATTTATTTGCTACAGCTAAGAAACCGACGCGGGCATCTTCACTGAAGGTTTTTTCCCAGCCTGCAGTCATCGTGCAGATTAACAGCCATGCTGTTGGTACTAAAGCGACCCATGCATATCTTTGGCGCTTCATTTTGAACAGTACCACAGCACACAGCATTAATGCCATACCTGCTAACATTTGGTTCGCGATACCAAACAATGGCCACAAGGTGTTAATACCACCAAGTGGGTCGACAACGCCTTGGTGGAGGAAATAACCCCAAGCTAGCACACACAGTGCAGTTGCTATCAAGTTGGCGGGTAGCGAATCCGTACGTTTCAAAGATGGAGACACCACTCCCAGTAAATCTTGTAGCATAAAACGTGCTGCTCGGGTTCCTGCATCCACCGCGGTTAAAATAAATAATGCTTCAAATAATATGGCAAAGTGGTACCAGAATGCCACATTCATCAAGCCGCCAAGCGCACCGTGAAGAATATACGCCATCCCAACTGCCAGTGTTGGCGCACCGCCTGCCCGTGAAATAATACTGGTTTCACCCACGTCATTCGCAATGCTGTTGAGCTGCTCAGGAGTGATTTGGAAGCCCCAACTACTGACAACTTGGGCCGCAGAGGCGACCACATCTTGCGTACCTGCGGGAGCTAACATCGCCATGGGACTATTCATGGCAAAATAAACACCCGGGTCAATCACACAAGCGGCAACCAATGCCATAATTGCTACGAAAGATTCCATTAACATGCCACCATAACCAATAAAGCAAGCTTGGTTTTCATTAGCCAACATTTTTGGTGTGGTGCCTGATGAAATCAGTGCATGGAAGCCAGAAACGGCGCCACAAGCAATCGTAATAAATAAGAATGGAAACAAATCACCTGCCCAAACTGGGCCTGTACCATCAATATATTTCGTTAACGATGGCATCTGTAAGTTTGGATTGAGAATTAAAATACCAATTGCCAATCCAATGATAGTCCCGATTTTTAAGAAGGTTGATAGGTAGTCGCGGGGAGCGAGTAATAGCCAAACTGGCAAAACGGCAGCAACAAAGCCATAACCGACTAACATCCAAGTGAGTTGAACACCTGTATAGTCAAAGTAAGGTGCCCAAGTTTCGCTTTCAGCAACCCAACCCCCTGAGATAATTGCAAATACAAGAAAAACTAGCCCAATAATAGAAACTTCACCAATGCGTCCTGGGCGGATATAACGGGTATAAATACCCATAAAAATCGCTAAAGGAATAGTAAAGGCAACCGTATAAGTTCCCCATGGGCTATGAGTGAGGGCTTTTACGACAATCATGGCAAGTACGGCTAAGATGATTACCATAATCATAAAACAAGCGATTAAAGCCAGCACCCCTGCGGTATTGCCCATTTCTTCTTTGACTAATTCACCCAGTGAGCGGCCATCTCGACGTGTTGAGACAAACAGCACCATAAAATCTTGTACGGCACCAGCTAGCACAACCCCAGCGAGTAGCCACAGCATACCGGGTAAATAGCCCATTTGCGCGGCAAGAACAGGGCCAACCAGTGGGCCGGCGCCTGCGATAGCGGCAAAATGGTGACCAAATAATACTTTTTTATCTGTTGGTACGTAATCTAAGCCATCATTATGACGAATTGCAGGCGTCATTCGAGTTGCATCGACTTGGAGTACTTTTTTAGCAATAAAAAGCCCGTAATAGCGGTATGCAATCAGATAAATACATACGGCAGCGACAACGATCCACAAGGCATTGATTTGTTCGCCACGATATAAAGCGATGTAGCCAAGTGAAAAAGCACCGAGCAGAGCGAGCACAATCCAAATAAATTGTTTACCCATAGCCATCCCCATCTGTTCAATGAATGATATTTGTTATTTATTTAAGTGAAACTGAGGAAGATATAGCCATAGTTAAGTTAAAGAAAAAGTAGCTAAAACGAGACACCTAATTGAAATTTGAGATAAATTTAATAATTGTTGTCAGTATCACTAATTTAGGATTATTTATTGGATTTTATCTGGTTTTGAGCTAGCGATTATTTGATGAATTGGTTTTTTATCTGGGTTTTTGATGTTTTTTAGTGATAATGTCTGTTATGATGTTTTTGTTGATACGAGAATGGTTAAAGAAAAGAAAATAATCGGAAGCTAAAAAACTCCCGACTATTAATTAGTTAACTAGGCTCGTCTTAATTGTTGGATTATTTTTTTACCAAAAAGCGTGGTAATTAGGCCAAACATGATCAAAACGAGGCCAGCAACTTGTACGCCATTTATATGCTCTCCAAGGAATAAAGCACTGCTGCTTAAACCAAAGACTGGAACCAACAATGAAAAAGGAGCAACACGCCAAGCTTCATAACGGCCGAGCAGGACTCCCCAAAGCCCATAGCCGACAAATGTTGATAAATAAGCTAAATAGATAATGACACCAAAGACTGACCAATTAAAGCCTGATAGCCCTTCAACAATGGCTTCTTCACCTTCTAAAACCCATGAACTAATCAAAAAGGGAATGATTGGGATCAGCGCGCTCCAACTGACCAATGATAGGGCACTGCATTTCTCAGCACCTTCCTGTTTCATTATGATTCTATTGGTAATGTTGCCGCAAGCCCATGATAAACCAGCAATTAAAGTAAATACTAACCCGAGTAATGGAATATCATCTAGCCCACCGACGGTGGCGCCATTGGCTAAAACCGTTAGCCCTGCAATCGCGATAAACATGCCAATAAAATGGGTTGGTTGTAATGATTCTTTTAAAATCATTGCGCCGAGCAATAAGGTAAAAAAGGCCTGAGATTGCAAGATAACAGAGGTAATCCCCGCTGGCATCCCCACTCTAATCGCGCAAAATAAGAAGGCAAATTGACCAAAGCTGATGGTGAGCCCATAGAGAAGCAATAATTTGAACGGAATTTTGGGGCGCTTGAAAATAAAAATAGCAGGAAAGGCTACAAACATGAAACGTAATGCGCCTAATAATAACGGCGGAAGTGCGGTAACGCCGAGTTTAATGATAACGAAGTTAACCCCCCAAATTACGACTACACAAAGGGCGAGTAAGATGTCTCTGAGACTCATGCTATTTTCTCGATGAACTTGCCAGATTAGACATCTACTTTACATGTGTATAATTTTGAGTGCGATGGTTATGATGCTTAATAATAAAAAACGGTATAAAAAGGTTAAGTTTTATGGTTGATTTGCGCTTATTTGTTATTTTTCGTTGCTTGAGTCTGGGTCTGTGAATATTTATAATGTATTCATACATCATACGTATTCAGGACGGCCTGAATCAACGTCATTTAAATATGGGGACGACCCCGAGTAATTAACGGGAGCAAGCAATCATGGCTTGGATCGTCCTTTTATTTGCAGGTTTATTAGAAGTGGTATGGGCTGTAGGGCTAAAATATAGCCATGGCTTAACCCGTTTAACGCCGAGTATTATTACCATTATCGCCATTATTGCGAGTATGGGGCTATTAGCCTACGCCATGCGTGATTTACCGGTCGGCACGGCTTATGCCATTTGGACGGGGATTGGGGCTGTGGGCACAGCAATTGTTGGGATTATTTTCCTTGGTGAGTCAGCAAATATGTTCCGCTTGTTAAGCCTTGCTTTGATTATTACCGGGTTAATTGGTTTAAAAGTATCAAGTTAATTTTCAAATTAATTATTATTTAATTAAAAATGAATAATAAGCGGGCGACAGAGAAATTTACCCGCTTTATCTTCTTGATATTTTATTGGCATAAAGAAAACTATTCTTATGTTATTTTTCGTTATAACGCGATGGCCAAATTTCAGATGGTGCAACACCCAAAAACTCGGCAATAATACGCTCTCCTTTAGGCCAACGTCTTGACAAGGCGTTATTTAATGTTGATGAGTTTAACCCTGCTGAACGTGATATTTGTGAAAGAGAAGAACCTTTTTTCTTTATCGCTGCAATAATATCAGCCGAGTGCCAATCTTGTTTCATACGATCTCCAATAGTGAATATATAAATATAATTGAAATTATTTAAGTTAGCTGGAACTAAATTTAGATATCAAGATAAAAAAATAATTCTTAATTTTAAATCCCTTTAAATTTCGGTCTTTGAATATTTATTTTTATGTGCTAAAGATATGGGTTAAACGCTTTTATTATCTTTATTTTTATTTAAATAACTATAAGGTGATTTTTATGGATATAGAAAACAATAAGATGGAAAAAATAAGCACTAGAGTAAAGTTAGATCTTTGCAATTATTTTAATTGGAATGATATTGATATCCATTATACGATTATTAATGTTGATGAGGAAAAGATATACACATTATCTAGTAATTATGAGTGGCAGTTAATTTATTGGCATCATGATATGGATTTATCATTAAAAGAACGGTTATTCTCTGGGGTACAATATTGGAGTAATTATTCAGATGCATACCAGAAAATATTAACCAAACTCGATAAAGGAAATAAAAAAATTGATATTTGTAATAGGTACAATAATTTATTTGAGATATTTTCACTCAATGGAAACCATAAAGTCTCATATGAGTACTTACTTTCATTATATCAATGGCGTTCAATAGTTTCTGATTATGCATATGAAAAATGGTCTGAAAATAAAACGGTGGCATTACCGTTACGCCAAAAAATTGAATTAGATGAACCTGTACCTATTATTTGTAGAAGTAAGGAAACCCCTAATTTTATACGTTTTGGTCAGTTATCATTTTCAAACAAAGAAGCATTAACCATCCGCTTGTTGCTTTCCCACCGAAATATCAAGGAAATTAGCCGTATTCAAGGCTGTTCGGAAGAGGTGGAATATATAAGAGTTAAAAACATCAAGAAAAAATTAAACTGTGAAATGGTCTCTCAAAAGGAATGCTTTTCGGTAATGGAAGGTCACGGCATTACATTAACAAGTTTAGAAAAATTAATGCCTATTAATTAATTAATTTAACTATTGGTTTTCTATAGGGACATGGGATCATTTTATGAAATGGAAATTACGTTTTGGTGCTGTCGCAGGGCATACCTTAGAATTTTATGATGTTGCAATTTTTGCTGCAATTTCATCATATTTAAGTGCAGAATTAACCCGCCTAGGTTATCAGCAAGCAACGGAGCTGGTGTGGGGGATTTTTGCTTTACGTTTTCTTATTCGGCCATTAGGGGGGTATGTAATTGGCCGTTATGCGGATAAAGTCGGTAAAAAACCGGCAATGATTTTGGTCAGCATTCTTACCGGTAGTGCCACATTGTGTATGGCATTTCTGCCTATTGAATTATTAGGGATATATACACCTTTAGCCATCCTATTTCTTCAAATGTTGCTATCTTTTAGTTTTGCGGGTGAAAGCCCATCACTGTCTACCTATTTATATAAAGATTCTAAACCCCAAGAACGAGGTCGAGTTTCAGCGTTGTTAACTGGAAGTGCGGTTGTTGGCGTTATTGGCTCGTTAGGAATTGTGTTAATTCTTGAAAATATATTACCCCCTGAAACCATGCAAAGAGTGGGATGGAGAATACCACTGCTATTAGGTTTAGGTAATATACTGATCTGTTTCTGGTTTCGCTATCGCTTACCAGACCAACCCATTGAATATGATGGGCGCCAGAAAATAGATTGGCTTAAGGCATTTAATATCTTACTGGTTGTTATTCCTGGTTCGGTTATTTTTTATACCTTAAATTTTTCATCTTCGTTTTTACTTAAGGAGCTAGAACTAGAAGAATTTAAAAGCATATATTCAATGATATCATCAACGTTATTATTGGTTTTAATGGCAATAGTTGGTTGGCTAACAGATAAATACAGCTACTCTGAGCGGGTGTTTAACTTAGGGGTAAAGCTCGCTGCGATATTATCAATTCCTATTTATTACCTAATGTCTACTAAGGTTTTATCATTAGTACTTATCTCCCAATCGTCAATTATTATTATTTCAGCGATGGTGTTATGCAATTGGAATTATGCGATGGCAAAACCAGCCAATGGGCAAGTTACGACGTTAAGTATGGGGTATAACCTTGCATCGACGATTATAGGTGGGTTAACGCCATTAATTATCAATTACTTAGTCCTCATTGATGTTTCCTTGGTGGGTGTTTTTGTTTCATTGAGCTCGTTAACGCTATTTGCGTCATTTTTATTGAATAAAAAACAAAGGTTATTAACTGCTTAAATTTAAGGGGGATGTATGAATATTGAAAATAAACACTTAGAACTGTCTTGTTCTGGTTTTGGTGATAAGTTTTTAAAATATTTCGATTGGAATGATATGGATGTGACTTACAGTAGAGTGGATGTAACAAATAACGTGGTAAAAGTTATTTCAAATCACTATGAGTGGGTTTTAATGTTTTGGGATGATGACCTAGATAAAAAAGTAAAGGAACGATTAACCCCCGGTATTCAATATTGGAATAATTACTCTGCCGCATTCCAAAAAACATTATCTAAAACAGATAAGAAAGAAATGAAGGTGGATTTTTGTACCCAATATGGTGGTATATATGAAATTACCTCAATAAATTCAAGGAAAAAATTTACAAGTAATGAATTATTAGAACTCTATAAATTAAGAGCAGTTATTTCTGATTACTCCCAACATGCCTGGAAAGATAATGAAAATATTATTTTACCACTTAGGGCTGACATAAGCTTATCTCAAAAAATTGAAGATAATAACCGAGATATTTTAGATGCTCACCACTACATGCGTTTTGGTAATATTCGTTTTACCCGTAAAGAAATGATGACTATCCGATTACTATTATCACATTGCCGGGTAAAGGAAATTAGTTATATCCAAGGTTGTTCGGAAGCGACTGAAAATAAACGTATTCAACGTATTAAGGAAAAATTAGGTTGCTCTTATACTTCACCTAGCGGTTTATTTCAGGCATTAAAAGAAAATGGCATTACCCTTGCTTGTTTGGAGTCTTTGGCTAGTTATCCCTGAAGGCCAGAATATTTTGCTACAAGGAAAGTCATTAATAGAAAAGGGACAAAAATGAAATGGAAATTTAGATTTGGTGCAGTTGCTGGTAATGCTTTGGAATACTATGATATTGCAGTTTTTGCAGCTATATCTACTTATTTAAGTATTGAATTAACTAAATTAGGTTATTTTCAAGCGACAGAAATAGTATGGGGTATCTTTGCATTACGTTTTTTAATCCGCCCTTTAGGCGGATATGTTATCGGTCGCTATGCTGATACGGTAGGAAAAAAGTCAGCCCTAGTATTAACAAGCTTGATAACCGGTACGGCAACATTAATGATGGCACTGTTACCCATTGAATTATTAGGGAACTATACGCCATTAGTGATATTAATTTTACAATTGGCTCTTTCTTTTAGCTTCGCAGGTGAATTTCCTTCTCTAATTACATATTTATTTAAGGATTTAGATGGAAATATTCGATCTAGAGTTTCGTCAATTATTGTTGGTAGTTCTTTGTGTGGAGTCATTGCATCATTAGCTATCGTTTTCATACTAAAGAATACGTTATCTGAAGATACTATGCAGTCAATTGGATGGAGAATTCCATTGTTAATTGGTTTGGTTAATATTTTTATTAGCTTTTGGTTTAGAGCTAAATTACCTAATTATAAAAATGAGTTAGATAAAAAAGCGATATTTAGTTGGTATCATGTATTTTGGGTGTTCTTATTTACCATTCCAGGTACTGTCACTTTTTACTCTCAAAGTTTGTCAACCTCACTAATTATTCAACAATTAAAGATAGATGAGATAAAAAATTATTATGAAATATTTTCATCCGGTTTATTGCTAGTTTTTATGATGATATGCGGTTGGCTAACAGACAAGTATAGTTCGGCTAAATCTGTTTTTGATATGGGCGTTAAAGGGATGGTGTTGTTTTCAGCGCCACTTTATTTTTTATTACAAATAGATAGTTTGCTTCTAGTCTTTTTTACTCAAGTTGTTATGTCCGCATACTCAGCGATGATATTGTGTAATTTATCAGCGGTACTGATGGGCAAATCTAATGGGCAGGCAACAATATTAGGTGTTGGTTATAATAGCGCAGCTGCCTCTATCGGTGGGATCACCCCTCTGATTGTCAGTTATTTAGGTCACTTTAACCTAGGTTATGTTGGGCTATTTATTGCGGTTTGTGGGCTTTTTTACTTTGTATCTGCTTGTTTGCCAAAACCAAACCCTGCTTAGTGTTAACCATGATTTAATCCCCCCGTTAGGGGGGAAATCATCATAAATTATAGAGCTGTAGTAATAGAAAATAAGATTGCCACCCTATTGGGTATACAAAAATTTTGCGGATGAAAAATAAAACCCAGTATTAAATGTGTTATTTGATGAGTTGGCTGAAACGTTGGTATAGGATCTCGCCCAGAGTATGTTGATCATACTCAGTACTATTGGCTAAATTATCAACAGCAGCATGCATGGAGTGATAAATCATTGTCGCCATCAATTCATGTGGCAATTCTGGCCATGCTTTGTTTTGCTCACCAAAAGCTAAAATAGCTTTAATCTGTTCAACTGCACGGGTTTCATGATCATTACTGCGGCCGTGGTATTCGTCATGAAATAGCATGTCGTGAATATTTTGTTTTTCAACATAGTATTTGACGCTATTTTCACACCACGATTTCAGCTTGGCAGTGGCACTTTTTTGTGAATCTAAAGCAGATTGAATGTAGCCTAAATACCAGTCCATGTAGCGTGTGCGTAAGGCTTCCATAATGTCATTTTTGGATTGGAAGTAGTGATAAAAAGTACCTTTTGCGACATCGGCAGCGATGACAATTTCACTGACAGTTGTATTGACAAACCCTTTAGAAAGAAAGAGTTTTTCCGCTGCATTCATCAGGTCATCTAACCTTTCTTCCGCAGGTTTCGTTCTTGGCTTTTTAGGTGGTGTTGTCATTGAGTTTTTCTCTTAATGTTCTTTTCACAACAAAGGTTATTCAGGCATCATAGCATTTAAATGAGTTACCCTAACATTTAGCCTGCCGATAGTTTTATTTCTTTTGTTTCTAAAGCTTTTTTAGCACAAAAAAGTAAATAAATGACGATAAGTAACGCATAAAGCATAGCCCCAATCATCCACACCCAACCGTCCCATATCAGCAATGTTTGGCCAAAAATAACGCTAAATAGTAATGGGCCAATTACCCCTGTGGCATTGGTTAAACTCACTAATACTCCTTGTAATTTACCTTGATTAGCGTGATTGACGTGAGCTGACATCAACCCTTGTAGTGCTGGTAATGCAATACTACCACCGGCGAGTAAGATTAATGTAGGGTAAATCATCCAACCTTCGGTGAGTAATGACAAAATAATAAATGCGCTTCCGTCTGCGACAAAGCCGACAATGATTGTTACCTTTTCATTGAATTTTTTGGCAATGGCTCCAGCAATAAAAGCTTGGAATAGGGCATGCATAACGCCTAAGCCCGCCAAAGATAACCCAACTTGCACACTATTCCATTGGAAGCGATTTTCGGTAAATAGCACCCAGGTTGTTGCAGGGATCTGACCAATTAACTGTGCCATAAAAAAGACAAAAAGTAGCAAAATAATGGGTTTTATCAGCTGTATGAAGGGAACTGACAGCTCTACAGTTTCATTTTGATCATTCTGTATGACATTTTTATTTTTAAAAATAAGCCAGATCACGACAAAAGAGCACGCATTCAAAATAGCCGCAATAACAAAAGGTAAATGTGGGGAAAATTGCCCTGCAAAGCCCCCAATCGCAGGGCCGGCGATTAACCCCACGCCAAATGCTGCGCCTAATCGCCCAAACCACTTAGTGCGTTCTTGTGGGGCAGTGTTGTCGGCAATAACAGAAGCCGCTACGGCGCCTGTTGCGCCAGTGATCCCTGAAATTAAACGGCCTAAATACAGCATCCAAAGTGAGCTCGATAAAGCCAATAAACTGTAGTCCAGTACGGCTCCTGCAAGGGAGATCAACAAAATAGGCTTGCGACCGAATTTATCAGACCATCTGCCCAATATTGGGGCAAAAAATACCTGCATGATGGCGTACAAAGCCAGCAAGATACCGTAATGATTTGCCAAGTTTTCTAGCGTCACATACTCGCGGAGTAAGGCAGGTAAAACAGGCATGATCAAACCGATCCCCATAGCATCAAGGGCGGTGATCGTTAATGCAGTGATCGCAAATTTATTCATTATTCATTTCTCTATCATTGATAGATTTGGAATGTATCCCTATCAGTGATAGAGTGTCAATAGAAAATTAAGGGGAAAGCGATGGCAAGATTGGATAAAGAAACCATTATTACGGCTGCACTAGATTTGCTGAATGAAGTGGGAATGGAAGGACTGACAACGCGAAAATTGGCTCAAAAGCTCGGGGTTGAGCAACCCACACTGTATTGGCATGTAAAGAACAAGCGCACATTGTTGGATGCATTATCGGTTGAAATGTTAAAACGACATCATGACCATCCATTACCTGTTGAAGGTGAAACGTGGCAGGAGTTCTTGCGCCATAATGCACTAAGTTTTCGTCGAGCCTTACTTAGTTACCGTGATGGGGCAAAGGTACATTTAGGCACGCGGCCTAGTGCAGAGCAATACGCCACGGTGGAAAAACAATTGCAGTTTATGATTGATAGCGGTTTTTCATTAAAAAGTGGCCTTTACGCAGTGAGTGCAGTGGGGCACTTTACATTAGGTTCAGTACTTGAGCAGCAAGAACATTTGGCAGCAATGGGTGAGAGAGATGTTGAACAAGACGGAGCGATGCCATTGTTATTAAAAGAAGCTATTCAAATCATGGATAATGATGATGGAACAGAAGCATTTTTGTTTGGTTTAGAATCACTTATTCGAGGCTTTAAGCCCTAAAAAAGAAAAGGTATGACAATGTGCTGTCATACCTTTTATTAAAATAATGTGTGATTGCATTATTTACAGAGTAAATACACCAATAATTGCAATTACACTAATGATTGCTGAGCCACCGTAGAAAACCCATTTTGTCGCAGGGACATGGATTTTAAAGTCGTGCAGCGTATGGTGGATACGGTGCATACCACACCAAACTGGCAAAATAATCATCAGTAATAAGAAAACGCGGCCGATAAAGCTTTGGCTAAATGCCATAATGCGCTCATAGCTCAGCATTTCTGGTGCCACACCGAGAGGAATTAAAATTCCTAACAGAATGATGATTGCAGGGCCAATCACGGCACTCCACATACCACCTGCACCAAATAATCCCCAGAAAATCGGTTCATCGGAACGTTTAGGCGTTAGATTCATCAGATTCTCCTTAGATTAAAATAATAATGCGATAGCTAAGATTGCTGCCGTAACAACAATCGTAAGAGCCCAGAAGCCTTTAACGATAGGCTCCTCAGACATTTTCTTATCTTTTACAATAATACTGACGGCTTTTGGTGCAAGTTTGAACCACGTTGTGGTGTGCAATAATGTTGCCGCCAAAGTAATAATGTTAATGATAAGAATGATTGGGTTGCTTAAGAACCCAACAAAGCCAGCCCATGATTCTGGACCGCTTTTCAGCGCAAATACCCCATACAGGACTAAAATACTGAACCAGACCTGAAGGACGGAGGTACTTTCACGCATGATGTAAAAGCGGTAAAAACCCAGCTTTTGCCACCAATCACCCTTCATTTCTCTGACATAGGGTTTACGTTTCGTAGTCATGACTTCAATTCTCCTTATCGTGGCTTCAGCATGGCGATAACAAAGTCTTGCGCGCTGGCAACTTTCCCTTGTTGGATCGCACCCGCAGGGTCAACATGCTTAGGACAGACTTCAGAACAGTAGCCTACAAACGTACAGCTCCAGACACCATTGTCACCGTTTAATAAGGTCATGCGTTCTTTCGCACCATGGTCTCGGTTATCTAAATTGTAGCGCTCTGCCAATGTGATCGCGGCTGGGCCGATGAACTCTGGGTTCAGTCCAAATTGTGGGCAAGCTGCATAGCACAGACCACAGTTGATACAGCCTGAAAATTGATGGTATTTGGCCATCTGTGCAGGCGTTTGCTTATTTGGGCCTTCAGAAGGTTTACGGTCATTACCGATAATATACGGTTTGATCGCTTCTAAACGCTCAATAAAGTGAGTCATATCAACAACAAGGTCGCGCTCGATTGGGAAGTTACCTAATGGCTCAACTTTCATACCTTGCGGGTATTCACGCAGGAATGTTTTACACGCCAGTTTAGGTACTTTATCCACCATCATGCCGCAAGAACCACAAATCGCCATACGACAAGACCAACGGTAAGACAGGTCTGGAGCGAGGTTATCTTTGATATAGCCTAACGCATCTAACAAAGAAGTTTGCTCGTCGTAAGGGACATCATACGTCACCAAATGGGGCTCACTATCCGTTTCCGGATTGTAACGCATGATCTCCATTTTTAGGTGTTTCATATCATCCATTAGCTTGCTCCTTCTTCGCCTTATCTTGAGCTTCAGCTTCGGCACCGTAAACACGTTTAGCTGGCTGAGATTTCGTGATTTTCACGTCACTGTACTCTAAACGAGGGGAGCCCTCTGGGTTATAGAATGCCAAAGTATGTTTAAGGAAATTAACATCATCACGCTCAGTACAGCCTTCATCGAGACGTTGGTGTGCACCACGTGATTCTTTACGGTTGATTGCAGAGTGAGCCATACATTCCGCCACATCAAGGCCAAAGCCTAATTCAATGGTGTACAGTAGGTCAGTATTAAATACGCTGCTATGGTCGGTAATTTCGACGTGTTTGAAGCGTTCTTTCAGCTCAGCAATTTTATCAACGGTTTTTTGCATTAATTCGGGGGTACGGTAGATACCGCAGCCTTCTTCCATTGAAATACCCATTTCGTCGCGGATCTTCGACCAGCTCTCTTTCCCTTTTTGGTTCATGAGTTTGCTGAGGTCAGCTTCGATATCACGAGTACGGGCTTCGATAGCATTTGCATTGGCTGGTGTTGCTTCAGCAGCATGGCGAGCGGCTTCTTCACCTGCCAGACGACCAAATACAACTAATTCAGCTAATGAGTTAGAACCTAAACGGTTTGCACCGTGCAAGCCAACAGAAGAACACTCACCGACAGCAAATAGGCCTTTGATGCGTGTTTCTGTGCGTTGATCCGTTTCGATACCACCCATGGTGTAGTGAGCGGTTGGGCGAACAGGAATTGGGTCTGTTACTGGGTCAACACCTACGTAGGCTTTCGCCAATTCACAAATAAATGGTAAACGCTCATGCAGTTTTTCTGCGCCAAGGTGACGTAGATCCAGATAGACGACATCACCACGGTGAGTGCTGATCGTACGGCCTGCACGCCATTCGTGCCAGAACGCTTGGGAAACTTTGTCACGTGGACCCAGTTCCATATATTTATTTTCAGGTTTACCCAGTGGAGTTTCAGGCCCCATTCCGTAGTCTTGCAGGTAGCGATAGCCGTCTTTATTGACAAGGATCCCGCCCTCACCACGACAACCTTCGGTCATTAAGATACCTGAACCCGGTAACCCAGTTGGGTGATATTGAACAAATTCCATATCACGCAGCGGCACGCCATGGCGGAATGCGATACCCATACCATCACCGGTTACAATACCGCCATTGGTATTGTAGCGATAAACGCGTCCAGCACCGCCAGTTGCCATCACGATGGCATTAGCACGGATCTGGACTTTTGTTCCTTCCATCATATTTAACGCGACAAGACCACGGACTTGGCCTTCATCAACAATGATATCGAGAACAAAATGTTCGTCAAAACGTTGAATTTGTGGATATTTTAATGAAGTTTGGAACAGGGTATGGAGCATGTGGAAGCCAGTTTTATCAGCAGCAAACCACGTACGCTCAATTTTCATTCCACCAAAACGGCGAACGTTAACTGAACCATCTGGTTTACGGCTCCACGGGCAGCCCCATAGCTCTAGTTGGGTCATTTCTGTTGGGCAGTGTTCGACAAAATAGTCGACAACATCTTGCTCACACAGCCAGTCCCCACCAGCTACAGTATCATTAAAATGATAGTCATAGGAGTCATGAGCCTGAGTAACTGCTGCTGATCCCCCCTCTGCGGCCACAGTGTGACTACGCATTGGGTATACTTTTGAGACCAGAGCAATCTTGATATTGGGATTTGCTTCAGCGGCAGCAATTGCTGCACGTAAGCCTGCGCCCCCGGCCCCGATAATCGCTAAATCGGCATTGAAGGTTTGCACTGCGCTTCTCCATTGTTCAAGTGTAAAATTGATAAATTCTTTTAAATACTTTTGATAATTAGCTACGTCATTTTCAGTTCAACTTAAAGCTAAACTACGAAATATCTGTTTTTTAATAGTAAATAATATAATAGCTAATAATGACTTATCATGCTGTGAATTATAGCGAATAGTCCTCAAGATAAATTTGATATAGAGGGGTGTTTTGGCCAAATTTAGCGATAAAGTGTGAGATAGATCTTCTTTTTATAAATTGTTTTTACATTACTGGATTTTCTAGGCTGTTAACACCGAATAAAAAGGAATTTCAAATGATTATCATTAAATTTACATAGACTTTTAGTGTATAAAACCAAGTGAATTACTCAGGTTTTATCAATAATAAGTGATTAATACTATTATTATAGCTGAAGAGTTTAATTTATATTGAATGCTAATTTGCGAGGAGTCTCACTATTTATTATTTAGAATAAATTTAATTTTGAACAGAAAATTTTAAAATAGATTGAGAAAGCGAATCGTTTCGCTTTTTTAGTAACAGATATGTCACATAATATAAGAATTAATCATGTTTCTGGCTACTTTCATTACTCTTCCCACCTCTGTAGGATAAAGCTAAAAGTAAAGGCTTTGCCTAATCGTATAAAGCAAGAGATAATCAGGCTATCTCTACTTACTCATCATCATGCCGACAGTTGCAAGTATTTACGTTCAGATAAATATGCATTATCAGTGTAAATGCATTGTGTGTTGCCTGTGAGGTGGGTACACTGCACGACTAAGTTTATTTTGGAGTCATCTTAATGAGTGATATAGCGAATTGGCAGCCAACCGCCCCCATCGCTAACCTGTTACAGCGCGCAAAAATAATTGCGGAAATCAGACGTTTTTTTACTGATCGTTGTGTACTTGAAGTCGAAACCCCCGCAATGAGTCAGGCAACAGTCACTGACATTCATCTTGTTCCATTTGAAACGCGTTTTGTGGGCCCTGGTGCAGCGCAAGGTATTAATTTATATTTAATGACCAGCCCTGAATACCACATGAAACGTTTATTAGCGGCCGGTAGTGGTCCTATCTATCAGTTAGGTCGTAGCTTTAGAAATGAAGAAGCAGGGCGACATCATAACCCTGAATTTACCATGTTAGAGTGGTACCGCCCGCATTTTGATATGTATCGCTTGATCAATGAAGTGGATGACCTACTGCAACAAGTTTTAGAATGTGAGAGTGCAGAGCTACTTTCATACCAACAAGCGTTTTTACGCTATTTGGATATTGACCCGTTATCTGCTGAAAAAAGTGAATTACGTGAGGTTGCAGCCCGTTTAGATTTGAGCAATATCGCGGATCAGGAAGAAGATAAAGATACCTTACTTCAACTGCTATTTACCATGGGCGTTGAGCCTCATATTGGTAAAGAAAAGCCTGCAGTCGTGTATCATTTCCCTGCAACCCAAGCGTCTCTTGCCGTAATTAGCACGGAAGATCATCGTGTTGCTGAGCGTTTTGAGGTGTATTATAAGGGAATGGAACTAGCAAATGGTTTCCATGAACTCACTGATGCAAGCGAACAACGCCAGCGATTTGAACAAGACAACCGTAAGCGAGCGGCAATGGGGCTACCTACTGCACCTATTGATGAGCACTTGCTCGCGGCTTTAGAGCATGGTTTACCTGATTGTTCTGGTGTCGCTGTTGGGGTTGATAGGCTGATTATGATTGCTTTAAATGCAGATAAAATCAGTGATGTGATCGCATTTCCTGTCACTATCGCTTAAATTTAAATTAAGATGGTCAACTTGAAGAGAATGCAGCCAAATGGCTGCATTCTTGTTTTGTCCCAGAAAACTATTTTTGTTTCTGTTGCTCTAAGAACTTAACCCCTAAATCAGGGAAGTCGGTGAAGGCACCATCGACATCAGCTTGGTTATAAATGATGTCATAAAGCTGTTGCCCATCTTTGGCGTATTTTGGCAGCTTATCAACCCGGATAGTGAACGGATGCACTGCCATTTTGTTATCATGAGCTTCTTTAACCATGCCATTCACTTTGATATTAGTTGGCGTGGATTCTTCACTAATTAGCATATGATAATCAGGGCCAATGCCATCTGCATAGGTTGCAATTTCTTTCATTGCACCCGGTTTCATCATCCAATCATAATTATAATTAACCCAAGTTCCGTCAGGTTTTTGCTCTTGAGTTTCGTTCCAATCGGTGTAAGCAATCAATTGAATTAATTTAAGATCTATCCCCATTTCTGGCATCAAGGTATTTTTGATACGTTTTAGGTCATTAGGGTCAAATGACTGTAGATAAACGTTGGAATCCTTGGTGGTATAGCCATACTCTTTAAGGACTTCGAGTGTTTTTTTGGTGATATCTTTGCCTTCTTGTAAGTGGAACCAAGGGGCTTTAATTTCTGGGTAGATACCAATATTTTTACCCGTTGATTTGTTTAGTCCTTGAACAAATTCAATCTCTTCTTGGAAGGTATGAACGCGGAAGTCTGATTTGCCCATTGGGAAGCGGTTCGGATAGCTTTGCACTTTTTTACCATCAACAATATCAAATCCTTCTGTAAAATTGAGTGATTTGATTTCATCAAGGGTAAAGTCAATCGCATAGTAACGGCCATCTTTACGGGCGCGATCAGGGAAACGTTCAGCAACATCTGTCACGCGATCGAGATAATGGTCATGTAAGACCACGAGCTCGTTATCTTTCGTCATAACTAAATCTTGCTCAAGAAAATCAGCACCTTGTGCGTAAGCCATTGCTTTTGCAGGTAGGGTATGTTCCGGTAAGTAACCACTTGCACCACGATGTGCAATGACAACTTTACTTGAAGCTTGAGCTACAGCAGACACTGACATCACTAAAACCATACTAGCCACCAATGTTTTTAATGGAAAGCTCATGATTATATCTCCTTGGCACTTTATTTGGGTAAAAAAATGGGCTACATCATTTTTTGATATAGCCCACGAGTCTAGCGATTAACAATGAACATTTGATGAATGTTTATTGTGAGTTTGCTAATTCACGTTTATGTTTGCTTTCGCTCAACATCACGATAAACAGTAGAACAACCGCTAATGCTGAACCACCGATCATGACAGCGAAGCCACCGTCCCAACCGAAGTAGTCTACGGTATAACCAACGATAGCACTTGCTGCTACAGAACCACCGAGGTAGCCGAACAAGCCTGTGAATCCTGCGGCTGTACCTGCTGCTTTTTTCGGTGCAAGTTCAAGGGCGTGCAAACCAATCAACATAACAGGACCATAGATTAGGAAACCGATGATCAACATACATGCCATATCAACATTTGGGTTACCAGCTGGGTTCATCCAGAACACGATAGTTGCAATGGTTACCAGAACCATGAAGAACACACCAGTGGCTCCACGGTTACCACGGAAGACTTTATCCGACATCCAACCACACAGTAACGTACCTGGGATACCTGCGTATTCATATAAGAAGTAAGCCCATGAAGATTTGTCCATTGCGAAGTGTTTAACTTCACGCAGGTAAGTTGGAGACCAGTCCAAAACACCATAACGCAGTAAGTAAACGAACACGTTAGCAATCGCAATCATCCATAACAGTTTGTTTGGGAAAACATACTTCATGAAGATTTCTTTTGCAGTTAACTCTTGCTCATCTGATGCTTTATAGTCAGTTGGATAGTCGTTTTTGTACTCTTCAATTGGAGGAAGACCACAAGACTGCGGGGTGTCGCGCATTAACGCAAATGCAATGATTGCAACAAGGATAGCAGCCAATGCAGGCATATACAGCGCAGCTTTCCAGTCGTTAAACCATGCCATACCTAACATGAACAGTAATGGAGGGATACCACCACCGACGTTGTGCGCACAGTTCCAAACCGAAACGATACCGCCACGTTCTTTTTGTGACCACCAGTGAACCATGGTACGTCCACAAGGAGGCCAACCCATACCTTGGAACCAACCACAAAGGAACAGTAATACGAACATTACCATGATGCTCGATGTTGCCCATGGCACGAAGCCCATGACTAACATCACCGCGGAGGCGAGAATCAAACCTGCTGGTAAGAAATAACGCGGGTTTGCACGGTCGGAAAACGACCCCATAATAAATTTAGAAAATCCGTAAGCAATTGAGATCCCTGATAATGCAAAACCAAGGTCACCTTTAGAGAAACCTTGTTCAACAAGATATGGCATCGCTAACGCAAAGTTCTTTCGGACTAGATAATACGCTGCGTAACCAAAGAAAATACCCATGAAGATCTGCCAGCGAAGCTTACGATAGACAGGATCTACCTTATCAGCTGGCAGCCTCTGTATATGAGGTGCTGGTTTAAAAATGCTTAACATATACGTACGCCTCCGATGGCATGCTAATTTTTATTTACACTTCCATTCTCTACTTCAGAGAAATATTGAGTGTTTATTATTGGTGAAGTAACAAAAACGAAAATAATCGAGTAATTTAAGAGTCTTTATTTTCTTAATTGCTCTAAATTGTAGTCGTTAAAAAACAATTTATCTGTAATCTAACGCACAATTATTGATTTTGTTTATGAGGTTGCATAGTAAATGACATTTGTGAATGGAATGGAACTAGAAATGTTAATTATTTTGTGATTTTCATCACGATTTTGCTCTTTAAAACACGTAAAATGGATCTATTGCTTTCGTTTTTGTTCCTTATCAAACATTGATCGCGTTTCTGGACTATATTTAATAATAGATTATAAAAATAGAACCTATACTTATCTATTATAGAAACGTTTATTAATGTGAGGAATGCGACATGAATGGCTCATCTGTGACTGAAACGGATGTCATCATTATTGGTGGTGGCGCAACAGGTGCAGGGGTCGCTCGTGACTGCGCTCGCCGAGGTCTAAGAACCGTTTTGCTCGAAAGGCATGATATTGCGACTGGTGCGACCGGGCGTAACCATGGATTACTTCATAGTGGCGCGCGCTATGCAGTCACTGATGGTGAGTCTGCCAGAGAATGTATAGAAGAGAACAAGATTTTAAAGCGTATCGCGCATCACTGTATTGAGCGAACAGATGGCTTGTTTATTACCCTCCCTGAAGACAGCTTAGAGTATCAGCAACAATTCATTACGGCTTGCCAAACTGCAGGCATTGATGCGACGGCGATTGACCCTAAAGAGGCGATTCGTCTTGAACCTTCCGTTAACCCACATCTAATCGGTGCGGTTCGTGTTCCTGATGGCACGGTTGACCCATTTCGTTTGACTGCAGCAAATATGTTAGATGCCAGAGAGCATGGCGCGAAAGTGTTAACTTATCACGAAGTCATTGGTTTGATTCGTGATGGTGATACTGTACGTGGCGTGACGGTTTATGATCACCATGCCAAAAAACAGTATGATATTTATGCAGAAATTGTCGTTAATGCAGGCGGGATTTGGGGACAAAAAATCGCAGAGTATGGCGAATTAAAAATTAAAATGTTCCCTGCAAAAGGGGCATTATTAATTTTAGGCCACCGCTTGAATAACATGGTGATAAACCGCTGCCGTAAACCTGCAGATGCCGATATTTTGGTTCCCGGCGATACGATTTCCCTGATTGGCACCACATCGACTCATATTGAATATGATCAAATTGATAATATGTATGTCACCCCTGAAGAGGTGGATATTCTTATTCGCGAAGGTTCAATGCTGTCTCCTGCACTTGCGACAACGCGCATTTTACGTGCGTATGCAGGCGTTCGACCATTAGTTGCCAGTGATGATGACCCATCAGGGCGTAATGTGAGCCGTGGTATTGTGTTGTTAGACCACGCTAAACGTGATGGCTTAGAAGGTTTCATCACCATTACGGGTGGCAAGTTGATGACTTATCGCCTGATGGCGGAATGGGCTACAGATAAAGTTTGCGAAAAACTGGGTCATAGCGCCAAATGTACAACCGCAGAAGCGCCGTTACCGGGCTCGCAGCACAGCGCAGAAGAAGCCTTACGTAACGTTGTTTCTATTCCTGCTCCTATTCGTGGCTCAGCGGTTTACCGTCATGGCGATAGAGCTTCTGCCATTCTCAGTACGGATAGGCTCGATAAAAGTTTAGTTTGTGAGTGTGAAGCCGTTACTGCTGGTGAAGTACGTTATGCTGTTAATTCATTGACGGTCAATAACTTGCTTGATTTAAGGCGTCGTACCCGAGTGGGGATGGGAACTTGCCAAGGTGAATTATGTGCTTGCCGGGCTGCAGGCTTACTTAATCGTTTTAATGTCACAACACCTCATGAAACAGAGCAACAACTGGGCCACTTCCTGAATGAGCGATGGAAAGGTGTACGTCCAATTGCTTGGGGGGATGCACTGCGTGAAAGTGAATTTACCAGTTGGGTATATCATGGATTATGTGGCATGAACGAAGCGACACTAGGTAAGGGTGCACAGAAGGAGGCTGATAATGAAATATGATGCTGTGGTAATGGGCGGCGGCCTAGCCGGGTTACTTTGTGGTATTCGTTTAACACAATCAGGCCTGTCTTGTGCAATTGTTAGCGCCGGGCAAAATGCGCTGCATTTTTCTTCAGGTTCATTAGATTTACTTACACACTTACCGGATGGGCAAGTTGTTGAAAAGCCATTAGAAATGTTAAATGCTTTACAAGCGCAGGCTCCGACTCACCCTTATAGTATTATTGGTCAGGATCAGGTTAGCGAATTGGCGAATCTGGCTCAATCCTTATTACAACAAAGTGGCGTTCGTTTAAAAGGCAGCAGTAAAGAAAATCATTATCGCATTACACCTTTAGGCCATAAACGCATGACGTGGCTTAGCCCTGAGTCTGTCCCAACGGTGGGTTTACACCAAAAAATGGCAATGGGGAAAATTGCAGTTGTTGGTATCGAAGGGTTTTTAGATTTCCAACCACAAATGGTGGCGGATGAACTACAGCGTGATGGGATAGAAGCCAGTTCTCATTATGTTCATTTACCTTTACTTGACCGTTTGAGAGAAAATCCGAGTGAATTTAGGGCAATTAATGTCGCTCGTTGGTTGGATAGGCCGGAGAATATGGCGCAAATGGTTGAAGAAATTCTCCCGTTAGTGGCTGATGCCGACACCATATTCATGCCTGCTTGTGTAGGACTTGATAGTGATGAGCCATTAATTGAGTTACAAAAACGGTTAGGTAAACCCTTATTCTTACTGCCGACTTTACCGCCATCATTATTAGGTATTCGTTTACATGAGTTGCTATTGCGTCAATTTCGTCGCCAAGGCGGTATTGTGATGCCTGGTGATAAAGTCACTTCAGTGAATTGTATCGATGGGGTAATTGATTCGGTACAAACTCGCAATCATGGTGATATCTCTTTAAAAGCTAAGCATTTCGTTCTAGCGACAGGGAGTTTTTTCAATAATGGATTGGTAGCCGAATTTGACCGTGTCTATGAGCCTTTGATGCAATTGGATCTGTGTGAAATTTCAGAACGTGCAAAATGGACCAATAAAGAGTTTTTCGCTTCCCAGCCTTATATGGCTTTTGGCGTGAAAACCGATGAAAAACTACGCGCACAAAAAGAGGGAAAAGCCATTTCTAATCTTTATGTAGCAGGTGCCGTATTAGGCGGTTTTGATCCTCTTACTCAAGGTTGTGGTGCGGGCGTATCAATGATTAGCGCATTATATGTAGCGAATCAAATAATCAATGAAATGAGTAAAAATAAAGCGATGCAGGCGGAGGTGGCGCAATGAGTATTCAAGATGCAAGCTTTGAAAGCTGTATTAAATGCACTGTGTGTACTACTTATTGCCCTGTTGCAAAGGTTAACCCTCTGTACCCTGGTCCTAAACAAGCGGGGCCTGACGGTGAGCGTTTACGTTTAAAAGACCCAATGTTATATGACGAGGCACTTAAATATTGTACTAACTGTAAGCGTTGTGAAGTGGCTTGCCCATCTGATGTAAAAATCGGTGATATTATCGCACGCGCACGTAATACTTATAGCCAGCAAAAACCTAAAATTCGTGATGCAATATTAAGCCACACGGATTTAATGGGCTCGTTATCGACACCATTTGCACCCGTGGTGAATACCATTACAGGGTTAAAACCGGTTCGTCAAATTCTTGATAAAGCATTGAAAATCGACCATCGCCGTGAATTACCTAAATATTCGTTTGGGACTTTCCGTCGTTGGTATGCAAAACAAGCTGCTGAACAAGCCAAATATGAAGAACAAGTTGCATTCTTCCATGGTTGCTATGTGAACTATAACCATCCTCAACTTGGGAAAGACCTGATCAAAGTCTTCAATGGGATGAATATTGGCGTTCAATTACTTAAACGCGAAAAATGTTGCGGTGTTGCGTTAATTGCCAATGGGTTCATGAAACAAGCGAAACGCCAAGCGAATGTTAATCTTGAATCATTACAAGAAACGATTCTTGAGAAACATGTACCTGTGGTGGCGACATCATCAACCTGTACCTTTACTATCCGTGATGAATATACCCATGTTTTAGACGTCGACACTTCAGCGATGCGTGACAACATTGAGCTGGCAACACGTTATATCTATCGCCTACTTGAAGAAGGGCGTGAATTGAAGCTCAAACACACACCGTTAAAAGTGGCCTATCACACACCATGCCACATGGAAAAAATGGGTTGGACTTCCTACACGTTAGAGTTAATTAAACGTGTACCAGGTGTTGAGCTGATTGTGCTGGATTCACAATGTTGTGGTATTGCTGGAACATATGGTTTCAAAAAAGAAAACTATGAAGTTTCTCAAGGGATTGGCGCAGGATTATTCCGCCAAATCGAAGAAAGTGGCGCTGATATGGTGATTACTGACTGTGAAACCTGTAAGTGGCAAATTGAGATGTCGACAAGTAAGAAGTGTGAGCACCCGATTTCACTCCTAGCAAGAGCGTTATAGCATGTAATTAATTGAATTGTAGGGTTGTTATTCTTTGTTTTAGCTCAGTTAAACTTATTTGGAGATAGCATTTAGCTATCTCCTTTTTTGTTTAGTGCTGATTGACTAACTGTTTTTTATCTGAGTTTGCAAAGAAATATTTCAAGATAAAATTCAAAAGCACACCATAAGCAGGTAAGAAAAATAGCATGCAAATAAGTAACTTGAAAACATAGTCAACTAACGCGATTTCGACCCAGTTTGCGGCCATAAAGGGGTCGCTACTGCGGAAAAATGCAATAAAGAAGAATGCGATAGTATCAATTAAGTTACCAAAGAACATAGCGCAGGCAGGTGCCACATACCAACGTGCATTTTGGCGCAACTTATTGAATACGCTGACATCTAATATTTGCCCAAGTACGTAAGCCATAAAGCTTGCCGCGGCGATACGAGCAACGAATAGGTTGAACTCAGATAAAGCGGTAAAACCTTGCCATTCACCTTGGAAAAACAACGCTGAAATAACGTAGGAAATCAGTAATGCAGGCAACATGACCGCAGTTATAATTCGGCGAGCCAGCGGTGCACCATAGATACGTACGGTTAAGTCAGTAGCAAGGAAAATAAATGGAAAAGTAAAAGCACCCCAAGTGGTATGGAAGCCAAAAATATTAATTGGCAACTGCACGAGGTAGTTACTAGAGGTAATGATTAAAATATGAAATAACGAAAGCCAAATTAACGCAGTGGCTTTTTGCTGCGCAGTAAAATTAAACATATTGTACCTTTTTAGTCACAATGGGGTGAGGGAACCCATGAAATACATCCCAACATTTGGGAACAGCGCATCATACGCTCGTTGCGCAACAAAAGCAAAACTGTTCATTTATCAATGAGCGTTTTATTATATAATCAGTCTATTGATTCCTTTTAGAAGTGTTTTTTAATGTCTGATTTATTTGCTAATCCAACGAAAACCCTTGATACGCTAGGGTTACGATGCCCAGAGCCTGTGATGTTAGTGCGCAAAACAGTTCGTAATATGGCTGATGGGGAAACGTTGTTAATTATTGCTGATGACCCAGCAACCACACGCGATATCCCAGGTTTCTGCCGCTTTATGGAGCATGATTTATTAGCGGTAGAGGCTGAGAATGCTCCGTATCGTTATTTGTTACGTAAAAAATCGAGTTAACCGCCATTAGCTAATTGCATTGTATCAATCCCTGCCAAAAGGCAGGGGGATTATTGTAGATTTAATACTTCCTGATGAGTTAACCCAGTGAGCTGACAGATAAGCTCAATACTTGTACCGAGTTGTAAACCTTTCAGAGCAACTTCATGTTGTTTTTTGTTTGCTCCAATATCTATGCCTTTATTTACACCAATATCAATGCCTTCTTGTATTCCTTGATTTTTTAATCGTTGCGCAATGTTCATAATCGCCTCTTGGTTATTTTCAATTTGATCAATAAGTTGGTTAACCACTATTTCAAAGTGAGGTGAATCCATAGTAATAAATAAGTAATTGAAAATAGTGATGATGTCATCGCTATGATGATAATTTTGATTCATCGCTTCAGCTAGCAACTGCGTGACTTTTTCTATGTTATCTCTTAAGTCCCTATGCTTCATCGCGAGTTCCATAACCGCAACTTTGCGATGGTTTACGAGTTCATTATCATCAATGACAGTAATATCGACGAGCGGAAATGGTTGACTATATAAGTTTGATGCAATTTCTGGCCACGGAAAACAGTGTGTCCACGGCTTAGCATATGGATAAGGCGTTACCTTTCCATGATAAAATAAAACTGGCACAACCAGTGGCAAATCATGATGGCCTTGTTGTAAATGTTGATTCATGGCAAGGAACGAATAATGCATCATCCGCCAACCCATTAGCTTATCGGGTGTTGATTGGTGTTCAACTAACATATAAATATAGCCTTCACCTTGCTGTGTCTCGACAGTGTAGAGCATATCCGAAAGACGAGTTCGTAGCTGGTTATCAATGAAAGAAGAATTTGTTATCGCTAATGTTTTGAAATCACATAATTGCTTAATATGGCTGGGTAAGTGAATATCAAAAAAGTCACGTGCATTATCAAGTTTAGACATAAACCCTTTAAATGCAGCGTCATGTGGCGTTGAACTGTGATTTTTTACCATACCCAATACCCGCTAATACCTTGCCAAAAGAGTGATTTTCAAAATGCATTTTAGCGGAATCTGGGGTTGATGGAGAAAAAGTTAGTCCTAATTCTTAAGTTAAAATTGTATTTAACGTATTGTAATAACAGTATTTATTGGAAAGGTTGTAAAAGAAAAAACGCCACTTATTGTGGCGTTTAAATCAGTTGATATAAATTACTTTTTCACTTGAGGTAATTTAACGCGTAATAGGCGCACTGCGTTTGCTGTTACGAGTGCTGTTGCACCGGAGTCAGCAAGAACGGCGACCCAAAGCCCGGTAATTCCCAACAAACTGGTGACGAGGAATACGGCTTTTAACCCTAAGGCAATCGCAATATTTTCACGAATGATTTTTCGTGTTGCGCGAGATAGCGCAATAATCTCTGCAAGCCCAGTTAAACGGTTATGAGTTAACGCGGCATCGGCAGTCTCTAATGCCACATCCGTACCACTGCCCATGGCAACACCGATACTAGACGCTTTCATTGCTGGAGCATCATTAATGCCATCACCGACCATCATCGTGCTGTGGTTTCGGTTAAGCTCCATAACCGCAGTGACTTTATCTTCCGGTAATAACCCTGCGCGGTATTCCATGCCTAATTGGCCTGCAATAGCACTTGCTGCTCGAGGGTTATCACCTGTCAGCATCACGGCATTCACGTTGAGCGCTTTTAGCATGCTCATCGTATCCGCAGCATCTTTGCGCAATGTATCTTGCAGTGCGGTTAAACCAATCACGCGGTTATTTTCGAGTGTGACAACAACGGTTTTCCCTTCTGCTTCTAAGGTTTCTACTTTACTTTGCCACTCACTGTTTAATGGCGTATCAAGGCGGTTTGGTGCGCTAACAAGGATATGTTTGTTATTAAGGTATCCTTCAATTCCTTTTCCTGCCAGTGCCTTACGCTCTTGCGCTTCAGTGACAGTCAAAGAAAGTTCTTCCGCTTTATTAACTACTGCTTTAGCAAGTGGGTGGTGAGAGCCAACTTCAACAGATGCGGTGATTTGTACTAATTCACTTTCTGACAAGCCTTCAACAGGGACTAAGTTAGTGACATGGGGTTTACCTTCTGTCAGTGTGCCCGTTTTGTCTAAAGCAATGGTCGTGATAGTTCCCAGTTGCTCCAATGCGGCTCCCCCTTTAATTAAAGCACCGCGCCGTGTAGCAGTTGCTAATGCGGAGGTAATTGCTGCAGGGGTTGAAATCACTAATGCACAAGGGCAACCAATCAATAACAGTGTTAACCCGCGATAAATCCATGTTTCCCATGGTGCGCTGAAGAAAATAGGTGGAATAACAATCACTAATGCGGAAATCAGCATGATGATTGGTGTGTATACACGGCTAAAGCGATCAATAAAACGTTCTATTGGTGCGCGACGTTCTTCTGCTTCTTCAATCAGCTGTAAAATGCGGTCAATCGCATTTTGACCCTGTTCTGATACCACCTGCATTTGAACGGCTCTATCAACAGATAAGCAACCTGCAGCCACTTTATCTCCAACATTACGTTCGACAGGTACAGATTCACCCGTTAACGCACTTTCATCAAAGCTGGCAAAACCAGATACTAACACGGCATCGGTAGGTAAACGCCCACCTGGTGCGATTTCGATAATGTCCCCGGGACGTAACTGCGCAACAGGAATAGTTGTTTTTTGCCCATTTTTGATTAAAACGGCATCTTCTGGAACCAGTGCCATTAAGGCGCTAACACCTCGTCTGGCCCTTCCGGCAGAATAAGATTCCAACATTTCGCCTAACATAAACAGTAAGATAACCATTGCGGCTTCTTCTGTTGCTTGAATAAAGATTGCGCCTATTGCGGCAACCGTCATCAATGTTTCGATGGCAAAAGGTGAACCCGTTCGCATTAAGCGTAATGATTTACGGGCAATTGGGTATAACCCAAACAGGGTGGTTAAAATAAAGGCAATATTACCCAACTGTGGATTGATAAATTCAATCCCCCAACTAATAGCCATTAAAATCGCTAAAATAATGACGGGCTTAGCTTCACTAATTAAGCTTGGTGGAGCTGCTGCCGCACTATTGCTACCGACTTCAAGTAATTCATAACCCGCAGTTTCAACGGTAGAGCGAACTGCCACACTAATATCTGTGTTGGCATCAACCACAAGTTTTTCTGTGGCAAATAATACTTTGGCTTGTTTTACTTCACTGATTTGCTTAACTGCAGTTTCAATTTTATTTGCGCAACTTGGGCAATCCATACCACGGATTATCCAGCTAAAGCGCTGGCTAGCCGCTTGGGTAGGCTCAACTTCATTCGCGACATCCGGAGTTAAACCACAGCTATTACCATGCTGGTGGTTATGTCCCTTATGATGATTGTCATTTACTGCATGCTCATGTGCAGAATGGTCCCCGATATGATGATGAGCTTCTTCATCGTCATCAGGGTTTTTCTTCACTGCACTGTGCTCGGAAGTATGTGAGTCGTTACTCACTTTTTTGTCATTTTCAGCGATAGCAGATGAGCAAGTACTGTTACTAGAGCAACAAGAACTGCTATGTACATGATTTTCTTTATGAGAGTGTGAGTGCATAAGCGCCCCCTTATCAAACAATGATTCGTTTTATCATTCATTGTTGATAAGTCTACACTCTGGAGTCTACTCCAGAGTCAAACCAAAAAGGGGGAGCCAATTGATAAAATTCTCAAATAGCACTTTTAGTCAATTGGCTTAGTCTTTGCGGGTAGTAATTACAAGTAAATTGCCCGCACAATAAAGAACTGCCCAAGGAAATAGAGCGCTGCAACAACAGCTTTTGAAGCTTTAAATGGAAGACGGAATCGAGCAATTAGCCAAACACAGTTAGAAAGAAATAGCAGAGATGCACCAACCATGATTGAAAAATTATATTCACGGCCGAGACCAAAATATTGGTCACCAGCAACCCATGCCATAATCATACACATTATTAGTGATGCAAAAACAATGGCTTGAAGATTTTCAAGTTTGCCCCAAATAAACACTAAAGTAATGGCAGCGACAATCAGAGGGGCGGCTAGCCAAGGTAGATAGAGCCCGAAATTTAGCTGCATTCCAAAGCTGATGGTGTAAATCAAATAACTTAAGAACATCAATGCGACAGAAGCTAGTAAGTGCTCACTTGAAAGCATACGAGAAAGATCTGCAACAAGAGAAACTAGCAATCCAGCAAGAATGAGGTAGTTTTGCAGGTTAAGATCATCGGAACTCCACCCCCAAAGTAATAAAAGCAGCAGTGTGATCGGGCGAAATAACCAACGTTGCCACCCAGGTCCTCGGTAGGCGGCATCGACATATAACCAACCAGAAAAGAGTACTGCGAGGAATGGCCAACTAATCATATACACATCCTTATATGTTCAATGAATGACACGGCAGTGGTCTGGCAACTTAGAAACGTGTCCTGTTTAGTTAAATAAGATAAACTATCATGACGGATTTTTTAAGTGAAAAGCATACATTATGAACAAGCCCATACTATTGATCATTGTTTTAGCGGTTATTGCGGTTCTTGCTACTAAGCGTTTTTTTGACCAACGCAAGCAAAATGAAATTAATGATAACTCTTTGCTGGTGAGCTATTTGGTCAAGGTGGATAACAAAAAGGATTACCCTTATCCTAATATGCGTTCTCGTGAACGAGATGTTGTTTCCCCTGAAACCTTCCGCTATGAAATTTATTTCAAAACGCGCTCAAGCGGCGAAATTATCAAAACGATTGTGACAGAAGAACAATACCAAAGCGTAGCGTTAGGCAGTGAAGGAAAACTCACGATGCAAGGAACTCGGTTTATTCGTTTCGAGCCTGCATCATAAAGTTTTTACTGGTCTGATTGCCTTTTCTTTGCTTCTTCTAAAGCGGCTTTGGTTTTTTTCTGCATGGCTAACATTTCGAATACGCCAAAAAAGAAAATGCGTAGTTGAACTAAACCAGAGATTTTTTCCCCTTTAGGAAGCGTTGCTTTTAGGAAAATAGTTTGCAGTGCATGCATAAATACCATGAACACCATTGCAATATCCATGAAATATTTCAATGGCTTAGGGAATGGATGGACGAGGTTAAAGACCATAAAACCCCAAACGCAAATCATGAGCAGGCGTCCAATATTGATAAACATGTTTTTGTCCCTAAAGTGAAGTTCGAATAAAAAGGCGATATGCGACTTGCCCAGCTATTTTTTCGCGATGAAGTTGCCAGTTAGCTGGAATGTCAGTAAGTGGTGACTCCGCTTCTGACTCAACGTATATCCAGCTTTCTTCAGCTAACCATTGATTTTTTTCTAACAATTGAATGGTTTCATTGAGCAGTCCTTTGCGAAATGGTGGGTCAATGAAAACGACATCAAAAGGTGTACCTGCTTGGCTTAAAAAATTTAGGCTGTTGTGATTCACTACGGTTGCGTTATCAGCTTGTAAGCGAGTTTTATTTTCAGTCAATAATTGGGCGTTGTGTTTATCGAGCTCAATAAAGGTGACTGTTTCTGCAAAACGAGAAAGTGCTTCAAAGCCCAGTGAGCCACTGCCTGCGAAGCAATCTAAGCAACGCGCATCTCGAATGATTGGCATCAACCAGTTAAATAACGTTTCTTTAATTCTGTCTGTAGTTGGGCGTAAGCCCTCACTATCACGAACTGGCAGCTTTCTTCCGCGCCATTTTCCACCGATAATACGAATTTGCCCTAAAGAGGGGGATTGTGGTTTTTTTGCCATAATGTTTATTGCTGCTTAACGGGTTTATGTACTTAAATTTGATTGTTACTATTGTATACCTGTCAGGCGATAAGTTGCAGTGTTGTTATCTCTGATTGGCCGTATTTCAATTATAGTGCTTCATTTTCACAGTTTTAACACGAAAATTCAGATTAAATTGGCAGGATTTTTCTTTCAGATATGTGTTGCTGAGCGATGAAATGGTAGACTGCATATAATTTTATTGCGATTTGATTATCGAGTGCCATATTTTTACCGCGAGGAGTGTAGTGGCAAATGGCTAAAGACAAGAAAAAAGGTTTTTTTTCATGGTTGGGGTTTGGGCGTAAAAATGAAGAAGAAACCCAGCAACAAGAGCAACAACAAACTCAACAAAATGATGTGGTTAATGACGTCGAAAACCAATCAACCCATGAAGCTGCGGTTGATGCCGCAACAGCCGAAGCGGAACGTCAACATCAAGCTGAGCAAGCTGCTATTAAAGCGGCAGAAGATGAAGCTCAGCGTCAGTATGAAGCACAACAAGCTGCGATTGATGCGGCAACCGAGCAAGCAGAACGTGAGCGGGAAGCTAAACTAGCAGAGCTTCAAGCTGCCGAAGAGCAAGCGGAACAAGCACGCCAAGAAGCCGAAGAGAAAAAACTGGCGGAAGAAAAAGCCGAGCGTGAACGCCAAGAAGCGGAAGCAATGCGTCTTGCTGAAGAAGAAATGGCACGTCAGCGTCAAGTTGAGTTAACTGCGATTCAAGCGGCAGAGGAAGCGGAAGAGCAGCGTCGCCAAGCAGAGTTAGCTGCAATTCAAGCTGCCGAAGAACAAGCCGAACGCGAACGTCAAA